>JAWKVR010000022.1:0-60324 GCA_041397945.1 Geminicoccaceae bacterium
CGGGCCGGGCTCCAGCGCTCGGCACCCGGCAGCAAGGTCGACAGCCAGATGGAGATGTCGCCCATGCCCTCCATCGTGCCGCCGAACCAGACGCACGCCAGCGAGCCGTCCGGCAGCAAAGCGAGATTGGCCGCGTGGTTCTGCACGCAGGGCGACGGCAGGAACGCCTCGATCCGATCGCCTTCCGCCGCATGCGGCCGCAGCACGCCATCCATCCGCTCGCCGATCTCGTCGGGCAGCAAGTCGCGGGCAGGCGAAATCGCCAGCCGGTCCGGGCTTCGCGTGCGCCTGGGCATGTCGGTCCCTTTCCACTGGGCCCGCAGGCGAGCCCGCTCCTATGACGGCTGGCTCCGGCCGAGCAGCTTGTCGACCGCCCGGTCGGCGGCGGCCATGGTGGGCGCGTTGGTGTTGCCGTGCGGCACGGTCGGCATGAGCGACGCATCGAGCACGTGGAGAGCCTCGACGCCCTTGACGGCGAGGTCGGGGGTGAGCACCGCCATGGGATCGCCGGCGCGGCCCATCCGGGCCGTGCCGCAGGGGTGCCAGTTGGTCTTGACCGTGCGCCGGCAATGCTCCTCGAGCCCCTCCCGGTCGACAACCGCCGCACCCGGCAGCAACTCCTCGACAATGGTGTCCGCCATGGGCCGGGTGCGCATCACCGTCCGGGCATGGAGCAGCGCGTCTACCTGCAGGCGCATGTCGTCCGGGTGGCCGAGATAGTTGGGATCGACCAGCGGCAGGTCGAGAGGATCGGCCGAGCGCAGCCGCACGGAGCCCCGTGCCTTCGGCTGCAGGACGCAGCTCGTGAAGGTGACCCCGGGCATCGGCTCCCGGTTCAGCACCTCCTTGTCGCCATAGACCAGCGGGACGCAGTAGAGCTTGATGGTGGGCTCGCCCGCCGGCTCCTGCGGGTTGACGAAGGCGCAGGCGTCGACCCCGCCGCTGGCCACGGGCCCGCCCTTGAAGAGCAGGTAGTTCAGGCCGTTGGCGAGCATCCGCCAGCCGCGATCCTCCTTGAAATAGCCGTAATTGCGGTCGGTCGACGCGATCAGCGGGACCTCGTGATGGTCGTGCAGGTTGGCGCCCACGCCCGGTGCGTCGACCAGCACCTCGAGCCCGTGCTCGCGCAGCTGCGCCGCCGGGCCGATGCCCGAGAGCATCAGGAGCTGCGGCGTGACGAAGGCGCCGGCGGTCAGGATCACCGCCCGCGTCGCCTGCGCCGTGTGCGTCACCCCGTCGACCCGGTACTCGACCCCGGAGGCCCGCCGGCCGGCGAAGAGGACGCGAGTGGCCCTGGCCCGTGTCTTCACCTCGAGGTTGCGGCTGCCGCGGACCGGGTCGAGGAACGCCCGGACGGCGCTGCAGCGCACCCGCGGATAGGTCGTGGTCTGCATGAAGCCGACGCCGCGCTGGTCGCCGGCATTGAAGTCGTCGACCAGCTTCACGCCCTGCGCCTGCATGGTCTTCAGGTAGATGTAGCTCATCTCGGCGACGTGCACCGGGTCCGAGACCTTGAGCGGGCCGTCGATGCCGTGCATCGGGTTGTTGAACCGCTGGTTGGCCTCCTGGCGCAGGAAATAGGGCAGCATGTCGGCCCACGACCAGCCGGCCCCGCCGGTCACCGCGTCCCAGTGGTCGTAATCCGCCGGCCGGCCGCGCATGTAGACCATGGCATTGACCGAGCTGCCGCCGCCCAGCACGTTGCCCTGCCAGATGGCGGGCCGGCGGCCGCCGAGCGCTTCCTGCGGCACCGCCAGGTGCTCGGTCAGGAACTTGCTGCCACCCAGGAACTTGATGAAGCCGGCGGGCATGCGGATCATCGGGTTGTCGTCCGGCCAGCCCGCCTCGAGCAGCAGCACGCGCGCACCCTCTCGGTCGACCAGCCGGTTGGTCGCGACACAGCCGGCCGACCCGCCGCCGACGACGATGTAGTCGAAGGCAGGGGCCTCCTCGTTGGCGCTCACGTGTCGTCCCTCCCCTCGCCTGTCGTGACCACCCGCCTCAAGCACGCGGCGCCGCTTGTCACTCATTGCCGGCTGCGCGGATTGCCGTCAGGAAGCCCTCATCCAGCAAGGGAGAAGCAAGCGGATGAATAAGCAAGCACTGGCGGGCCGCGTCGCCCTGGTGACGGGTGCCGCGCGCGGCATCGGCCGGGCCACGGCGGAGGCCCTGGCCGACCTCGGGGCCGCCGTGGCGATCGTCGACCAGCTGGGCGACGCCGCCAGCGATACCGCGGCCGGGATCGCCGGCACCCGAGGGGTCAGCACCGCGGCCGCGGCGGCGGACGTCACCGACCTCGCAGCCTGCCGGGCGGCGCTCGCCGCGGTCGAGGCGAAGCTCGGTCCGGTCACCGTGCTGGTGAACAATGCCGGCATCATGCCGCAGGAGGTGAAGCCCCACCACGAGCAGCCGATCGCCAATTTCGATCGCATGCTCGCCGTCCATCTGGGTGGCGCCGCACATTTCTCCCATCTCTGCCTGCCGGCGATGCGCGAGGCGGGATCGGGCGGATCGTGAACCTGTCGTCCGTCCTCGGCCTCGTCGGCCTGCCGAACCGGCTCGGCTATTGCGTCGCCAAGACGGGGATGAACGGCCTGACCCGCGGCCTGGCGCTCGAGAACGCCCGCTACGGCATCACCGTCAACGCCGTGGCACCGGGCTATATCTACACCGACGTGCTCAAGGGCCGGGCCGCGGAAGGGCTCCTCGACTACGACCTCTACGCCGAGCGCACGCCGGTCGGCCGGTGGGGCCGACCCGAGGAGGTCGCCCGGGTCATCGCCTTCCTGGCGCACCCCGATTCGGGCTTCGTCACCGGTGCTGTCTGGCCGGTTGATGGCGGCTACACCATGCGCGGCGACCCGGGCGAGGATATCGGCCCGCGCCCTGCCGGCATGCCCTGACGGGGAACACCTGCGGGCCGGTGGGGCCGCGACGGAAATTGCCAGTTGTCACCGGGCCTTGGCGGCCTATTCTCCCGATCCCCAACGGCGCATCAAGCGCCGAGGGCAATGCCGCATCGAGCGGGAGGCCAGGAAGCAATGATACCGGGCAACTTCGCGTACCACCGGCCGGCCGACGTCGCCGCCGCCGCACGGCTCCTGCGGGAGCATGGTGACGAGGCCCAGATCCTCGCGGGCGGTCACAGCCTGATCCCGATGATGAAGCTGCGCATGGCGCAGCCCTCGCATCTGATCGACCTGCAGGACATCGCCGGGCTCAAGGGCATCAGCCGCGACGGCGCAAGGCTGGTCATCGGCGCCATGACCACCCAGCACGAGCTGATCGGCGATGCGCTGGTGGCCGCGGCCGTGCCTTTGCTGCGCGAGGCGGCCCTGCAGATCGCGGACCCGCAGGTCCGCTATGTCGGCACCATCGGCGGCAACGTCGCGAATGGCGATCCGGGCAACGACATGCCGGGCGTGATGCAATGCCTCGATGCATCCTTCGAGCTCACGGGTCCGGGCGGCACACGCGAGGTCGCGGCCCGCGCCTTCTACGCGGCCGCCTTCACCACGGCGCGGGCGGAGGACGAGATCCTCACACGCATCATCGTGCCGGTTCCGCGAGCCGGCAGCGGCTACGCCTATCTGAAGCAGAAGCGAAAGATCGGCGACTACGCCACGGCGGCTGCCGCGGTGCTCCTCTCGCTCGGGAACGGAAGCTGCACGAGCGCCGCGATCGCCATGACCAATCTCGCCGCCACGCCGATCTTCTCCGCGGCGGCCGGTGCGGCTCTCGTCGGCACCACGCTCGACGACACGGCGATCGGTGCCGCGGTCGCCGCCATGCTGGCCGCGATCGACCCCGCGACCGACAATCGCGGGCCGATCGAGTTCAAGCGGCACGTCGCCCAGCTGATGCTGCGCCGGGCCATCGCCGAGGCCGCCGGACGCGCCGACAGGGGGATCGCCTGATGGACAAGCTGCACGTCAAGCTCCAAGTCAACGGCAAGCCGGTCGAGGCGCTGGTCGAGCCGCGCCTGCTGCTGATCCACTTCCTGCGCGAGGAGCTCGGGCTCACCGGGCCGCATATCGGTTGCGAGACCTCGCATTGCGGCGCCTGCACGGTCGATATCGGCGGCCGCTCGGTCAAGAGCTGCACCGTCTTCACCGCCCAGGCGAATGGTGCCGAGATCACCACGATCGAAGGCATCGAGGGTGCGGATGGCGGCCTGCACGCGCTGCAGGAGATGTTCCGCGAGCATCATGGCCTGCAATGCGGCTTCTGCACGCCCGGCATGATCACCCGCGCCTGGCGGCTGCTCGAGGAGAACCCGGACCCGTCCGAGGCGGAGATCCGCCAGGGCATGGCCGGCAATCTCTGCCGCTGCACGGGCTATCAGAACATCGTCAAGGCGATCCGGGCGGCGGCCGATGCGCGCCAGGCCCAGCAGGAGGCAGCCGAATGACCGAGCAGAGCCCCGTCGATCTCGACCGCGCCGAGAAGCTGCAGGGCCTCGGCTGCCGCAGGAAGCGGGTCGAGGATGCCCGCTTCACGCAGGGCAAGGGCAACTATGTCGACGACATGAAGCTCAAGGGCATGCTGTTCGGCGACTTCGTCCGCAGCCCCTATGCCCATGCCCGGGTGAAGTCGATCGACGCCGAGGCGGCGAAGGCGCTGCCCGGTGTCGTCGCCGTGCTCACCGCCGACGATCTCCGGCCCTTGAACCTGCACTGGATGCCGACGCTTGCCGGCGACAAGCAGATGGTGCTGGCCGATGGCAAGGTCCTCTACCAGGGCCAGGAAGTGGCGTTCGTCATCGCCGAGAACCGCTACATCGCGGCGGACGCGGTCGATCTCGTCGAGGTCGAGTACGAGGCCCTGCCCGTCGTCACCGACCCGTTCAAGGCGCTCGCCGACGACGCGCCGGTCCTGCGCGAGGACATCGCCGACCAGAAGGAAGGGGCGCACGGGCCACGCCGCCATCCCAACCACATCTTCACCTGGGAGCAGGGCGACAAGGCGGCGACCGAGGCGGTGCTCGCGGGCGCCGAGGTGGTGGCCGAGGAGATGATCTACTACCACCGCACCCACCCCTGCCCGCTCGAGACCTGCGGCTGCGTCGCGTCGATGGACAAGGTCAACGGCAAGCTGACGCTTTGGGGCACCTTCCAGGCGCCGCACGCGGTGCGCACCGTGGCGTCGCTGATCTCCGGCATCGCCGAGCACAATATCCGCGTCGTCTCGCCGGATATCGGCGGCGGCTTCGGCAACAAGGTGGGCGTCTATCCGGGTTATATCTGCGCCGTTGTCGCCTCGATCGTCACCGGTGTGCCGGTGAAGTGGGTCGAGGACCGGATGGACAACCTGATGACCACGGCCTTCGCCCGCGACTACTGGATGCAGGGCAAGATCGCGGCGACGAAGGACGGCCGGATCACCGGGCTCTGGTGCCATGTCACCGCCGACCACGGCGGGTTCGACGCCTGCGCCGACCCGACGAAGTTCCCGGCCGGCTTCTTCAACATCTGCACAGGCTCCTACGACATCCCGACGGCCTGGCTCGCGGTCGACGGCGTCTACACCAACAAGGCGCCCGGCGGCGTCGCCTATCGCTGCTCGTTCAGGGTGACCGAGGCCTCCTACTTCATCGAGCGCATGGTCGACATCCTGGCCGCCAGGCTCGGCATGGACCCGGTCGAGCTGCGACTGAAGAACTTCATCCGCAAGGACCAGTTCCCCTACCAGTCGGCGCTCGGCTGGGAGTACGATTCGGGCGACTATCACACCGCCATGGAGAAGGCGCTGGCGGCCGTCGACTATGCCGGGCTGCGGCGCGAGCAGGCGGAACGTCTGGAAGCCTTCAAGCGCGGCGAGACGCGGCGGCTCATCGGCATCGGCGTCTCGTTCTTCACCGAGATCGTCGGCGCCGGGCCGGTCAAGAACTGCGACATCCTCGGGCTCGGCATGTTCGATTCGTGCGAGATCCGCATCCACCCGACGGGCTCGGCCATCGCCCGGCTCGGCACGATCAGCCAGGGCCAGGGCCACGCCACCACCTTCGCGCAGATCCTGGCTTCCGAGATCGGCATTCCGGCCGACGCGATCACCGTCGAGGAGGGTGATACGGACACAGCGCCCTACGGCCTCGGCACCTATGGCTCGCGCTCGACGCCGGTGGCGGGTGCGGCCACCGCCATGGCCGGCCGCAAGATCAGGGCCAAGGCGCAGATGATCGCCGCCTACCTGCTCGAGGTGCACGACGACGACATCGCCTGGGACATCGACCGCTTCGTCGTCAAGGGAGCGCCCGAGCGCTTCAAGACGATGACCGAGATCGCCTTTGCCGCCTACAACCAGGCGATCCCCGGGCTGGAGCCGGGCCTGGAGGCCGTCAGCTACTACGACCCGCCCAACATGACCTATCCTTTTGGCGCCTATGTCTGCGTCATGGAGATCGACGTCGACACCGGCGAGGCGGACATCCGCCGTTTCTACGCCCTCGACGACTGCGGCACGCGGATCAACCCGATGATCATCGAGGGCCAGGTGCATGGCGGCCTCACCGAGGCGCTGGCCATCGCCATGGGCCAGGAGATCGCCTACGACGCCAACGGCAACGTCATGACCGGCACACTCATGGATTTCTTCCTGCCGACGGCCGTCGAGACACCGACCTGGGAGACCGATCACACCGTCACCCCCTCGCCGCACCACCCGATCGGTGCCAAGGGGGTCGGCGAGAGCCCGAACGTGGGCGGTGTCTCGGCCTTCTCGAACGCGGTCAACGATGCGTTTCGGCCCTTCGGCCTGACCCACGCCCAGATGCCGCACGACCACTGGCGCATCTGGCGGACGGCGCAGCAGCTCGGCCTGCACGGCTAGGCGAAGGACCGAGAGCGCCGGCAAATGGATCACCTCGATCTGCAGCGGCGGCTCGCCGGGACCGGCTACGTCGCCGGCGAGCCGCTCGCCATGGCGCTCCATCTCTAGCTCGCCCTCGGCCGGCCGCTGCTCCTCGAGGGCGAGGCCGGGGTCGGCAAGACGGAGATCGCCAAGGCGCTGGCGACCATCCAGGGTGCCCGCCTGATCCGCCTGCAGTGCTACGAGGGCCTGGACGCAGCAGCCGCCATCTACGAGTGGAACTACCAGCGCCAGCTTCTGGCGATCCGTGCCGCCGCCGAGACCGCGCGGGTCGAGGAGGCGAGCGAGGAGCGGCTCTTCAGCGAGCGCTATCTGCTGCGCCGGCCCTTGCTCGAGGCCATCCTGCAGCCGACGCCGCCGGTCCTGCTGATCGACGAGATCGATCGCGCCGACGAGGCGTTCGAGGCCTTCCTCCTGGAGATCCTGGCCGATTTCCAGATCACTGTGCCCGAGCTCGGCACTATCGAGGCAGTCAGCCGGCCACACGTGATCCTCACCTCGAATGCCACGCGCGAGCTCTCCGACGCGCTGCGCCGCCGTTGCCTCTATGCCTTCGTCGACTACCCCGATCCGGCCATGGAGCTCGCCATCCTGGCCGCCCGCGCGCCGGAGCTGGAGCCGGCGCTGGCATCCCAGATCGTCGGCTTCGTCCAGGCGCTGCGGCGCGAGGAGCTGGAGAAGACACCGGGCATCGCCGAGACCCTCGACTGGGTAGCTGCCCTTTCGGGCCTCGGCATCAACGACCTCGCTGCCAGCCTGGCGACCGTCCAGGCGAGCCTCGTCTGCCTCCTGAAGACCAGCGCCGATCAGGCCGCCGTGACGCCGGAAGTCGTCGCCCGGCTCGTCGGCAAGGCGGCCTGAGGCCGGCGCCATGCAGCCGACCCGTTTCGCCGCGCGTGCCCGGGGACCGGCCGAGCGGCTCGCCGGCTTCATGGCGCATCTCCGCCGCAACGGCATCGCCGTCGGCCCCGCCGAGACCGCCCGCGCCTTGGCCGGGCTCGCCGCCATCGATGCCACCGACCCGGGCCGCGCACGCCTCGCGCTGAAGACCCTGGTCACCAGCACGCCGGCGGATTGGATTCGCTTCGACGAGCTCTTCGATGCCTATTGGCTGAACACCGGCCGGGTGCGGACCCGGGTCACCGGCACGCCGCTGGCCGGGCAAAAGCCGCCAGCCCTCTGGTTGCGCCATCTGCCGGAGATGGCCGGGTCGGCACCTGCCAAAGGCGTGCCGACTGGTGCTGCGGCGGGCGGTGACGGTGATCCGGCCGATGACGAGGGCGAGGGCCGGCTCGTCGCCACGCGCCGCCCGACGAATTCGGGGAAGGACCTGCGCAGCCTCATGAGCGAGGCGGAGCTCGGGGCAGCCGAGCAAGTCGCCCGGCGGCTCGCCAGGGCCATCCGCGAGCGCCATGCGCGACGCCGCCGGCTGGCGCGGCTCGGCCCCGAGATCGACCTTCGCCGCACGCTGCGCCGCTCGCTCGCGCGCGGCGGCGAGCCCCTCGATCTCGCCCGCCGACGACGGCGGGAACCGCCGTTGCGCATCGTCGCCCTGCTCGACGTTTCGGGCTCGATGACCGTGCACGCCCGCGTCTTTCTGGCGTTCCTCAAGGGCCTGGTCGGCGCCGACAGCCGGGCCGACGCCTACCTCTTCCACACCAGCCTCGTGCGGGTGACGGAAGCGCTGACCAGCCGGGACGCGCTGACGGCGGCCACCCGCCTCTCCCTCCTGACGCGCGGCATGGGCGGCGGCACGCGAATCGGCCAGTCGCTCGAAACCTTCAACACCACCTATGCAAGACGTGCGGTGAACGGCCGGACCGCGGTGCTCATCCTCTCCGACGGCTACGACACCGACCCGCCCGAGCAGCTGGCCCGGGCCCTCGCCCGGCTGCGCCGGCGCGCCCGGCGTATCGTCTGGCTCAACCCGCTCAAGGGCTGGCGCGGCTACGCGCCCGTGGCCCGCGGCATGGCGGCGGCCATGCCGCATCTCGACGCCTTCCTCGAGGCGAGCACGCTGGCGAGCCTCGCCGCCCTCGAAGCCCAGTTCCGGGATCTCTAGGGAGGTGGGGTCGAAGACACGAAAAGGGCTTCAAACCGTTGAAAAAGATGGCATCCCCAACGGGAATCGAACCCGTGTCTTCACCTTGAAAGGGTGATGTCCTAACCGCTAGACGATGGGGACCCGAGCGGTACTTAACGGCTGGCGATGCGCGAATCAACAGCGGCGCCCCGGTTTGGTCACCGGTTCTTAACCACTTCTGCCGCATGATGGGTCGAGGCGGTCAAGGAGCGGGGATGGCCGAGGCTCTTGCGATGGCAAGCCGTGCCGGCGACGGTGGTGAGGCGATTGCCAGCTATTTCGAGGTGCATGTCCTGCGCGATGAGCGCTGGGTCATCGACTGCACGTCGCCGAGTGCCGAGGACGCGCTCGCGAATGCGCAGGATCTCGCCCGGCGGGCGGAGGTGCTGGGCGTCAAGGTCATTCACGAGCGCTACAACCCGCAGACCGACCAGAGCGCCGCCCGGGTCGTCTACTCGGCCATCAAGCCGCAGCGCCCGAAGGGCCGACGGCTGCCGCCGATCGCAGCACCAGCGGCACGACCGACCACGACGCCCGTCCACCACCCTGACGACAACGCGCTGTCCGCCGACCCGGCGTCCGAGAATCCCCCGTCAGAGATGCCGCCTTCGATCCCGGCAACCCCGGGCCGCCCGGTCGTCTACCGGGAGCCTCCGCGGGAAACCGGATCCTGGCAACTGTTCGCCTGGGCGAGCCTTGCCCTCGCGGTGACGGCATCGCTGCTCTTCGTGCTGCTGTTGCTCGCCGGCTGACCCCGGACAACCGGTGCGGCGCTCGAGGAGAGAGCCCGGAGCGCCATGACGCGAATCGTTCCGTCAACCGAGTGGTGCGGCGTCCTCGATCTCCAGCCCGGCCCGCTCGCGGCCCTGATAGCTGTCGAGGCGGATGCGGCCGACGACCCGCAAGGCACCGCCACCGAGCAGGGCGCGGTCGAGGCCGGTATCGGCCGAGCGAAAGGCGATGCCCCGCACGGCCGGGCCGGCCGGGCCGGCGAGGAGGCAGGAGACGTGGCCGCGGCCGACCGGCCGGGCCTGCATGACCCGGGTTGCGTCGAGCACGAAGCGCGGCTCGTCGTGGCCGGCGCCGAAAGGTGCCAGTTGCAGCAGCTTGCGCGCGAGGTGGGTGTTGACCGCGGCGAGCGACAGGGCGCCATCGACGCGCAGCTCCGCCCGGCCGGGCTCGATCGTTCGGGATTCGGCCGGGCCCGACAAGGCCATGGTCGCCGCGAGACGGCGGCAGAGAAAGGCCTGCAGCGCCGGCAGTTGGGCCACATCAACGGTGAGCCCGGCCGCCATCGGATGCCCGCCGCCGGCCTCGATCAGGCCGGCGGCGCGGGCCGCGATGACCGCGGCACCGAGGTCGAAGCCCGCAATCGACCTGCCCGAGCCCTTGCCGACGCCGCCCTCGAGAGCCACCGCGAGGGCGGGCCGGGCGAAACGCTCGACCAGCCGGGCGGCGACGATGCCGATCACGCCCGCGTGCCAGCCCTCGCCGGCCGCGACCAGCAGCGGCTGGTCGTCCCGGAGCTGTGGCTCGACCGCCCGGAGCGCCGCCTCCAGCGTCTCGCGCTCGAGCGCCTGGCGCGTCGTGTTCAGCAGGTCGAGCCGGCCGGCGAGCTCGGCGGCGATGGCCGGATCCTCGGTCACCAGCAAGGCTGCGCCGAGCTGGCTCTCGCCCATACGCCCGCCGGCATTGAGCCGCGGCCCGAGGATGAAGCCGAACTTGCGGGCATCGTCGATGGTCTCGATTCCCGCGACCGCGGCCATCGCGGCGAGCCCAGGATTTTGGCCCTGGCGGGCGATCTTGATGCCCTGCACCACGAAGGCCCGATTGAGGCCGGTGAGCGGCACCACGTCGCAGACCGTGCCGAGCGCCACGAGATCGAGCGCCGCCAGCAGATCCGGCTCGGCACGGGAGGCGAAATGGCCGGCGCCGCGCAGCGCACGGTTGAGCGCCACCATCAGCACGAAGGCGACCCCGACCGCTGCGAGATCGCCGAGAGCGCTTGTCTGATCCTTGCGGTTCGGGTTGATCACGGCGAATGCCGCCGGCAGCTCGGGCTCGGCGGCATGGTGATCGACGACGATGACCTCGAGACCCGCGCCGCGGCGGTGGCGAGCGGGGCATGGGCGGTCGTGCCGCTGTCGAGACAGAGGACCAGCCGGCAACCGGCATCGGCGAGCGTCCTAAAGGCAGCATCGTTGGGGCCGTAGCCCTCGGTCAGCCGATCGGGAATCCGCACCTCGACGGGGCAGCCGACGGCTTCGAGATAGCGACGGACAAGTGCTGTCGATGTGGCGCCGTCGACATCGTAGTCACCGATGATGCCGACGCGCTCACCCGCCGCGGCGGCCGCGGCGAGCCGCTCCACGGCGCGATCCAGATCGAGCAGGTGCGACGGGTCGGGGAGCCAGTCGCGCAGCCGCGGCTCGAGGAATCCCGGCACCGTGGCGAGCGACATGCCGCGCGCCGCCAGGATCCGGCCGACGACCTCCGGCAGACCGAATTGCTGGCTGATCGAGCGGGCCGTGTCCGGCCGCTCCGCGGCCAAGCGCCAGCTCTTGCCGGTGACCGAACGATCGACCAGGAGCTCACCCGGCACCACCGGATCGACGTGCCGGCGGGCGGCCCCCGCGTTCAAGTTCGTGTTGCCCTCAACGCCCGAAATGCGGGACGATGGCGCTCTTGCGCGGCAGGTTGTGCTCGGCCTCGATCAGCCGGACGGTGCCGCTCTTCGAGCGCATCACGATCGATTGCGTGAAGAGCCGGTCGCCGACGCGCCGCACACCCTTGAGCATCGTGCCGTCCGTGACGCCGGTGGCGGTGAACATGACGTCGCCCTTGGCCAGGTCGTCGACGTCGTAGACACGGTCGAGGTCCTCGATGCCGAGCCGCCTGGCGCGGGCGCGCTCCTCGTCGTTGCGGAAGATCAGCCGGCCCTGGAGCTGGCCGCCGATGCAGCGGAGTGCTGCGGCGGCGAGCACGCCCTCGGGCGAGCCGCCCGAGCCCATGTACATGTCGATGCCGCTGCCCAGCCGCGAGGTCGCGATGACGCCGGCGACGTCACCGTCGCCGATCAGCCGGATGCGGGCACCGGCCGCACGAACCTCGGCGATCAGCTTCTCGTGGCGCGGGCGATCGAGGATGCAGACCACAAGGTCGTCGACGGCGACATTCTTGGCCTCTGCGAGGCGACCGAGATTGGCCTGGACGCTGTCCTCGATATCGATCAGCCCGGGCGGCAGGCCACCACCGACCGCGATCTTCTGCATGTAGACATCGGGGGCGTTGAGAAAGGCGCCGCGTGGTGCCATGGCGAGGCAGGCGATGGCGTTGGGACCGCCCTTGGCGGTGATCGTGGTGCCTTCCAGCGGATCGAGGGCGATATCGAGCTTCGGCCCCCGGCCCGTGCCGACCTGCTCGCCGATGAAGAGCATCGGCGCCTCGTCGCGCTCGCCCTCGCCGATCACCACGACGCCATCGATGTCGAGCACGTTGAGCGCCTGCCGCATGGCGTCGACCGCGGCCTGGTCGGCCGCCTTCTCGTCACCGCGGCCCATCCAGCGGGCGCAAGCAAGTGCGGCGGCCTCGGTCACACGGACGGAATCCAGGGCCAGGTTGCGGTCTTCGCTCTGGTACTCGCTCATTTCGTTCCTCGTCACGAAGCCGGGCCGCAGCTTGCGGTCGGGCTCAATTCGGCTCGATACGGATCATCCGGGGCGGCTCGATGACTGTCGCCAGCGCCTCGATCGCCCCGAGGGCCGCGGTCATCGCCGCCTCGGTCGTCAAGTGGCTGGTCAGAACGATCGGCACCGGCTGGTTGGGATTGCGGGCACGCTGGATCAGCGCCTCGATCGACACGTGCTTGTCGCGCAGGATGGCGGCCACATCGGCCAGCACGCCCGGCTGGTCGAGCACCATCAGACGGATGTAATAGCAGCCCTCATGCGCCGCCATGGGTGCCGTCGGCTGGTCGACGAGGGCCCGGCTGGGCACGCCGAAGGTCGGCAGGCGGATGCCGCGGGCAATATCGACGAGATCGGCCACGACCGCCGAGGCGGTGGGGCCGGCACCAGCCCCCCTGCCCTCGTGCATGACGAGACCGACCGGATCGGCAAGCACGCCGACCGCGTTGAAGACGCCGTCGACCCGGGCGATCGGCGAGTCCTTCCTGACCATCGCCGGATGGAGCCGTTGCTCGAGGCCGGCCGTCGTCAGCCGGGCCACGCCCAGAAGCTTGATCCGGTAGCCGAGCTCCTCGGCGAACTCGATGTCGAGCGCGCTGACGTGGCGAATGCCCTCGATGTGGATGGCATCGAAGCGTGGCCTGCCGCCGAAGGCGATGGCGGCGAGCAGGGCCAGCTTGTGGGCCGCATCGATCCCGTCGACGTCGAAGCTCGGATCGGCCTCGGCGTAGCCCAGCTTCTGCGCTTCATCGAGCACGTCGGCGAAGTCGCGCCCGGTCTCGCGCATCACCGTCAGGATGTAGTTGCAGGTGCCGTTGAGAATGCCGAAGACCCGCTGCACCGCATCGCCGCTGAGCCCCTCGCGCAGGCTCTTGACGATCGGAATGCCGCCCGCGACCGCCGCCTCGAAGGCCAGCGGCACCGCTGCCTCGTCGGCCAGCGCCGCAAGCTCGGCGCCGTGCCGGGCGAGCATTGCCTTGTTGGCGGTCACCACGGCCTTGCCCCGCCGCAGCGCGGCGGCAGCGAGCTCGCGCGCGATGCCGTCGGCACCACCGATCAGCTCGACCACCACGTCGACATCGTCGGCGAAGGCCAGCTCGCGGGCGTCCTCGACCCAGCGGCAGCCATCGAGCGCCAGACCCCGGTCGCGCCCGCGGTCGCGCGCCGAGACCGCCCGCAGCTCGATCGGCCGACCGGCGCGCAATGCCAGACGCGCCGGATCGCTCGCCAGCAAGGCGACGGTGCCCGCCCCTACCGTGCCGAGGCCGGCAATGGCGACGCGCAACGGCGCGGGTCCGCTCAAGATGCTGCCTCCATGAATGCTTCCGGCATGGCCGCCGGCGTGCTGACCCCGCGTCTGGCCAGAAACGCCCGGATGTTCCGCACGGCCTGGCGCAGCCGGTGCTTGTTCTCGACCAGCGCCATGCGGACATGGCCATCGCCATGCTCGCCGAAGCCGATGCCCGGCGAGACCGCGACATCCGCCTCCTCGAGCAGCAGCTTGGCGAAGGCGAGCGAGCCCATTTCTCGGCAGCTCTCGGGGAGCGGTGCCCAGCAGAACATGGTGGCGGTCGGCTTCGGCACCGGCCAGCCGGCCTTGACGAGCCCGTCGACCAGCACGTCACGGCGCTCGCGATAAAGGGTGCGGGCAGCCTCGACGCAGTCCTGAGGCCCGTTCAGCGCCGCTGTCGCCGCCACCTGGATCGGCGTGAAGGCGCCGTAATCGAGATAGGACTTGATACGGGTCAGCGCCTGAATGAGGCGGCGATTGCCGGCGGCGAAGCCGATCCGCCAGCCCGGCATGGAATAGGTCTTCGAGAGGCTCGAGAACTCCACGGCAACGTCGAAGGCCCCCTCGACCTCGAGGATCGACGGCGGCGGCCGGTCGAAGTAGATCTCGGCATAGGCGATGTCCGAGAGGATGAACATGCCGCGCGCCTTGGCCAGCGCCACGGCCTCCCGGTAGAAGTCGAGATCGACCTGCAGCGCCGTCGGATTGGACGGGAAGTTGAGGATCATGACGGAGGGCGGCGGCACCGAGTGCTCGGCCGAGCGCGCCAGGTCGCGGATCAGGTCGCGCCCCGGCGCCAGCTCGACATGGCGGATGGCAGCGCCGGCGATGATGAACCCATAAGGGTGGATGGGGTAGCTCGGATTGGGCGTGAGGATGGTATCGCCGGGTGCCGTGATCGCCTGGGCGAGATTGGCGAGCCCTTCCTTCGAGCCGAGGGTGACGCAGACCTCGCTCTCGGGATCGAGGCCGACACCGAAGCGGCGGTCGTAGTAGCGGGCCAGCGCCCGGCGCAGGCCGGTGATGCCCCGGCTGGTCGAGTAGCGGTGGGTGCGGCCGTTCCTGACCGTCTCGACCAGCTTCTCGACGATATGCGCCGGCGTCGGCTGGTCGGGATTGCCCATGCCGAGGTCGATGATGTCACGACCACGCCCGCGGGCCGCCGCCTTCATGGCGTTGACCTCGGCGAAGACATAGGGCGGCAGGCGGCGGATGCGGTGGAATTCGGGTTCGACGGTCATCGATCGGGCTCTGGGCTCAGGAACGGGGTCATCCGGCGGGCGGCCGGACACGTCACCCGGAGCCACCGTCGGGCTGGTATACGATCACCTCGTCGCCGTCGCCACCCATCTCGCCGCCCGCGTCGAAGGAGATGCGCCCGGCATCGAGGCCGGCTGCGACCAGAACGGCGGCGACCCGTTGCGCGCGCTGCATGGCCAGGCCAGCCGTCGCCAGCTCCCCCGGCCCGGCCCGAGCGCCGCCGGCGCTGACGACGACCGGCCCGGTCGCCTCGCGCAGCGCCGCGCCCGCCGCCCGCAGCCGCTCCTCCGCATCGGGATCGAGGTCAGCCGAGCCCGCCTGGAAGATCACGTGCAGCGGCAAGCCGTCCGGGATCAACGTGTCCTCCATGGGCGGCAGCGCGGCGGTTCCGGCCTGGGCTGCCGCAGCATCGATCCCCGGCGGCAGGCGCTCCAGCCCGTCGAGGAAGTCGCCGAGCGACCCGTCATCGGCATCGCGAGCCAACGAGTCCTCGACATAGGCAATCGCCAGATCGGCCGCCGGGTCGGGCGGGTCCGATGCCTTCTTCGGGGGTCGGGGCGGGAGCGGCGGGGCTGCCGGCAAGGGCGGTCGGCCGGTGGCCTGACGCAGCTCGTCGCCCCGGTGACGTGCATTGTCGCGATCGGCAACGAGCCCCTCGGCGATCGTCCGGCGCTGCTCGAGGGTATAGGTGAGCCGCGGTCGCGCCGGGACCTCGGCAAGCCGTGGATAGGGGGTCGCGGCGACCGCCGGGTCGTCGATCGCTGCCGGCCGGGGCGGCACCGAATCGAGCAGCTCGCTGCACCCGCCCAGTGTGACGAGCCCGCAATGCCCGATCACCAGGATCGCGAACCCACCGGCCCTGTGGGCCATCCAGGGCCAATCCCGCCGTCGTTCCGTCATCCGAGCTCCACTGGCTCCAGCCCTGGACCCGCCGGGTGTGTCCCCGATCGGCGTCATTTGTCGCGACCGCCGCAGTTGGCGCAAGGCCCTGCTTCGGCTAGACCGAACCGCGCCGGGCCGGCGAACGCGGGCAGCATTCGGGTGACGGATGCATACCGTCGACCTCGCGCGGGCGCCGCATCGGCGGGCAAAGCAAGGTAGGGTAAGATCGAATGGCGAAGCAAGCAGCAGCCGAAGCCCAGGCGCACGAGGCCGGCGCCGATCCGGAGGAGATCGCCCAGATCATGGGTGAGATCGCCGGGCGCAGCCGGACCATCGTCGAGGAGTTCCTGAAGCGCCAGGAGATCTCGAGCGGGCCGGGCGCCACGCCGCTCAATCTCGGGCAGACCTTTCTCGAGCTGACCCAGCGGATGATGTCGAGCCCGCATGCGCTCATGGAGGCGCAGTTCGGGCTCTGGCAGGACTACATGCGGCTCTGGCAAACGACCGCGCAGCGGATGCTCGGCCACGAGAGCGAACCGGTGATCACGCCCGAGAAGGGTGACCGGCGCTTCCGCGATGCCGCATGGAACGACAATATTCTCTTCGACTACATCAAGCAGTCCTACCTCCTGAGCTCGCGCTATATCCTCGAGGCCGCCGGCGAGGATCGCGGCATGGATCCGAAGGAGCAGCAGAAGGTCGAGTTCTACACGCGGCAGTTCGTCGATGCCCTGGCCCCGTCGAACTTCGTCATGACCAATCCGGAGGTGCTGCGCGCGACCATCGACAGCCGCGGCGAGAACCTGCTGCGCGGCCTCAAGCACATGCTGGAGGACCTCGAGCGCGGCAAGGGAAGGCTCTCGATCCGGATGACCGATCTCGACGCCTTCGAGGTCGGCCGGAACATCGCGACCACGCCCGGCAAGGTGGTCTTCCAGAACGAGCTGATGCAGCTCCTGCAATACGCGCCGACGACGGAGACGGTGCACAAGCGGCCGCTGCTGATCGTGCCGCCCTGGATCAACAAGTTCTACATCCTCGACCTGCAGCCCAAGAACAGCTTCATCCGCTTCGCGGTCGAGCAGGGCTTCACCGTGTTCGTCCTCTCCTGGGTCAACCCGGACGAGGAGCTGAGCCACAAGACGTTCGAGAGCTACATGCTGGAGGGCCCGCTCGCGGCGCTCGACGCCATCGAGCAGGCCACCGGCGAGCGCGAGGTCACGGCCATCGGCTATTGCCTGGGCGGCACGCTGATGGCCGCGACCCAGTCCTATCTGACGGCGAAGAAGGACAACCGGATCAAGGCGTTGACCCTGTGCACCGCCCTGCTCGACTTCACCGATCCGGGCGAGCTCGGCGTCTTCATCGACGAAGAGCAGCTGGCGGCCATCGAGGACAAGATGGCCAAGCGCGGCTATCTCGACGGCGCCGAGATGGCGACGACGTTCAACATGCTGCGTGCCAACGATCTGATCTGGTCGTTCGTGGTCAACAATTACCTCCTCGGCAAGGAGCCCTTCCCGTTCGATCTGCTCTACTGGAACAGCGACAGCACGCGCATGCCGGCGGCCATGCACAATTTCTATCTGCGCCGCTTCTACCACGAGAACCTGCTGGTCGAGCCGGGCGGCATCGAGCTCGGGGGCGTGCCGATCGATCTGCGGCGCCTGCGCCTGCCGGTCTACTGGGTCTCGACCCGCGAGGACCACATCGCCCCCTGGAAGAGCACCTATCAGTCGACGCAGATTCTCAAGGGCCAGAAGAAGTTCGTGCTGGCCGGCTCCGGCCACATCGCCGGCGTCATCAATCCGCCGGCATCGGGCAAGTACGGCTACTGGCTGAACGACGAGCTGCCGCCGGCGCCGGAGGACTGGCTGGCCGGGGCGGAGCACCGCGAGGGCTCGTGGTGGGAGGACTGGGCGGCCTGGAACGCGTCCAAGGCCGGTGCCCGGGTGCCGGCGCGCGTGCCCGGCGAGGGCGGGCTCTCGGCGCTCGAGGACGCACCCGGCAGCTATGTGAAGGTGCGCGCCGTCTGAGCCGGCACGGTCCGGGCCAGCACGGTCCGGGCCAGCACCGCCCTGCCCGCGCCGATCAGCCGGCGAGCTGGGCCAGGGGGACGTCGTCGAGATCGCTGCCGATGCGCACCTCGATCAGCCGAAGCGGCTGCCGGGCGGGGTTGCTCAGGCGATGAGCCTGATTGCGGGCGGCGGTGGCGACCGCACCGACGTTGTGCCTCGAGACACCGTCGTCGGTCTCCAGCACGAGCTCCCCTTCCACGACAGTCCAGTGCTCGTCGCGCCCGGCATGAAGCTGCCGGTCGAGTGCCGCCCCCGGGTCGATCTCGACCTCGCGGACCATATAGCCAGGCCCTGCCGCGAGGACGGTGAAGGCACCCCAGGGGCGCACCTCGCGCGCGTGAACCAGGGCCTCGGGCCGGCCGGCCTCGACCAGCCGGGCGACCAGCGCCTTGACCGCATCGGCGTCGGCCTTGGGTGCGACCATGACGGCATCGGCGGTCTCGATCACGGCGAGGTCATCGACGCCGGCGACGGCTACCAGGCGATGCTCGGCCCGGATCAGATTTTCCCGGCCGCCAGCCACGACCACGTCGCCACGCAGGGCGTTGCCGCCCGGGTCCTTTGGCATGATCTCCCAGATCGCCTGCCAGGAGCCGACATCCGACCAACCGGGATCGCAGGGCACGACGGCGACGCGCTTCGAGCGCTCCATCACCGCCTTGTCGATCGGCAGGGACGGCACCCGGCCGAACCGCTCGGGATCGATCGCGTGAGCATTCGTGTCGACGGGGCCCATGGCATCCCGGGTCGCGGCCAGAATGTCGGGCGCATGCGCTTCCAGCTCCTCCAGGATGGCCGAGGCCCGCATCAGGAACATGCCGCTGTTCCTGAGGTGGTCGCCGGCCGCCAGCATCGCCTCGGCGACCGACCGCTCCGGCTTCTCGACAAAACGCCGCACACCGTGGACGCCCGGATAGTCCAGCGCATCGCCCTGGGCGATGTAGCCATAACCGGTCTCGGGCCGCGTCGGCTCGATGCCGAAGGTGACGAGATGGCCGGCCCGGGCCGCGGCGGCACCGGCACCGACGGCCGCCCGAAGCGGCTCCGGGTCGGTAATCAGGTGATCGGACGGGCAGACCCACAAGAGCGCCTCGCCACCCCAGACATCGCGGGCATAGAGCGCCGCCAGCGCCACGGCCGCCGCGGTGTTGCGCGGCGCCGGTTCGAGCAGGAGATGGGTGGCGAGATCGGGATCGACCCGGGCGAGCTGACGGCGAACGAGGATGGCCTGCCCCGCCGCCGCGACGGTCAGGAACCGGTCGGGCGATGCCAGCGCCATGAGCCGGGATGCCGTCGCCTGGAGCAGGGAGCTCTCGCCTGTCAGCTCGACCAGATGCTTCGGAAAGGCAGCGCGGCTCACCGGCCAGAGGCGGGTCCCGGAGCCGCCAGCGAGGACGACCGGGACGAGATCCGCAAGGAAACCTGACTGCACGAAAATCTCCCGGCTGCACCGTCGCGACCGCGCGACGATGATTCGGCGGACCTTCTATCACGCGGCACGGCCTGCGGAACAAGGCGATCGGCCGCACCGCCCGGGTCGGTGGCCAGCGTTGTTAACCCTTTTGACATCTCGTCGTGGCAGACTCGGGCGGAGTCATGATCGGGACCGGGCAGGAGCCTTTGGATGCGGGATGTCGAGAAGCGGCAGGACACCAGTCGTTTTGCCGAGCAGGCGTTGGCGACGATCGCGTCGTTGGGCCTGCCGCCGACACCGGAGAACTTCACTGTCTGGTATCTGCACCACGCCGGCAGCCACCCTGCGCTGAGCCATGCGATCAGACAGCTCGAAAGCCGTCAATCCGGCGTGACAGCCGAGGAAGCGGCAGCACTGCATCGCTCGATCTGCACACCGTCCGGATCATCTCAACGACGTCCATGCCGTCGGCGAGCGGGTCGGCGAGCTGGTCGACGAGGTCAGCCGCCGGCTCGGTGTCGCGATTCGCAAACCCGCGACTACAGTGAACGGCTGTCGACGCTGGGCAACGGCCTGAGCGGCACCATCGATCATACGAGCTGTTCGCCATGGTGCGTGAGCTCGAGCAGCAGGACCGAGTTGATGAGCGAGCGAGTCAGCAGCCTGCAGAACGAGCTGAGCCAGAGCAGCCGCGAGATCGAGAATCTCGCGGCGATCTCGCCAACGCGCGGCGGGCGGCGAGCACGATCCACTGACCGGCATCGGCAATCGCAAGCTGTTCGACGAGGCCTTGCCCGTGAGGCCAGGGAGGCCACCATGACGGGCGAGCCCCTGGCATTGCTGGTCGCCGATATCGATCACTTCAAGGCCTTCAACGACACCCACGGCCACCAGATCGGCGATGTCGTGCTCAAGCTGGTGGCCGATCGGCTGAAGCGCTCGGTGAAGGGCCGCGACACGGTCGTGCGCTACGGCGGCGAGGAGTTTGCCGTGTCTGCTGCGCACCACTCATGATGCCGAAGAGGTCGCCGATCACCTCCGCAGCGAGATCGCGAAGAGCCGACTGGTGATGCGCAACCGCGGGCAGGCTCGGCAAGGTGACGCTGTCGATCGGCGTCGGCCTCTACCGGCCGGGAGCCCACCTCGACGTCTGCTTCTGATCGCGCCGACCAGGCCCTCTATGCGGCGAAGCACGCCGGTCGCAACCGGGTGAAGGCCGAGGTGTCGCTCGCGCACGTGGCGGCCTGAAGGAACCGGGCCGGCCCGGTCCGCACGCCGCCCTCGGCGCCACTTCGCGAGGTCGGAAGCCGCCGGACTTCGCCGCGCCAACTATCGGCCGACGGGCAAAGCAGGGGCCGCCGCCAGCCGTCGAATCTTGCGGACCGGGCGGGCTCGAAAGCCCGTGTTGTGGTGCCTGCCGCCGGTCACCCCCGACGTCGAGCGCCGGCCGATCGGTGGTCGACTGTCCCGCCGCTGTGACTGGTCGAGCACCAATGACCGTCTGCCGCTTGACGGGCGTCGCGTCGCATAGCAGACCCGTCTGCCAGCAACCCCTGCCGTCGCTGCCGGCGGTTGCGGTGGCGAGGCGGCGGCGGCAAGACCGTCGTCGCAATCGGGAGGCCGAACTTGACGCCAACGGGCTTTCGCACCGGTGCGCATCCGCCGGCTTCGGCTTACGAGCGGGATCTCGACCGCACGGCCGCCAACCATGCGCCGTTGACGCCCCTGACTTTCCTCGAGCGGACCGCCAGCGTCTATCCCGAGCATGTCGCCGTGGTGCACGGCCCGACCCGCCACACCTATGCCGAGCTGAACGATCGCTGCCGCCGGCTCGCCGCCGGGCTCGCCGGGCTCGGCGTGGCGCCGGGCGATACCGTGGCGATCATGGCGCCGAACATTCCGCCCTTGCTCGAGGCGCATTACGGCGTGCCGATGGCGGGAGCGGTGCTCAACGCCCTGAACTACCGGCTCGATGCCGCATCGATCGCCTTCATTCTGGAGCACGGCGAGGCCACCGTCCTGCTCGCCGACAGCGAGTTCGCGCCGGTCCTGCGCGAGGCGCTGGCGCAGACGACCCGGTCGATCCAGGTCGTCGACATCCAGGATGACGCGTTTCGGGGCCAGCACGAGCGCCTCGGCTCGCTGACCTACGAGGAGCTGCTGGCCCGCGCGGATCCGGCCTTCGTGCCCTATCTGCCGGCGGACGAATGGCAGGCGATCGCGCTCAACTACACCTCGGGCACGACCGGCAATCCGAAGGGCGTCGTCTACCATCACCGGGGTGCTCATCTGAACGCGGTCGGCAACATCCTGGTCTGGGGCATGGGCCATCATCCGGTCTATCTCTGGACCCTGCCCATGTTCCACTGCAACGGCTGGTGCTTTCCCTGGAGCATCGTCCTGCAGGCCGGAACGCATGTCTGCCTGCGCCGCGTCGAGGCCGGTGCCATCTTCGAGGCTTTGGCGAACGAGCGGGTCACGCATCTCTGCGGGGCGCCGATCATCATGGGCATGCTGGTCAACGCGCCGGCGGCGGCGCGCCGGCCTTTCGGGCAGCATGTGCGCATGATGACCGCCGCCAGTGCACCGCCGGCCGCGGTGCTGGAGAAGGTCGAGGCGCTCGGCATCGAGGTGACCCACGTCTACGGCCTCACGGAGGTCTACGGGCCGGCCACGGTCTGCGCCTTCCACGAGGCCTGGCGCGCGTTGCCGCCGGCCGAGCGGGCATCGCGCCTCGCACGCCAGGGTGTGCGCTACCCGGTGCTCGAGGGCCTCGAGGTCATGGACCCGGAATCAATGGAGCCGGTGCCGGCCGATGGGGCGACGATCGGCGAGATCATGATGCGTGGCCACGATGTCATGAAGGGCTACCTCAAGAATCCCGAGGCGAACGCCACCGCCTTCGCCGGCGGCTGGTTCCATACCGGCGATCTCGCGGTCAGCCATCCCGACGGCTACGTGGAGATCAGGGACCGGTCGAAGGACATCATCATCTCCGGCGGCGAGAATATCTCGTCCATCGAGGTCGAGGGGGCTCTCTATCGTCATCCAGACGTGCTCGAGGCGGCAGTGGTCGCCCGCCCGGACGAGACCTGGGGCGAGAGCCCCTGCGCCTTCGTCACGCTGCGCGAAGGCTCGACGGTGACGGCAGCCGAGTTGATCGCGCATTGCCGACGCGAGCTCGCGCATTTCAAGGCGCCACGGACCATTGTCTTCGGCCCGCTGCCGAAGACCTCGACCGGCAAGGTGCAGAAATTCCAGTTGCGCGAGCAGGCGCGCTCGCTCGACAGGCACAATTGAGGAAGGATGACGTCATGGATGCCGAGCTCGCCGCTGCACGGGCGCTGCCCGAGGATCACGAACGGGCCACGCTGGTCGGCCGCGCCTGGTTGCCGGGCGAGCCCGGAGGCCCGAGCGTGGTCACGGTGCGGGGCGGCGAGGTCTACGACCTGACGCGGCTGGCGCCGACCATGGCGGATCTGATCAACGCTCCCGATCCCGTTGCCCTGGCGCAGGATGACCGTGCCGTTCGGGTCGGCCCGCTGACGGCATTGCTCGAGGCCAGCCATGCCGACCGCGTCGCGGAGCGGGTGGCGCATCTCCTGGCACCGACCGACCTCTCGGCGCACAAGGCGGCCGGGGTCACCTTCGTGAAGAGCATGCTCGAGCGGGTGGTGGAGGAGGCGACACGCGGCGATCCGGACGCCGCGGCCACGGCACGTGCCCGCATCGAGGGCCTGATCGGCGGCAACCTCGCGGCCATCGTGCCCGGCTCCGAGGCGGCAGCGAAGCTGAAGACGCACCTCATCGAGGCCGGCGCCTGGTCGCCCTATCTCGAGGTGGGAATCGGCGTCGACGCGGAGATCTTCACCAAGGCACAGCCGATGAGCGCCGTCGGCACCGGGGCCGAGATCGGCATCCACCCGCGCTCCCAATGGAACAATCCCGAGCCCGAGGTGGTGCTGGTGATCGCCGCCGATGGGCGCATCGTCGGCGCGACGCTCGGCAACGATGTCAACCTGCGCGATTTCGAGGGGCGCAGCGCCCTCCTGCTCGGCAAGGCCAAGGACAACAACGCCGCCTGCGCCATCGGCCCGCTCATCCGTCTCGTCGACGACCGCTTCACGGTCGACACGATCCGCGGCCTCGTCGTCGCGCTCGAGGTCAGGGGCACCGACGGCTTCGTCCTCCAGGGCTCGAGCTCGATGCGCGAGATCAGCCGCGACATCGAGAACCTCGTCGGGCACCTGATGGGCGGCACCCATCAATACCCCGACGGGGCGGTGCTCTTCTGCGGCACGATGTTCGCGCCGGTCGAGGACCGCGACGTGCCGGGGCACGGCTTCACCCACAAGCTCGGCGACGTCGTCTGCATCGCGACCCCGGAGCTCGGCTGCCTGGTCAACCGGATCAACCACGCCGACAAGGCGCCACCCTGGACCTTTGGTGCCCGCCAGCTCCTGCACAACCTGCACGCGCGCGGCCTGCTCTGAGCACAGCAGCAACGAAAAGGCCGGCGCCCCGTCGGGCACCGGCCTTCCCCTTCCTTCGGCGCACGCCCCCGCCCGGCTCGTCCGCCGACAGCGGGGGCCGAGTCGCGTAGCGTCAGTTCATCGCCATTCCGGGTGGCGCGGATTGGTCCTCGCCGTCATGCTGCAGCCTCTCGATCGCTTCCTTCAAGCGCAGCTTCTCCCGCTTGAGCTTCACCAGCACCGTGCTGTCGGGGAGCGGCCGGTGCTGCTCCTCGTCGATCTGCTCCTCCAGACGGGCGTGCTTGGCGCGAAGGCTGTCGACGTGCTCATGCAGTGACATGGTCGGGAAAACCCCCCTCTTCTGGCCTGTGGGAGCACCACTCTAGAGAAACCTCTCGGTGGCCAGCAAGAGAAATCCGTTGCGTCGTTCCGCCAGACGTGTATGTTGCGCGGTTTTTTATCCTCAATGACCAAACTCAACCACTAATTGATTTATCAACCTTCTGAATCTCTACGGAAAATCGGGTTGCGAGGAATGTGATGGCTGCGTCTGCCCGTGCTCGGCAACGGCCGCGACAAAGGTCGCAAGAGCCATTTCGGGCAACGGGAGGCCGGGATAGAGCGCCTCGAGGTTCGCCTTGAACAAGTCGGTACCGCCCCTCCCCGACACGGATCGGCAGCCCTCGACGAGACCGGCGAGGCGGAGCTGCTCCAGCCTTTCGAGATCGAGCTCGACGGCACGCAGCCGTCGCTCGGGAGCCGCCACGAGGTTGCCGAGGGCCGCCGCTTCCGGCCAGCACTTCAGGCCGCGCCGGGCTGCACGAAAGTTCCGCATGACCATGGTCTGGTAGCCCTCGCCGATCGATCGCAGTCGCGCCGCGAGATCGGGCTCGATTTGCATGCCGCGGGATGCGGTCCAGGCCGCGAGCAAGACGAGGTTGACGTCCAGGCCGAACTCATCCTGCAGCTTCAGGCATGCCGCCTCGATACCCGGCCGTGAGTACAGCGCCAGCGAGAAATCCCAGAACGCGCAATCGGGCCAAGGCGGCGCCGCGGTCACGAGGCGAACCGGTGAACGGCGGCGCCGAGCAAGCCGATCCGCTCGGTCGTGACGAGGTGCACCGGCACGTCGACGAGAAAGCGCTGCAGCCGACCTTTCGCTTCGAACGAGCGGCGGAAGGTCGCGTGGTCGAAGAGCGGACCGAGCTGGAGGCAGAGCCCGCCCGAGACGAAGACGCCACCCTTGGCACCGAAGGTCAACGCCAGATCACCGGCGGCGGCACCGAGGATGGCGCTGAAGCGCCGCAACGCCGCTACCGCTACGGGGCAGCTGCCGTCGCGGGCGGTCCGTGTCACGTCCTCGGGGCTCTTTGCTTCGAGCCGCGTCGCGGTGATCGCCGCATGGGCCCGGGCGAGCGCCAGGATGCCCGGGCCCGAGATCAGCCGCTCGTTGGAGACGTGCCCATGCCGGGACTGCAGGTAACGCAGCAGCTCGATCTCTTCCTCGTCCTGGGGCGCGAACGAGACGTGCCCGGCTTCGCTTGCCACCACGATCGGGCCGTCCGGCCCGGGCACCAGGGCCGCGGCGCCGAGCCCGGTGCCCGGGCCGATCACCGCGACCGGCCAGCCGGGATGCGGCTCGCCGCCGCCGATGGCCACGCTGTCGCTCGGCCCCAGATGCGGGATTGCCGTGGCCTGGGCGGCGAAATCGTTGATCACGGCCAGCTGCGGGACGCCCAGCTCGGACCGGAGCTGGTCCCGGGTGAACGTCCAGGGGCTGTTGGTGAAACGGATCGTCTCGGCGTCGACCGGCGTGGCCACCGCGATGACCGCCTCGCGAATCGCTTCCGCTGGCTCGGGCAAGGCCGCCAGGTACGCCCTGGCGGCTTCACCGGGGCCGGCATAGGCTGCCACGGCCAGGTGTCGTTCGCGGCTCGGCATTCCCGCGGCGTCGGTGAGCGCGAAGCGGGCGTTGGTGCCGCCGATATCCGCAATCAGCCTCGTCATCCTGGCATCCTTTCGCCCTACCCTGCCGAGGCGGACGACCCGGCGTCAAGCAGGCCCATGCAAGGAAGCGGCTGCGCCCGGCTCCCGCATATGCTATGAGAACGGCGCCGCAGCCTGACGGTGTGAATGGCGATGAGGAAACCTGGAGATCCCAACGAGATCGATACCCGGCTCGCCAGCCTGCGTGCGGCGCACCGTGCGCTGGACTGCCGTATCGGCCAGCTGACCGCCGAGAGCTTCGTCGATCAGGTGGCGCTGCAGCGGTTGAAGAAGCAGAAGCTGATCCTCAAGGACCGCATCTCGCAGCTCGAGAGCGACCGGTACCCCGACATCATCGCCTGAACCGCGTGACGTGGCCCATCTTGCGACCTGGACGGGCCTCGCGCTTGCCGTAGAGGTGGAGGCAGGCTCCCGGCTCCGCCAGGATCGCCGGCCAGGCGTCGATGGCATCGCCGAGGAGGTTCTGCATCACGCACGGGGCCAGCGGCGTGGTGTCGCCGAGCGGCAGGTCGAGGATCGCCCGGACCTGCTGCTCGAACTGGCTGACCATGCAACCGTCGATGGTCCAGTGTCCCGAATTGTGCGGGCGCGGGGCGAGCTCGTTGACCAGCAGGCGACCCCCGGGCTCGAGGAACATCTCGACCGCGAGCAGGCCCTCGAGGCGAAGCGCTGCGGCGATCCGCTCGGCGATGCCGATCGCTGCCCGGGCGACGGGTTCGGGCAGCTCGGCCGGGGCGATGGTCTCGGTGAGAATTTGCGCCGCATGGCGATTCTCGACAGGCGGGAAGCAGCGCATCTCGCCGTTCGGGCGACGGGCAACGATCACCGAAAGCTCGCGTTCGAAGGGCACGAAAGCCTCGAGGATCAGGGCCTCACCACCCAGCCGGTCGAAGGCCTCCGCCGGGCGGCTTTCCGGGCCCAGCACTTCCTGCCCCTTGCCGTCGTAGCCGAAGCGCCGGGTCTTGAGCACCGCCCGGGGACCGAGCCGATCGAGGCCAGCCGCGAGTGCCCCGGCATCGTCGACCGCGACGAACGGTGCCACGGGCACATCCAGCCCGGCGACGAAGGACTTTTCCAGGAGGCGGTCCTGGGTGATGCGCAGCACCTCGGCACCCGGTCGTGTCGGCCTCTGCGCGGCGATCGCGGTCAGGGCCGAGACCGGCACGTTCTCCCATTCGAGCGTGACGACATCGACCACGGCGAGGAATTCGGCCAGTGCCTCGGCATCGTCGTAAGCCGCCTGCCAGTGGCGCCATGCGACATCGGCGGCCGGTGCCTCGGCCTCCGGCGCCAGCACCGCCGTGCGGCAGCCGAGGCGGGCGGCGGCGAGCGCCGTCATGCGGCCGAGCTGGCCGCCGCCGAGAACGCCGATCGTGGCACCCGGGGCGAGGCTCACGCCGCGCTCCCGGGCTGACCACTCGCCGGATCGATCTCAGTCGGTCGCTCGGCGACCGCTGCCGTCTGCGCCGCGCGATAGGCCCTGAGCCGCTGCGCCAGCTCCGGATCGCCGGTCGCCAGCATCGCCGCCGCGAGCAGCCCCGCGTTGGTCGCTCCGGCGGCGCCGATGGCGAGCGTGCCGACCGGCACGCCGGCGGGCATCTGGACGATCGAGAGCAGGCTGTCGAGGCCGCTCAAGGACTTGCTCGCGACCGGCACACCGAGCACCGGCAGCTCGGTCATCGCGGCCACCATGCCGGGCAGATGGGCCGCGCCGCCAGCACCGGCGATCAGCACCTTGAAACCCGCACCCGCGGCACCGCTGGCAAATGCGACCAGGCGCTCGGGTGTGCGATGCGCCGAGACGATGCGCGTGTCGCAGGCGATGTCGAGCTCGCGCAGGACGGTCACGGCGTGCCGCATGGTCGGCCAGTCGGACTGGCTGCCCATGATCACCGCGACCGGCACGGCACCCCTCATTCGGCCCGCCCTCGCTCAGTCGCCATCGGAATCGGCATCCGCCGCCGTGCCGGGCTGCTTGTCGCCGCTGCGCAGGGCACCCACCGCGGCGGCGGCGGCCTCGTTCTCGCGCTTGATCTGCAGGTAGATCTCCTCGCGCAACACCGTGGCACTCGGCGGAAAGGTGAAGCCGAGCTTGACCGTCTTGCCCTTCAGCTCGACGACCCGGACCTCGATCGCGTTGTTGATGATCACCGCCTCGCCGATCCGCCGCGTCAGATAGAGCATGCCGGCCTCCTGCCTGCGTTCCCGGCCGGGATGGCGGTCGGGATTTAGGGGTCTGTTAACCGTAAGCCCCTATCGTCGCAAGCGTTCGACCCCTTGAAGCGAGCAACGAACGCCATGGCCGCACCCCTGCCCGCCCTGTTTCAGCTGCTGTCCGTCCGGGCCGGCTTTCTCCAGGCGCGCCACGCCGTCCTCGCCCAGAACCTCGCCAATGCCGACACGCCGCGCTACCAGCCGCAGGATCTGGTCGAGCCCGATTTCGAGGCGCTGCTGCGGGGTGGCCCGGGCGCGACGCCATCGGTCTCCGTCGCGCGGACGCGGTCGGCCCATCTGGCTGGCGTCTCTGCCGGGGCCGCCAGCCCGCGGCAGAAGGCCGTCGAGGCCTTCGAGACTGCACCTTCCGGCAACGCTGTCATCATCGAGGAGCAGATTCGCCTGATGGGCCAGGCGGACCGCGGCTACCAGCTCGCGACGAATCTCTACGGCAAGTATGTCGGCATGATGCGCACCGCCCTGGGTGTCGGCAACGCCTGACGCGGCGTCGGGTCCTTCCTCAAAGCCACCAAGGAGCAGCCATGGACCTCGAAACCTCGATGCAGATTGCCGCCGCCGGCATGCAGGCGCAGTCCGCCCGGTTGCGCGTCACTTCCGAGAACCTCGCCAACGCGCAGTCCACGGCGCAGAGCCCGGGCGGCGATCCCTACAGACGCAAGACCATCAGCTTCGCCAATGCGCTCGATCGGGCGACGGGTGCCCGGCTGGTCGAGGTCCGCCGCTACGGCACCGACCCGGCCGCCTTCGAGCGCCGCTTCGAGCCTTCGCATCCCGCCGCCGATGCCACGGGCTACGTGCTCTATCCGAACGTCAACCCGCTCATCGAGCTCATGGACATGCGTGAGGCCCAGCGGTCCTTCGAGGCCAATCTCACGGCGATGCAGCAGGCGCGCGGCATGCTGCAACGAACGCTCGACCTTTTGCGCTGAGCCGGAACGAGCATCGCCCCGTGCGCCCGCTATCTGACCCGCAACCGGAGACGGCACGATGAGCATCGGTGCCACCAACCAGGCCCTCGCCGCCTATCGCGCGGCGGCCGGAGAGATCACCGGCGGCCAGCAAGCCACGGCGGCCTCGGGCATCGGGTCCTTCGACGGTCTGCTCCAGGCCGAGCTGCGGAGCACGCTCGCAACACTCGAGGCGAGCGAGCAGGCGAGCATCGGCGCAGTTTCCGGCCGCGTCGGCATCCAGCAGGTGGTGGAGGCGATCACGGCAGCCGAGCTCAGCCTGCAGAAGGTCACGGCCGTCCGCGACCGGGTGATCTCGGCCTATCAGGAAATCATCCGGATGCCGATCTGAGGCGGCCCGGGGCATGGGAACGACCTGAAGATGACCGAGCTGATGGTGCAGGACGTCGCCCGCCAGGCGATCTGGGTGATGCTGAAGGTCGGTGCGCCGATGATGCTCGTGGCCCTCGTGGTCGGGCTATGCGTATCGCTGCTCCAGGCCCTGACCCAGATCCAGGAGATGACGCTCACCTTCGTGCCGAAGATCCTCGCCATGTTCATGACCCTGATGGTCGCCACGCCCTTCATGCTGGCGACCCTGGTCGAGTTCACCCAGATGCTGTTCCTGCGCATTGCCGGCGTCGATGCCGGCTGACCCGGCCGCGCCGTTGCGGTCGGCTCCGGGCGCTCGCCCGACCCGGCACCGGCCCGCCCCATGAACCCGCTCGATCTGCTGCTGGCCCGCGAGATCACCGTCATCGGCCTCGTCTTCTGCCGGGTCGGCGCGGCGCTCATGGTGCTGCCGGCCTTCGGCGAGCCCTATGTCGTCTCGCGGGTCCGGCTCGGCATGGCGCTCGCCATCGCCCTCCTGGTCGGGCTGCCGATGAGCGCCCGGCTGGTCCCGCCGACAGATGTCGCGGGCCTGACGCTGCTGGTGGTCGCCGAGGTGCTCACCGGCCTGCTGATCGGCGCCATCATCCGGCTGGTCATGTTCGCGGTCCATTTCGGCGGCTCCCTCGTCGCCATGCAGTCGGGCCTCGCCACAGCGGCCTTCTTCGATCCGCAGGAGGCGACCCAGGGAACCGTAACCGGCAATCTCCTAGCGATCCTGGCGCTGGTCGTCATCGTCGTCAGCGACGCGCATCTGCTCGTCCTTCGCGCCCTGACCACCAGCTTCAGCGTGGTCGAGACGACCGCCTCGCTCGATCTCGCCGGTCTCGTGGAGGTGCTCGTCCGCCTCGGCGGGGAGGCGATCGAAACCGGCCTCAGGATGGCGGCGCCCATCGTTCTCTTCAGCCTCCTCCTCTATCTCCTGCTCGGCGTACTCAATCGCCTGATGCCGTCCTTCCAGGTGCTGTTCGTGGCCATGCCGCTGCAGATCGTCCTGGCCTTCGGGCTCTTCATGCTGTCGCTCGGCAGCGTGGTCGGCCTGGCGACAACGCTGTTGCGCACGACCATGTCCTGGCTCGAGCCCTTCTAGGAGCCAGTCCGGGAAATGGCCGAGGAGCAGGACGACTCCCAAAAAACCGAGGACCCGTCACAGAAGCGGCTCGACGATGCCCGCGAGAAGGGCCAGACCGCGAGCTCGCGGGAGGTCTCGAACCTCTTGCTCATCGGCTCCGCGACCCTCGTGCTGGCCATCGCCCTGCCCGGTGCCATGCGCGATCTGGCTCTGGCGCTGAGCCACTACCTGCGCCATGCCGGCGATCCGGCCCTGGGAGCCGCGGCGCTCGGCGGCAGCCTGCGGCGGGCGCTGGCGGCGGCGGGCCTGGCCTTGCTGGTGCCCTTGCTCGTCACGCTTGTCGCGTCGGTGGCGGCACCCGCCCTGCAGGGTGCCCTGGTCTGGACCACCCAGAGCCTGATGCCCAAGGCCGAACGCATCTCGCCGATCGCCGGGTTCAAGCGTCTCTTCTCGCTCAAGTCGCTGGTCGAGTTCATCAAGGGCCTGGTCAAGGTGGGCCTGATGACGGTCATCGGCATCGTCGTGGTCTGGCCGGACCGGCAGCGGCTGCTGGCGTCGGGCCAGCTCGAGATCGCCGCAGCGCTGGTCGTGCTCTGGGAAATGGCGATCCGGGTCAGCGGTGCCATCGCCGTCTGCCTCGTGCTCGTGGCCGGTCTCGACTACGCCTATCAGCGCTTCGAGTTCATGAAGCAGATGCGCATGTCGCGACGCGATCTGCAGGACGAGCACAAGCAGAGCGACGGTGATCCGGTCGTCAAGCAGCGGCTGCGCTCGCTGCGCATGGAGAAGGCGCGGCGGCGGATGATGGCCGAGGTGCCGACCAGCACCGTGGTGATCACCAACCCGACCCATTTCGCCGTCGCCCTGCGCTACGAGCCGGGTGAGACGCCGGCCCCCAAGCTGGTCGCCAAGGGCGTCGACAGCCTGGCCCTGCGGATCCGCGAGCTGGCGCAGGAGCACGACGTGCCGATCGTCGAGAGCCCGCCTCTGGCCCGGGCGCTGCACCGGTCGGTCGAGCTCGGGGCGCTGATACCGCAGCAGCACTACCAGGCGGTGGCCGAGATCATCGGCTACGTGATGCGGCTGCGGCAAGCGGGTGGCGGCGTACGCGGGAGCGTCCGATGACCACGGGAAATCCGCCGACCTCAAGGGAGTGTTCACCAAGCCATGGCAATCTCGGACCAGAAACGGCGGGCATGAAAATCGCCCGCCCCTGTCGGAGGAAATGCCATGCCGCGCTGGCTCCTGGCCATCGTGATGACACTGCTGCCGATCGCCGCGGCCGAGGCAACGGTGCCCATCGCGCTCTTCGGCACGGCGGAATTCCGCGCCGATTCGCTCGCCGCCTTGCCGAAGTGGCGACAGGTGCTGGAACGCTCGGCGCAGGAGCAGCCGATCTACGATGCCTGCCGCAAGGATCCCGCCGCCTGCCCCAATCGCGGCGTGATGGCCTGGCAGGCGCTGCTGCAGGGGCTGCGCGGCGCGCCCCTGCCGGAGCAGGTCAGCAAGGTCAATCGCTTCGTCAACCAGTGGCGCTACCGTTCCGATGCCGCCAACCACGGCAAGTCCGACTACTGGGCGTCACCGCTCGAGTTCCTGGCGCGGTCGGGCGACTGCGAGGACTATGCGATCACCAAGTATGTATCGCTGCGCCAGCTCGGCGTGCCGGCGGGGCGGCTGCGGCTCGTGGTCGTCCAGGACGAGCTCCGCCAGCTCGCCCATGCGGTTCTCGCGGTCTATCTCGACGACACCGCCGTCATTCTCGACAACCTCACCAACGCCGTGCTGCCGCATGAGCGCGTCGCCCATTACGCGCCCTACTATTCGGTCAACGAGACGGCCCGCTGGGCGCATGTGGAGAGCAGCCGCCTGATGCTTTCCGCCGTCGACAAGAACGGCGCCGCTGCGCCTGCCAGCCGCTAGAGCGATTTCCGTTCGCTTGCGCTCACTCCAACCGCTCCAGCCTTTTGCTCTACCGCATTTTCCGAGCCGCCGGGTGTTCCCACCCGGCTTGAAAATGCCCTAGGCCTCGACCCACCGCCAGCCGCCAACCAGCCCGAATCGGCCGATCGACACCATGCACCAGCCTTCCAACGAAGCAGCACCCCCGGCACCCGAGATTCACGCGACATCACCCCGTCTGCTGCGCTTTCTGCTCGTCTCGGCGCTGCTCGTCGCCGGCACGCTCGGCCTAGGCCTCGGCCTCGTCGAGCTCCTGGTGCAGAGCCGGGCCAAGGTGCTGCAGGGCATGGTCGAGGCCCGGCTCGCGGCCCTGGCGTCCAGTCGTGCCGAAAGCCTCGACACCTGGCTCGATGGCTATGTCGGCCGTGCCGACCGTCTGGCGGCCTCGCCCACCATCCGGCTCTACATGGCCGAGCAGGCGCCCGCCGTCGGCGACCCCCAGCTCGCAGCCGCCCTGCTCGAGCAGCGCCCTTACATGCGACAGGTGCTCGATTCGTTCGTCGACCAGCAGGGGCTGGTGGCGGCAGCACTACTCGGCGCGGACGGCCGGGCCGTGGTCACGGATCGCAACGGCCTGCCGCCGGCCGCCAGCGGCGACCCGCACACCCTTCCGGTCGCCGGCGCCGGCTATCGCCAGTTGGCGCCAGCAGGGCGGCAGTCTTCGCTCGATCTCGTGCGCCCGATCGCACCACCGCTGGATCTCGCCGAAGAGGCGGACGCGGCGCCGGTCGGCGCCCTCGCGCCACCATCGACGCCACCGCCCGCCTGGCCGCCCTCCTCGAGCATCGGCCGACCGACCTCGCGGGCGAGGCGAGCCGTCTGGTCATCGAGCTGCCGTCCGGCAGCACCATGCTCGCCCGCAGCGATGGAAGAGCGCTGGACCGCCACGCCGCTCGGTGGCCGGCCCGGGCTCGGGTTCGGGCCATCGACCGACCTCGTCGCTACCGCACCGGTGCCCGGCACCGACTGGACCGTCGTGCAGTCGATCGACAGGGCGAGCGCCTTCGCCAGCCTGGCCGAGTTCCAGCAAACCGCCCGCCTGATCGGGCTCGCCATCTCGCTTGCCGTGGCCCTCGGCTGCTGCGCCCTGTGGTGGCTGCGCGAAGCCCGCCACCGTCGGCTGCTGGCCGAACAGTACCGGGCGCTGGCCGAGCGTCCTGACCGCCGCCAACCGCATCCTGACCGCGATCACGGATCACGCCGCCGAGCTCGTCGGCCTCAAGGACGCCGCGGGATGCTACCGGTTCGTCAATCCCACCTTTGCCCGCCATCTGGCGATGCCGGCGGCGGCCGTAACCGGCCGGACCGACCAGGAACTCTTCCCGGCGGCGGTGGCCGAGGCGCTCGCGGCCAATGCCGAGGACGCGGCGGCCGGTGGTGCCGCGCCGTCGCTCGAGATCGAGACGGGCGATCCGGCTCGGCCGCTGCTGCTCGAGGTGACCCAGGCGCCGGTGCTGGCCGAGGGTGGCCGGATCGAAGGCACGGTGCTCATCGGCCGGGATGTCACCGAGCGCGCCGCGGCGCGACGCCTGCGCGAGGAGCTCGCCGGCCAGACCTGCCACGCCTTCATGCGGGCCATCGGCACGGTCGATCCCTATCTCGTCGGCCACGCGGAAGCGGTGCGCGAGGTGGCGCTCGCCATCGGCGAAGCACTCGGCCTCAGCGATCGATGAGCGCACGACGCTCGGGCACGCGGCCGAGCTCAGCCAGCTCGGCAAGGTCTTCCTGCCGCGCTCGCTGCTGGCCAAGCCCGAGCGCCATACCGCGGCCGACATGGCCCTGATGCGCACCCATATCGACCATACGCTGCGAATCATCGGCAGCATCGACTTCGCCCTGCCGGTCGCTGACGTGCTTGCCGAGATGCACGAGCGGCTCGACGGCACGGGCTATCCGCATGGCCGCTTCGCGGCCGAAATTTCCCTGCCGGGTCGCATCCTGGCGGCCGCGGACGTCTTCTGCGCGCGCATCCGCCCACGCTCCTATCGAGAGGCCGAATCGGCGGAGACGGTGGTCCGCCATCTGCTGGAACAGCACGACCGTTATGACCCGGTGGTCTGCCGGACGCTGGCCGGGCTCCTGCCCCGGCTCGCGCATCTCGCGACGCCGGCGACCGGCGCCCATGAGCCATCTGTCGAGCCAGCCGCAACGCCGCTCGGGCCCGTTGAAGCTCGGCCGGCCCCACGGCGAACCCCTGGTGCCAAGGCAACCGGCGAATTGGCCATGCCGGTCGGTTGATTTGCCGGCCGGCACCGAGCACTGGCGGGCACTCTCGATCGCGACCCTCGCCAGCCGCCGGCAGCCCGCCGTGTCGGCCGGTGAGCGGCGCATGGCGTCCCCGGGTCGTCCATGGTCGGCGCTGCAAACCGGCCGTCGCTCCCTGGCCGGGCAGGCGATGGCCGATGCCCGCGTCGTGGGTGCCTGCTTGTCCGGCGGTGCGCCGCGCGCGACCGCAGGGCGGCGCCGAGGGACTATCGGCTGCCGTCGTTCGGCTCGCGCACGCTGCCGCCCGATCCGGCCGACAATCGCTTCGCCTTGCCGGAGCCGGTCACGACGCCGGCTGCGGCGGCAGGGGCTGAGCCAATTCGCGCCATCGACACTGTCACGGCAGTCGCGCAAGAACCGGCGATCTTCCGGTCCGCGCCCGTCATTTCAAGGTGCAGGCCCATCGAATCCGAGAGGTAGCGAGCATGAGCGACAGCGAGATCCTGACCTTCGACCCACAGGCGCGGACCCTCGAGGGCAAGCGGGGCGTGGTGCTCGGTGTCGCCAACCGGCAGTCGATCGCCTATGGCTGCGCGGCTGCCTTCCGCTTCCTCGGCGCCGAGCTGGCGCTGACCTATCTCAACGAGAAGGCCAGGCCGCATGTCCAGCCAATCGCCGAGGAGCTCGAGGCGCCGATCCTCATGCCCTGCAATGTCGAGCGGGAGGGCGAGCTCGAAGCGGTGTTCGAGGCGGCCGGGAAGCGCTGGGGCAGCATCGACTTCGCGCTCCACTCGATCGCCTTCGCGCCGAAGGAGGATCTGCAGGGCGGCCTGCTCGACTCCTCCGGCCCCGGCTTCGGCCGGGCGATGGACATCTCGTGCCATTCCTTCGTCCGCATGGCGCGCTGCGCCGCCCCGCTGATGACGAATGGCGGCACGCTTTTCGCCATGAGCTATTACGGGGCGGAGAAGGTGGTGCCGCACTACAACGTGATGGGGCCGGTCAAGGCGGCGCTCGAATGCAGCGTGCGCTATCTGGCGCACGAGCTGGGCCCGCGGCGGATCCGCGTCCACGCCATCTCGCCCGGCCCCATCCGCACGCGCGCGGCCTCCGGGATCAACGAGTTCGAGGAGCTTTTGAGCACCGCCGAGACACGGGCACCGAGCAACCGCCTCGTCAGCATCAGGGATGTCGGGGTCGCGACGGCGGCCCTCGCCACGCCGGCGGGCCAGCTGATCACCGGCAACACGATCTATGTCGACGGCGGCTACCACGTGATGGGCTGAGCCATGGCGGAGAATGCGGCAATGACCGGGGACAGGGGGCTCGTCCTCGTGATCAATGCGGGCTCGTCGAGCCTCAAGTTCCGGGTCTTCGAGCCTGCCGCCGCCGCGAGCGGGCCTGCCGTCCTCGCCGGCGGGAAGATCGACGGCATCGGCGTCCGGCCGCGCTTTGTCGCCGAGGACGGGTCGGGCGCGCCGCTCGCCCATATCACCGACCTTGCCGCGCTGGATCACGACGGCGCCATCCGCATGCTGATCGACTGGCTCGGCGAGCGCTTCGGCGGTCGTGGCATCGCCGTCGTCGGTCATCGGGTCGTGCATGGCGGCACGGAGCATGCAGCACCGGTGCTGGTCGACGACCGGGTCATGGCGGCGCTGCGCAAGCTGGTGCCGCTGGCGCCTTTGCACCAGCCGCACAATCTCGGCGCCATCGACGCCGTGGCGGCGGCCTATCCGGGCGTGCCCCAGGTCGCCTGCTTCGACACGGCCTTCCATCGCGGCCACCCCTGGGTCGCCGATACCTTCGCGCTGCCGCGGCACTTCTACGACGAGGGCCTGCGCCGCTACGGCTTCCACGGCCTGTCCTACGAATACATCGCCCGCGAGCTGGCGCGGACGGCACCGGCCCTCGCCGCCGGGCGGGTGGTCGTGGCGCATCTCGGCAACGGGGCGAGCTGCTGTGCCATGCTGGCCGGCCGCAGCATCGACAGCTCCATGGGCTTCACCGCCCTCGACGGGCTGCCGATGGGCACCCGCACGGGCCAGATCGACCCCGGCGTCCTGCTCCATCTGATCGACGAGCGGGGCTTCGACACCGCTCGGCTCCAGACCCTGCTCTACCACGAGTCCGGCCTCAAGGGGCTCTCGGGCATCAGCAGCGACATGCGCGACCTCGAAGCCAGCGATCGGCCGGAAGCCGAGGAGGCGATCGCCTATTTCGCCTACCGGGCCAGGTGCCAGATCGCTGCCCAAGCGGCAGCGCTCGAAGGGCTCGACGGCCTCGTCTTCACGGCCGGCATCGGCGAGCACGGCCATGGCGTCCGGGCCAGGATCTGCCGGGGCCTCGCCTGGCTCGGCATCGAGCTCGACGAGGCGGCAAATGCCGAGGGAGCCACGATCGTCTCCACCGCGAAGAGCGCGGTCGAGGTGCGCGTCGTGCCGACCCGACGAGGAACGGCATGATCGCGCTCCACGCGCTCGGCGTGCTCGAGCGCTCCTGACGGAAACGGGGCCGAATGGTGCATCGGCGCGTGGATCAACGCCCTGCCGACAGCCGACCGCGTCAGGGAGCGTTTTCTGGCGATGTTCCCAGCATGGCGAGCTGCCGAGCGCGGCCGGCGCCGGCTCGTTCGGCATTTCTCGATCTTCTGTTGGTTCTTACGGCGGCGCGGCCCTCGGCGAGAGGCAAGATCACCTTCATTCCCAAAGGCTGGCGGGGCCGCGGGCTCGTTGGCTCGCGCCCGGGTTCGATCGCCAGCCCGGCGGATTCGCCCGTCACGGGATGCTGCAGGATATGCAACATGCCGACGGCGAATGTCGCGCCCGATGCACCAGTCGTCACAGCAATGATGCACCATACGCGACGATCCGGGCCCCGGGGAGCCGTCTGTTGCATGGGTCGCATCAGCGGCGTCCGGCTCGAGGCGGCGCCGCGAGCCTCGCGGAAAAACGCCGACGCGACAGCGGCCACCCCTCGGGCCGACCGGACCATTGCACCTGACGGAGAGGATCCATGACCGACGAGCGCCAGAGCGGGCGAGAGAAAAGCTGGGTCGAGGCGGAGCTCATGGACAGCTTCGACGAAGAGCTCGAGATGGAGATCGACGACGAGCGGATCGCCCGCGAGCTGCGCTCGATCACCGACCACGAGCACAAGTCGAGCGTCGAGCGGCGCACCTATTTCCTCGAGCTCTTCCGGCTGCAGGCGGAGCTGATCAGGCTGCAGGACTGGGTGGCGCATACCGGCTACAAGCTCGTGGTGCTGTTCGAGGGGCGCGATTCGGCCGGCAAGGGCGGGGTGATCAAGCGCATCACGCAGCGGCTCAACCCCCGGGTCTGCCGTGTCGTCGCCCTGCCGGCGCCGACCGAGCGCGAGCGGACGCAGTGGTATTTCCAGCGCTACGTGCCGCATCTGCCGGCCGGCGGCGAGATCGTCCTCTTCGACCGTTCCTGGTACAACCGCGCCGGGGTCGAGCGGGTGATGGGCTTCGCCAGCGAGGCGCAGGTCCAGGAATTCTTCACCGACGTGCCCGAGTTCGAGCGCATGCTGGTCCGCTCGGGCATCAAGCTGGTCAAGTACTGGTTCTCGATCACCGACCAGGAGCAGCAGCTCCGCTTCCTCATGCGCATCCACGACCCCATGAAGCAGTGGAAGCTGAGCCCGATGGACCTCGAATCACGAGTCCGCTGGGAGGCCTACACCAAGGCCAAGGAGGAGATGCTGGAGCGCACCAACATACCGGAGGCGCCCTGGTCGATCGTCGCCGGCAACGACAAGAAGCAGGCCCGGCTCAACTGCATCCACCACCTCCTCCGGCAGGTGCCCTACGGCGACGTGCCGCACGACCCGATCAACCTGCCCGACCGGGTCTTCAACCCGGACTACGAACGCAAGGTCCTGCCGGACGCGCTCTACGTGCCGGAGGTGTACTGAGGCCGGTCGCCGCGAGGCTTCGGGACCCTCATTCCAGAGCTGCGTCGTGATCTGCGGTCGTCGGGCATCCTGACACCCTTAGGACTCAACTCGGACAACCGTCCCGATGCCCGACCGCCGCTGCGGCCGCCGCACCTGCCGGCCCGTGGCCGCGGAGCAGGCGGCAGTCGCGGCGGGTTCGGTAGTGGTCTGGGCGGCAGCGGTGGGCTGGGTCGAGGCGGCGGGCGCGGGTTGGCGGCTGTAATACAGCAGCGTGGATCGCTGATGAAGCCGGGGTGCCGCGCCGCCGCCGACGCGCTTCATGCGGTCGTAAAGTGTCCTCGTATCTTCTCAAATGGGCTGAATACGGTGACTGTCTGGACGAGATGGCCTTGGCTCGGCAGCTGCCGGGCCTGTCCATCTTGTCAGCCCGCCGCGCAACGCCTAAGCAGGCGGCGCCCGGCGGCGTGCCGGGCGTTTTTGCGCCATGGCACCACATGACCTGGGGAACGCGATGCCGAGGACGCGGCCTTGCGAAGAAACTGGCTCGAATCCGGAAGGACCCCTCGGGTGCGAAGGATTTTCTCATCTGTGACGCCAAGGACGGCGACATGGGTGGCGGCATTCCGATGCCGGGCGTGGCGCGGGATGCGAAGGGGCAGGTCGACGGGGCGATCTGGGTCGCGCTTCGATCATCTGGCGCAGGTGGAAGCGCTGGTCGAGCAGGATATTCTCGACATGGTGCTGCTCTCGGTCGGCAATCTCGCTGACCATCTGAAGCGCAGGGGCGTGTTCGAGAAGAGCCGGGTCGGCACCGCTATCCGGGCCAACGACACGACCGACATCTGGGTGCCCGGCACAGCCGCTAGCAGCAGCCGTCGCCGCCGCATCGGACGGCTTCGGTGGCGTACGCCAAAGCACTCTGCGATCTCTCGGCCTCTACTCGATCACCTTTATGAACGACGCGGCGATCGACGCCGCCGCGGGTGCGGAGTACCGCTTTCCCGGCACGAGTGCGAGGCATACGCTTCAAGCACTTCCTCGAGGTCTTCAACCCGAATGTCGGCATGGACAAGGCGACGGCGGTCGAGATCGGCGAGTTCGTCAACGACAACATCGTCCGCGTTCGCGGCGGTGCCCGACGCCCAGCGGCCCGAGTTCCTGAAGATCGTCTACAACGGGCCGAAGGCGCTCGAGGAGCTGGTCAATTACGACCTGACCCTGATCGTCGGCATTCTCGGCGGCGGGGCGGGGACGACGCGACACGTTCGGAGCTCCCTGAAGGCCTCGCAGAAGGGCGGGCGCGGGTCGCGCTCTTCGGCCGCAAGATCAACCTGGCCGAGCATCCCTGGCGCTGGTGGCCCTGATGCGCCGGCTGGTCGAGGGCGAGGTTCGGCCCCGAGGAGGCGGTGCGCGCCTATCACGGCGAGCTGGCCAGGGCGAAGATCGCTGGTCCGGGCGCTCGAGCAGGACCCTCGAGGTCACCGAGGCGGTGCTGAAATAGCCCTCTCGCGCCGCCTCGTGCAGGGCGCGCACGGTCGGGTAGGCCTGCTGTAGACCTCGCGCACGAGGTGGTCGTAGAGCCCGGCCATCGCCGCGTCCGGCGTGACCTCGCGCTCGGCGGGCGCATCGCCTTAGCCTGCCTCGAGGGTCGGGTAGACTGGCTCCGAGGCCGGCGAGGAGGCCGCACCGGCGGCGACACCGTCGGGCAGGTCGACGACGCTGAGCGGGCGACCGGCGACGGCGCCCTGATCGACATGTAGAGGGGGTTGCGGTCAGCCCGCCGATGATCCGGACCTCGCGCGGCGGTCGGCAGGCAGGAGCCGCAGCATGCCTTCGACGCAGAGGCGCGAATCCGCGGCGATGCCTCGAGCACGGCGCGAAAGCGCAGCCGTGGGTGACGTCGGTGCTGGAGGCCGAGAGAAAGGCTCGCGCGTGGCCGTCGATATGTGGCGGTGCCGAGGCGGAGCTGCGGCAGGAAGAGGGCGTCGAGGCTGCCGGGCGGGCGGCGGCGGCCCGGCGACGAGGGCGGCACCCTCGGCCCCCGCCTCGCGACCCAGCGTGCGGCGGAACCACTCGATCAAGCCGCCGGCGGTGAAGACCCCGCCGATGACATAGTAGACGGGCTCGTCGACCCACATCAGGACTCTGGGCATATAGCCGACCCGGCCGAGGGCGGGGTCCCTTCCCGGTGTGTCGCGGCCTCATCAGGATCGCCTCGGTGGTGCCGGTCGAGAGCAGCATGACGCTGGCTGCATGGCGTCGGCGGCGACCAGCCGACCATGTGGTCGTGGCCGCCGGCCGCCACGACGCAATGGCGGGCAGGTGGCGCGGGCCGCTTCCGCCTGCACCTTGGCCGACCCTTTGGCCGCTGCGCACCAGGGGCGCCATCAGGGATGCGTCGACGCCGACCGCCTCCAGCACCTCCGTCGACCATCGCTGCGTGCCGAGATCGAGGGCGAAGGTGCGGCTGGCGAGGCTGTAGTCGGTCGCCATCTCGCCCGAGAGGCGCCAGGCGAGATAGTCGGCGGCGTTCAGCCATTTGACCGTGCGGGCGAAGCTCTCGGGGCGGTGGCGCTTGTGCCAGAGGAGCTTGCAGAGGCCGAAGATGGGCTCGGGTGCGAGGCCCGAGATCGCGAAGAGGCGGTCCGGCCCGACGCGCTCCTCGATCAGCGCCAGCTCGGCGCGGGTGCGCTTGTCGAACCAGGCGATGGCGGGGCCGGTGGCGGCACCCTTGGCGTCGAGCGGCACGGCGGTCTCGGCCATGCTGGCGACCGCCACGCCCTCGATGCGGCGCGGGTCGTCGAGCTGGGCCACGGCGCGGCGAATGGCGCGGGCCGTCACCTCCCAGAGCGTCTCGGCCGCGTACTCGGCCCATTCGGGCCGCGGATACTCGATCCGCGTGGGCTCGCTCGCCTCGGCGACGACCCGCCCGGCGAGATCGACGATGATGGCCTTGGTGTTGGTGGTGCCGGCATCGACGCCGACCAGCAGCGGCCCGGCGCGTCCCGTTTCTCTTTTGTTCACTCGATGCCCCCGCTGCGTGACATGCCGTCGCAAAGGCTAGCGGACGGACCCGGCCTTGCCCACCATAGAGAAGGGCCAGAGCTTCACGCGATCCGGAAGGGCGACACCATGAGCAAGAACACGAAGTCCATCGAAAATCTCCAGCAGGCGCTCTCGATGGAGCTGACCGCGGTGCACCAGTATCTCATGCACGCGCATGTGCTGGACGACTGGGGCCTCGACCGGCTGGCGGCGAAGATGCGCGAGGAGATGCAGGAGGAGCTCGGTCATGCCGGGGCCTTCATCGACCGGATCCTCTTCCTCAAGGGCGAGCCCCGGATCGAGGCGGGCAAGACGCCGCGGCGGGCCAAGTCGCTCGAGGACATGTTCAAGGCCGATCTCGCCGAGGAGCAGGGGGCGATCGCCTTCTACACCGAGGCGGCCGAGGCGGCGGCCAAGGAGAGCGACATCGGCACGCGCACACTCTTCGAGCACACCCTGCTCGACGAGGAGGGTCATTCGGCCTGGCTCGAGCTGCAGCTCGACCTGCTCGAGCGGATGGGCCAGGGCGCCTATATCAGCAAGCACATGAGCGCGCCCGGCGACTGAAGCACAACCCGGCCCCGGTGCCCCTGGCGGCATCGGGGCCGGGGGTCAGCGGCGGCCGAGGGCGCGGCGGATCAGGATCGGCAGGGCGATCGAGCCGATCAGGAGGCAGCCCAGCAGCACGTTGATGACGATGCCCGGCACGTTGAGCAGGGTCAGGCCGAACGTGGCGAAGCCGAGAACGAGGACGGCGAGCACCACGCCCGGGATCGAGCCGATGCCGCCGGAGATGGCGACGCCGCCGAGGATCACCATGGTGACCACGTCGAGCTCCCAGCCGAACGCGATATTGGGCCTGACGACGCCGATGCGGGCGGTGAGCAGCACGGCGGCGAGGCCGGCCATCAGGCCGGAGACGGTGAAGAGCACGAAGCGGATGCGATCGACCCGGATGCCGGAGAAGCGGGCCGCCACGGGGTTGGCGCCGATGGCGAAGAGCCGGCGGCCGGTGGCGGTCAGGTGCAGCACGATGCCGAAGGCCAGGGCGAGGCAGAGAAAGAGCACGAAGGAGAGCGGGGTCGGCGGGTCGGCCACGAGATAGGTCTGCTGCAGGTCGAGGAAGGGCTGCGGGAAGCTGGTGAGCGCCTGGTCGCCGAGCGAGACCTGGGCGATGCCGCGAAAGAGCGACATGGTGCCGATGGTGATGACGATCGAGTGCACGCCGAAGCGGGTGACCAGCACGCCGTTGCAGAGACCGCAGAGGAGGCCGATGCCGAGGCCGGTGAGGACCAGGACGGGGGTCGGCTGGCCGAGCGCCGCCACGGCGCCGACGCCGAGCGCTGCCAGGGCGACGATGGCGGCGACCGAGAGGTCGATCTCGCGGATCAGGATGAGCAGCGCCATGGCGAGGGCGATGATCGCCTTCTCGGAGAAATTGTAGGTGGCGTCGGCGAGGTTGTAGATGTCGAGAAACCAGGGGGTCGCCCAGGCATTGATGGCGAAGACCGCGGCCAGCAGGATGACGAGGATGCTCTCCCAGCGGAGCAGGAGATCGGCGAGCCGGAAGGGCGGCCGGTCGGCGACGGTGTAGCGCGGGCTCTCCGGCAACGGCTTCAGCCCCTGGCCCTGGCGGCAGCGCGGCGCGCCTCGGGCAGGATCAGCTTGTCGGGATGGGCCTCGGCGCGGGCGTTGATGATGACGGCGGCGAGGATGGCGGCCCCGGCAACGGCCATCTGCCAGAAGGGCGAGACCTGCATGGTCGGCAGGGCGTTGACGATGACGCCGATGAAGAGCGCACCGAGCAGGGTGCCGGGCACGGTGCCGACGCCGCCGCCGATCGACACGCCGCCGATGACGCAGGAGGCGATGATGGTGAGCTCGAAGCCGCTGGCGATCTCGGAATAGGCGACGCCGTAGCGGGCGACCCAGAGATAGCCGCAGAGCCCGGCGATGCCGCCGGCGATGGCGTAGACCAGGAGCTGGTAGCGCTCGAGCACGAGGCCGCAATAGCGGGCGGCCGTCGGGTTGCCGCCGACGGCGTAGATGCCGCGCCCGGTGCGCGTGCGGGCGAGGAAGAGCTGCATCAGGATGGCGACGGCAAGCGCGATCCAGAAGACGCTGGAGAGGCCGAGCAGCGCCTTGTGCGGGAAGGCCTGGAAGGTCCGGCCCATCTCGCTGGCATTGACCTGGTCGCCGCCGCCGATGACGACGATCATGCCCCGGAAGATCGAGAGCGTGCCGAGCGTCACGACGATGGGCGGGATGCCGAGCCCGCCGATCAGGAGCCCGTTGCCGAGGCCGAAGCCGAGCCCGATCAGGATCGCCAGGACGATGTAGGCGAGCGCCGGGAGGTCAGGGCCGTGCTGGCCGACGAGGGCCACGAGCATGCCGGTCAGCGCCAGGTTGGCGGCCATCGAGAGGTCGATGCCGCGGGTCAGGATGACCACCATCTGGCCCAGCGCGAGCATGAAGAGGAGGGCCGTGTCGTCGAGCACGCCCAAGAGGCTCGTGCCCTCGACGAAGGCCGGGGCGTAGGCGCCGATCGCCGCCACCATGAGGGCGATGACCAGGGCCAGCACCACTTCCCGATGGGCGGCGAGCCAGCTCATGCGGCGCGGTCCGCTGCCACGGCGCCGGTGGCGGCGGCGACGATCGCCTCGGCCGACCAGGCGTCGCGGGCGAAGCGGGCGACGATGCGGCCCTCGTGCATGACGAGGATGCGGTCGGCGAGGCCCATCACCTCGGGCAGCTCGGAGCTGATCAGCACGACCGCGAGGCCGTCGGCGACCAGCTCGCCGATGAAGGCGTGGACGGCGGCCTTGGAGCCGATGTCGATGCCCTTGGTCGGCTCGTCGAGGATGATGACGCGGGGCCGCGTGGCGAGCCACTTGGCGATCACCACCTTCTGCTGGTTGCCGCCGGAGAGCTCCCCCACCGGCTGCTCCCAGCTCGCCGCCTTGACTGCCAGCCGGTCGCCGAGTGCGCGGGTCGCCGCACGCTCGGAGCCCGTGGAGAGGAACCAGCCGCGGACGTGGCGGGCGAGCGAGGCGAGCGTGATATTGGCGCGGATGCCGAGCGGCAGCACAACGCCCTGCTCCTGGCGATCCTCGGGCACGTAGGAGATGCCGGCGGCGATGGCATCCCCGGGGACCCGGGGGGCAATGGCGCGGCCCGCCATGACGATCCGCCCGCGCGTCGGCCGGGAGAGGCCGAAGACGCATTGCATGGCCTCGGAGCGACCGGCGCCGACGAGGCCGTAGAGGCCGAGGATCTCGCCCCGGCGGAGCTCGAAGGAGATATCGGCGAACTCGGTGGCGTTGCTGAGGCCTTCGACCTCGAGCACCACCTCGCCGATGACGACATCGCGCTTGGGGAAGACCTGGTCGATCGGCCGGCCGACCATGAGGCGGACGAGCTCGGGCTCGGTCACCTCGGCCGTCCGGCCCTCGCCGACCTTCCTGCCATCGCGCAGGCAGACCCAGCGGTCGGAGACGCGAAAGATCTCGTCGAACTTGTGACTGATGAAGAGGATCGCCCGGCCCTCCGCCCGGAGCTGGTCGACGAGGCCGAAGAGCTCGTCGATCTCGTGCCGGGAGAGCGAGGCGGTGGGCTCGTCCATGATGATCACTGCCGCCTCGTGCGACAGGGCACGGGCGATCTCGACCATGTGCTTCTGCGCCACGGAGAGCCGCTTCAGCGGGGTCTCGGGGGCGAAATCCGCGTCGATGCGGGCGAGCAGCTCTTTGGTCCGGTCGCGGATGGCCGTCCGGTCGATCAGCCGGCCGCCCGGCATGTGGCCCATGAAGATGTTCTCCTGGACCGACAGCTCGTCGAACATCACCGTCTCCTGATGGATGGCGGCGATGCCGGCGGCCCAGGCGTCCTTGGGGGTGGCGAAGCGGCGGTCCCTCCCCTCGACGTTCACGGTGCCGGCATCGGGCGTGTAGATGCCGGTCAGGATCTTGACGATGGTCGACTTGCCGGCGCCGTTCTCGCCGATCAGCGCCGTGACGGAGCCGCGCTCCAGCGTGAGCGAGACGTCGTCCAGCGCCTGGACGCCGGGGAAGCCCTTGGAGATGTGGCCGAGCCTGAGGACGGGTGCCATGGGCCTCGTTTGCGGTGCCGGGCGTGCGGAGACGGGCCGGCGGCACCCTGGCGCCGCCGGCTGTTCGACAAAGACTCAGAAGATCTCGGCGTATTTCTCGATGTTGCTCTTGTCGAAGACGAAGGGCTCGCCCATCACCGCCTCGCCTTCGGCACCGACGACGGTCTCGCCGATCCGGCCCATGGGCAGGGTGTCGCCCTCGGCGGTGCCGGCACCGGCGAGGATGGCCCCCATGATCATGGTCGAGGCGTAGCCGTAGTCGACCGGGTTCCAGATGGCGAAGCTGTCGCAGGCGCCGGCCAGGACCGCGGCCTCCATCTCCGACGGCAGGCCGAGGCCGGTGATGTAGACCTTGCCCACGAGGCCCTCGTCCATGATCGCCTTGGCCCCGGCGCGGATGCCGATCGTGGTCGGCGAGATGACGCCCTTGAGGTTCGGGTGCGCCTTCACCAGGGCCTGCATCTCGCGATAGCTCTTGTCGTCCTGGTCATCGCCGTAGACGGTCGCGACCAGCGGCATGTTGGCATATTCCGGCTTCGCCCACTCGACCTTCATCGCCTCGATCCAGGCGTTCTGGTTGGTCATGGTGGAGGCCGCCGAGAGGATCGCCACCTCGCCCTCGTTGTTCAGGGTCTTGGCGATCATCTGCACCTGCTTGGCGCCGATCAGGTCGGTCGAGGAGGCGGAGAGGTGGACGAGCCGGCCTTCGGGGGCGATCGCCGAATCGAAGGACATGACCTTGATGCCACGCTGCATCGCCTTCTTGCCGACCGGCACCAGGGCGTTCGCGTCGTTGGCCGAGACGATGATGCCGTCGACCCGCTGGGCGATCAGCGAATCGATCACCGCGATCTGGTCCTCGGCCGTCGGCTTGGTCGAGGCCGTGTAGATCAGCTCGGTGCCGCCGAGCTCGGCCGCCGCCTCGGCGCCACCACTGGCGCAGGCGTCGAAATAGCTGTTGCCGAGGTTCTTGACGATCATGGCGATGCGCCGGTCGGCGGCCCTGGCGCGGCGGCCGAAGCCCAGCGGCAGGGTCAGGCCGGCGGCACCCAGGGCCATGGCCCCGGTGAGCTGGCGACGGGTGGGGTGGAGGATGCGGGTCATGGCTTTTCTCCCTGTTCGGCTCGACATTCGAGCGATCGCGACCTTGCCCCTCCATAGCCCGTGGCCGGCGCGATGAACAGCCGGCCAAAGGGAGGCCGGCCACCCGGGTCGGGGCGGCCGGGTGACGCGTCAGCCGCGGTCGGTCCGCCAGTAGCCGTTGGCGGCGGCGATCGTCTGGAAGTGAGTGGCGACGACATGGGAGACGGCGATCAGGTCGCTCGCATCGTGGGCATAGCCACCCCGCAGGGCTTCCCTGACCTCGGCCGACGGCTGGGTCAGCTTGACCGCCATGCGCGAGAGCTTGACGGCCAGATCGAACCCTTCCTGCGGGGTGGGCGTGACGAGGCTCGGAAGCCATTGCTCGGACATGTCGATTCTCTCCCTTGGCACGAATGTGGCGCCGACGGACCGATTCCGCCGACGCCTCGATCCTAGATCTTTCAGGCGCTTTCATGAAGTTTTCTTCCGCGGCCCGCTCAGGCAGCCTCGAAGCGCGGGAAGAGGACGTTGTTCTCCAGATGGATGTGCTCCATCAGGTCGGCGCGAAGCTGCGCAGCGCCGGCGTAGGGCCTGCAGGAACGGCAGGCGCCCTGGGGCGGGACGCGTCGTCGGTCAGCCGCGCCATCTCCTCGAGGAAGCGGCCGTGGCTGTCGTGATCGTGGCGCATCTCGCCGATCGGCGTGGCGAGCCGCGCCGCCGCCTGCGGCGCATGGCCGGAAAAGAGGATCAGCTCCTCCTTCTTCATGTGCACCTCGACTCGCCAAGGATCCGCTCGAGAGCGTCGGCGAGGCCGGTCGGCACGTCGGGATGGGTGAGATGGACCAGCTCGACCTTGCTCGAGCTCGATCAGCTCCGATGCCGCCGGTGAACGTCATGGTAGCGGGTCTGGATATGGTCGATCAGGGCGCCGGTCTCCTCCGGCGCCGCGGCGCGGCCGCCGGGGTCGAGCGCGTTCAACGCCTCCAGGACGACACGCGGGTCGAGGCCACGGCTCGTCGCCGCCTGCTGGAGCGGCACGTCGCCGTGGCAGCAGAAATCGATGCCGTACTGGCGAAAGACGCCGCTCGCACCCGGCAGTCGGGCGGCGATCTCGCCAACGGGCCGGTCGTGCGGGGCCTGGGTCGTCGGGGTCATGGCGGGCTCCTCCTCACATAATCGGTATTTACAATGCTGATTATCGTTCGATAATCGGTATCGTCAATCAATAAGGATCAGCGATGCGCCTCGCGACTTCGACCGATTTCGGCTTGCGGGTCCTGATGCGCCTCGCCGCCGCGCCGGGTGCCGCCCTTTCGACCGGGCGGATCGCCGATGGGCTCCAGGTCTCGGCGCATCATCTGGCCAAGGTGGTGCGGCTCTCGGCCGCGGCAGCTCGTCGGCCAGCGCGGCCGCCATGGCGGCTGCAGCTGGCGCGGCCGGCAGGTCGATCACGGTCGGCGAGGTGGGCGCCATCTCGACAGCGCTTCGCGATGGTCGAGTGCTTTCCGCGCCGATGGCGGCCATTGCGTGCTTGCGCCGAGCTGCCGTCTGAAGCCGCAGCTCGCCCTGGCCCGCGAGGCCTTCATGCAAGCGCTGGATCAGACGACCATCGCCGACTGCGCCTGGCCGGGCGCCGGATTGCCGATCGGTGCCGCCTCGGCGCATTGACCAGGACAAGTGGAGTGGAAAGATGACTGAAATCGAATATGACGACGAAACGATCCAGATCGACGCGGAGGTGCTGGCCGGCGCCTTGCGAATCGACACGGACGAGCTCCTGCGGCGGATGCGCGAGGGCACGGTCACGAGCCGGCTCGAGCGCGGCGAGGGCGAGGACGCGGGGCGGATCAGGCTGACCTTCTTCTCGGGCAGCCGCCGGGTGCGCATGGTCGCCGACGAAAGCGGGAAGATCCTCACATGCGGCGCGGTCGACTATGGCGAGCGGCCGCTGCCGGCGAGGTTGCGCAGGGCCGGCTGATGCGGGCCGGTCCCGGCATTACGTGAATCGACGGAGGACGCCCGGCATGCTGGTCGAGAAGCTGCTGCCAAGGACGCGCAAGCGGATGCAGTGCATCGAGTTGGGCGCCGCCCTGCTGCAGGCGGCGCGTCTCCTGGACGACGGTCAGGACATGCTTCTGGTCCGCGATGAGGAGGGCCGGCTCGCCGGTATTCTGACCAAGACGGACGTGGTGCGACAGATCGGACGCTGCGCCGGGGCGAGCTGCACCGCCCCGGTCGCCCAGGCGATGACGCGGGATGTCGTCAGCGTGCGGCCGGACGGCTGGCTGCAGGAGGCCTGGGAGGCCATGAAGGAACGGGGCTTCAAGAACCTCCCGATCACCGACGACGCGGGCCGCCCGCTGGGCGTGCTGAACGCGCGCGAGGCGCTGCAGGCCCTCCTGGACGAGACCCGGCACGAGGAGGAGCTGCTGCGGGACTATGTCATGAACGTGGGCTTCCATTGAGCTTCGGCCGAGGGTAACGACCGTGAGCGGCCCGCGTTCCCACCAACACCGGGCCCTTCGCCCGCCCCCCTTAGCACCACCGCACAGAACGGGAGCCTCCCCCCGATGCCGGTCGAGCCGACCTATCCAGGCGCCCATATCGAGGAGATTCCGAGCGGCGTGCGGACCATCACCGGCGTCGCCACCTCGGTCGCGGCCTTCGTCGACCGCTTCGCGCGCGGGCCTCTGGGCAAGCCCGTGCGGCTCGTCGGCGTGGCCGACCTGGAACGCGAGCTCGGCGGGCTGAGCCCGACCAGCGAGGCCAGCTACGCGATCCAGCAGTTCTTCATCAATGGCGGCAGCGAATGCTGGGCCGTGCGGGTCGCCGACACCACCTCGTCGACCGCCCCGGCGACCGCCGCCAGCGCCACGCTCCGGGCCCAGCCCGGCGCCGGCGCCACCGTCTTCACGGTCAGCGCCGGGCGCCGGGTCGACGAGGCCTCCGTCGCCGATCCGGGCATTCGGGGCAACGATCTCTTCCTCGAGATCGACCACGACACCGCCGACCCGACGACGACCTTCAACCTGACCGTGAGCGAGATCGTCACCCGGAACGGCCGTCGCGTCACGAAGCGCAGCGAGGCCATCGCAACCTCGTCCTGGAAGACGAGCGGCCCCGGCAATGCTGTCGAGACCCTGAACTGCCGACGCTCGCCCCGAGTGCCGCCACGCCGGTCCGCATCTGCCTGCTGCCGGGCGATCACCTGATTCCGGACGGGCTCGTGATCGATCGGCCGAACACCCGGATCATCGGCTGCTTCCCGCGCTCGAGGCTCATCGTGCGCGGCGCCGGGCTGCGCTTCACGGCGGATGCCACCGGCATCGAGGAGGTCGTGGTGCTCGGTGGTGCCGAGCTGGGTGCCGTGGGCTTCGAGGGCATGAGCGACGGCTTCGCGCTGCGCTGCCGGTTCGAAGGCAGCGACAGCCCGCTCGCCCTGACGGCGAACAAGGTGCGGCGCCTGACCCTTGCCGGGAACCGGCTCGAAGGTGCGGGCATCGGCGTCTTCGGCGGCAGCCGGGAGGTGGAGATCGACGGCAACGCGGTCGAGCGCTTCGCCGCTAGCGCTGTCCTGATCGACGAGTCGGCGGGTGAGATCACCATCTCGGGCAATCGGCTGGTCGACGGGCTGGGTGCCGGCATCGAGGTCGGCAAGCGCGCGGACCGGCTCCTGATTCGCGCGAACGAGATCGTGATGTGCCGGGGCGAGAAGACGTTCCTCGGCGGCGCGGTCGGCGGCATCGTGGCGCTCGATTCGGTCGACGGGCTCATCGTCGAGGACAACCTGATCGAGCGGAACGCCAGCGACGCGCCCAAGGATGCCGCCGGCATCTTCGTCGCCCGCGGCACAGGCATCGAGATCCGGCGCAACCGCATCCTCGGCAATGGCCGGGCCGAGACGGACGAGGGTGCCATCACGGGCGGCATCATCGTCACCGCCGTCGCCCCGCCGGTCGACCAGGCCGGGGCCAGGCCGCACCGCTTCGATCCGGCGCTGGTCGTCGAGGGCAACGTCGTCACGGCCGAACGCGGGCACGCGCTCTTGGTGATCGGCGAGGGCGACATGCGGGTCCAGGGTAACACGCTGATCAGCCGCTTCGGCACGGCCCGGGGGGTCGGCCCGAACGACCTCGCCACCCGCGACCTCGCGTCGGTCGTCCTCATCGGCATCGAGCGGCTGCAGGCCCTCGCCCCGAAGCTGATCGAGGCGGCGGCGAACGGCCCCCAGGCGCCCTTGCAGGTGATCGGCATGGCCGACGAGCAGCGCGTGCTGGCACCCGGGCGGGTGCTGGTGCAGGGCAACCAGATCGCCCTCGAGCGGCAGCTCGCCATGGGCCGCGGGCGGCCGGTCCTGGCCGCGGTCGCGGTCTACGGCTTCGAGGATGTCGACCTTTCACACAACCAGGTGGAGCTCGACCGCAACGAGGCCAGCTTCTGCGTCGATGCGCTGGTCGTCGGGCGAACCGCGCGCCAGCTCGGCAACCGGCTGACCGAGCCCGAACGCGATGCGCTGGCCTCGCTGCTCTCGCTCGGCTTCGATCTCAACACCTGCACGCAGAACCAGGGCAGCCACTGCATCCTGCCGCGCGGCTTCGCGCAGCTCGTCGATCGCGACAACCTGGTGGAGTTCCCGAGCGACCTCTGCCCGCGCGGTTGAGCGGGAGGGCCGCGCCGTCGATCAGTCGAGGTCGCGGGCGAGGTGGAAGACGCAGTCGCCGCGCTCGGCGCGGCCCATGGCGCGCTGGCAGATCACGAGGCCCGACTGCCTGAAATGGCAGGGCACCGGCGACCGGCCCGGATCCTCGGGGAAGCAGATGTGGCCGGCGAGATCACCGGCCTCGACCTCGGCGCCGAGATCGACCGCCTGGACGAAGAGCCCGCGCTCCGGCGCGTAGACATAGTATGAACGGTCCGGCACCTCGACATAGCGCGGGCGGGGCGGCGGCGGCAGGTCGGCGGGTGCTTCCATGACCCCCAGATGATCGAGGAAGCGGCGCATGCCCGCCTCGATCACCCGAATCCCCTCGAGCCGGACGGCACCCCGACCGCCGAATTCGCCGCCCAGAGCTATGAGCTTGTGGGAGAGGGCGCAGGCGGCGGAGAGCGTTGGCTCGTTGGTGAAGGCCCAGACCATGGCGAGCGGCGGGGCGAAGGCATCCAGCGCGGCGCGTGCCCGGCGATCGAGATCGGCGTCGCCCGAGAGGCGCATGGTGGCCAGCGTCAGGTAGTCGAGCGAGGCGCCACCCGAATGGAAGTCGTGCGTCGCATCGCACATCGGGAAGAGGACGGTATCGAGGTAGTGGGCGATCTTGCCGGTCGGGCCATCGGTCGGGTCGCCCGGGAAGGCGCGGTTGAGATTGCCGTCGTCGAGCGGCGAGGTGCGCGTGCCGGCCACGGCGGCCGGCAGGTTGGTGGCGGTCATGACGATGATGCGGCCCTGCACCTCGGCCGGGTCGACCGTGCGGACGAAGTCGCACAGGGCCGCCTGGCCCTCGTACTCGTCGCCATGGTTGCCGGCCATGAGCAGCACGGTCGGGCCGCTGCCATTGGCGATGACGGCGAGCGGGATGGCGATGGTGCCGTAGGCCGAGCGGGTGACCGAATGCGGCAGATGCAGGAAGCCCACCTGCTTGCCCGGGGCGTCGTAATCGACATCCGTCCAGAGCGGTGACCTGGCCTTCTCCACGACCCGCTACCCCTGCCAGTCCGTGCCGAGATGGGCGAGGCAGTCGCCCCGCTCGACGGCGGTGATGGGCCGCTTGCAGAAGGCGACGCCGGCCCGCTCGAAGCGCACCTCGCGCGAGGGCTGGTCCGGCTCGTCGATCTGGTGGATCCAGCCGCAGACCTGGCCGGCCTCGACCTCGTCGCCGAGGCGAAAGGCCGGCTCGAAGGCGCCCCGGCAGGGTGCGTGGACGTAGTAGTCGGGGCCGGCGACCTTGAGGAGCCGGGACTTCGGGCTGTCGGCCGTGGCCGGCTTCTCCATGACGCCCATGAACGCCAGGAAGTTCTCGATGCCGCGGCGCGCCACGCCCAGCGTGTCGAGCGTCACCGTGCCGGCCCCGCCCAATTCCGTGCCCATGCCGAGGACACCCTTGCGGTCGGCCGCACAGGTGATGGTGGCGGCCGCGATGCCCCCACCGGCGGCCGGCATGCCGCCGCCCTCGACGACATAGCCGATGGGTGCTCCATAGGCCTTCAGGGCCTCGAGCTTGCGGGCGAAGAGCGGGTCGTCCGGCCCGTCGCGGCGGATCAGGCCGCTCGGCACGTAGTCCAGCGTCTTGCCGCCCGAATGCATGTCGAGCATGGCGTCGCACATCGGCAGCAGCACCTCCTCGACATAATGCGCGATGGCGGCGGTCGGCCGGTTGTCCGGGGCGTTGGCCTCGCCCGGGAAGCTGCGGTTGAGGTTGCCGCCGTCGATCGGCGAGCAGCGGCTGTGGTTCATCGCCGCCGGCAGGTTGGTCGCCGGCAGGATGATCAGCCGGCCCTGGATGCGCGCCGGGTCGAGCTCCTGGATCAGCCGGACGAGCGAGATCTGGCCCTCGTACTCGTCGCCGTGATTGCCGCCGCCGAGATAGACCGTCGGGCCGCTGCCGTTCTTGATCACCGCGATGGGGATGCCGATCCAGCCATAGGCGGAGATGTTGCTGGAATGCGGGAGCCGGAGATGTCCCACCTGCCGGCCGGCCTTGTCGAAGTCGAGCGGGCAGGCGATGCGGGTTTGCGCGGTCACGACGTTCTTCTCCTCAGCTGGTCGGTTCGTGCAGCAAATGGCAGGCGGCCCGATGCCCTGGTGCCGTTTCCAGCAGCTTCGGCTCGACCCGGCGACAGACGTCCATGACATGCGGGCAGCGTGTATGGAAGCGGCATCCGGCCGGTGGGTTGGCCGGGCTCGGCACGTCGCCGCGGATTGCGTGCGCCCGCCGGCGCCGCGCCGGGTCGGCGACCGGGATCGCCTGGAGCAGGGCCTGGGTGTAGGGATGCTGCGGCTGGCGGTATAGGTCGCGCTTGGGGGCGATCTCGACGATCTGGCCCAGATACATCACCGCCACCCGGTCGGCGATGTGCCGAACGACGCCCAGGTCGTGGCTGATGAAGAGGTAGGTGAGGCCGAGCTGCTGCTGCAGGTCCTGCAGGAGATTGACGACCTGCGCCTGGATCGAGACGTCGAGGGCAGAGACCGGCTCGTCGCAGACCATGAGTTTGGGCTGCAGCGCCAGGGCCCGGGCAATGCCGATCCGCTGCCGCTGGCCGCCCGAGAACTCGTGCGGGAAGCGCTCCGCCTGGTAGGCGGCGAGGCCGACGGTCCCGAGCAGCTCGGCCACCCGGGCGCGGCGCTCCGCCGCCGTGCCGACGGCGTGGATCTCCAAGGGCTCGGCGACGATCTCCTCGACCTTCATGCGCGGGTTCAAGGAGCCGTAGGGATCCTGGAAGATGATCTGCATCTCGCGCCGGATCGGCTTCATCGCCTCCGGCTCGAGCCCCTCGATCGGCGCCCCCTCGAAGAGCACGCTGCCGGCGGTGGGCTCGATCAGCCGCACCAGCATCCGCCCGGTCGTGGTCTTGCCGCAGCCCGATTCGCCGACGAGCCCGAGGGTCTCGCCCCGGGCGACGGCGAAGTCGGCCCCGTCGACCGCGCGCACCACCCCGGTTTGCTTCGCGAAGAGGCCGCGGCCGCGGATCGGGAAGTGCTTGGTGAGGCCCCGCGCCTCGACGAGCGCCGTCATGCGGTGGCCGCCAGGCGGGCGAGATCGTAGTCGACCAGCCCGATGCAGGCGGCCCGATGCGCCTCGCCGACCTCGATGAGCGGCGGATGCATGGCCGCACAAGCATCTCGGGCGTGGATGCAGCGCGGCGCGAAGCGGCAGCCCGGCGGCAGGGCGAAGGGGCTCGGCACCATGCCGGGTATGGCGTCGAGCCTCTCGCGCTCCTCGTCCAGCGAGGGAATGCTGCGCAGCAGGCCCTGCGTGTAGGGATGGCTCGGCCGGGCGAAGGCCTCCATGACCGGCGCCTCCTCGACCACCCGGCCCGCATACATCACCATGACCCGGTCGACGTGCTGCGCCACGACGCCGAGATCGTGGGTGATCAGCACGACGGCCATGTGGAACTCTTCCTGCAGCTCGCGCAGCAGGTCGAGGATCTGCGCCTGGATGGTGACGTCGAGGGCGGTCGTCGGCTCGTCGGCGAGCAGGAGACGCGGGTTGCACGAGAGGGCGATGGCGATCATCGCCCGCTGGCGCATGCCGCCCGAGAGCTGGTGCGGGTACTCGTCGAGGCGCTGCGCCGGCAGGGCGATGCCGACGCGATCGAGCATCTCGACCGCGCGGTCGCGCGCCGCGCGGCGGCCGATGCGCTCGTGGAAGCGGATCGTCTCGACGATCTGGTCGCCGATGGTGAAGACCGGGTTGAGCGAGGTCATCGGCTCCTGGAAGATCATCGCGATGTCCGCACCCCGGATCCGCCGCATGCGCCGCTCGGCGAGGCCGATCAGCTCCTGGCCGTCGAAGCGGATGGAGCCCGCCGTGATCCGTCCCGGCGGGTCGGGGATGAGGCCGAGGATCGAGAGGGCGGTGACACTCTTGCCGCTGCCCGATTCGCCGACGATGCCGATCACCTCGCCGGCCTCGAGATCGAAGCTCACGTCCTCCACCGCGGCGAAGGTGCCGTCGTCGCCGGAGAACTCGGTGCGCAGGTTGCGGACGGAGAGGAGCGCCAAGGATTCAGCCCTGCTGCACGCGCATGCGCGGGTCGAGCGCGTCGCGCAGCCCGTCGCCGAGCAGGTTCAGCCCGAGCACCGTCATGGCGATGGCAAGACCCGGGAAGAGCGTGATCCAGGGCGCCTCGCGAATGTACTGCCGGCCCTCGGCGACGATGTTGCCCCAGGTCGGGGTCGGCGGCTCGGGCCCGACGCCGAGGAAGGAGAGGATCGCCTCGGCGAGCACCGCATAAGCGAAGATGAAGGTCAGCTGGACGATCAGCGGGGCCAGCGAGTTGGGCAGGATGTGGCGGCGCATGATCCGCCAGTTGGTCGCCCCGCAGGCCCGCGCCGCCTGGACGTACTCCATCTCGCGCACGACCAGCACGGAAGCCCGCACGATGCGCGCGGTGCGCGGCGTGTAGACGGCGGCAAGCGCGATCACTGCATTGACCGCCGAGGCGCCGAGCGCGGCAGCGATGGCGACCGCGAGCAGGATCGCCGGGAAGGCCATGAGCGCGTCCATCACCCGCATCAGCGGGTTGTCCAACTTGCGGAAATAGCCGGCGGCTGCGCCGATGGCGGTGCCGAAGAGGCCGGTCAGCAGCACCACGGTGAAACCGATCTCGAGCGACAGGCGAGCACCGTAGACGACCCTGGAGAGCAGGTCGCGGCCGAAATTGTCGGTGCCCATGGGGAACTCGAGCGAGGGCGGCTCGAAGCGGTGGCGGAACTGGATCTCGTCGGGCGGCAGCGGTGCGATCAGCGGCGCGAAGATCGCCATGACGAGGACGATGGCGAAGAGGGCGAAGCCGGTGAGGAAGAGCTTGTGCTGGCGCAGCCGGCGCAGCACGCGATTGCGCCGCAGCCGGGCGAGCCAGCTCTCGTCCCGGGTCAGGGCGGCGGCCTCAGTCGCCATCGCGGCCGTACCGGACACGCGGGTCGAACCAGGCATAGAGCACGTCGACCACGAGATTGACGATGAGCAGCATGGCGGCGACGAACAGCATCCCGCCCTGGATCACGGGGTAGTCGCGCCGCAGGATCGCCGAGGCCATCAGCCGGCCGACCCCCGGGATCGAGTAGACCGTCTCGATGACCACGGAGCCGCCCATGAGCAGGCTGAAGATGATGCCGGTGACCGTGACGACCGGGATCATCACGTTCTTGAAGGCGTGCTTGCCGACGACGACCCAGGGCGGCATGCCCTTCGCCTTGGCCGTGCGGATATAGTCCTGCCGCAGTACCTCGAGCATGGTCGCCCGGGTGATGCGGGCGAGCAGCCCCATCTGCAGCATGGCCAGCGATACGGCGGGCAGCGTGGCGGCGGCGAGCCAGCCCCAGGGGTCCTCGAGGAAGGGCACGTAGCCGCCCGACGGCAGCCAGCCGAGCCAGACGGCGAAGAGGATGATGAGCATCAGCCCGAGCCAGAAGTTCGGCAGGGACACGCCGATGAGCGCCACGCTCATCAGGATCTGATCGATCCAGGTGTTCTGCCGCAGCGCCGCCAGCGTGCCGCTGGTCAGTGCCGCGAGCAGGGTCAAAAAGAGCGCGTAGAAGGAGATCGAGAGGGTTACCGGCAGGCGCTCGAGGATCGAGGTGGTCACCCCCCGGCCGAGCAGCAGGCTCTGTCCCAGATCGCCCTGCAGGAGATTGCCGTACCAGGTCAAAAGCTGCGTCAGGAACGGCTGGTCGAGGCCGAGCTGCTGGCGAATATGCTCGACCTCGGCAGGCGTGGCCGAGAGCCCGGCGATGATCATCGCCGGGTCGCCCGGGACCAGCTTCATCAAGAGAAACGAGATCAGCGTGACCAGCAGGATGACCGGTACGGCGCTGACGAGGCGGCCGGCGATGAAACGGATCATGCCGCCCGCCCCCCAGGAGCCTGCCTCAGCCTTCGAACCAGACGTTCCACAGCCGCGGGATGCGGAACGGCACGAAGCCCTCGACATTGCTGCGCACGGCCTGGACCTTCTGGATGTCGCCCATCACGATCGCATAGGCATTCTCGTAGAAGATGGTCTGGACATCGTTGAAGGCGGCCTTGCGGCCCTCGAAGGTCTCCTCGAGCTGCATGCGCGACCAGGCATCGTTCAGCTCGGGATTCTCGGGTGCCCGCGACAGGTTGGCCGGCGGCACGAGGTCGACGACCGCACCCTGCGGGCCGATCGACGGGCCGGTGCCGAAGCCGGTGAAGAACAGGTTCCAGTTGTCGGTGTTGTCGCGTTCCTGCCGCGAGGTCGGCCAGTCGACCACCTTGAGCTCGGCATTGATGCCGATGTCCTTGAGCTGCTCGGACATCACCAGGGCGGCATTGTACATGTTGGTGTAGTCGGAATTGGTCAGGAGGACGACCGGCTCACCATTGTAGCCCGCTTCCTCGAGATACTGCTTCGCCCGCTCCTTGTCGTTGACGTTGTACCACTCCTTGCCGCCCTCGACGAAGTAGGGATTGCCCGGGTACTGGAGGCCGTGGTTGAGCGTGTAGGCCCCGTCCGTGGCGATCTCCATGATCTCCTCCATGTCGAGACCGACCTGGATCGCCTTGCGCACGCCGAGCTTGTCGGTGGGCGGGCTCGACTGGTTGACGATGGCGATGTGGATCCACCAGTTCTCGACCGGGATCAGCTTGATGTCGGGATTGTCGGCGAGCCGCTCGGCCGCCTTGGTGGGCACGTCCTCGACCCCCTGCAGCTCGCCCGTCTCGAGACCGGCGACGCGCGCCCCCGGCTCCTTGACGATGCGGAAGGTCACGGTGTCGAAGCAGGCGACCTTGTAGCCGCCGAAGCCGGTCTTCCCCTCGAACGCCGGGTTGGGCACGTAGTCGTCGAACCGCTCGAGCTTGACGAAGCCGTCCGGCACCCACTCGGCGAACTTGTAGGGGCCGGTGCCGATATACTCGATCTGGTTGGCTTCCTTGGCGGCCTCCTCGGCCGGCAGGATGACGATCGGCACGCGGAACGAGCTCAGCTGCTCGATGAAGACCGGCACCTTGTTCTTCAGCTTGATGACGAAGGTCGACGGGTCGGGAGCCGTCATGCTCTCCACCGGCTCGAGCGTCGCGCGGTCGATGCCGATCTTCTGGTAGCGCTCGAAGCTGGCGAGCACGTCGGCCGATGTCATCGCCTTGCCGTTGTGGAAGGTGATGCCGGGCCGGAGCTTGAAGGTGTAGGTCAGGCCGTCATCGCTGACCTCGTGGCTCTCCGCCAGCTCGTGGATCGGCGAGTTGTCCTCGCCGCGCGTCATCAGCGATTCGTAGATGTGCATGGCGACGTTGCGGGCGGAGATCGCCGAGCTGAAATGCATGTCGAGGCCGGCGACCTGCGCCTCCTGCCCGAACACCATGTCGCCGCCCTTGTTCGGGCAGGTGAACTGCGCTGCCGAGGCTGGCAGGGCCGCGAAGGTTCCGATTGCCATCACCGCCGCGCCGCACAGCATGCGCCGCGAATGCTTCAAGATCGTCATTCGTTCCCTCCTCTGTCATGGCCGGGCTGGTCGGGCCTGTCCGATGAGCTCGCCCGCATCCTGCATGGCGTGCCGGCCGATGTCATCCCACTTTTGTCTGACGGACAGACCATTGCGCCAATTTCGCCGGATCGGGCTCGACCCCGATGCCCGGCCCTTGCGGCAGGGGCAGCACGCCGTCCCTCACCCGCATTCTCTCGCCCCTGGTGATATCGCCGGGATAGAGCCAGAGGATGCCGTCGATGGGATGGGCGACGATCGGCAGGGCGGCCGCAAGATGCAGGTTGAAGGCCGTGGCGATGCCCATCTCCCAGAACGAATGCAGGCCGAGCGTCAGCTCGAAAGCGCGGGCGACGGCAGCCAGATCGCATAAATTGCGGATGCCGCCCCAATGGAACATGTCGCCGAGGATCACGTCGGCGGCACCCATGCGGATGCCGACGGGGAGCTGGTCCATGTTGATGATCGCCATGTTGGTGGCGATCGGCGTGCGCAGGTCGCGCCGCAGCCGGGCGAGACCTTCGATGCCGCTCACGGGATCCTCGAAATACTCGAGGTCGAGGGGCTCGAGGGCACGGCCCAGACGCTGCGCCTCGACCACGGTGAACGCCCCGTTGACGTCGAGCCGGAGGCCCATGGCCGGCCCGAATGCCTCGCGCAGGGCCTGCATCACCGCCAGGTCCCAACCCTGGTCGCGGCCGACGCTCTTGATCTTCAGGCTCGGATAGGCGCTCTCGGCCACGAGCCTGCCGGCCTCCTCGACCACGGCAGCGACGTTGCCCCGGTCGGCAATGAAGGCCTCCATCTCGGCCTGGTCGATCGGCCGGTCGACGGGAAGCGCGCCCATGAGCCCGGCACAGGGGATGGCGGTGCGCTGCGCGCCGCCCAGGAGGTCGACGAGAGGCACGCCCAGATGTCGTGCCTGGAGGTCGTGGCAGGCCGCTTCCACCCCGCCGAAGGCGATGAAGCCGTTGCGCCCGTCCATGTTCGAGAAGGTGAGCGGCGCCCATTCCCGGCGGAAGGCGCCCATGGCGAACGGGTCACGACCGCGCAGCCGGCTGCAGAGGTCGAGGACGATGGCGAAGACCGACTCCGTGCCCACCGTCTCGCCGTAGCCGACCGTGCCGTCGCTGCCGTGAAGCTCGATGATGGT
>JAWKVR010000023.1:0-60065 GCA_041397945.1 Geminicoccaceae bacterium
GTGATCTTCATCGAGGACCCGGTGAGCGGCCGGCTCGCGGTCGAGCTCGCCACCGCCGAGGCCTGGCGGCTGATCATCGACCGCGATGCGATCCTCACCTTCGAGGGCGTGCCGTTCTATCCCCTGGATGCCGTCCCGGGCGCCGTGGCGGTGCTCGATCCGGCGGCACTGGTCGTCGCCATCGAGGCGCCGCCGGACGTCTTCGGCCTCTTCGCCATGGACCTCGAGGGGCTGGAGCGCACGCCGCCGACGCCCGGCACCGGCGCCTATTTCGACTACGACCTCCTGCTCCAGGGCGGCGGCGACATCCACGACCAGCTCGACGGGCTGTTCGAGGCGGGCGCCTTCAGCCACGGCAACGTCTTCATCAACAATTTCCGCGTCGAGGATGCGGGCGACGAGGCCGAGATCGACCGCCTCGAGACCACCTTCTTCCGCGACTTCCCCGAGCGCCGCGCCACGTTCCGCGCCGGCGACAGCCTGACCGTCGGCGGCGCCTTCGCCCAGCCCGTGCGCTTCGGCGGCTTGCAGTGGTCGACCAACTTCGCCACCGACCCCGCCTTCGTCACCTTCCCCCTGCCGTCCATCGGCGGCCTCGCCGAGCAGCAGTCGGTGGTCGACGTCATCGTCGACAACCTCACCAGCATCACCCGCACCGTGCCGCCCGGCCCCTTCGCCATCGACAACGTGCCGGTGGTCACCGGGGCCGGCGAGGTCCAGCTCCGCGTCACCGACCTGCTCGGCCGCGAGCGGCTGGTCACCCAGTCCTACTATGTCAGCACCCGCCTGCTGAAGGCCGGGCTGCACGACTTCTCCTACGAGGCCGGCTTCAAGCGCAACGACTTCGGCGAGCGCAGCTTCGCCTATGGCGACGCGCTGGGGACCGCCACCCATCGCTACGGCTTCACCGACACCGTCACCGGCGAGGCCCATCTCGAGGCGGGGCAGGATGGCGCCAGCCTGGTCGGCGGCGGCGCCCTGCTGCTCGGACCTTATGGCCTGCTCTCCGGCGGGCTCGGCGGCAGCGTCGACAGCGGTGCCGACGAGGGCTGGCTCGGCCAGCTCGCCTACGAGTATGTCGGCAGGCGACTGAGCCTGGGGGCCCGGACCCGCTTCACCTCCGACGATTTCCGCCAGGCCTCGAGCGACGACGGCCGCACCCGCCGGGTCGACCAGCTCAATATCGGCTACGACACCGGCAGCATCGGCCGGCTCGGTCTCCTCTTTCTCAACCGCGACCGCATCAATCGCGACGACGACCAGTCGCTCGCGGCCAGCTACAGCCTGCCGATCGGGCCGGGTGCCTTGGTCGTCAACGCCGCCCAGACGCTGTCGCCGGACAGCGACTTCGCGCTCACCGCCGCCTACTCGATCCCGCTCGGCTCGAACCGCAGCATGACCGCGATCGCCGATGCCGGCGACGGCCGCAACCGCGGGCGGCTGCAGTACACCCGCACCCGCGGCGCCTCCGAGCTCGGCCTCGACTATCGCCTGGCCAGCGAGATCGGCGACGATGCGCGGCCGGTCGACGCCTGGCTCGGCTACCAGGCGTCGAAGATCGGCACCGAGGTCGCCTACGAACGGTTCTCCGGCGACAACCGGCTGCGCCTCGGCGCCGACGGCAGCCTCGCCTTCGTCGACGGCCATTTCGGCCTCACCCGCCGGATCGGCCGCGCCTTCGGCCTCGTCGACCTGCCCGGCTTCCCCGACGTGCGCGTCTATCGTCGACAATCGCGAGGCCGGTCGGACCGACGCCGACGGCCGCCTGCTCCTGCCCGATCTCAGCCCCTACGAGCGGAACCGGATCAGCCTCGCCGTCGAGGATCTGCCCATCGACGCCGAGCTCACCATCGCCGAGACGGCGGCGGTGCCCTTCGACCGCAGTGGCATGACCATCGATTTCGGCATCGTCGCCGTGCAGCGCGCCACCGCCACCCTTCACGATCGCGCCGACCGGCCCCTGCCGCCCGGGCTCGTCCTCGCCAACGAAACGGGCGGGCGATCTCCGGCCTCGTCGCCCGCGACGGCTTCACCCAGCTCACCGGCCCGCTCCACGCCAAGGACCTATCTGATCGGCGAGCAGGGTGGCCGCCGCTTCGTCTGCGCCGTGCCGGCCTTCGCCGGCACCGATCCCTTGCCCGACCTCGGAGAGATCCGTTGCGCCGATTGATCCACTCTGTGCTGCGCCGCCTGCTCTGCGCCATCGCCGCCCGGCCGGCGCTTCGCCGTCTGCCAGTTCGCCACGACCTCGCTCGCCTTCGGCGTCGTCGACGTCGCCCGGGGCGCCGACAGCACCGGCGAGATCGCCGTCTCCTGCCAGACCGGCCACCAGCTTCGAGGTGGCCATCGTCGGCAATGGCAGCCCGGGCAACCGCTACCTCTCGGGGCCCGACGGCGCCAGGCTCACCTACGACGTCTATCCCGACGCCACCCGCTCGGTGCCCTGGACCGACGGCAACGGCAGTTCCGGTGCCGTGGTGGCGGCGAGCGGCAATGCCGTGAAACGACACGGCTTTCGATCTACGGCCGGGTCCCCATCCAGAAAGCCGTGCCGGCCGGCAGTATCTCGACGCGCTCACCGTGTCGGTCACGTTCTGAGCGATGGCGGATGCCGGGCTCCTGCCATGGTTGACGGCCGCTAACACACGCATGCGCCCGTTGTGCTATGACTGCGCTCTTCCGGTCGCAGGTAGGCGGCCGATGAACGGGAGAGAGCCCCATGGTCGAGCAGGTAGCTCGAGGTCGGCTCAAGGTCGCGGCGGTCGCGGCCCTGGGCCTTGCCACGGTCGGCGCGACGGCGCCGGCGAGCGCCGCCGGCAAGTCCACCACGATGCAGATCAGGGTGCGGGTCGTCGAGTCCTGCCAGATCCGTATCGACAAGCACGGCTCGGTCGGCCGCTGCAGATCTGCGGCGGCCCACCGCGCCATCGATCCCATCCGCCGATCGCGCCCATCCCACCGATCGCCACCATCCGCAGATAACCTTCGATCCGCCGCCGCTGCCGACCCTTGCCCAGCCGATCGAGTGGCCGGACAGACCCGCCTTGCCGGGAACGTCGCTCAAACGTGTTCGCTTCGTCACTTTCACGTACTGAGCACGTACCGGGCGACTTGATCGAGCTGTCGGCGCCGAGCATAACCTCAGGTAGGGAAACCTGATGGAGGCTCGGCGCTCGATGGCGTTGCGGAACATGCCCGATCATGATGCGGCGCGCGGTGCCCGGCGTCTTGCCGGGCTCGCGTCGGCGTTGGTTCTCGGGCTCGCCGCCTCGCCGCTGCCGGCCATGGCCGCGACCGAGTTCGCGGTCTGGCTCGACGGCTTGCGCAGCGGGCGCGCGCCAAGGGCGTCAGCGACCGCACCCTCGACGAGGCGCTGGCCGGGGTCGAGCCCATCCCGCGGGTGATCGAGCTCGACCAGCGGCAGCCGGAAGGCCGCATGAGCTTCGTCGAGTACAGGGCAAGGTGATCTCCGAGGCACGGATCAGCCAGGGCCGGCGGCTGCTCGCCGAGTACGGCCCGATGCTCCGGCAGGTCGAGGCCCGAGATACGGCGTGCCGGCCGAGATCATCGTGGCCCTCTGGGGCATCAGATCCAGCTATGGCGAGTTCAAGGGGCGCTTCCCGGTGGTCGCCTCGCTGGCGACGCTGGCCCATGACGGCCGCCGGGCCAGCTTCTTTCGCGGCGAGCTCTTGAGTGCGCTGCAGATCCTCGAGGCCGGCGACATCGAGCCCGACGCCATGTTTGGCTCCTGGGCCGGTGCGATGGGTCAGTCGCAGTTCATGCCCTCGACCTATCTCGGCTACGCCGTCGACGGCAATGGCGACGGCCGGCGCGACATCTGGGGGACGCACGCCGACATCTTCGCCTCGATGGCCAATTATCTCAGCAAGATGGGCTGGAACGCCGAGTATATCTGGGGTCGCGAGGTGAAGGCCGGCAGCGGCGTCGCCTCGGCCGGGCTCGACGAGGAGCGCCCGCTCGCCACCTGGCAGGCCAGGGGCGTGCGCAAGCTGGACGGCAGCGCCCTGCCGGCCGTGGCGATCGACGCCTCGCTCCTGAAGATGGACGACGGCAGCGGCCCGAGCTACCTCGTCTACGACAATTTCCGGGTGCTGATGCGCTGGAACCGTTCCACCTACTTCGCCACCAGCGTCGGCCTGCTCGCCGACGCCATCCGCGCATGACGGGCCGCGGCACGGGCCGGTTCCTCGCCCTGGCGCTCGTGGCGCTGCTGCTCGCCGCGTGCTCCGGGCCCCGGTCGACGCCGCCCGACCTCGATCCGCTCGGCACGACCCCGCACGGCACCTACAAGCTCGGCCAGCCCTACAAGATCAACGGTATCTGGTACTTCCCCGAGTACGATCCCGCCTACGACAAGGTCGGCATCGCGTCGTGGTACGGCGACGACTTCCATGGCCTGCACACCGCCAATGGCGAGGTCTTCGACATGCGCGTGCCGAGCGCCGCGCATCCGACGCTGCCCTTGCCGAGCGTCGTCGAGGTGACCAACCTGGACAATGGCCGAAAGCTGCAGCTGCGGGTGAACGACCGCGGCCCCTTCCACGACAACCGCCTGATCGATCTCTCCCGGGCCGCCGCCAGGGAGCTCGGCTTCGAGGGCAAGGGCCTCGCCCGGGTGCGGGTCCGCTTCGTCTCGCTCCTGCCGGCGCATGGCGTGCCGCCGGTGGCCGGCACCACGACTCGCCCGGCCGCGGTGGTGGCCAACGCCGTCCCGGCGGCGGCCCCGGTCGCCCGTGCGGCACCCGCGAGGGCGCCCGCCACGACGACCGCCAGAGCGCCCGCTGCCGCACCCGCCCGCGCTCCCGCCACGGCGCAGGGCTGCGGTGCCGACGACCATTTCGTCCAGGTGGCCGCCTTCAGCGAGCCGGCGAACGCGGCGGCGCTCGAGCGGCAGCTGCACAGCATCGGCCCGGTCGATGTCCAGGCGGCACCACCCGTCAGCCGCGTCCGGCTCGGCCCCTATGCCTCGCGCAGCGACGCCTTCGGCACGCTCGCCCGGGTGCAGGGCATGGGCTATCGCGATGCGCTCGTCGTCAGCTGCTCCTGACCCGCCCGGCCGGACGGGTCGAATCGAAGGGAAATCGAACACCATGATGCGGCTTCTTGCGGCACTCGTTCTGCTCGCCACGGCCCTCCCGGGCGGTCCCGCCCGGGCGCAGGCCGCGTTCGAGACGGCGGCCCGGGCAGCGATCCTGATCGACTACCGCAGCGGCGACGTCCTTTTCGAGAAGAACCCGGACGAGGCGCTGCCGCCGGCCTCGATGAGCAAGCTGATGACGGCGCTGGTCACCTTCGAGGAGCTCGAGGCCGGCAACCTGCAGCTCGACGAGCTTTTGCCGGTGAGCGAGCGCGCCTGGCGCATGGGCGGCTCGCGCATGTTCCTCGAGGTCGGCACCCGGGCCACCGTCCACGAGCTGCTGCAGGGCATCATCGTGCAGTCCGGCAACGATGCCTGCGTGGTCATCGCCGAGGCGCTCTCCGGCAGCGAGGAGGCGTTCGCCGACCGGCTCACCAAGCGCGGCATCGAGATCGGCCTGACCAACACGACGCTGCGCAACGCCACCGGCTGGCCGAACCCCGAGCACCTGATGAGCGTGCGCGACCTCTCGATCGTCGCACGCCAGATCATCAGCCGCTTCCCGCAGTACTATCAATACTACTCGCAGCTCGAGTTCGAATATAACGGCATCAAGCAGCACAACCGCAATCCCCTGCTGCAGGGCGGGATCCCGGGTGTCGACGGGATGAAGACCGGCTACACGCAGGAGGCCGGCTACGGTCTCGTCGCCTCGGCGGAGCGCGACGGCCGGCGCCTCATCCTGGTCGTGGCCGGCCTCGAATCCTCGCGCCAGCGGCGCAGCGAGAGCGAGCGCCTGCTCGAGTTCGGCTTCCGCCATTTCCAGGAGTACCGGCTGTTCGAGCCCGAATCGGTGGTCGTCGAGGCGCCGGTCTGGCAGGGCGCGGAGCCGACCGTGCCGCTCGTCGGCGCCGACGTGGTGAGCATCACCATGACCCGCGCCGCCCGCGACTCGCTCAACGTCAAGGTGGTCTATGACAGCCCCGTCACGGCACCCGTCGAGGCCGGCCAGGTGATCGGCCAGATCGAGATGACCGCCGACGGCATGCCGACCCGGGTGCTGCCCCTGGTCGCCGCCCGGCCGGTCGAGCGGGCCGGCATCCTGGGCCGCATGACCGGCACGCTCGAATATCTCATCTGGGGAGTGCCGGGCTGACCGCGACCCCGGCCGGGCGCGGCGTCTTCATCACCTTCGAGGGCGGGGAAGGGGCCGGCAAGACCACCCAGCTGCAGGCGCTTCGCCGCTTCCTCGAGGCCCGCGGTGTTGCCGTGGCCGCGACGCGCGAGCCGGGCGGCACCCCGGGGGCCGAGGCGATCCGCGCCCTCGTCCTCGACGGCCCGGCCGAGCGCTGGAGCCACGGCGTCGAGGCGCTCCTGATGACCGCGGCCCGGCTCGACCACGTCGAGCGGCTGGTCGAGCCCGCCCTCGCCGCCGGGCGCTGGGTGCTCTCGGACCGCTTCAGCGACAGCACCCGGGTCTATCAGGGCATCGCCGGCGGGCTCGGCACCGGGCGCATCGACGCCCTGCACGATCTCTTCCTGCCCGGGGCCCGCCCCGACCTCACGCTCCTCCTCGACCTGCCGGTCGCGGCCGGCCTCGGCCGCCGGGCCAGGGCCGGCGGCGGCAGCCGCTTCGAGGCGCTGGAAACGGACTTCCACGAAAGGGTCCGGGCCGGCTTCCTCGAGCTCGCGGCGGCCGAGCCCGGCCGCTTCGTCGTCATCGACGGGACCGCACCGGCCGAAGCCGTCACCGCCAGGATCGAGGCCACCATCCTCGCCCGCTTCGCCGACCGGCTCGCCGGATGAGCGAGACGTGGCCTCTGCCGCCGCGCGCGAACCCGCACCTCTTCGGCCACGCGGCGGCGGAGGAGGTCTTCGAGCGGGCCTGGCGAAGCGGCCGGCTGCCGCATGCCTGGCTCCTCCAGGGCCCCCCCGGCATCGGCAAGGCGACGCTGGCCTACCGCCTCGCCCGCCGCATCCTGGCCGGCCCCGACATGGCCGACCCCAACGACCCCGCGAGTGCCATCTTCCGCCGCGTCGCCCATGGCTCGGAGCCCGATCTCTTCGTCCTCGCCAACGAGGTCAACCGGAAGACCAGGCGACTGCGCGAGGAGATCGTCATCAGCCAGGCGCGCGAGCTCACCACGAAGCTGCACGCCACGGCGGTCGGCCGGCATGGCCGGGTGGTCGTCGTCGATGCGACCGACGACCTGAACCAGTCCACGGTGAACGCGCTGCTCAAGCTGATCGAGGAGCCGCCGCGCGGCTGCGTCCTGCTCCTCGTCTGCCACGCGCCGGGCCGGGTGCCGCGCACCATCCTTTCGCGCTGCGTCCGCCTGCGCCTCGCACCGCTGGCGCCCGAGCCGATGCGCCGCGTTCTTGCGACGGCCGGTCTTGTCGAGGGCGAGCTGTCGCCGGCCCTCCTGGCCCTGGCCCAGGGCTCGCCCGGCCGCTATGCGACGTTCTGTGACACGGGCTTCCTCGGGCAATATGCAGCACTGCTCGACGCGCTGGCCGCCGGGCGGGACGATCGCGGCCCGCTCCTGGAAGCGGCCGACCGACTCGCCGGGATCGGCGATGCCGGCGTCGCGACGGATCTCCTCATGCTGGTGCTGCGCCGTGGCACCGAGGCGGCTGGCCGCGGCACCCTCGACCCGGAGCTGGCGCCGGGTGAAGCCGGCAGGCTCGCCGAGCTGACCCGAGGCAGGCGGCTTGATCGGTGGGTGGGCTTGTGGGACAAGCTGCGCGACCTGCCGGGCGAGCTCGATCACCTGAACTTCGAACCGCGCCAGTCCTTCTTCCTGGCACTGGCGGCGCTGGCCGGCGCCGCGGAGGAGCGGCTGGCCGGCTGATCAGGAGCCCGTGCCGGCACCCGGCAAACGGCCTTGGGCTGGAGACGACAATGGCGGCCCGCGCTGCGTACTACATCACGACCCCGATCTACTACGTCAACGATTCGCCGCATATCGGGCACGCCTACACGACGCTCGCCTGCGATGCGCTCGCCCGCTTCATGCGGCTCGACGGGCGCGACGTGCGCTTCCTCACCGGCACCGACGAGCACGGCCAGAAGGTCGAGAAGGCGGCACGCGACCGCGGCATGGACCCGCAGGCCTTCACCGACGAGGTCTCGACCCGCTTTCGCGAGCTCGTCCGGGTGATGGGCTTCAGCCAGGACGACTTCATCCGCACCACCGAGGAGCGGCACAAGCACGCCGTGCAGCACCTCTGGACGAAGCTCGTGGACGCCGGCGAGATCTATCTCGGCGCCTATGCCGGCTGGTACTCGGTGCGCGACGAGGCCTTCTATGCCGAGAGCGAGCTCGTCGCCGGCAAGGCGCCGACGGGTGCCCCGGTCGAATGGGTCGAGGAACCCTCCTACTTCTTCCGCCTCTCGGCCTGGCAGGATCGCCTCCTCGCCTTCTACGACGCCCACCCCGACTTCGTCCTGCCGGAGAGCCGCTTCAACGAGGTCCGCAGCTTCGTGAAGGGCGGGCTGAACGACCTCTCGGTCAGCCGCACCACCTTCGCCTGGGGCGTGCCGGTGCCGAACGACCCGGCGCACGTCATGTATGTCTGGCTCGATGCGCTAACCAACTACATCTCCGCGCTGGGCTACCCCGAGGACGAGGACGGGCTCTATGCCCGCTTCTGGCCCTGCGACGTGCATGTCGTCGGCAAGGACATCCTGCGCTTCCACGCCGTCTACTGGCCGGCCTTCCTGATGGCCGCCGGGCTCGAGCCGCCCAAGCGCGTCTTCGCCCATGGCTGGTGGACCAACGAGGGCCAGAAGATCAGCAAGTCCGTCGGCAACGTCATCGACCCGCACGAGCTGATCGAGCGCTACGGCCTCGACGCCACCCGCTACTTCCTCCTGCGCGAGGTGCCGTTCGGCAATGACGGCGATTTCAGCCATGCCGCCATGCTGCGCCGCATGAACAGCGACCTCGCCAACGACTACGGCAATCTCTGCCAGCGCGTGCTGTCGATGATCGCGAAGAACTGCGGCGCCGCCGTGCCGCGGCCGGGCCCCATCGAACCCGCCGACAGGGCGTTGCTCGACCAGGCGGCGGGCCTCCTCGACACCTGCCGCAGGCTGATGGCGCGCCAGGCCGGCCACGCGGCGCTCGAGGCCATCTGGGCGGTGATCGCCGAGGCCAACCGCTATGTCGACACGCAGGCACCCTGGGCGCTGCGCAAGAGCGACCCGGAGCGCATGGCGACCGTGCTCTGGGTGCTGGCCGAGACCATCCGCCGGGTGGCGATCCTGACCCAGCCCTTCATGCCCGACGCCTCCGCGCGCATCCTGGACCAGCTCGCCCAGCCGGCGGAGCTGCGCACGTTCGGCGGCCTTGGACGACAGCCCGGTGCCCTCGTCCGCCGGCACCGCCCTGCCGAAGCCAGCGGGCGTCTTCCCGCGGCTGGTCGAGGACGCTGCCGGTGCCTGAGGCGCTCTCCGCCTTCGTCGACAGCCACTGTCACCTCGACTATCCGGGCCTCGTCGCCGAGGTGGACGCGGTGGTCGCCCGCGCCGGTGCTGCCGGCGTGGCGACCCTCCTGACGCCATCGCCACCGGCTCGCAGCCACCGGCCGTGCTCGAAGCTCGCCCGTCGCTTCCCGAACGTCTGGGTCGCCTCGGGCGTGCACCCGCACCAGGCGGCCGAGGAGGCGGGGAGCTGCGACCCGGCCCCCTTCATCGCCAATGCCGCCGACCCCAAGGTCGTGGCGATCGGCCGAATGCGGCCTCGACTAATTTCTACGACAAGAGCCCGCGTGCCGTGCAGCGGGCGAGCTGAGGCCCAGCTCGAGGCGGCAAGGGCGACCGGGCTGCCCTTCATCGTCCACACCCGCGACGCCGATGCCGACACGCTCGCCGTCCTCGAGGCTGCGGCGGCGAAGGCGCCGCTCCGGGGCGTCATCCACTGCTACAGCACCTCGCCGGAGATGGGCCGGGGTGCTGTCGCCATGGGCCTGCATCTCGGCCTCGGCGGCATCCTCACCTTCAGGCGCTCGGACGAGCTGCGGGCCACCGTCCGGGACCTGCCCAGGGACCGCATCCTGCTCGAGACCGATTCCCCCTTCCTCGCCCCCTTGCCCTATCGCGGCAAGCGCAACGAGCCGGCCTACATCCCGCATGTCGCCGCCGTCCTGGCCGAGCTCTGGGGGACCGGCACCGACGAGGTCGCGCGCGTCACCACCGACAATTTCTTTCGCCTCTTCGCCAAGGCCGCGCGTCCCTGATGCGGGTGACCGTCCTCGGCTGCGGCACCTCGGCCGGCGTGCCGCAGATCGGCTGCGAGTGCGCCGTCTGTCGCTCGCCCGATCCGCGGAACAAGCGTCTGCGCTGCTCGATCCTGGTCGAGACCCGGGGCCAGAAGATCCTCTTCGACACCGGCCCGGATCTCCGCCGGCAATGTCTCGATGCCGGGATCGGCCGGCTCGACGCGCTCGTCTACACCCACGCCCATGCCGACCATCTGCACGGGCTCGACGACATCCGGGCGATCAACAACATCATCGGCCGGCCGCTGCCCGCCCACGCCCATGCCGACGTCCTGCAGCGCATCAAGGGCGCTTCCCTTATGCCTTCGGCGGCGGCCAGGGCGGCCGGGGTGGCTTCTGGCGGCCGGAGATCCTGCCCCGGCCGTTCCACCGGTGACGGCCCCTTCGCCATCGGCCCGGTCGAGATCCTGCCCTTGGCCCACGGTCACAGGCGGAGCCGCGTCTGGGGCTTCCGCATCGGCAATTTCGCCTACTCGACCGACCGACCGGCTCGACGAGGCCCTATCTCGAGGCGCTCGCCAGGATCGACGTCCTGGCTGGTCGACGCGCTCCGCGACGACCCGCACCCGAGCCCTCCCCATCTCCGCCGCACGCTCGAATGGATCGCCCGGGTCCGGCCGAAGCAGGCCTGGCTCCTGCATGAACCACGAGGTCGACTACGCCACCCTGGCAGGCCAAGCTGCCCCCCGGCGTGACCCCCGCCCATGACGGCCTCGTCATCGAGCTCGAGGACTGACCGTCGCGCGGCGTCGTGTGGCACGGCACCGGGCATGTGCTAGACTGCCGGACGAGGGCGATGCTTCGCGAAGGACCCTGAACATTGGCGCAGCCGCAGCAAACGAGATCGCATCACCTTTGATCCGTCCATCATGGGCGGCCGTCCCTGCATCAAGGGCACGCGCGTGACCGTTGCCACCGTGCTCGGCCTCGTCGCCGATGGCCTGACGGCCGATACCATCCTGGCCGACTATCCCTATCTGTCGGTCGAGGACATCCGCGCTGCTCGCCTATGCCGCATGGCTCGCCCGCGAGGAGGTCGTCTCTCCGCCTGATGGGTCCGCGCCTGCTGCTGGACGCCAACATCTCGCCCAAGGTCGCCGAGGCGCGTGGAGGTTCGGGATCGATGCCCGGCCTCCACGTCGGTGAGATCGGGCTCATTGCAGCGACCGATCGCCGAAGATCCTCGAACAGGCGAGCGAGGATGGAGCAGATCGTCGTGACCTTCGATCTGGACTTCGCCGCCATGACCGCCGCTCTGGGCAAAGGCCCCACCATCGGCATCATGATCCTTCGCCATGCCGAACGCACGCTCCGACCTCGTGCTGCCGCAGATCGCGCTGCCCTGCGACGCGAGACAGAAGCCTTGGCAAATGGTGCCGTGGTCGTCGTGAAGCGAGTACGACTGAGGTGCGCCGTGACCCCGCCCATGACGGCCTCGTACGTTGGGCTGAAGTCCGCCTTACCGTCGCCCCGTATCGCGGAGCTCCGCCAACACAGCTTGCCGAGCTCGGCCCCGCGACGTGCCGCCTTGAGACGCTCGACGAGTGTCGCAAAGGTTAACCGTTCCAGTCGTTCCAGCGGGCACCAGCCGCGCGACGGCCTTGCCGTGCCGGGTGATCGGCACCTCCTCGCCGCGTGCCACGAGGTCGAGGAGCGCCGGAAGTGCGCTTTGGCGGCAAAGGCGCCGATGGACCGCGATGGGCCGACCACTCCGGGCAAATCAGGCAATCGACTGCCTATGGTCCGGCTTGTTTCGTCCGACGCAATCCCCCTCAGGCGAGCGGCAGCACCGGCTTGTCCGGCAATGCGCCGGCAGCTCCATGTCATCGAGCAGCGTCTCGAAGGAATCCGCCCGGTCGTAGGCCTGAAAGCCGAAGGCCTCGTAAGTGGCCAGCGCCTTGGGGTGATCGAGATCGCAGGTGTCGAGGTGGAGGCGGGTCGCCCCCTTGGCGAAGGCGTGGCGGATCGCCCAGTCGAGGAGATAAGGCCCGAGGCCCCGGCCGAGGAAGTCCGGCACGAGCCCGAGAAAGGCGAGCCGGGCGTCCGGCAGGTCGGCGAGGTCGAGCTCGACATAGCCGGCCGGCACGCCGTGCAGCCAGAGCACGCGCAGCTCCGTCGTCGGCGCCTGGATGATCGCCGCCAGCGTCGCATCGTCCATGAGCCGGCGCCGGTTCCAGAGCCAGGGGCCGCCGACCGTCGCGTAGAGGTAACGATAGAAATGCACCGGCGGGTTCAGTGCGCGGACGATCTCGGTGCCGGGGCAGGGCGGCTGCAGGGTGGCCCCTTGGGCGGGTCGAGCCGCTCGAGATAGGTGATCGTGCTGGGCACGCGGCCCTTCGGCGAGGCTGGCATGGCGGCGGTCCGGACGGCTGGCGGAGGGGCTGCCTGCCGCCCGGCACCCCGACCTGTCAAGCCGCCGGCGTTAACCGGATCTTCGTTGATTGCGGTTAGGCTCGTCGCCCTGTTCGGTCCGCTCCATCAAGTGCGCGAGGGCCGCTTGACTGCCAATCGCCGACTCTTCTCCCTCAAGCAGCGGCCGTCGACCTATGCCGAGGCCGGGGTCGTGGCACCGTTCACCACGCCCCTCCTGCTCCAGGCACGGCTGCGGCTGGACTATCGGAGCCGGCTCGAGGTGGTCGCCCGCAACCCGACCGGCGCCGACGGCGTCTACGTGGTGCCGCTGGCGTCGCTCGAGGAGTTCTTCCGGCTGTCGCTGCACGACCGGGCGCTGATCGAGCGGCTGCGCGGCCTCACGCCGATCGGCCCGCTCGGCATCCGCGAGATCGCGCTCGGCCTCGCCAGCGAAGGCCTCGCCGGGCCCGACGCCGAGGCTGCCGCGACACGCTCGCTGCAGGAGGATCGCTCGCTGCTCACCATGCTGCTCCTGCTCGAGCAGCTCTTGCAGGAGCCGGCCTCGACAAGATCGACTGGAAGACGATCGACACCGCCTCGAGCGATGCCCGCGAACGCCTGCGCCCCTATTTCAAAGAGCCTCGAGCCGAGCATGGGCATCGGCTCGAACGGTGATCACGATGCTCGACGAGCTGAGCGGGCTGAATCGCGTCGATCGGGCACACGAAAGCCCCTTCAAGAGCCACGCCGACACGACGCTCGACGAGGTGGTCGAGCTCCGGCGCTCGATCGCCGAGTGGGTGCAGGGGCGAGCGCGACGACCATGCCGTCCTGGCCGGCCTCGTCGTCGAATGCGCGACCCTGACCATCGACTGCACCGGGCCGGGCCTCGCCAAGGCGAAGACCATCGCGAACAGCGCCCGCCGCCTGCTGCATGCGCGGGCGAGCGACCGGCAGAAGGTCGACGAGGTCCTGACCCGGCCGATCTGGCTGCTCGACGGCTGGCGCCATCTGGCAGCACTCTGGCGCGGCGGGGCCGAGGAGCCCCGCGAGGCGCAGCGCGACATCCTGGTCGAGCTCGCCGAGCTCGCCCCGCTGGTGCCGCTCGCCTGCGACGAAGAGTGGCTTGGCAAGCCCGCGGAGGTCCGCGCCAGCGCCGAGCTCAGGCACTGGGTGCGCCTCAACGAGACTGGCGCTCGGGCCATGTGCTCGACCGGCAGGCGGTGATCGAGCAGGTCCTGGCGGGTGCTGTGACCATGGCCGACAAGGGTTGACGACCGTCTCGCCGACCGCCTCCAGCTGGTCGACGACCAGAAGCTTCGCGATGTCGTGCGCGTGCTCGAATCGACCCGCAGGCAGGGTGCCGTCGAGCCGATCCTCGCTGCCCTCCGCCCGCGCCTGCGCCGCCTGCGGCCGGGCGGCCTGCTGACGCTGCAGCGCCTGCTCACCCGTGCCCCTCGAGGCGGCGCTCGCCACCGCCGGGGACGGCGCCTGGTCCTTCGTCATCGACCGGTCCGGCTGGGCGAGCTGCACGGAGAGGTAGTGCTGGCGGGGCTGGCGCCCGGCAGCGGCCAGGCTGGAGAAAAGGCTCGGCGGGCAGCTGGCCACGAGAGAAACCAGGCGATCTGGAGCATGGCCGCGACTTCTGGCCGGCCGCCGCGGCCGCCCTGGCAGCACCCCGGCGGCAACGGGCTGCCCGACCCGATCCTCCGGGAGCGGCAGCCCGGGTCGCCGATCTGCTGGTCATCGCCGAACACCTCGGTGCCGCTGCTCGGCCAGCTGCCCCGGCCGCTGCAGCTTCTCGAGGACGACGAGAAAGTCTGCTCGCCGACATCCTGGCCCTGGCGCTCGCCGGCTCCGACGATCGCTGCGGGACCGGTCCTGACGCTGCTGCTGCGCTCGACCGGGCGGCCGGCGGCGCTGGCCGACGATCTCCTGGCGGTGGTCGAGCCCGCCGCGCAGGCCGCCTCGAGCCGTTCATCGAGCAGATCCTCGGCGAGCATCGCGCCGACCTGGATCGCTCCTGGACGATGTCGTGGCCCGGCCCGAGGCGCCGGTGGCGGATGTCCGCCCTGGCCGTCGAGCAGGTCGCCGAGGCGGTGGCCGACGAGGCGGCGGCCGCGGCCAGGCTCGGCAGGCGGGCCAGGGCCATGGCCGAAGGCCATATCTCGCCGCCGTTCGGGATCTCGCGGCGCTGAGCCCGCTGCCGGCGGGCGATGCGGCCGTGCTCGACGGCGTGCGCGACCGCGAGACGACAGCGCGCGCGGTGGCGAAGCTCGGCCAGGCGGCCGGTCGGCTGGTGCGTGGCGGAAGCCATCGAGCAGGCGACCGGTGCCGCGATGGACACCTTGGTCGACAGCGTCGAGGCCTGGCCGGCGACGCCGCGGCCACGGCGCATGTCCGGTCGCCCGGCTGATCGAGATCCTGGCCGGGCCCGACCGCGCCTGGGCGCATCTTTGCCAGCACCGCGCCTGAGCGGCGGCTCCGCCGGTCAGAAGAAGCGTTTGACGCGCAGGGCTATGTAGTCGTCATTGCCGGCCGCCTGCAGGATGTCGTCGCTGGCGACATTGAAGAAGCCGCGCGCATCGATCTCGAGCAGCCAGGTGTCGGTGAGCCGGCGTGATGCCTCGAACGAGGCGGCGGTGCTGCCATCCTCGCGGTCGACGATGACCCCGGCAAGCATCTGGGTGTTGGCGAAGTCGTTGAATGTCAGCCGCGTGCCGAGAAAGATGTCGTCCTCATAGGGCGCCCCGTTGCCGATCGAGGCGAACTCCAGCTCGTTGCGGCTGTCGTAGAGATACTCGGAAAGCAGGCCGACGCTCGCCGGCGTGCCGAAAACGTCGAAGATCGTGTACTCGAACCCGCCGACAAAAGCGTTGATGCGATCCTTCTGGCCGGTGCGGGTGATGGCCTCGAGCTTCCAGAGCCAGTCGCCGAACGTCGCCTGCAGGTCGACCCCGAACTGGTCGATCTGCTCGTAGAAGGGCTCGAAATAGAGGTTGCCGTTCGGCTTGGCCTTGGGCACCAGGGTCGGGTCGCGGCCGGTGCCGTGAAAATAGGACAGGCCGAGGTCGAAGGGCCCGAGGCTGTTGGTGTAGCGGGCGGCGAGGCCGACTTCATCGTGGCCCGCACCCTTGCCGAACGATGCGTCGTTGACGTTGATCGGCAGCGGGCCGCGCAGGCGGGCATCGTCGGCCGGGAAGGTGCGCTCGCGAAAGCCCGGCAGGGCGAAGAAGCGGAACGTGCCGTAGTCGCTGAGCAGGTTGAGGTTGATCATGGGCTGGCCGAGCTTCGCGTCGCCCTCGATCCCCTCGACCTGGTCGAGCTGGTTGACGATGTCGACGAGGTGCCGCGATTCGGTCACCCCCCAGAACACCTGGCCGATGCCGACCTCGAGGTCCCAGGACTCCGCGACATGCAGCCAGTTGGCCTCGCGGATATCCGCATGGGTGCGCCGGTTGTCATGGCTGTCCCAGCGGCCGAAAGGGATGAAGGTGAGCTGGTCGTTGCCGTCACCGAGGTCGAGCCGGAACTCCGGCTGGGCGACGAGCGAAACCGAGACCCGCGTGTCGTCCTGCCCTTCGAAGGCGGGCTTGCGCGGAAAGATGCGGGTCTCGCCGCCGACATAGCCGCCAACATCCAGCTCGGCGGTGACCGCAGCGCCCGGCAGCAGCGCCCATGCCGCCAGCAGCAGGGCAATCGGCCGGCCATAGGGCCGCGTCATCGCCCGGGCGCCGCAAGCGGGCTCGACATGCCGGTCGGTGCCGCCATCGTGCCCCACGGCGCACGAGATCGCCCGTCGAGCCATTCCGGCCGGAAATCCCGAATCTCGGGCGGCCCCGGCGAGGTGCCGGCGACCGCACCGACGTAACCCGCCGGCAACGGCACCGCGTGGCAGGTGAGGTGGCCGGCACCGGCATGCAGGCCCCCCGGGCGCGCCAGGGCCCGGGCGAGGCCGCCGTCCGCTGCCTTCACCAGGGCCTCGTGCCGGGTCCAGGCAGCGAGGAAGGCGGTCGCGCGGCCCGGCGGCGACAGCATTTCGAGCTCACGCGCAACCTCCGCGCCCAGCACCTCGCGGGCGAGGGCGAGCGCTCGCGGCACCGGTCGCAACCGCTCCAGGTCGACGCCCAGCCGGTCGCCTCGGGCGGCCAGCGCGCAGAGCGCCATGTCGCCGCTATGCGCGACGCTGAACACCGGGCCCGGCATCGCCAGCACTGTTCGCCCATCGGGATTCGTGGCGAGCGGGACGGCATCGGGCGCGACGCCGAGCCGCCGTGCCAGCAGCGCTCGCAGCGCGAGCCGGGTGGCGACGAAGCGCTTCGCGGCCAGGGCGTCGGCGAAGCCGGCAGCCCGCGTGCGCTCCTCGCCGGCAAGCCGCTCGGCGCCAACGCCGGGGCGGCCAAGGATCGCCGCCAGCCCGACACGCCAGACCGTGACCGATGCCGGGGCACCGTTCACCGGCTGCGTTCCAGCGCCCGGGTGGTGAAGTCGCGCTCGGTGAGCCCGGTCGAGAAGCGGTAGTCGCTCCAGAGCATCAGCGTGCTCTTGCCGGTCAGCAGGTTCTGCATCAGCATCGAATCCGGCCGCCAGAACTGCCCGTCATAGAGCTGGTAGCCGTCGGCCGTCAGGGTCTTCAAAAGCGCGTCCCGGCGATCGTAATAGTCGGCGCGTTGGATGCGGTAGGCATCCTGATCGCGCCAGATCACCTCCCGGCTGTAGCCCGAGGACTGATCCAGGGCATGGCGCTCGTAGACATGGCAGGCGAGCGCCGGGTCGGTCGGGCAGGGCTCGTCGCGCAGCCAGAGATAGGTGAACTTCTCGACCTCGGCAGGCACCAGATCCTCGTAGGAGAACTCGCTGCCGACGAAGGAGCCCGACTTGTTGGACGAGCTGATGCGCTTCACCCGCTTGAGCGCCGGCAGATAGAGCCACTGGTCGTCGTCGCCCTCGGCATGCGCATGGGTCAGCAGCGCCGTCCCCTCGATGTCGCCCGGCCACTCGAACACCATGAGCGTCCGGTCGCCGTCGTCCGCCATCTCGAGGCTCGACGAGCGAAAGCGACGCCGACTCTCCTGGCCGCCGGCGTCGCGCAGGATCATCTCGCCGGCCGCCAGCGAATCGCTGTAGCCCTCCGCCCGCTCGGCGCCGCGCTCGGCGATCTCCCGCCCCTTCTCGGCCGGCGTCTGGGCGAGGGCCGTAACGGGCAGGGCGAGGGCCAGGGCCAGCAACGCGGGAACGAGACGGGTCATGTGGCCCTCTTTCCAAGGCAGATCAGCAATGGCGGAAGAAACAGCAGGTCGGCCGCCAGCGCCAGCAGGATGGTGAGGGCGGAGAGGCTGCCCATGAGCACGGTGATCGCGAAGCCCGAGAACGCCATGGCGCCGAAGCCGATGATCAGCGCCACGGAGGTCACGAGGACCGGCGTGCCGACCGAGGCGACGCTGTAGCGCACGGCGTCGACGGGCTCGAGCGCCAGCTCGCGCCGGCCGCGCACATAGCGGGCGAGCAGATGCACCGTGTCGTCGACGACGATGCCGAGGGTCATGGCACCCACCACCGAGACCGCCAGATTGACCTCGCCGTCGAGATAGCCCCAGATGCCGAAGGCGAGCAGCGCCGGCACGAGGTTGGGCACGAGGCTGACGAGCCCGAGCGGGATGCTGCGCAGGACCACCAGGAGCACCGCCGAGATCAGCACCAGGGCGACGGCGGTGCCGAGCAGCATGCTCTTGATGTTGCGCTCCGACATGTGCGCGTAGAGGACCGAGAGCCCGGTCGCCACGCCCGCCATCTCCGGCGCATGCTCGCGCAGCCAGGCCTCGCCCCGCGCCGCCAGATCGCGCACCTGGGCGGACGTCACCTCGTCGAGCTGCACCGTCATGCGGGTCACCGAGCGGGTGATGTCGATGCGGTTGTTGAGGTCCTGGCCGAACGGCAGCGACAGCTCGTACAGCAGCAGATACTGGGCGGCCAGCTCGCGGCTCTCGGGCAGGCGATACGCGCTCGGGTCGTCGCCGTGCATGTTCATGTTGAGCCGCTTGAGCGTATCGCTCAGCACGGTGACATGGCGCACCTCCGGCTGCGCCCGATACCAGTCGGCGAAGGCGGCGATGGTGCGCAGATAGTCGGGCTCGGCGATGGCATTCGCCTCGCCCGCCGGCAGCGCGAACTGCAGGGCGTTGATGCCGGTCAGGTTCGCCTGCATGAAATCCGTGTCGGTCCGGAAGGCGAAGCCCTCGTCGAAGTAACGCACGATGTCGTCGTCGATGACGAGCTTCGTCAGGCCTGTGACGGCCACGAGGAAGATCAGCGGGCCGCCGATCAGCAGCAGTCGCCACCTGGCGATCACCCAGTCGGCGAAGCGGCGCATCAGCGCCTGCGTGTCGAAGCGCGGCGCCCGGCCGGCCGGCAGCAGGGTCAGGATCGCCGGCAGGAAGGTGATGCTGAGCACATAGGCGACGACCACACCCAGCGCCACGATATTGCCGAACTCGCGCAAGGGCGGGCTCTCGCTGAAGTTCATCGTGAGAAAGCCGATGGCGGTGGTCAGGCTGGTGATCGCGACCGGCGTCGAGTTGATGCGCAGCGAATCGATGATCGCCGCGTGCCGGCCCTGGCCGTCGACCTCGCGCTGCCGCATGGTCGAGACGATGTGCACGCAGTCCGCCACCGAGAGCGTCAGGATGACGACCGGCGTGCCGGCGGTGGCCGTGTTCAGCACCACCCCGGACCAGCCGCTGAGGCCGAGGGCGATCACCACGGCGAACAGCACGACGACCAGCGTCGCCAGGCTGGCCGTCCAGCTGCGCAGGCCGATCGCCAGCATCAGGGCCACGAGGACGACCACGCCCGGGATCAGCCGCGTCATGTCGCGCTGCGCCGCCTCGCCGAAGGTGATGTCGGCCATCACCCCGCCGGTCAGGTAGACGGCGATCTCGGGATGGGCACGGCGCATGTCGTCGGCGAGCTGGCGGGCGAAGCCCGCCACTTCCGCCACCTCGCCGCGCGCCTTGCCCGGCAGCAGGACATCGACGCTGACCGCCGTGACATGCGCCCCCGGCGACAGCAGGAAGTCGACGAGCTCCGCCTCGCCCAGCGCCGTCCTCCGGATCGCCTCGAGCCCGGCGGGATCGAGCGTGGCGACGGCAGGCACCAGATCCTCGACCACCAGCTCGTCGCCGACGGCATAGCTGTGCTGGAAGTTGGTCAGCGAGTTGACCCGCGACGCAAAGGGCGTCTGCCACGCCCGGTCGGTCAGCTCCTGCACCGCCGCCAGCGTCTCGGGGGTGAACACGTCGCCCCCCGCCGGCGCCAGCACGAAGAGCACGCTCTTCGCCCGGGTGAAGGTGTTCTCCAGCTGGTCGAGCGCCTGACGGCCCGGGTCGTCGGGCCCGAAGAAGAGTCGGCTGTCGGGGTTGAACGTCAGCCCGCGCAGGCCGTAGCCGGCGACCAGCACCGCCAGCAGGGTCAGGCAGATGATCGCCCAGCGCCAGCGCAGCACCGCTGCGCCAAAGGCCCACGCCTGCGCGCCTGCAACACCTGCACCTGCCACCCCGATGCTCCGCGGCTGCCGGGCGACCTCAGCGCTCGCCGGCTTCGAGCGCGGCGGCCGACGCGTCGGCGGTCAGCAGATCGCTCAACCGGACAGCAGGCTCCATGATCGCCCTTTCGAGCATCAGAATGTACGATTCCAGCATGCGCTTCGCCGACGCGGCGGTGAAGAGGTCGGTGTCGTAGTGGATCAGCAGGTAGATGTTCCCCTCGTGCTCGACCTCGTAGAACGTCAGCTCCCGATAGCAGCCGCGCTCCTCGATGGTCAGCGTCTCCGCCTCGATCGAGCCGAAGCTCGCCTTGCGGCCGCCTTCGTAGAGCATGAGCTGACCGAAGCCGCGATCGTCCAGGTTGGTCGGCCGCAGCATCTGGAACCCGACCTGGTCGACGATGGTGCGCTTGCCCGAGTAGCCCGGCTCGACCCGCTCGAACACCTCGAAGCCCGGATAGTCCTGATGGGCGAGCGCGTCGGCGACGGTGTCGGCCGTCGCGCGGACGAGATCGGCAAACCGCGAGCGCGGGTCGATCGCCGAGCGGATGGCGACGTAGTTGCGCACCGCGCCGATGACCTGCTCCAGCTCCGGCCGCGTGCGGCCGGCGACGGATGCGGTCACCAGGAGATCGGTGCGGGCCGTCAGGTGGGAGAGGTACGCCTCGAACGCCGCGAGCAGGACGACATAGCGACTGGTTCCGGCGTCCTGCGCGACTTTGGCCACGCGATCGGCGAGGCGACGCGGCAGCTCCATGCGGATGAAGTCGCCGTGGCGCAGGTCCAGCTTGCCGCCCGCCCCGGGCTGCCGGTCGTATGGCAGGGGCAGCGGTGGGCCGAGGTCGCGCAGCCGCCCGAGCCAGTGCTCGAGCTGCTGCCGCCCCTCGTCGCTCGCCATGAAGTGGCGCTGCCACCTGGCGAAATCGACGGCGTCGAAGCGCTTGCCGCCGTCGTCGTCCAGCTCCAGGCCGACATAGTCGACGAACATCTCGTTGAAGAGCAGCATCAGCGACCAGCCGTCGAGGATGGCATGGTGCGCACAGAGGAGGATGACGTCCGTATCGTCGCTCCGATGGATGAGCTCGATGCGGATCATCGGCCCCCTGGCGAGATCGTAGGGCTCGTCCCGCTTGGCGGCGAGGAGGGCAGCGAACGCGTCGTCGTCGAGTGTCCGGTGGTCCGAGATGGCGAGGCCCCAGCCGGGCTCGTCCACCACGCGCGCCTCGCGCCCCGCAGGCCCATCGACGAGCACCAGGCGCAGCCCGGTGTGCCGGGCGATCGCCGCCTCGACGGCCCGCGCCAGACGATCGGCCTCGACCGGCGGGCTGACCGACATGGCGGCGGCCAGATGGTTCATGCCGCGCACGGCCTGCGCGCGGGGCGCCTCGCCCTCGATGCGCATCACCCAGTCCTGCCAGGCAGTCAAAGGCAGCGCCGCGTCGTCCGTCTCGGCTGCCGGCTCGGCCGCGTCCTCGACGACCGCCTCGCTCAGGTTCTCGGCGATCGCCTGGGTCAGGCCGCTGATCGTCGGCTTCTGCAGGAACTTGCCGGCCGGCAGCGATACGCCCAGCTCCGTCTCGATCCGGTTCTTGAACTCGAAGGAGGTGAGCGAGTCGAGGCCGAGCTCGCTGAGCGGGCGGTCGGCATCGATCTCGGCAGGCTCGACCCGGAGCACGCGCCCGACCTGCTCCTTGAGGAACTTGGCGAGCAGCGCCGGGCGTCGGGCCGGCGGTGCGGCGAGGATCGCCGCCCGCGCCCGGCCACCCGCAGCCTTGCCGTCCTCCCCCTGGGCCAGGAGATGGGCGACCCTGGGCGAGCCGGAGACGACGGTCTGCGCCTTGCCGAGCTTCGCCCAGTCGACCTTGGCGAGAGCCACGGCACCGGGGTCGAGCCGCACGACGCGGCCGAACGCGGCCAGGGCCTCGTCGATCTCCAGCGGCACGATGCCCTGGCTCTCGAGATAGCTCTGGATGGCGGCGTTGCGCGCCACGAAGCCCTTGCCGCCGAGCGCCCCCCAGGCCAGCGAGATGCCGGGCAGGCCGGCGGCCCGCCGGAACGTGGCGAGCTTGTCGAGGAAGGCATTGCCGGCGACGTAGTTGGCCTGGCCGGTCGAGCCCAGCAGGGCCGCGACCGAGGAGAAGAGCACGAAGAAGTCCAGCTCCTGGCCTTGGGTCGCCCGGTGCAGGTTCCAGCCGCCCACCATCTTGGGTGCCAGCGCGGTCGCGAAGCGGTCGCGATCGAGCTGGGTGATGAAGCCGTCGTCCAGCACCATCGCCGCGTGGACGACACCCTTGAGACGGCGCCCGCCGGCCCCGGCGGCGGCGACCGCCCGCTCGACATCGGCGAGTTGCGTCACGTCGCCGGCGACGACCGTGACCTCGGTGCCCGCGGCCTCGAGCTCGGCCACGGCTGCCTTCGCCTCGTCGCTCGCCGCCCCCGAGCGCGACATGAGGACGAGCTGGCCCGCCCCGGCCCGGCCGAGCGACCGCGCGACCTCGAGCCCGAAGCCGGCGAGCCCGCCGGTGACGAGATAGGCGCCATCCGTGGCGAGGGTCAGGGGGCGGTCGGGATCGAGGGCGACCTGGAGCTCGGATTCGTCGACCTCGATCACCACCTTGCCGATGTGCCTGGCCTGCGACATGAAGCGGAAGGCTTCGGCCGCCGACGCCAGCGGGAACGTGGTGGTCGGCAGGGGCCCGATCTGGCCCTCGGCCAGCATCGTCGCCACGTCGGTGAAGACCCGCCGCACCTCGGCGGGCCGCTCGCGGCCCATGGCCTCGAGATTGATCGTGATGAAGGCGTTGCTGTTCTTCAGCGACGCCAGGCCGACCGGCTTGTCGGCGAAGAGGTCGCGCTTGCCGATCTCGAGGAAGCGGCCATAGGGGGCGAGCACGCCCAGGCCCTTGTCGATGAACGGCCCGGGCAGCGAGTTCAGCACGAGGTCGACGCCGGTGCCGTTGGTGGCCGCCATGATCTCGTCGGCGAAGTCGAGCGTGCGCGAGTTCATCACGTGCCGGATGCCGAGCGAGCGGAGATAGGCGCGCTTCTCGTCCGTGCCTGCCGTGGCGAAGATCTCGCAGCCCTTGAGCCTGGCGAGCTGGATGGCGGCGAGACCGACGCCGCCGGTCGCCACGTGGATCAGCACCTTGTCGCCCTCGGCCATCCGCCCGAGCTCGTTGAGGGCCAGGTGAGCGGTCATGAAGGCAGCGGGCAGGGTCGCCGCGGCGGTGAAGTCGAGGCTGTCGGGAATCGGCTGCAGCGACGCGGCGGGCACCGCGATGGCCGAGCCCAGGCAGGCCTTGGCCGAGCCCATCACCCGGTCGCCCGGTGCCAGCGTCGTCACGTCGGGGGCCACCGCCCGGACCACGCCGGCATACTCGATGCCGAGCGTCCGCCAGCCCTCGACGTCCTCCGCCCCCTCCGGCAGCAGGTCGGCCGCCGCCAGCACGTCGCGGAAATTGAGGCCGACCGCCCTGACGGCGACGACCGCCTGGCCGGCCGCCGGCTCGACACGATCGGTCTCGGTGACGAACATGTTGTCGAACACGCCGGGCGCCGGCATCGTCAGGCGATAGTCGCGGTTCGCCCCGAGCGCCGCAGCGCTCACCTGCCGCCGCGGCAGCGTCTCGGCCGGCACCGCGTCGACGCGGTTGACGTAGCGATGCTCGCCGCGGAGCGCCACTTCCAGCTCGGGCGAATCGGCGAGGATCTCGGCCATGAGATCCGCCGCGGCCCCCTCGCCATTATGCAGGGATTCGGGATCGAGATCGACGAGGGTGAGCCGCAGCTGCGGCTGCTCGTTGGCGGCCGTCCGGACGAAGCCCACGAGCGGCGCGCGCGCGAGCCGCAGGGCGCTGATGCCCGGCTGCCGCTCGACCGGCAGGAGATGGGCGCCGCGCGTTGCCAGATAGAGGCGCGGCGCTAGGGCCTCGCGCCGGGCCAGGGCCTGGACGAGATGCAGCGCCGCAAGGGTCGTCGCCTCCTGCGCCGCCATCAGCGCCGCGCCGTCGCCCGCCGCGGCCGGGGTGCTGTCGAGGCTCCACAGATGCACGATCCCGGCAAGCTCGGCCGTGCTTTCGGCCACTGTCGCGACGAGGCGCTCCATGTCCTCCGCGTCGCCGGGCCGGATGCGGAATCCACCATCCGCCAGGCTGCTCGAAGGCCGGGCCGGCGGCAACCAGCACCGGCGTGGCGCCTTGCGCCGCCATCGTCCCGGCGAGCGTCGCACCGGTGCCGCCGGCATCGGCGAAGACCAGCCAGGTGCCGCCGAGCCCGCTGGCCGGCGGCAGGTCGAGCGCCGCCTCCTGCCAGAATTCCTGATAGGGCACGAGCGCCACGCCCTTGCCGGACCGTGCGGTGCGCGCCGGCAGCTTGCGGGTGCGAAAGCCCTCGAGGACCAGGACGAGGTCGCCGTCCTGGTCCCTGACGACGATGTCGCAGGAGGCGCCGCGCTCGTCCTCGTGGCCCATCCGGACCGCCACATCGAGCGGCGAGCCCGGGCGCTTGAACACCCGCAGCTGGCCGACGCCCGTCGGCAGGTTGATCGCCGACGGCTGCCGCTCGGCGCCGTTGGCGAGCAGATGCAGGCCGATGCCGACCTGCAGGCACGCATCGAGGATCGCCGGATGGACGTGATAGCCATCGAGCCCGCCGGCCAGCCCGTCGGGCACGCTCACCCGGCCGAGCGAGACGCCGGGCGCCGTGCGGACCTCGTCGACCCCCTGGAAGAGGGGCCCGTACTGGTGCCCGTGGCTCGTCGCGAGATCGTAGAACGCGGCACCGGCGACCGGCTCCGAGCTGGCCTCGAGCGGCCCGAACGGCACCACCCGGGCCGCCCCGTGGCGCACCCGTGCGGCGGCCCGCAGCGTCCACTCGGGATCGCCGTCGCGCACCCGGCTGAAGATCCGGAGCTGGCGCCGTTCCGGCTCGAAATGCGTCTCGAGCTGGACCAGCTGCTCGTCCTGCATGAAGAGCGCTTCGTGGAACACGACCTGCTCGAGCTCGATCGGCAGCTCGCCCAGCGCTTCGGCCGCGGCCGCCAGCATCATCTCGACATAGCCGGCGCCCGGAAAGACGACGGCACCGTCGACCCGGTGCTCGGCGATGAAGCCCTGGCCCTTGAGGCTGATCTCGTTGCTCCAGATGGCGGCCGGGCCGCGGCTGCGCTGGCCGAGCAGCGGATGCAGCTTCGGCTTGAAGAGGGCGGCGCGCAGCTCCTCCGATTCGGCCCAGTAGTGCTGCATCTCCCAGGGATAGGCCGGCAGCCCGACGCGGCGGTGGTCCGCATCGACCAGTGCCTCGAAGCGCACCGGATGGCCGCGCACATAGAGCTCGGCGAGGCTGGCCAGCAGCTGATCGTACTCGCCATGCTTGGCATGCAGCGACGGCACGGCCACACCCTTGGCGCCGCGCTCCAGCAGGCCGCCGGCGACGATGCCGGAAAGCGTCGCGTGCGGGCCGACCTCGACGAAGGTGCCGGCCCCCGCCTCGAGCGCCGCACCGAGCGCGTCCTGGAAGAGCACGGGCTTGCGCACGTTCTGCCACCAGTAGTCGGCATCGAGCAGGGAGCCGGGTGGCAGGGCCTTCCCGGTCACGGTCGAGATCATCGTCAGCGTGGTCGGCTTCGGCCGGAGGCCGGCGAGGCTGCCGACGAACGCGTCCTTGATCGATTCCATCTGCTGGCTGTGCGCCGCGTAATCGATCTTGAGGACCCGGCAGAAGAGATCGGGGTCGGCCGCCTCGAGGCCGGCGACAAACGCCTCGAGCGCTGCCTTGTCGCCGGCCACGGTGACCATCTGCGGGCCGTTGTCGGCGGCGATCTCGACCCGCTCCTCGCCGAGCTCGCGCAGCCTGGCGCGCACCTCGTCGGCCGCCATGGCGATCGCCGCCATGCCGCCCGTGCCCTGCGTCGCATCCTGCAGCCGGCCGCGGTGGTAGATGATCTGCGCCGCGTCCTCGAGCGAGATGGCGCCGGCCGTGTAGCCGGCCGCGACCTCGCCGAAGCTGTGGCCGAGGACCAAGTCGGGCTCGATGCCGAAGTCCCGCCAGCGGGCGACCAGGCCGATCTGCACGGCGAAGATCGCGGGCTGGGTGACGTCGGTGCTGTTGATCCGCGAGCTCGCCTCGTCGGCCATGAGCGCGTCGATCACCGACCAGCCGGCAAGCGCGCTGAAGTGCCGGTCGAACTCGTCCACCGTCGCCCGGAAGACCGGGTCGGTGGTCAGAAGCTCGCGCGCCATGCGCCAGGACTGGCCGCCCTGGCCGGCGAAGACGAAGGCGACCGGCGCCGGCTCCTCGCGCCGGCCGGTCACCGCGACCGGGGGTGCCCCTTCCTCGATGCCGGGCATCGGCCGGCCCTCGGCGAAGGCGGCGAGCCGATCCCTCGCCTCGTCGATGGACCGGGCGACGATCGCGACGCGATGGTTCAGCTGGGCGCGCCTGAGCGCCAGGGTGCCGGCGAGATCGGCCAGGGTCGGCGTGTCCTCGTCGGGGTCGCTCAGGAGGCCGGCAATGTCGGCCGCGCGGGCCTTGAGCGCTGCAGCACTGGCGGCCGAGACCGTGATCAGCGCCGGATGCGGCCGCGGCTTCGGCGCCGCGGCGGCCCGCCCGGCGGCCGGGGCGGCCTCGAGCAGCGCGCCGGCATTGGTGCCGCCGAAGCCGAACGAGTTGACCATCACGATCGGCCGGGCGGCATCGATCGGCCGCGGGGCGGCGACGACCTCGATATTGAGCTCGTCGAACGGGATGTTCGGGTTCGGCACCTCGAAATTGAGGTTGGCCGGCAGGGTCTTGTGGTGCAGGGCGAGCGCCGCCTTGATCAGGCCGGCGATGCCGGCGGCCGACTCCAGATGGCCGATCTGCGTCTTGACGCTGCCGATCGGCAGCTTGCCGTCGCGCCCCGATGCCCGGCCGAAGACGCTGCCGATGGCGCCGGCCTCGATCGGGTCGCCGACCGGCGTGCCGGTGCCATGCGCCTCGACATAGCCCACCTGGTCCGGGGTGATCCCGGCGAGCCGGCAGGTCCGCCGCATCATCGCCATCTGGGCTTCCTGGCGCGGCGCCGTCAGGGTCGCGGTGGTGCCATCCTGGTTGACGCTCGTCGAGCGGATCACGGCATAGATCCGATCGCCCGCCTCCTGGGCCGCGGACAGCTTCTTGAGCACCAGCATGCCGGCGCCCTCGCCACGCACATAGCCGGTGCCTTCCGCGTCGAACGCGTGGATCTTGCCATCCGTCGACATCATCCCGGCCGCCGAGAAGGCCAGGAAGCCGGTCGGCTCCAGGAGCGCGTTCACGCCGCCGGCCAATGCCAGGTCGCAGGCGCCGTCGCGCAGGTTGCGGCAGGCCTGGTCCACGGCGACGATCGACGAGGAGCAGGCCGTGTCGACCGCGAAGCTCGGGCCCTGCAGGTCGAGCCGATGGGAGATGCGGTTGGCGACGATGCTGAGCGCCGTGCCGGTGCCGGCATGCACGCTGTCGCCCACCGGGCCGAACTTCTGCAGCATCGCATAGTCGTTGATCGAGACGCCGACGAAGACGCCGGTGGGCGAGCCCCGGAGCTGGTCGGCGGCGATGCCCGCGTCTTCCAGCGCCTCCCAGGCGATCTGCAGCATCAGCCGCTGCTGCGGGTCCATCTCGGCCGCCTCGCGGGGCGAGATGCCGAAGAACCCGGCATCGAACAGGTCGATCTGGTCGACGAAGCCGCCCCCTTTGGTGACCGACCGGCCGGGCTTGCCGCGCTCGGGGTCATAGAAGCCCTCGAGGCTCCAGCGATCCGGCGGCACCTCGACGATGCCGTTCACCCCGGCGAGAAGATTTGCCCAGAAGCTCTGCGGCGAGCGCGCGCCGCCCGGCAGACGGCAGCCTATCCCGACAATCGCGACGGGTTCCCTCGGAGTTGAAGCAATGGCGGCCCGCGCGTCGTCGACTGTGGGGATCGCTGACATTGTTTCCTCCTACCAGCGCTGGTCGTGGGTCGGCCTCCAGCCCGAGTCCATCCTGGGCCCGGAGCCTTGCGTAGTAGTGATTCCGTCGGTCGTGGCAGCTACTTGCGTGCCGACGTTAAAGACAAACGCGATAAGGCACTTCCCGCCGGGAGCGCCTCATCATGACTTGTCACATTAAGGTTATTTCACTTTCGCAGGTGCAGCAATCATTTTGTACGATGGGCAAGGCAATTATTGGTCGCCTTAAAATAGATTGATTTTTCCTTTGTACGACTCTTGCGTGCGCCGTCGCGGGTGCCAAGGATGTCGTCAGTTGAGTGCGACGACGCCTCGGAAGTACGGCCGCTGCGGCCGCCTTTTCAACATGATGGACGAGCGGGCCCAGTGGCGGGCTGCAGGGAAGATCGAGCGTGGGGCGGCGGTGCGGCCGGCATGATGCGGGCTCTTCGGACAGCGCCCGCCGGCACGGCGGCGACCTCGGGGCAAGCTCGATGGTGGCGTGGCGAGCCCGTGAGGATGAAGCCGGGAACTGCCGTGCGACTGTTCTCGCTTGTCGAGCGTATAGAGCAGAAGCGGCCGCCCCGGCCGCCGCCGCGCATCGATTGAACGGCTGCGCCTTACTTCACCGACAGGACGACCGGCCCCGACAAGGGGTCCGTGACACCGAGCCCGCCGCCCAGATCGACCAGGGTTTCGCGGAAGCTGTTGAGCGTAGCTATCATCTGCGGCCGGGCGGCGGCCAGCGCCTCGGCGCTCTCCCATTCCGCGATGATGCAGTAGCGCCCTTCGGTGGCTGCGATGATGTTGGCGTGACGCAAGCCCGGCCAGTTCTCGCCTATGCTGCGGTGGGCATCGAGGAAGATGTCCTCCATGCCGGGCTTGATCTTGAAACGCACGACATTGAATGCCGTCACGTCTGCCTCCGCATCAGGTGATGGCGACCATGCCCACTGGCGTTTTCCGAGGGGAAGCCGATGGCATCCATAGCTCCCCTGCTCGGCATCCCGTCACACAGTAAGAGCCTGTTCGAGAAGTTTACCAGGCATTTCACGAGCTTGGCAGTGAGCAGCATCACGAACCGGCGGTCCTTGGAAGCATTCAGACCCGACGGGAAGGAATTCTCTGGCGCGCCCGAGAGGACTCGAACCTCTGACCTCGTGCTCCGGAGGCACGCGCTCTATCCAACTGAGCTACGGGCGCTGACCGGCTGCCTATAGCGCACTCCGCGCCGCTGGCAAAGCGTCGTCGCGCCCGTCCCGGACGGCGGCCGGGCCGGTGAGCCGGAGGAACAGCTCCTCGAGATCGGCCTCGGCCGTGGCGAGATCGCTGATCGTCAGCCCGGCGGCGCTCGCCGCCTCCAGGACCTCGCCGACCTTGGCCCGGCTCGGCCGGTAGCGGACGACGATCCGCCCGGCCTCGTCGAGCTCGGCGCCGAGCGCCGCCAGCCGCTCGGGCAGGCGGGCCAGCGGCTGGTCGAGGGTCAGGGTCAGCGTCTTCTCGTCGAGCCGGCGCAGCAGGGTGGCCGTCCGGTCGCAGGCGACGAGGCGACCCTGGTCGATGATCGCGATGCTGTCGCACATCGCCTCGGCCTCCTCGAGATAGTGCGTCGTCAGCACGATGGTGATGCCCCGGGCGTTGAGCTCGCGCATGTGCTCCCAGAGCTGGCGGCGCAGCTCGACATCCACGCCGGCGGTCGGCTCGTCGAGGATCACCACCGGCGGGTGATGAACCAGCGCCTTGGCGACCAGCAGGCGCCGCCGCATGCCGCCCGAGAGCGAGCGCGCATAGGCGTCCGCCTTGTCGGCGAGGCCGACGGCCGCGAGGATCGCGTCGGTGGTGCGCGCACGCTTCGGCACGCCATAGAGGCCGGCCTGCAGCTCCAGCACCTCGCGCGGGCTGAAGAAGGCGTCGAGGTTGAGTTCCTGCGGCACCACGCCGATCGCGAGGCGCGCCCGCCTGGGGTGCCGGTCGATGTCGATGCCGAAGACCTCGGCGGTGCCCGCGGTCTTGACCACCAGCCCGGCCAGGATGTTGATCAGCGTCGACTTGCCCGCCCCGTTCGGGCCGAGCAGGCCGAAGATCGCCCCGCGCGGCACCTGGAGGTCGATGCCCTTCAGCGCCTCCTTGCCCGGCTGGCCGCCGCTCGCCCGGTAGACCTTGCGCAGGCCCTTGAGCTCGATCGCATAAGCTGGCAAGGGAGCGGCGGCCCCGGTCGTCGGGCTCGGGGTCGCGGGGCGGGCGTTCATGGGGCGGCTCCGGCTGGCTGCGGCCGGCAGGGTCGCCGGGAGAGCGAGGCATGGCTGACGAGGAAGTCTATCTGGTCGACGGCGAGGAGGTCGTCATCACCGACCGGATGCACGTCCAGTGCGACGGCGGCGGCGGCGCGCTCGGTCACCCCGTCGAGTATCTGACCCTCGAGAAGGGCGGCCAGACGGTCTGCAAATACTGCGACCGCCGCTATGTGCACAAGTCCCGCGCCGAGGCCGAGGCGATCCGCAAGGCCGGCCGGCGCTTCGCTGCCTGAACGCGGGGCTGCCCGAACGCGCCGGTCAGGCGGCGGCCGCCGGGGGCAGCTCGCGGCGCAGATAGTGGATCGTCACCAGGGCGCCGATCCAGGCGATGCCGACGAGGCCCCAGTAGATGCCGGGCAGGCCGAAGCCCATGACCGGGTCGAGGAGATAGAGCACGACCAGTGGCCCGAAGACGTGGCGGAAGAGGGCCACACCCATGGCATAGAGCGGCCGGCGCATGCCCTGCAGGATGCCGCCGCCGAGGATCAGGATCGCATAGGCGTTGAAGTTGAAGACGGCGAAGCCGAGATAGGCCGAGCCCAGCCGGACCACGTCCGGGTCGTGGCTGAAGATCCCGATCAGCAGGCCCCGCGCCAGCCAGACCACGACAGCACCGAGGACCATCACGCCGGCACCGTAGAGCATGACGAGCCGGGCCGTCTCGCGCACCCGATCGGGCCGCCCGGCGCCGTGGTTCTGGCCGACCAGCGTCAGGGCCGCCGTGTTGAGGCCGATCATCGGCAGCATGACGAGCTGCTCGATGCGCAGGCTGATGCCATAGGCGGCGATCGCCGCCTCGCCGTGCCGGCCCATGAACCAGGTGATGCAGAAGAGCCCGAAGCCGGTGGCCCCGATGCTGACGGTCACCGGCACCGCCTGGCGGAGGAAATCGCGCAGCACCGGCAGGTCGGGCCTGACGTCCGCGAGGCGGAGCCTGAGGCCCAAGGGGCTCCGCCGGGCGCGGTGGACCAGATAGACGAGCTGCATCGCCTGGATCAGGACGGTGGCGATGGCGATCCCGAGCACGCCGAGGCCCGGCACGCCGAGCGCCCCGAACATGAGGAGCGGGTCGAGCACGACATTGAGGGCGCAGCCGAGCGCCAGCGCGTTCCGGAAGCTGCGGCTGTCGCCCTGCGCCGTCAGCCAGCCATTGAGCGTCTGGTTCAGGATGAAGACCACGGCGAAGAGCATGATCGGCAGGAGATAGGCGACCCCGGCCTCGAGGCTCTCGCCGGACGTGCCGAGGAAGCGGAGCAGGGGCCGGATCGCGAAGAGCCCGTAGAGGGCGACGATCGCCCCGCCGACGAGCGTCAGGAAGACCGCCTGGCCGAGGAGCCGGCGTGCCCCCTCCTGATCCTCCCGGCCGAGGCAGTTGGCGATCAGCGCCGTCGCCGCCATGCCGATGCCGACCGAGAGCACGACCACGAGGAAGAAGACCGGGAAGGACGCCCCGAGTGCCGTGAGCGCCGCGGTGGACACGAAGCCCGCCCAGAAGCTGTCGACGATGTTGAAGAGCGTCTGGAAGAGCAGGCCGGTGCCGGCCGGAATGGCGATGGCCCGCAAGAGGCCGGGCAGTGGCTCGCTGGTCAGCCGGGCATTGCGACCGGGGCGACCGGGGCGACCGGGACGATCGGCCATGGTGGTGCCCGGGGCTCGACGGTCAGAGGACGCGGAAATGCTCCTGCCAGATGCGCACGCCGCCCAAAAAGGCGTTCTCGTTGTCGCCCGGCTGGCTGTGCGGCGGCATGACCTTGAGCTGCTTGGCGTTGCCGCCGCCCAGCACCACGTAGTCGGCGACGAGCGCCCGTCGCAGCCGCTCGACCACGTCGTGGACCGCCTTCTCCCAGCGCTTCTGCTTCATCCGGTCGAGGCCGCGCTTGCCGACGCAGTCCTCGAAGCTGAACTTCTTGCGGTAGGGCAGGTGCGCCACCTCGAGCGGCACGGCGACGTGATCGCCGACGAGGGCCGCACCCAGGCCGGTGCCGAGGCCCAAGAACAGCATCTTGCCGCCGGCATAGGAGCCGACGGCCTGTATCACCGCGTCGTTGACCACCTTGACCGGCCGGTCGAAGGCGGCGGCGAAGTCGAAATCGGTCCAGCCTCGCCCCAGATTGTGCGGCTCGAGCACCAGCCGGCCCTCGCGCACCGGGCCCGGATAGCCGACGGTGACATGATCGTAGCGCCAGTCGCCGGCGAGCTTGCGCACCGCCTCGACCATTCGCTCCGGGGTCATTTCCGGCCCGGACTTCGTCTTGCGCTTCTCGACATGGGCCGCGTGCTTGATCTTGATGTTGTTGCCGCCGACGTCGACGACGAGAATCTGCGCCTCGGCCATGCCCGCCTCCTCCAGACCCGCCCCGCTGCTTACCATCCGGCGCCGGGTGGCGCCAGCCGGTCGGGCCGGGCGATCGGGGCTCAGGGGGCGATCGCCATCGGCACGGGCGAGTCGAGCAGCCAGGCGGCGACGAAGAGCACGAAGGTGAAGTAGACGACGGCGCGATCGACCATGTTCCGGACTCCGTTGCGCCCCCGCACGCCACGTCGGGGGCTGTTGGCGAAGTCTGGATGATCGGCCCCTCGGCGTTAGGGAGGGGTTAATCCGGGGTCGGCGGGCGGTCTGCTGTGGCGCCCTTGCATCAGTGCTTGAAGTGCCGCCGGCCGGTCGTGACCATGGCGATGTCGTGCGCGTCGCAGGCGGCGATCACCTCGCCGTCGCGCAGGCTGCCGCCGGGCTGGACGACCGCCCGGATCCCCGCCGCGGCCGCCCGCTCGATGCCGTCCGCGACCGGAAAGAAGGCGTCGCTGGCGAGCACGAGCGGGCCGGCCGCGGGCTCGGGGCGAAGGTCGCGGCAGGCCAGCTCGACGGCCAGGACGCGGCTGGTCTGGCCGCCGCCGATGCCCAGCGTCGTCTCGCCCGCCGCCACCACGATGGCGTTCGAGCGCACCTGCCGGCAGACGGTCCAGGCGAAGGCGAGGGCCGCCCGCTCCTCGGCCGTGGGCGCCCTTTTGGTCACCGTCTCCCAGCTTGCCGGGTCGCTGGTCGTGGTGTCCCGCGCCTGCGCCAGGAGCCCGCCGCCGATGCTGCGGACGTCGAGCATCGCATCGCCCGGGCCGGGCAGGCGGTCGAGCGCCAGCAGCCGGAGATTGGCCTTCGCGGCCAGCCGCTCCAGCGCCTCGGGCGCGAAGCCCGGCGCGACCACGACCTCGAGGAAGAGCCCGGCCAGCCCCTCGGCCGTCGCCGCGTCGATCGGCCGGTTGCTCGCGACGATGCCGCCGAAGGCGCTCACCGGGTCGGCGGCCCGCGCGCGCTCCCAGGCCTCGTGCAGCGTCGCGGCGCTGGCGACGCCGCAGGGATTGGTGTGTTTGACGATCACCACGGTGGGGCGAACGAAGCCGGCCACCAGCTCGACCGCCGCATCGGCGTCCTGGAAGTTGTTGTAGGAGAGCTCCTTGCCCTGCAGCTGGCGCGCCATGGCGACGCCCGGCCGGCCCTGCGGCCAGGCATAGAGCCCGCCCGCCTGGTGCGGGTTCTCGCCGTAGCGCAGCGTCTGCTGCAGGGGTGCCGCCACCAGCAGCGGGTCGGGCAGGGCAGGCCCTTCGAGCCCGGCGAGCCAGCTCGCGATCGCCGCGTCATAGGCCGCCGTGTGGGCGAAGGCCTTCCTCGCCAGCTCCTGCCGGAGCGCGCCGTCCGTGCCGCCCCGGGCGAGCGCCTCGACCAGCCGCGGATAGTCGGCAGGGTCGGTGAGGATCGCCACGTCCTCGTGATTCTTGGCGGCAGCCCGGATCATCGCCGGCCCGCCGATGTCGATGTTCTCGATGCAGGTCGCGAAATCCGCCCCCGACGCCAGCGTCCGGGCGAAGGGGTAGAGATTGACGACGACGAGATCGATCGTGGCGATCCCGTGCTCGGCCAGCACCGCCATGTGCGCCGGGTCGGCGCGGCGGGCGAGGATGCCGCCCTGAATCTCCGGCTGCAGCGTCTTCACCCGGCCGTCCAGGATCTCCGGCCGGCCGCTCACTGTCGAAACGTCGGTGACCGCGAGCCCCGCCTCGCGCAGCGCCCGCGCCGTCCCGCCGGTCGAGACCAGCTCGACGCCATGACCGGCGAGCGCTCGGGCGAGCTCGACGAGCCCGGTCTTGTCGAAGACGGAAAGCAGGGCACGGCGGGGCAGGCTGGGCGACATCATGCGATCTCAGTTGCTCTTCGTGAAACGGGCGATGAAGAAGCCGTCCATGCCGCCCTTTTCGGGCAGCAGGGCCGGATGGGTGCGCAGATCCCCGGCCGGCGTCGGCGCGAAGCCGCACTCGGCCTCGGTGACGGGCCGGCGGGCGAAGCCCGGGTGGCGGGCGAGGAACGCTTCGACCACCGCCGGGCCCTCCTCGGGCTGGAGCGAGCAGACGGCATGGACCAGCACCCCGCCGGGCCGGACGAGCCGGGCGGCCGCATCGAGCAGCCGGCCCTGCAGCCCGGCGAGGCGCTGCACGTCGGCTTCGGTCTTGCTCCAGAGGATGTCCGGGTGGCGGCGGATGGTGCCCGTGGCCGAGCAGGGCGCATCCAGCAGCACCGCGTCGAAGGGGGCCGCCGGCACGTAGTCCAGCGCGTCAGCGACCACGACCTCGGCCACGAGGCCGAGCCGTTCGAGGTTCGCCACGAGCCGCTCGGCCCTGGCCGGCTCGCGCTCGACCGCGGTCACAGTCGCCCCGGCCTGGACGAGCTGCGCCGTCTTGCCGCCCGGTGCGGCGCAGAGATCGAGCACGGCCATGCCGGGCTTCGCTCCCACCAGCCGGGCCGGCAGGCTCGCCGCCAGGTCCTGCACCCACCAGCCACCTGCCCGGTAACCCGGCAGCCGCTCGACCGCCCCGGCCTCGCGCAGCCGCACCGTCGCCGGCCCGACCACCTCGCCGCCGAGCCGCGCCGCCCAGCCGGCCGCGTCCTGCTTGACCGAAAGATCCAGCGGCGGCTCCCGGCCGAGCGCGGCGGCGATCGCGGCGGCCGTGTCGGCGCCATAGGCGGCGCTCCAGCTCGCCCGCAGCCAGTCCGGGAGCGTGGCGAGCGGGTCGACCACCGGCGGCTTCGTCCCGACCAGCCGGCGCAGCACCGCGTTGACGAGGGCCGGCGGGGCGATCCGCCGCTTCTTCGCGAGCTCCACCGTCAGCCCGACCGCCGCGTGCGGTGGCGTGTCGAGCAGGAGGAGCTGGGCAGCGCCGAGCCGCAGGAGGTTCATGCCGCTCTTGTGCGGCGGCGGATGGCGCAGGAGCGGCAGCAGCGCCGCGTCCAGCACGGCCTTGCGGCGCAGCACGGTCGTGTAGAGCAGCCGGGCGAAAGCCCGGTCGCGCGGCTGCAGCCGCTCCGTCGCCGGGTCGGCGGCGAACCGCGCCTCGGCCGGGGCGCGCTCGTTGAGCGCCGCATCGAGCACCGCGAGCGCCAGGGTCGGGCCTCGAGCCCGAGGAGAACTCGCTCACCCGGCGGCCACCTCGCCCGGCAGGCCGAGCGCCTCGCGGATCAGCCGCCGCGTGTTGGCCACGCCGTAGAGGGCGACGAACGAGCCGAAGCGCGGCCCCTGCTCCTGGCCGAGCAGCACCTCGTAGAGCGCCTTGAACCAGTCCCTGAGATTGGCGAATTCGTGCCGCTTGCCGATCTCGTAGACCTCGTTCTGGATGGCCTCGCCGGGCGTGCCTTCGGCGAGCCCGGCCAGCACCCCTTCCAGCTCGACCATGGCCGCCCGCTCGGTCGCGTCGGGCGCGCGGTGCCGCTTCTCCGGCCGCACCCGGTCCTGGTAATAGGCGATCGCGTGATCGACCAGGCGGGCGAGGCGCGGCTGGCTCTCCGGCGAGAGGTCCGGGCTGTACTGCCGGATGAAGCCCCAGAGCACCTCCGGGTCCTCGGCATTCACCACCGACGCCAGGTTGAGCAGCATCGAGAAGCCGATCGGCACAGGCTCGCCCGGCGGCACGCCGTCGTGGATGTGCCAGGCCGGGTTGCCGAGCTTCTCCTTGTCGACCTGGCCGGGAAAGGCGGCGATGAAGCTCTCGTAGTCGTCGACGTTCCGCGGGATCACGTCGAAGAAGAGCTTCTTCGCCTTCTTCGGGTCGCGATAGAGGAAGAGCATCAGGCTCTCGGGCGTGGCGTAGCGCAGCCACTCGTCGATGGTGATGCCATTGCCGCGCGACTTCGAGATCTTCTCGCCGTTCTCGTCGAGGAAGAGCTCGTAGGTGAAGCCCAGGGGCGGCGTGCCGCCCATCACCCGGCAGATCTGGCTGCCGAGCTTGACCGAATCGATCAGGTCCTTGCCCGACATCTCGTAATCGACCTCGAGCGCCGTCCAGCGCAGCGCCCAGTCGGCGCGCCACTGCAGCTTGCAGTGCCCGTCCGTGACCGGCACCTCGGTGAGCGTGCCGTCCTCGTCGCGGAAGACCACGGTGCCCGTGGCCGGCCGGCACTCCTCGATCGCCACCTGCAGCACGCGGCCGGTCCTCGGCGAGATCGGCAGGATCGGGCTGTAGCTCGCCCGCCGCTCCGGCCCCAGATGCGGGCGCACCACGTCGGCCACCGCCTCGTGCCGCTCGAGCACGCGCAGCAGCACCTCGTTGAACGTGCCCTTGCGGTACTCCTCGGTCGCACTCCTGAACTCGTAGTCGAAGCCGAAACGGTCGAGGAACGCCCGCAGCCGCGCGTTCATGTGGAGCCCGTAGCTCTCGTGCGTCCCGAAAGGGTCGGGAATGGCGGTGAGCGGCCGCTGCAGGAAGGGCTCGATCATTTCCGGGTGCGGGATGTTGTCCGGCAGCTTCCTGAGCCCGTCCATGTCGTCCGAGAAGGCATAGAGCTTCGTCGGCACGTCCGAGAGCCGGTGGAACGCCTGGCGGATCAGGGTCGTGCGGAAGACCTCGGCGAACGTGCCGATATGCGGCAGCCCCGAAGGGCCGTAGCCGGTCTCGAACAGCACGAAGCCCTTGGCCGGCGGCTTCCTCTCGACCCGCTGCAGCAGTGCCAGTGCTTCCGTGATCGGCCAGGCCTTGCTGGCGCGAAGCGTTTCCTCGTCCATCGATTGCCACACAGGATACGGGGTCTAGGTTCGGCCCGTTGGTAGGAGCCAAAGGCCCGGATGTCCACGACCGCCAGCGATTTGCCGCAGCCCTTCGCCGGCTGGTTCGCCAGCCGCGGCTGGCGGCCGCGCGCCCACCAGCTCGCCATGCTGGTGGAGGCCCGGGCCGGGCGCGACACGCTGCTGATCGCGCCCACGGGCGGCGGCAAGACGCTCGCGGGCTTCCTGCCGAGCCTCGTCGACCTCGCCGAGCGGCCGACCACGGGCCTGCACACGCTCTACGTCTCGCCCTTGAAGGCGCTGACCACCGACATCGCCCGCAACCTCGAGGCCCCGCTGGCCGAGATGGGCCTCGGCGTCACCTACGCCGTCCGCACCGGCGACACCCCGGCCAACCGCCGCCAGCGCCAGCGCACCCACCCGCCGCAGATCCTGCTCACCACGCCGGAATCCCTGGCGCTGCTGCTCAGCTACGAGAATGCCGCGACCTACTTCCAGAACCTCGCCTGCGTCATCCTCGACGAGCTGCACAGCATCGCCGAGAGCAAGCGCGGCGCGCTCCTCAGCCTCGGCATGGCGAGGCTGAGGACGCTCGCCCCCGAAGCCCGCTTCGTCGGCCTCTCGGCCACCGTCGCCGACCCGCCGGCCCTGCTCCGCTTCCTCTCGCCCGACCCCGAACGCGCCCGCATCGTCCAGGCCGGGAAGGGGGCCGCGCCCGACATCGTCATCGCCGACGCCGAGGCGCCGATGCCCTGGTCCGGCCATGCCGCCCTCTATTCGGCCGAGGCCGTCTATGCCCGCCTTTTGGCCGTGCGCACCGGCCTCGTCTTCGTCAATACCCGCGCCCTCGCCGAGCTCTTCTTTGCCGCCCTCTGGCGCATCAACAGCGAGAATCTGCCCATCGCCCTGCATCACGGCAGCCTCGCCGTCGAGCAGCGCCGCAAGGTCGAGGCCGCCATGGCGCGGGGTGCGCTGCGCGGCGTCGTCTGCACCTCCTCGCTCGACCTCGGCATCGACTGGGGCGACGTCGACCTCGTCCTGCAGATCGGGGCGCCGAAGGGTGCGAGCCGCCTCCTGCAGCGCATCGGCCGCGCCAATCACCGCCTCGACGAGGCGTCCCGGGCCGTGCTGGTGCCGGCCAACCGCTTCGAGGTGCTGGAATGCATCGCCGCCATCGAGGCGATCGAGGCCGACGAGCTCGACGGCGCCCCGCCCTTGGGTCCCGCCCTCGACGTGCTCGCCCAGCACGTCACCGGGGTGGCCTGCAGCGGCCCCTTCGACGCCGAGGCCCTCTTCGACGAGGTGCGCCGCGCCCAGCCCTATGCGGAGCTGCCCAGAGCCGACTTCGACGCCGTGCTCGACTTCGTCGCCACCGGCGGCTACGCGCTGCGCCAGTACGAGCGCTATCGACGCCTCGAGCAGGGGCCGGATGGCCTCTGGCAGCTCACCGACCGTCGGCTGGTGCGCGGCTACCGCATGAACATCGGCACCATCGTCGAGGCCCCGGTGATGCGCGTGCGCTTGGGTGGCCCCCGGGGCCGTGGCCGGTCCCTGGGCGAGATCGAGGAGTATTTCGTCTCGATGCTGACCCCGGGCGACAGCTTCCTCTTCGCCGGCCGCGTGCTCGCCTTCGAGGGCATCCGCCAGAACGAGGTGATCGCGTCGCTCGCCAAAGGCACGAAGGAGCCGAAGATCCCGGCCTATGCCGGCGGCCGGCTGCCGCTCACCAGCCAGCTCGCGCACCGCGTCCGCCGCCTCCTCGCCGAGCCCGGCCACTGGGCCGACCTGCCGGCGCCGGTGCGCGAATGGCTCGAGCTGCAGCGCCGCCATTCCGCCCTGGTCGCCGCCGACGAATTGCTCGTCGAGAGCTTCTGGCGGGCCGGCCGGCACTATCTCGTGGCCTACAGCTTCGTCGGCCGCAACGCCCACCAGACGCTCGGCATGCTGCTCACCCGCCGCCTGCAGCGAATGGGGGCGCGGCCCATGGGCTTCGTCGCCTCCGACTACTGCATCGCCACCTGGAGCCTCGGCGAATGCGCCGACGTCGAGGCCCTCTTCGACGTCGACATGCTCGGCGACGACCTCGAGGAGTGGATCGCCGAGAGCAGCATGGTCAAGCGCATCTTCCGCAACTGCGCCGTCGTCGCCGGGCTGATCGAGCGCCGCCACCCGGGCCAGGAGAAGACCGGCCGCCAGGTCACCTTCAACGCCGACCTGATCTACGACGTGCTGCGCAAGTACGAGCCCGACCACGTCCTGCTCAAGGCGGCGCGCGCCGAGGCCGCCGCCGGCCTCACCGACATCCGCCGCCTCGCCGACCTTTTGACCACCGTCCAGGGCCGCATCCGCCACCGGCGCCTGGAGCGCATCTCGCCCTTCGCCGTCTCCATCATCGCCGGCATCGGCAGGGAGCACGTCGACGCCGGCGATCTCGACCAGACCCTCGACGAGCTGACGTCCGAGCTGGTCGCCGAAGCGCTGGCTGAGCCGGCATGACCGGGACCCGCCCCTTTGCCATCGACCACGGCGGCGAGACGCTGGAGCTCGACCCGCTCGGTGTCGTGCACCTCCCGGACCACCGCTGCCTCGTCGTCGCCGATCTCCATCTGGAGAAGGGCAGCGCCTTCGCGAGGCTCGGCACCTTCCTGCCGCCCTACGACACCGCCCGCACGCTCCGCCGCCTCGACTGGGCGATCCAGCGCTACCGGCCGCGCCTCGTCGTCAGCCTCGGCGACGCCTTCCACGACACCGCCGGTGCCGGCGGCCTCGATCCCGACGCCCGCCAAACGCTCGCCGCCCTCGCCCGGGGCCGGAGCTGGCTCTGGGTGCGCGGCAACCACGATCCGGAGGCGCCGGCCGGGCTCGACGGCGAGACGGTCGATGCCGCCGATCTCGGCCGGCTCCATCTGACGCATCCCGCCGGACCGGACCCTGGATCGCGCCATCCTTGCCGGCCACCTCCACCCCAAGGCGCGGCTCGCCCAGGCCCGGCAGAGCACCACCCGGCCCTGCTTCGCCGGCAACCGGCAGCTCCTGCTGCTGCCCGCCTTCGGCGCCTACACGGGCGGCCTCAACGTCCTCGACCCGGCCATCGCCGGCCACTTCGCCCGCGGCTTCAGCGCCTTCCTCCTCGGCGAGGAGCGGGTCTTCAAGGTCGCCCACCACCACCTCACCCCCGACCCGCCGGACTGGCGGCGGCACCGCATCGCCTAGTCGACGAGCGCCAGCCAGCGTTCGGCGACTGCCCGGCCGAAGGCCATGGCCGTCGCGTGGTGCCGGGCCGCCACCGCCGCGAGCGCCGCAGGCACGGCCGGGTCGTCCGTGAGGCGGGCGCGCAGCGCTGCCCAATCCACGAGACTGGGCTCGTCCACCTCGAGATGGCACTGGAAGCCCCAGGTCGCCCGGCCGGCGCGGAAGGCCTGGGCGGGGCAAATGTCGCTGGCGAGGAGATGCACGGCACCCGGCGGCAGCTCGAAATGGTCCTCGTGCCACTGCATGACCGAGACCGGCAGTGCTGTCCCGGCGAGCAGCGGGTCGTCAGGCGCCGCCGGCCGGCCCGATAGCTCGACGAAGCCGAACTCGCCGCGTGCCCCCTCGATCACCCGGCCGCCGAGGGCGCGGGCGATGAGCTGGCCGCCGAGGCAGATGCCGAGCACCGGCCTTCCGGCCGCCGTGAAGCGGCGGATCGTCTCGAGCAGGGCAGGGTAGTGCGGGCAGCGGGCGTCGTCATTGGCGCTCATCGCCCCGCCGAGCACGACGAGGCCGGCGGCGTCCATGGCATCCTCTGGCCAGGCGCAGCGGTGCTCGGCGTGCAGCACGTCGAGCGCCACGTCGGCCGCGCGCAGCACCGGCGCCATGACGCCCAGCGGCAGATCGGCATGATGCTGCACCACGAGCACCCGTCGCATGCGACCCCTCTTCCAGCACTTGCGTTGACCCGCCCCGGCCGGCCACGCATATGACGGGCATGACCGAGCAGCACCAGCAAGACTTCGCCGCCACGTGCCGCGCCATCGAGGAGGAGTTCGCCCTCTTCGACGAGCCGCGCGAGAAGATCGAGTACGTCATCGACCTGGGCAAGGACCTGCCGCCCCTCGAGGAGCGGCACAAGACCGAGGGCAACCGCGTGCGCGGCTGCCAGAGCCGGGTCTGGCTGGTCGCCGAGCTCGACCCGGCGAGCCGGGCCGTCTCCCTGCGCGCCGACAGCGACGCGGTCATCGTCAAGGGGCTGATCAGCCTTGTGCTCAGGCTCTATTCGGGCCGCACGCCCGAGACCATCCTGGCGAACCCGCCGGACCTCTTCGAGCGGGTCGGCCTCGGCCGCCTGCTCACACCCGGCCGCGCCAACGGTCTCTATTCGATGGTCGAGCGCATCCGCCAGCTCGCCAAGGCCTACCAGGCGGCACCCGCCGAAGGCTGAGCCCCCGGCCGGCGCCGCCCGCCGCTCAGGCGACGTCGGTGGCGACCACGATCTCGTCGAGGGCCGGGACCGAACCGCCACCGGCGGAGCCGGCGTCGGCCGCCGCGGGCGTCGATGTCTCGCTCGTCGGGACCGAGATCTCCTCGCCACCCAGCACATCGTCCAGGGCGATGGCCGACCCCTCGCTCGGCGCCACGACATTGATCGTGACCTTGGCCGTGTTCGAGCCGTACCCGCCACTGTCGGCCACCGAATAGGTGAGGGTATCCGTGCCGACGAAGCCCGAGTCCATGTAGTAGTCGATCTGGCCATTGGCCCGCGCGAAGGCCTGGCCGTGCTCGGGCTGCTCGCTGATCTGCACCGATTGGGTGTTGAGGCTGTTGTCGATGTCGCTGTCGTTGGCGAGGATGTCCAGCGGCGCCCGGCGCGTGCCGGCCTCCACCTCGAAGGTGTCGTCGACCGCCACCGGCCGGTCGTTGATCGACTGCACGGCGACCGTGACAGTCGCCTCGGACGTCTCGCCGGCCGGGTCGGCGATCGTGTAGGTGAAGCTGTCCTCGCCGTTGAAGTTCTCGCTCGGCGTGTAGACGATCTTGTTGCCGGAAATCGACGTCGTGCCGTTCTCGGCCTCGCCGACCGCCGTCACCTTCAGCGCATCGCCATCGACGTCGGTGTCGTTGGCGAGGACGTCGAAGGTGGCGGCCGTGTCCTCCTTCGTCGTCACCGAATCGTCCGCCGCCACCGGCGCGTCGTTGCCCGGCGTCACCTGCACCGTGACGGTGGCCTCGGCCGTGCCGCCGGCACCGTCGCTCGCCGTGTAGGTGAAGCTGTCGGTGCCGTTGAAGTTCTCGTTCGGCGTGTACAGGACCTGGCCGCCCTCGATCTCGGCGGTGCCGTTCGCCGGTGCGGCGACCGAGGCCACCGTCAGCGTGTCGAGGTCGATATCGGTGTCGTTGGCGAGCACGTCGATCAGGACCGCCGTATCCTCGACCGTGACGCCCTTGTCGGCGGTCGCTACCGGCGCATCGTTGACCGGCTCGACCGTCACGGTGACGTTCCCTACGGCCGTGCCGCCCTTGCCGTCGGTGACGGTGTAGGTGAAGCTGTCCTCGCCGTTGAAGTCGGCATTGGGCGTGTAGCGGACCTGGCCGGTCTCGGCATCGACCACCGCCGTGCCGTTGCCGGGCCGGACGACCGAGGCGACCCTGAGCGTGTCGAGGTCGATATCGGTGTCGTTGGCGAGCACGTCGATCAGCACCGCCGTGTCCTCGGCCGTCGTGCCGGTGTCGGCCACCGCCTCGGGCGCGTCGTTGACCGGCGTCACCGTGATGTCGAGCCGGGCGGTCGTCGTCAGCTCGCCGTCGGTCACCTCGTAGACCAGGCTGTCCGACCCGTTGTAGTTCTCTTCCGGCGTGTAGCGGATCTGGCCGGTGCCGCCGTCGATCTCGGCGGTGCCGTGGGTCGGCCCCTCGACGATCTGGCTGAGCTGGAGCGTCGGGCTGTCGGGGTCGCTGTCGTTGCGCAGGACACTGGCCAGCAGCACCGTGTCCTCGGCGGTCGTCGCGACGTCGTCCCCCGCCACCGGCGCGTCGTTGACCGGGTTGACGGTGACCGTCACGGTCGCGGTGGAGCGCAGCGCGCCGTCGGTGACCGTGTAGGTGAAGGTGTCGGTGCCGTTGGCGTCGGCCTTGGGCGTGTAGGTGAGCGAGCTGCCGTCATCGGCGATCGCCACCGTGCCCAGCCGGGCGCCGCCCGCCGTGGTCACCGTGAGCCCGTCGCCGTCGATGTCCGTGTCATTGGCGAGCACGTCGATCGTGACCGGCGTGTCCTCGTCGGTCGTGGCCTCGTCCGCCGTCGCCACGGGCGCGTCGTTGAGCGGCGACACCTGGATCGTCAGCACGGCCTCGGCCGTGCCGCCCTGGCCGTCGTCGACGCTGTAGGTCAGCGTGTCCTCGCCGTTGAAGTCGGCATTCGGCGTGTAGCGGATCTGATTGTTGACGATCTCGGCCGTGCCGTTCGCCGGCTCCCCGGTGATCGCGGTGACCGTCAACCGATCGCCGTCGGCATCGGTGTCGTTGGCGATCACGTTGATGGCGAGCGCGCGGTCCTCGGTGGTGGTCGCCGTGTCGTCATTGGCGACCGGCGCGTCGTTCACCGAGTCGATCGTCACCGTCACGGTCGCGGTCGCGGTGCCGGCCGGGTCGTTGTCGTCGCTGATGGTGTAGGTGAACTTGTCGGTGCCGTGGGCGTTCTCGTTGGGCGTGTAGGTCAGGGTGGCACCGTCCGAACCGATCTCGACCGTGCCGAGCTTGGCCGCACCGACCGCGGTGATGCTGATCGGGTCACCGTCGACATCGCTGTCATTGGCCAAAGGCGAGATCGTCACGGCCGTGTCCTCGGCCGTCGAGACGCTGTCCTCGACCGCGGTCGGCGCGTCGTTGACCGGGGTGATCTCGACCGTCACCGTCGCCGTGGAGGTGGCCCCGCTCGGGTCGCTCACCGTGTAGGTGAAGGTGTCGGTGCCGGTGGCGTCCTTGAAGGGCGTGTAGGTGATGCCGTTCTTGGCGATCGTGGCGGTGCCCAGCGTCGCCTCGTTGCCGATGGCGGTGACGGTCAGCCGGTCGCCGTCGATGTCGGTGTCGTTGGCCAGGACCGCGATGTTCAGCGCCTTGGCGTCCTCGGCCACGGTGGCCGAATCGTCGGCCGCCACCGGCGCGTCGTTGCCCGGGTTCACGCGCACCGTCACCTCGGCGGTGTCGAGCCCGCCCTGGCCGTCCGTCACCTGATAGGTGAACTTGTCGGTGCCGTTGAAGTTCTCGTTCGGCGTGTAGGTGATCGTGCCGTTGCCGCTGACCGCGGCCGTGCCGTTCGCCGGGGCGATGGTGACGGCATCGACCCTGAGCGCGTCGCCGTCCACATCGGTGTCGTTGCCGACGACGTCGATGTTGACGGCCGTGTCCTCGGTCGTGGTCGCCGTGTCAGCCGTGGCCACCGGCGCATCGTTGACCGCCGTCACCTCGACCCGCAGCACCGCCTGGGCGGTGCCGCCCTTGCCGTCGCTGATCGTGTAGGAGATGTCCTCGGTGCCGGTGAAATTGGCCTTCGGCGTGAAGGTGATCTCGCTGCCGGAGATGCGGGCGGTGCCATTGGCGCCGGCGCTGATCCCGGTGATCCGGAGCACGTCGCCGTCCACGTCCGTGTCGTTCTCGAGCACGTTGACGCTGACCGCCGTGTCCTCGTTCGTGGTGGCCGAGTCGTTGAAGGCCTCCGGCACGTCGTTGACCGGCGCCACGGTGATGGCGAGCGTCGCCGTCGACGCGTTGCCGCTCGAATCGATGCTCCGGTAGACGATGCTGTCCGAGCCGTTGAAGTCGGCACCCGGCCGATAGGTGATCGTGCCCTGGGTCTGGTTGATCGTGGCGAGGCCGTTCTCGGGGGCGGTGACGATCGCGTCGAGCCGCGCGACCCCGCCCTCGGGATCGCGGTCATTGGCAATGACGTTGGTCGTGACCGGCGTGTCCTCGTTGGTCTGCACGCGATCGTCGACAGCGGCCATGACTTCTCTCCCCAATCGTAGGTTCCGTGATCGACCCGAAGCACCGGGCACGGGGGTGCAACCGGTGGATGCATACTCACGCGTGCGATCGAGGCCGTCTATGGTCGGTTACGGGAACAAGCGGGCAGCGGCTCTCCCGAGAGGCAAATTGCCCGGCCGGGCCGCCGTGGCGGGGCTACCGCGCCGCGTCGTTTCCCGGCAGGATCGCCCGGCAAGCGCATCGGGCCGACGCACCAGAGGAGACGACATGCTGCCGCCGTTCGGGACGAAGAAGCCGATCATCGCCATGGCGCATCTCGCGCCGCTGCCGGGCGCTCCCGGCCACGACCGCGCCGGCGGCATCCAGAAGCTCGTCGACGACGTCGCCGTCGACATCGAGAACCTGCAGGCGGCCGGGGTCGACGCCATCATGTTCGGCAACGAGGGCGACCGCCCCTACGTGCTCCAGGCCCCGCCCGAGGGCCTCGCCGCCATGGCCGCCATCGTGGCGACCCTGAAGCCCGCCATCCGCGTGCCCCTGGGCGTCAACTACCTCTGGGACCCGGTCGCCACCGTGGCCCTCGCGGTCGCCACCGGCGCCCTCTTCGCCCGCGAGATCTTCACCGGCGTCTACGCCTCCGACATGGGCCTCTGGCAGCCGAGATGCGCCGAGGCGCTGCGCCTGCGCGACAATCTCGGGCGCTCCGACCTCAAGCTGCTCTTCAACATCAACGCCGAGTTCGCGGCCCCGCTCGACACCCGCCCGGCAGCTTTGAAGGCGAAGAGCGCCGTCTTCTCCTCGAAGGCCGACATCATCTGCGTCTCCGGGCCGCTCACCGGCCAGGCGGCGGACCAGTCGGAGCTCCGCGCCGTCAAGGACGCCCTGCCGGAGACCCCCGTCTTCGCCAATACCGGCGTCAATATCGACAACGTGGCCGACACCCTCGCCATCGCCGACGGGGTCGTCATCGGCACCCACTTCAAGCGGGACGGCGATACCTGGAACCCGGTCGACCGCGACCGGGCAAGCCGCTTCATGGACCGCGTGCGCCGGCTCCGCTGACCGCCATGCCGGAGCAGGGCAGGGCGGCCGTCACCCTCGGCCTCGACATCGGCACCACCTCGACGATCGGCGTGCTCGCCACGGCCGACGGCCGCATCCTCGCCACCGCCACGCGCCCGGCGACCCTCCGCTCACCGCATCCGGGCTGGGCCGAGGCCGACCCCGGGGAATGGTGGCAAAACGTCCAGGCCCTGGTCCCCGAGCTGCTCGCCACCGCTGGCATCGCGGCCGCCGCCATCGCCGGCATCGGCGTCGCCGGCATGCTGCCGGCCGTGGTCCTGCTCGACGACGCGGGCCGGGTGCTGCGCCCCTCGATCCAGCAGAGCGACGGCCGCACCGGTGCCGAGGTCCTGGCCATGCGCCGCGAGCTCGACGAGGCTGCCTTCACGGCGCGCACCGGCAACGGCATCAACCAGCAGCTCGTCGGCACGAAGCTCCGCTGGCTGGAGCGCCACGAGCCCGACGTCATGGCCCGCACCGCCACCGTCATGGGCGCCTACGACTTCATCAACTTCCGCCTCACCGGCGAGCGCGTGGTCGAGCGCAACTGGGCGCTCGAGGCCGGCTTCGTCGACCTGGCGACCGGTGCTGCGGCCGCCGACCTCCTGGCCTTCGCCCATCTCGACCCGGATCGCCTGCCGCGCGTCGCCCCCGGCGAGGCGGTGATCGGCGCCGTCACGGCCGAGGCGGCCGGGCTCACCGGCCTCGCCGCCGGCACGCCCGTCGTCGCCGGGGCCGCCGACCACATCGCCTCGGCCTTCGTCGCCGGCATCGTCAGGCCCGGCGACGTGCTGCTCAAGTTCGGCGGCGCCGGCGACATCATGCTCGCCGCCGACGCCCCCCGGCCCGACCCCCGCCTCTTCCTCGACTACCACATCGTCCCCGGCCGCTTCATGCCGAACGGCTGCATGGTGGCCTCGGGCTCGCTGCTCAACTGGATCGTGCGCGAGTTCGCCGGCGGCCGCGACCATGCCGCCCTCGACGCGCTGGCAGCCAGCGTCCCGCCCGGCGCCGACGGGCTCGTGCTCCTGCCCTACGTGCTCGGCGAGAAGACCCCGATCCACGACCCCGCCGCCCGCGGCACGCTGGTCGGGCTCGGCCTCCACCACCGCATCGACCATCTCTGGCGCGCCGCCCTCGAGGCCGTCGTCATGGGCTTTCGCCACCACATCGAGGTGGCGCGGGAGATCGGCCACCCGGTCGAGCGGCTCGTCGCCAGCGATGGCGGCTCGAGGAGTGCTCTCTGGATGCAGATCGCCGCCGACGCCCTGCAGCTCCCGGTGACCACGCTCGCGGGCCACCCCGGCTCCTGCCTCGGTGCCGCTTGGGTCGCCGCCATGGGCACCGGTGCCGCCGACGACTGGTCCGCCATCGCCCGCTTCACCCGCCCGGCCGCCGTTTTCGCGCCCGATCCGGGCCGGGCCGCGGCGTATGATCACCTCTACGGCCTCTACCGTGAGACCTATGAGCGCCTGAAGCCGCTCTACCCGAGGTTTGCCGCATCTTGATCGACGGCTGAACCCGGCAGATACTTCCAGCCGTCTGCGACCGGGTCAGGGGAGGGCGTTTCATGCCGATCATCTATGTCCACGGCGTCAATGTGCGCTCGCGTGACGGGTTTCTCGCCCTCACCGACTATCTGCGCCGCTACATCGCCCCGGTCATCGCCGACGACCCTGAGAACGTGCTGATCGACGACGTCTTCTGGGGCGACAAAGGCGTCACCTTCGCCTGGGGCAGCTCGCGGCCGCGCTCGCAGCTCATCGGCATGGGGGCCGGGGCACGCGCGCTGCAGCCGGTCGAGGGTGCCTTGGCCGCCACCGACTTCGCCGAGGCCCTCGACCGCGTGCCGGCCCCCAGGCAGCGGCAGCACCCGCCACGGGCGGGCTCGCCGCCGGCGGGCCGGGCGGTGCCGCGCCGCCGGTGAAGGAGCTGCGGCTCAGCCAGCTCGCGCGAGGAGCTCTCCGATTTCCTGACCGCCGCCATCGTTGCCGCCGACCCCGTGCCCTCGCCGGCGCGCACCGCCCGCATCCTGGCCGCCGACGAGGTCGCCATGGACCCGGCGACCGGCGCCGCGCTGGCGGCCGCCGCCACGCCCGCCGACGAGGTAAAGGTCGCCCTCGACCTGGTCCGTGCGCGGGCACCGGCCGAAGCGCTTGCCGGGATGGGTGCTGGCGGCTTCTGGGCCAGCCTCGGCGACCGGGTCTCCGAGGCCACCCGCCGTGCCTTGGGCCTGCCGACCTATGCCGCCTCGGTGGTCGCGGCCGAGCTCAGGAAGCCGCTCAACGACATGGTGAGCATCTTCCTCGGCGACGTCATGGTCTACCTGCAGGGCCGGGGGGCCGTGCCCGAGCCCGGCCCGATCCCCCGCCTCCTCCTGGAGAAGCTGGGGGCCGCCCGGGCCAATGCCCAGAGCCGGGGCGATGAGCCCTTGGTCGTCCTCACCCACAGCATGGGCGGCCAGCTCATGTGGGACGCCGTCTCCCACTTCCTGCCGCGCAACCCGGCCCTCGCCGATCTTCGGGTCGACTTCTGGTGCGCCACGGCGAGCCAGGTCGGCTTCTTCGAGGACGCCAAGCTCTTCATCGAGCGCGACCCGGCCTACAAGACCGGCCACCCCGTGTCCTTCCCGAAAGCCAATCTCGGCCACTGGTGGAACGTCTGGGACCACAACGACTTCATCAGCTTCACCGCGAAAGGCATCGTCGACGGCGTCGACGACGAGGCCTATTCCAGCGGCATGTCGCTGGTCTCCGCGCATGGCGGCTATCTCGAGCGGCCGAGCTTCTTTCGCCAGTTCGCCGAGAAGCTGGAGGCCGCCAGGGCCAAGGGCTGGAGCCGCCCTTGAACCTCCAGCCGGACCCGGCGGAGCCCGGGCTCTGGGTCAACCCCGCCTGGCAGGCAGGCATGCCGGGCAGCTTCGCCGTCGTCATCGGCGTCAGCGCCTACCCCCATCTCGACGGCGGCACCGAGCCGGCCCCGGACGACGGCCAGGAATGGATCGCCGAGACCCGCACGCTGCGCCAGCTCTACGTCTCGGCACTGACGGCACGGCGCTTCTTCGACTGGCTCGCCACCGACTACCGGTTTGCCAAGGCACCCATCGCCAAGTGCTGGCTCCTGCTCTCACCGACCGACGCCGAGCGGGCCTACGAGCCCACCATCGCCGACCACATCGCGGAGCCCACGCTCGCCAACTGCGCCACGGCACTCAAGGCCTGGCGCAAGGCCATCCGCATGCTGCCCAAGCCCGCCCAGCACGACAGCCGCGCCTTCTTCTTCTTCAGCGGCCACGGGCTGCAGGTCCATCACGGCAAGCATCTCCTGCTGCCGTCGAGCTATCTCGGCGGCGACGAGCCGAGCTTCGACGAGGCGCTCGGCACCAGCAACCTGCTCTACGGCATGGAATCGCTGGAAATTCCCGACCGCTTCTACTTCCTCGACGCCTGCCGCAACGACCTGCCGAAGCTGCGGGCCAAGCGCCCCGAGGGCCAGCGCATCCTCTCCGAGGACGAAGCCGCCCTGGCCTTCGCTGGGCTGCGCACCGGCGCCCTTCTCTTCGCCACCAACAGCGCGCTCCAGGCCTGGCAGCCGACCGACCCGAACGAAGGCGTCTCGCTCTTCGGCCAGGCCGTCCTCGAGGGCCTCGCCGGCCGTCCCGACATCGAGCTTTTGCCGCAGGACGACCGGCTCGCCGTGGTCCTGACCAAGCTGCACGGCTTCACCCGCGAGCGCGTGCTGGAGCTGATGCGCCAGCACCAGTCCATGGCGCTGCAGTCGGTGATGCTGGATGGCCCGCGCGGCGAGGAATGCACGGTCACCGAGCTCGACCCCGCCGCCGTGGCGGCGCTCCGCCCGCCACCACCGCCGCCGATCCGCCTGCCGCCCGGCCCGGGCGACGACGTATGGGATGCCGGCGGCGCCATGGGCCCCGCCGGCTCTGCCGGCATGACCCCGCCGGTCGCCCGCTCGGCCGCCACCCGCGGCCTCGATCTCCGCCGCATGCGCGCCGACGTGCTGCTGCACCGCAAGGTGCCGGCCCCGGGCCAGATGCGCGGCGTCTGGGCGCGCGACTTCGACCTCGGCCACGAGCTCTTCGGCAGCGAGCGGGTCACCGACCTCTGGCAGAACGACACCCGGGTCACGACACTGACCGGCCGGCGCGAGGTCGGTGCCGACGACATCGAGCTCCTGAGCGTCGCCTATGACGACGCCGCCCGGGTCTACCGGCTGGACGTCCGGATCGACGTGCCCGACCCCTTGGGCTACTGGGTCGAGGCCGGTGGCGGCATGGCCGGCGAGGAGCGGCACGGCGTGGTCCTGCCGACCGACCCCTCCGGGCCGCTGACCTACCGGTTCGCGGCCGACATCGAGCGGATCGACGGCCCGAACCTCTACGGCCGCCACCTGCTCCGCCTCGATGCTTGGATAGCACCCTCGACCGCGGGGCCGGTCGGCGAGGCCGCCCGCCTCTGGCGCACCTACGCCACCGCCGACGCCAACGCGGCGGTCCCCGAGTACGAGCACGGCTCCCTGCCGGGGCCTGGTGCGCAAGGGCAGCAGATCGCCCCTGGCCGCCACCATCGCCGCCCTGGTGCTGCTGCGCGCCGGTCGCCTCGACCTGACCAGGAAATGGCTGGCAAAGCTCGCCGAGCGGTACGCGACCTGCCCGACCTCGCCGTCCTGCAGGCCGAGCAGATCCTGCGTCAAGAAGTCGCGGAAGGCCGCGACCGCTATCGGCAGGGCCACGGAATCGCTCGTCAGCCTCAACGAGCGCGGCCGCCTGTCACCGCCGAGGCCCTGAGCTACGCCGCCGACCTGACGGAGCGTCTCGACCGCGCCCGCCGTCGCATCCCCGAAAGCCTGATCACCCCCTTCGACACGCTCCGCGAGCGCATCGCCGAAGCCTCGTCGCCTTCCGCCCGAACGGCCTCTTCAGCAGCTACGCCGGCTTCGGCGAGGGCGGGCGTACATGCTCCTCCCGGGGCCGCTCGACATCCCCCCGCTGGATCTCGCCCCGCCGCTCACAATACCGACATCGACCTCGAGCAGCGCGGACGGGATCGAGTTCAGCACCGGGCCTTCCTGCCGCGGCAGTAGGAGCGGGACAAAATGCCCCGCCCGGTCAGTCGAATCCCGAACCGCCGCATGATCTGTGTCACTTGGCTTGTCTCGATACGGATCTCTGGGTCGGCAGCGAGAATTTCGCGATCCAGAAAGGGCTCGCTGATAGATCAGCGCCGGGTCCCGCGCCGACCCTCGAACCCTTTGCTGGTAGCTCGCCAGCCGGTCGCCGGCATTGCTCGTTGAGCACATCTTCCAATAGTTCTTGCACGCAATTCCAGTACCTGTCCCGAAACTCGAATGACTATAAGCAGAACTGCATGGCGCTTCCTCTGGCTTTCCGTTGTCATGGCGGCAGGAGCGGTTGTCGGCGGGTGCCGGCCGCAATTTTCGTGCATCGACCCTGCCGGATCGCATCGTTCAGCAGGTCGATCGCCGCCCGCGAATGGAAGGAGAACTGATCCGAGTTGCCGATGACCAGATATTGCCGCCAGACAGGACCGGCCCGCTCACCATGTCGTACTGATCGGGTGTGCGAACTGTTGAGATGCGTGCCGCCAGTGCGGCAATTCGCGACGAACGCCCAGAAATCCGAGCTGTGTCCTTACCCTCCCAGGCCATGAGAGCTGGTTCGGGCGCCGAGCTCCTCCGTGTCGGAGTCGAAGCAGAGGACCGCCGCGATGTTCGAACTGACTGGCGGCTTGTTCGGGTCGTGGCGATAGTTCGCCCAATTGCGCGCCTGATGCTCGCTGCTCGTCAGGTAGAAGCCCTGGCCGAAGTCCGTATTTGCTTTACATTTTTGCAGGTCGATCGGTGACCGCCCATTGGCGATGTCGTCGGCCACGTCGAGCGTAGTTCCGTGGAAGAACGTCCGAAGGTAGTTCACTGACCAGGGCATCTTCGCCATTCCCCATTGCGGGTGTCGTGGTCGGATGGTTCGGACCTATCTACAGGCCCAGGGCGGTATGCACGGCTCGCAGGTCCTGCGGGCATTTCAGAAGAAGATCCCGATCGACATCGCCGGCTTCGACCCCATTCCCCATTCGACATAATAGGTTCTCGGAGAACGCCTTGATCATGGCGTTGTCGTCATTGCCGATCTTGCCGGCCTCCAGCAGCTTGCCCCCCATCCACTGAATGCCTGGGGCGTCGTCCAGGTCGAATTGCTCTTGTTGGACTTTCGATAAAGATCGCCCGCATCATGATCCCGTGAGCAGCAACGCAGCCACGGCTCGTCGATCGCGCAGCGACAGTCAGCAGGCGATCCAGATGCTGTCGCGATCCTGGCTGTAGAGCAGATCGATGAGATCGGGATCGATTGAACTTTGCTGCGCCTCCTTGAGCGTGATGCCTTCTTGCATTGACGACGATTTCGAGAACCGGTGCCCGAAGCCGACGAAGACTATAACGACCGCCATCCCGAGCAGCGATGGCACGAGGAACGCTGCTTGTATTGCAGGCAAGAAACCACGTCGAGAACAAGCAGAAGAGCCAAGCGCCGAGCGCCAGCCAGCCCAACAGACGCGTGTATTGCTCCTTCGACATCGGACAATCCGGATGAATTCGCGATCCTTCCCTGACCCGTCATCTTATCCGAAACCAGATCGTCCGGCAATAGCCAGCATGTAGCATCGTCTCGGACAGACACCCGTCGGTGAAGGGAGCTTGCCACCACCGACCCTCCGCCGACCGCAAGGCATGCACGCCAGTGCCGGGCGATTGAGGCAGCCGGAGAATTCCGGTAGGTTGAAATGCCTCTCGACTTCGATCCGGTCATCTGGAGCCGAACCATGCAACCAGTGGTTATTGCGGGACTCGCCGCGACATTTCTCGGGCTGGCCACCGCAGCGCTGGCGCAGGGTAGCGACGCGCTCCGGGTGCACGAGGTCGAGATCATCGACCGGAACGGCTTCGAGCGGCCGGTGCCCGCCGCCCGCATGCTGGTCCCGTACGACTGGCAGGCCCAGGGCGGCGTCATGTGGAACCCGACGGGCCAGTGCAGCCGGAGCGGCATCTTCGAGTGGGCCGCCTGGTCGCCGGACGGGCTCTACGGCGTCGAGCTGATGCCCAACACCTCGTGGCAGATGAACAACCTGCCGGCCCAGTTCCAGGGCATGGACCCCTGCCCGAAGCGCAACGCCACCTCCGCCCGCCAGTACCTCGAGCAGCTCGCCCAGGAGCGCCGCCCGGGTGCCCGCGTCCTCGACTACCGCGACCGGCCGGACCTCGCCCAGGCCGCCGGCGTGCCCGAGCAGCGCACGCCCATGGCGGTGGGCGAGCTGCGCCAGTGGGCGGAAGCCGGGGAGGTGCTGCTCGGCTACACCTACAACGGCACGCCGCGCCGCGAGGTCATCCAGGCCACCGTCGTCTTCACCCACTCGATCATGCCGGACGCGATGACGGGCGGCACCATGGAGACGCTGGCGGCCTTCGCGACGCCCGCCTTCGCCTTCCGCGCCCCCGACGGCCGGCTCGACTTCACCATGGTGGAGTCGCTGCGCAGCTCGATCCGCAGCGATCCCGAGTACGATCGCCGCATGGCCGCCCACTACCAGGCCATGGGGCGCATCCAGGCCAAGGGTGCCGCGGACCGTGCCGCCGTGACGAGCCGGCACGGCGAGGAGATGCTCGACATCATCAACCAGGGCTACCAGAACCGGCAGCGGATCATCGACGAGGGCCACGAGCGCTTCTCCCGCACCATCCGTGAGGTCGACGTCTACAACGACCCGCTCGCCGGGCAGGTCGAGCTGCCGAGCTACTACGACCGCGCCTGGCGCCTCGACGGCGGCGACTACCTCCTCTCCAACGACCACAACTTCGAGCCCTGGCGCGACCTCGGCGTCAACGGCACCGAGATGGAGCGCCTGCCATGAGACGCCCGACCCGCCACGCCCTCCTTTGGGCCCTCGCCCTGGCGGCCCCGCTGCCGGCCGCCGCCCAGGACGCCTTCCCCCAGCTCCAGACCACGCTGCCCGGCCCCGCGACCCAGCAGCAAGGCTACGGCCAGCAGCAGGGCATGGGTCAGCAGCAAGGCTACGCGCAGCAGCCGGCCTATGGCCAGCAGCAGGGTTACGGGCAACAGCAGGGCATGGGTCAGCAACAGGCCTACGGCCAGCAGCAGGCCCCGACCCAGCAGCAGGGCTATGGCCAACAGCAGGCCTACGGCCAGCCACAGGGCGCCGGCCAGCAGCAAGGCTTCGGCCAGCAGCAAGGGCGGCCAGCAGCAGGGCTTGGCCAGCAGCCAACCACAGGCCAGCAGCAGGGCTTCGGCCAGCGGCAGGCCGCGACCGACCCGGAGCGCCGCGACTTCGGCGTGCCGCCGACCGACCGGCTGCACCAGGGCGCCATGCACGGCCCGACCCCGGCCAGCATTCCGGGCGGCCAGGTGATCACCACCGCCGGCCTCGTCGAGCTCCTGCAGCGCCGGGACATGCCGACGCTGGTCTTCGACATCCTGGGCGGCCCGCAATCCCTGCCCGGCGCCATCCCCGCCGTGCCGGCCCACCAGCCCGGCAGCTTCGACGACCAGGTGCAACGCGATTTCGGCGGCTACCTGCAGCAGGTCACCCAAGGCAACCCAGAGACCCCGCTCGTCTTCTACTGCCTCAACCCGGAATGCTGGATGTCCTACAACGCGGCGCTGCGCGCCATCAATCTGGGCTACCGCAACGTGCTCTGGTACCGCGGCGGCATCGAGGCCTGGCAGCAAGCCGGCCAGCCCACCACCCAGGCCGGCATGGCGCAACGCTGAAGCGCCCGCCGCGCGCACCGGCGGACCCCGCCAGGCACCAGCGCAAAAGCCCGGTGGGGTCCAGGGGAGGTATCCACCTCCCCTGATTCTTCCTGGCGTCCCCACGCAGAAGGGGGCCGGCACGAGCCGACCCCCCAGCGACGAAGAAGCCCCGGCCGCTCAGCCGCGGAACGGCGCCGCCAGCTCGTCCGTCTGGCTCTGGATCGCCGCCATCGCCTCTTCCGGCGAGCCGTACTGGCCGACCAGCAGCTTGCCGAGCTCCACCGGGATGACGTTGTTGGCGATCTCGGCCCAGGACGGCAGGTCCGAGGGCTCCGAGCCCATCCGGTTGTTGATCGTCCACTCGATCGCCGGGAAGTGCCGCGTCGTGCCGGCGCCGGGCTTCGCCGCCTCCAGCACGCGCGGGTCCTTGAACGACGAGAGCCGCACCGGCGAGGCGCCGCCGCCGACCGTGGAGGAGCGCGCCACCACGTCCTTCGAGGTCACCCACTGCATGAAGAGCCAGGCGGCATCCGGGTTCTTCGAGTAGCGCGAGAGCGCGATCGAGGAGCCGCCCTGGTGGCCGATATGCGGGATCTCGTTGAAGCCGCAATCGCCGGGTGCCCGAAGTGCCGTCTCCTTGGGCGGGATCGCCGCCTCCATGAGCCCGGCCACCTTGCTGTCGCCCCCATCGAGCCCGGGGAAGAACTCGCCCCAGGAGATGACGTGCCCGGCCAGCCCCTGCGCCACCGACTGCCACTCGCCGTCCCAGGTCCAGGTCTTGGCGTCGGGCGGCATGTACTCGACCAGCTCGAGCATGAACTCGAGCCCCTTCATCCCGGCCTCGTCATTGCCGGAGAACATCCGGTTCGCGTCGAAGACCGAGCCGCCATTGGCCCAGAGCCAGGCCGTCCAGTCGCAGTTCAGGCTGTAATGCCCGGACCTGAGCTGGCCCGAGGTGCCGAAGATGCCGTTGCCGCTCTCCGCCGCGTGCAGCGCCTTGGTCACCTCCATGAACTGCGCGAGCGTCTCCGGCACCGCCAGCCCGTGCTTGTCGTAGAGGTCCTTCCTGTACATCAGGATGAAGATCGGGATGTCGAACGGCACGCCCATGCTCGCCGCCGGCGATCGTGATGGCCTTGACCAGCTCCGGCGAGAAATCGTCCCAGTCATAGCCCGGCATCGCCAGCTCGGGCTTGCTGTCGTAGTACTCGCGCGGGTTGTAGACGTCCGGCTTGAACAACATCGACCAGGCCTGGTCGAGGTAATAGAGGTCGTACGTGCCGAGCTGCCCCTGCGCGTCCAGCGTCGCCTTGGCCAGCACCTGCTCGAGCGGCACGATCTCGATCTCGACCGTGATCCCCGTCGCCTCCTCGAACTCGCCCTTGAGCTCGGAGGCCACCACCGTCGGCGGCGTCGCCTCCGAGGTGTAGCGCACCGTCGTCCCGGCGAACTGCTTGCCCACGTCCTTCAGCCACGCCGTCACGTCGTCCGGCGTCTGCGCCATCGCCATGGGCGTGCCGAGATTGGTGAGCCCGCCGAACGGCCGGGCAGAGCCCAGGAACGTCGAGGCGAAGCCCGAGAAGCCGACGCCGGCCATGGCCATCCGCCGGAAGAAGGTGCGCCGGCCGATCCGCCGCTGGCCGAACGCCCGCGCCGTATCGGCGATGAACGTCTTTCTGTCGTGCTCGCGAAAGCTCATGGAAGACCTCCCTGGAGTTGAGCCACGTTGCGATTCTCCCCGCCGCCGCCCCGCTCAGCTCTTCAGCGAGCCGAGGGTGAGGCCGCGCACGAGATGCTTCTGGACCAGCAGGATGAAGATGAAGCTCGGCACCAGGGCAGCGCTGCCGAGCGCCGTGATCAGCCCCCATTCCGTGCCCGTCGAGGTGACGAAGGTGGTGATCTTGACCGGGATCGTCCGGATGCCGGTGGTCAGCAGCAGCGAGATGAGGAACTCGGTCCAGGAGAAGATGAAGCAGAGCACCGCCGTCGCCGCCAGCCCGCCCTTGACCAGCGGCAGCACCACCATGCGGAACACCTGGAACCGCGTGGCGCCATCCAGCATCGCCGATTCGTCGAGCTCCACCGGCACGTCGTCGAAGAAGCTCTTCAAGAGCAGCACCGCCAGCGGCAGGTTGATCAGCGTATGCGCCAGGATCAGCCCGAGATGGCTGTCGCGGAGCCCGAGATCCCGGAAGATGAAGAAGAGCGGGATCGCCACCGCGATCGGCGGCAGCATGCGCTGCGCCAGGACGAAGAACACCACATGGTCCTTCGCCCGCATGGCGAAGCGCGAGAGCCCGAACGAGGCCAGCGTCGCCAGCACCAGCGCCAGCGCCGTCGAGCCCAGCGCCACCACCAGGCTGTCGCGGATCGACGGCAGCGAATAATAGGACGACGCCCCGCCCGTCTGCCCGCCGACCCCGCCCTCCAGCGTGATCCTGGACTGCCCGCCGATGGTCACCGCATAGTTCTCGGCCGTGGCCTCGAAATCCACATAGACCGGCGGCTGGGCGAAGATCGCCGTGTAGGGCTTGACCGAGGCCAGCACCCACCAGAAGAGCGGAAAGACGAAGGCCAGCACCACCAGCCAGGCGGCGAGGTCGCGGGCGAGCCGACTCGCGGGACTTCCCTGCATCAGAACCGCACCCGCGCCAGCTTGAGGAAGGTGAAGCAGGCGACGTTCAGGATGATCAGCATGATCAGGCTCAAGGTCGCCGCGTAATTGAAGTTGGCCACACCGAAGACCCGCCCCGCATAGAAGCTCAACGTCTCCGTCGCCGTCCCGGGCCCGCCCGCCGTCATCGCATAGACATAGTCGTAGATGCGAAAGAGATCGATCGTCCGGATCAGCACCGCCACCGCGATCACCCGGCTCAGCATCGGCAGGGTCAGATGCCACAGGCACTGCAAAAACCCCGCCCCGTCGATCGCCGCCGCCTCGTAGGGCTCCTTCGGCAGGGCGCGCAGGCCCGCCAGCAGGATCAGGACCATGAACGGCGTCCACTGCCAGATGTCCGCCGCCATCACCCCCCAGAGCGCCGTCCTCGGGTTCGCCAGGATCGGCGCCTCGGGGCTCACCAGCCCGATCAGCTTGAGATAATACGAGAGCACCCCGAACTGCCCGTCCTGCATCAGGAGGAACATGAGCCCGGTGACGGCCGGCGGCACCACCAAGGGCAGGGTCATGAGGGCCCTGAGCAGCCCGTAGCCCCGCCGCTCGCAATCCAGGAGCAACGCGATGGCGATCCCCAGCACCACCTGGAAGACGAGGCAGGTCAGCGTGTACTGCACGGTCACCAGGAGCGAATCGATGAACCTCTGGTCGCCGAACGCCTGCACCCAGTTGGCGAGCCCGCTGAACTCGTCCACCCGGGTGAAGCGGTTGCGCTGGTGCAGGCTGAGCCAGATCGAGTAGGCCAGGGGGTAGATGCCGAACGCCAGGATCATGGCGAACATCGGCGCCAGCCAGGGCAGCGGATGATCCGCCGTCAGCCAGCGCGGCAAAAGGGGCGCGCGGCCCCGGGCGGCCGTGCTCACCACGGCCCCGTCATGTCGCAGCCAGGGCCGACCCGAATTGCACGCTTCCTGTACATTTGTTCACTGGCCCGAACGATGTTCACGCCAGTTTGCCGCCACGCTCCGGCAAGTCAAGTGAAGCCCGCCGCCCCCGCCCCGAATGGACGATTCGCCCGCCCGGCCCTAATCACTGCTCCATGAACCAGCCAGCCCCCCAGACGCCTGCTGCCCAGACCCCCGCCCTCCGGATCCAGGCGTCCCGCCACTTCACCGCCTGGCTCGCCGAGGAAGGCATCGGCCTCGCCTTCACCACCTACCAGTCCGGCAAGCTCTTCCTCCTGGGCCTCCAGCCGGACGGCCGCCTCGCCGTCCACGAGCGAACCTTCAACCGCGCCATGGGCCTAGCCGTCCACGAACCTGCCGAAGGGGGCCGCCGGCTCTACCTCTCCACCCTCTTCCAGCTCTGGCGGTTCGACGACATCCTCAATGCCGGCCAGACCCACCAGGGCCACGACCGCCTCTACGTCCCGAGGCTCGCCTGGACCACCGGCGACCTCGACATCCACGACATTGCCTTGAGCGCGGACGGAACCCCCGTCTTCGTCAACACCCTCTTCTCCTGCCTCGCCACCCCCGACGCCGCCACGAGCTTCCGCCCCCTCTGGCAACCCCCCTTCATCTCGAGGCTCGCCGCCGAGGACCGCTGCCCCCTCAACGGCCTCGCCATGAAAGAAGGCCGCCCCGCCTTCGTCACCGCCGTCGCCCGCTCCGACACCGCCGACGGCTGGCGCGACCACCGCACCAAGGGCGGCATCGTCATCGACATCGCCACCGGCGAAACCATAGCCGCCAACCTCGCCATGCCCCATTCCCCCCGCCTCCACGACGCCGGAGATGGCGAAAAGCTCTACCTCCTCGATTCCGGCACCGGCCGCTTCGGCACCATCGACCAGGCCACCGGCCACTTCACCGAAATCGCCTTCTGCCCCGGCTACGCCCGCGGCCTCGCCCTCCACGGCCGCTTCGCCGTCATCGGCCTCTCCCGCCCCCGCGACAACAGGACCTTCCAAGGCCTCCCCCTCGACCAGGCCCTCGCGAAGCGCAACGCCGCCCCGAGCTGCGGCCTCCTCGTCGTCGACCTCCTGACCGGCGACACCCCCCACTGGCTCCGCCTCGAA
>JAWKVR010000024.1:0-58919 GCA_041397945.1 Geminicoccaceae bacterium
CTGCGCTCGGCCGGGAGCTTCAGGCACCGGCCGGCCTCGTCCAGCTCGGACCAGCGCGCGCCGAAGATCTCATCCCGCATCGCAGCCGTCAGGATTAGCAGCCGAAGCCCGTCGCGAAAGGGCTGGGGCGACGCATCGAGCGCCCGCCAGATCAAGTCGATCTCGCCGTCGTCGAGCACCCGTTCGCGGCGCGTCTCGCGGCTGGGCTTCTCGACGAATTGAGCCGGATTGGCGTCGATCAGGTCGCGTGCGGCGCACCAGTTCAGGAAGCGCCGCATCCAGGCGAGCACGCGGTTCGCCCGCACTGTGGCGCCACGGTCGGCCACCCGGTCGATAATCTCGATGATGTCGCGCTTGCGGATGCTGGCGAGGTCGCCGTCGCCGATGTACGGCAACACCTCTCTTTCCATGATCCGCGCTACCTCTGTGGCGGTGCGGTTGCCGGCCTGGTCGCGCCGCAGCCATTCCTGGCAGGCACGTGCCACGGAGCCCCTGGTGGCCTTGCCGGACCGCTGGTCGCGCCGCTTCTCGGCCTTATCGCCCGCGGGATCGCCGCCAGCCGCGACGATACCGAGCAGCCGCCGCGCCTCCCGCCGGGCCGTCTCGACCGTGTGCGGCGAGCCGTAGCGGCCTATGGTCACCTTGCGCAGCGTAGCATCACGGCCGCGGCCGGCTCGATATTTGAGGATGAACGCCTTGGCGCCAACCGGGGAGACGCGCAGGCCGAAGCCCGCCACGCTCGCGTCCCAGAGCACGGTTTCGCGGGATCGGCCATCCTCGCCGAGGAACGGCTCGGCGGTGTCGGCAAGGCGCTTGGTGAGCACCGAAGTGACCCTCTCTGCCGCAGTCCGCGGGTGGAATCGGTGGTACCTTTCGCGCTTGGTGGTACCCCATGACAGTATGAAAGAAAATAGTCGAGAATTGCAGAGGAGGGTCAAGTTGCTGAGAAAATGCTGTATGGTCGCCCCGAGAAAATAGCAGAATATGTGAGAAAAATCCGATAGACGGACTTTTAATCCGCGGGTTCCGGGTTCGAGTCCCCGGGGGGGGCGCACCAACTGATTCATTAACTTACGCGGGCGCTTTCGACCGGGCGCGCGCCCGCTCCACCTTCGGCAGCCGCGCGGGGCGCCGCCAGGCAGGCCATCGCCGCCTGTGCGCCGCCCTTCTCGTGTGGCACGCCGGCGAGGCCCAGGCCCATCTCGACGCCGCAGAGCGTGCCCATCAGCATCAGGTCGTTGAAGCTGCCGAGATGGCCGATGCGGAACACCTTGCCGGCCAGCTTCGACAGGCCGGCGCCGAGCGAGAGGTCAAAGGCCTGCAGGGTCACCTTGCGGAACGCGTCGGCATCGTGGCCGGCCGGCATGACGATCGCTGTGAGGGCGCTCGAATATTCCGCCGGGTCGGCGCAGAGGATCTCGAGCCCCCAGACTAGTACGGCCCTGCGGGTCGCCTCCGCATGACGGTCGTGCCGTGCGAAGACGTTCTCGAGCCCTTCCTCCAGCAGCATCGCCAGGGCCTCGTGCAGCCCGTAGAGCAGGTTGGTCGCCGGCGTGTAGGGGAAATAGCCGGTCCGGTTGGCGGCGAGCATCGGCGCCCAGTCCCAGTAGCTGCGGGGCAGCCGCGCCGTCTTCTGGCTCGCCAGCGCCCTGGCGCTGATCGCGTTGAACGACAGGCCCGGTGGCAGCATCAGGCCCTTCTGCGAGCCGGCCACGGTGACGTCGACGCCCCACTCGTCGTGGCGGTAGTCGATCGAGGCGAGCGAGGAGATCGTGTCGACCATGAGGAGTGCCGGGTGCCCGGCCGCATCGATCGCCTGGCGGACGGCGGCGACGCGGCTGGTGACACCGGTCGAGGTCTCGTTGTGCACCACCATGACGGCCCTGATGGCATGGCGGCGATCCTCGGCCAGCCGCGCCTCGACCAGGGCCGGATCGACGCCGTGCCGCCAGTCGCCGGCGAGGAGCTCGACCTCGAGGCCCAGCCGCTCTGCGAGCTCGCGCCAGAGCGACGCGAAATGCCCGGTCTCGAACATCAGCACCCGGTCGCCCGGCGAGAGCGTGTTGACCAGGGCGGCCTCCCAGGCGCCGGTGCCGGAGGCAGGGTAGATCACCACGTCCTGCTCCGGTCTTGAAGACGGTCTTGAGGTCGGACACGACCTTGCGGCCGAGGGCCCCGAACTCCGGCCCGCGGTGGTCGATGGTCGGGTTGTCGATGGCCCTGAGGACGCGATCCGGCACGTTCGTCGGCCCGGGGATCTGCAGGAAGTGGCGGCCGCTCGGGGCGTTGCTGAACCTGATCATGGCGTCTTTCCTGCATTGCGCTTGCGTCGTCGACCGACCTGAACCTAGGTCGGACGCAGCGCACCTGTCCATTGGCGGCGCCGGGGGTGCCCCGCAGGGCGGGCCGGGGAGCCAGAGCATGTCGACCAGCGCCGCCGATCGGCTGCCCGCCACCCCGTCCAGCGACGTGAGCGAGCGCCTGGCGCGCCTGCTGCGCAGCCAGACCGAGGGCGAGGTGCTGTTCGACGCGCCGTCGCGCGGCCGCTATGCCACGGACGCCTCGATCTACCAGATCATGCCGGTCGGCGTGCTGGTGCCGAAGAGCGAGCGGGACATCAGGGCGGCGATCGACATCGCCCGCGACCTGAAGGTGCCGGTGCTGCCGCGCGGCGGCGGCACCAGCCAATGCGGCCAGACCGTCGGTGCTGCCCTGGTGATCGACAACAGCAAGCATCTTCGCGGCATCCGCGAGCTGGATGTCGAGGCCCGCTCGGTCGTGGTCGAGCCGGGCGTCGTGCTCGATCACCTGAACGCCGAGCTGAAGCGGCACGGGCTCTGGTTCCCGGTCGACGTCTCCACCAGCGCCCAGGCCACCCTCGGCGGCATGGCCGGCAACAATTCCTGCGGCTCGCGCTCGATCGCCTACGGCAACATGGTGCACAACGTCGAGGGCATCACCGCCTGGTTGTCGGATGGCGAGCTGGTCGAGCTCGGGCCGGTGGCGGGGCTGGGCGGACGCGGTGCTGCGATCGCCGGCTTCGTCGAGCGGCTGGCGGCGCAGCATCGCGCCGAGATCGAAGAGCGCTGGCCGCGGGTGCTGCGCCGGGTCGGCGGCTACAACCTCGACATCTTCCACAACCGGAGCGAGCGGCCCTACACCGCCGACAGCAGCGTCAATCTCGCCCATTTGCTGGTCGGGTCCGAAGGCACGCTGGCCCTGCACCCGGAGCCTGACGCTCAGCCTCTCGGAGCTGCCGCGCGGCAAGGTGCTGGGCGTGGTCAACTTCCCGACCTTCCGGGCGGCGATGAGCGCGGCGCAGCACATCGTCAAGCTGGGCCCCGTCGCGGTCGAGCTGGTCGACCGGACCATGATCGACCTCGCCCTCGCCAACCCGGCCTTCCGGCCGGTCATGGAAACCGCCCTGATCGGCGAGCCGGCGGCGATCCTGCTGGTCGAGTTCGCCGGCGAGGACAAGACGGCGCTGGTGCCGCAGCTGGACCGGCTCGACGAGCTGATGGGCGATCTCTCGCTGCCCGGCAGCGTGGTGAAGATGGCCGACGACACGGCGCAGAAGGACCTCTGGGAGGTGCGGAAGGCCGGCCTCAACATCATGATGAGCATCAAGGGCGATGGCAAGCCGGTCAGCTTCGTCGAGGATTGCGCGGTGCCGCTCGAGCACCTCGCCGACTACACCGACGCGCTCTCCGAGGTGTTCGCGCGGCACGGCACCCGCGGCACGTACTACGCCCATGCCTCGGTCGGCGCGCTCCACGTCCGCCCGATCCTCGACATGCGCGAGGCCGGGCCGGGGGGTGGCGCTGCGAGGATGCGCGCCATCGCCGAGGAGGCCGCCGAGCTCGTGCGCAAGTGCAAGGGCTCCTTCAGCGGCGAGCACGGCGACGGCCTCAGCCGCGGCGAATGGATCGCCTGGCAGTTCGGCCCGGCGCTCGTGGAAGCCTTCCGCGCCATCAAGCAGGAGCTCGACCCGATCGGCCTCTTTAACCCCGGCAAGATCATCGATCCGCCGCGCATGGACGACAGGGCGCTCTTCCGCTTCGCGCCGCCCGACAGCCTGCGGCCCTACCGGGTCGTCCCCCTGGAGACGAAGCTCGACTGGTCGGCCTGGGACGTCCGGAACGACCCGGTCACGGAAGCGACCACGCCGCCCGGCACCGGCGGTGATCCCGCCGGCGGCTTCGCCAAGGCCGTCGAGATGTGCAACAACAACGGCCATTGCCGCAAGCTCGATGCCGGCACGATGTGCCCGAGCTATCGCGTGACGCGCGACGAGCAGCACGTGACACGCGGCCGCGCCAACACCCTGCGCCTCGCCTTGTCGGGCCAGCTCGGCCCCGATGCCTTCACCAGCGAGGCGACCTACGAGACGATGGATCTATGCGTCGGCTGCAAGGGCTGCCGGCGCGAATGCACGACCGGCGTCGACGTGGCGCGCAAGAAGATCGAGTTCCTCGCCCACTACAAGGCGCGCCACGGCTACACGCTGAAGGACCGGCTGATCGCCCATCTGCCGGCCTACGCGCGGGCCGCCAGCCGGGTCCCGTGGCTCATGAACCTGCGCGACCGGCTGCCCGGTGCTGCCCGGGCGAGCGAAATTCTGCTCGGCCTCTCGGCCCGGCGCCGCCTGCCCGAATGGCGCAGCTCCACCTTCTGGCGAGCGACCGATCCGTCGCTGTTCGCGACCCGGGACGCGACGCTCGCCGCCGCTGCCGAAGGCGGCAAGGCGGCGGTGCTCTTTGTCGATACCTTCAACGGCATGTTCGAGAGCGAGAATGCGATGGCGGCTGCCCGCGTGCTGCGCGCCGCCGGCTACACGTTGCACACGGTCGAGAAGGCGGGGGGGCATCATTGCTGCGGCCGCACCTACCTCGCCGCCGGCATGGTCGAGCAGGCGAAGGCGGGCCGGTGCCTTGATCGAAGCACTCCTGCCGCTGGCGGAGGCCGGGGTCGCCATCGTGGCCTGAGCCATCCTGCCTCTTGACCCTGCGCGACGAGGCGCTGGTCATGGGTCTCGAGCCGCGGGCCGAAATCGTGGCGGGGCAGGCGCTGCTGTTCGAGGAGTTCGTGGCACGCGAGGCCAGGGCAGGCCGCTTCACGCTCGAGCTGAAGGCGGCCGAGGCACCCATCCTGCTGCACGGCCACTGCTGCCGCAGAGGCATTCGGCGCGGTCGCTGATCTCGGTGCTGCGCCTGATCCCTGAGACGAAGGTCGAGCTGATCGGCGCCTGCTGGCATGGCCGGCGGCTTCGGCTACGAAGCCGGCCACTACGACCTCTCGATGCAGATGGCGGAAGCGGGCCTGCTGCCGGCCTGCGCCGGCAGCCGGACGCCATCGTGGTGGCCGACGGCACGAGCTGCCGCCACCAGATCGCCGATGGCGCCAGGCGGCGAGCCCTGCATGTGGTGCGGCTGCTGGAGCGCCTGCTACCGGCGACGACGAAGGGCGGTTCCGCGTCTGCCTGAGTCTCTTCGGGCGACCACACGGGCAGCCCGCTGGAGCCTCTTTCAGACGACCCGGACGTTCAGGGTGTCGACGCCCTCGATGTGACCCACCAGGACGTCGCCGCGCTGCACGGGGCCGACGCCGGAGGGGGTGCCGGACATGATCAGGTCGCCCGCGGCAAGCGAAATGCGCGGAGAGATAGGCGATCATCTCCTGCGTCTTCCAGATCATCTGGTTGAGGTCGCCCGCCTGGCGGAGCTGGCCGTTCACCTTCAACGTAATGGCGCCCTGCGTCGGGTGGCCGATCTCGCTGGCGGGGATCAGCGGGGTCATCGGCGCCGAGCGCGAGCCTTGCCGATTTCCCACAACCAGCCCAGCTTCTTGGCCTCGCCCTGCGGGTCGCGACGGGTCATGTCAGGCCCGACGCCGTAGCCCCAGACGTGATCAGGCGCGTCCTCGATGGTGATATAGGCTCCGCCCCGGCCGAGCGCAATCACCAGCTCGATCTCATGGTGAACGTCAGTGCTCATCGGCGGGTAGGAAACTCGCCGCTGAAGTCGATATTGTCGGGTTCTTCACGGAAGAAGAAGGGTGGCTCGCGATCGGTCGTGGCCCATCTCGACACCTTTATCGACGGCGTAGTTGCGACCATTCTACTAGATCCGGCGCACGGGGAACGTGGCGCTCGATCCGCGAACGGGTGCAACCGGCTGGCCGGGTGTCTCGATTACGTGTTGGCTCGCATAGAGGTCTCCGAATCTCTGCTGCGCGCGGCGTTCAACCGCGGAAAGGAAGTTGTCAAAGGGGGGCGACGCCGATTTCCCTGGCGATGTCGTCCAGGTCCTTGCGCAGGGACGCATGGAGCGCAATGCCCTTCGCCCGGCGCTCGGCCATCAGGGCAGCCTTGCCCTCGCCCGGCGAGCGCACCCTCGCATGTCCCGGCAGCGGCTCGGACGCACGCATCTCGCTGAACGCCTTGTCGACGCTGGCGGTGAACGTGTCGAGCGGGCCGAACGCCGCGATGTCGATCGCCGCGACGAACTGGCCGGTATTGCTGCTGCGCTGCGATTCGCTGGTGAAGTCGATGACGTCCGAGCCGAACGCCGCCTGGTTCAGGACCCCGGCCAGGAGGCCGATGGCGACCGAGAGGCCGAAGCCCTTGGGGCCGCCGATGGGCAGCATGAACCTCCTCCGCGCCGCGACGGATCGGTCAGGGGCTTGCCGTCTCGCGGCCGACCATCCATCCTTCCGGCATCGCCTCGCCGCGCTGGGCGAGCGTCTTGATCTTGCCCATGGCCGCCACCGTCGTCGCCATGTCGAGCACGAACGGATCGGCGCCGCCGGTCGGTGCCGCGATGGCGATCGGGTTGGTGCCGAGGAGCAGGTCCGTTCCGCCGAACGGGGGGACGTGATTGGCGCTGCCGACGGCAGCGGCCATGCCGATCATCCCGGCCTGCGCCTGCGGCGGACATAGAGGGCTGCCGGACCCGCGTGGTTGCCACTCCGGACGCCGACCCAGCCGATGCCGCAGGCCGTCGCCTTTTCCATGGCGAGGCGGCACGCCGCCCGCATGGCCAAGTGACCGAGACCGTCGTCGCCATCGATCACCGCCGTAGCCGGGCGCTCAAACCACGGCCCACGCGCGCCTTCGGATTGCACCCGCCATCCCTGAGGCGGGCCAGATCTGCCGCAATCGGAAGACGCCGTGGGTTTCGTGTCCCAGCAGATCGGCCTCGACCATCAGGCCCGCGACGATGTTGGCGTCCTCTTCCGGAACATCGTAGTGGCGAAGCGCGTCGGCGACGAAACGCTCGAGCCGGTCGGCTGCGACGGTGGGCGCCTGTTCTTCCTCGCCGATGAGCACCCGTTCCTTGCGCCAGAACACGATCCGGCGCTGGGCGAAGCTGACGAGCACGAAGAGAGTGCCAGGCCGAGCAGAAGCTGAGATAGAGGATCAGCGAGAACACGCGCGGCGTGTCGAGCTGGATCTCCTGACGGATCAGCTCGCCGAACCGCCCTCACCGCCGAAGGCCGCCGGTGATGGCGCCCGCCATCACCCCGACAGCACCGATCTTCAATCCGGTGAAGATGCACGGCAAGGCATGGGGCAGCTTCATCTTGACCAGGGTCTGCAGCGGCTGGCGCCCATCGTCTTGAACAGCATGCGGGCGTTCTCGTCCGACGCGTGGAGTCCGGCCGCGGTCCAGCGGCGATCAGGAAGGTGGCGACGAGGCCGCGAGCGCCACTTTCGACGCGATGCCGAATCCGAGCAGGCGATGAAGAGCGGGGCAAAGGCGACCTTCGGCATGTGTCGATCGCCACCAGATAGGGCATGATGGCCCGCTCGCCGAAGCCGGTCTCGCCGACCAGCACGCCGAGCGAAAGCCGATGGCAGCTGGCCAGGGCAGACGTAGATCACCTCCTTGATGGTGATCCACGAACCGGCAGCATGTAGCCGCCGGTGATCGGGTTGTGGCCGACGAAGATCCAGGTCCTGGAGCGTCTCCGCCGGAGTCGGCAGGATGATCGGCGAAACCAGCCGAGACGGTCGCCAGTTGCCACAAGATCACGAACACCGCGAAGACGAACAGCATCGAGAGCGAGCGCGGCACGCGCGTTCGATAAGGAGATCTGCTCGGTCCAGACGGTCAAATACTTCGGTCGGCGCCACCACAGGCTGCTGGGTGCTCAAAGGAATGCCTCCCGGTCCAAGAGGCCCGGATACACGGTCATGTGGTCCGAATAAGCGTCCGGGGGCGAGGCAGATCGATCGTCACGGCTTCGGCTATCCGGCCGGGACGCGGCTTCATCACGTAGACCACGTCGGACAGGATGACTGCCTCGGAAGATCGAATGGGTGACGAGAAACGCGGTCGCATCGCTCGGTGCAGATGCGCTGGAGCTCCATGTTCATGAAGTCCCGCGACAGCTCGTCGAGCGCGCTGAACGGCACTCGTCGAGCAAGAGGACGGCAGGCTCGGTGATCAGCATGCGGCAGATCGACGTCCGCTGTGCCATGCCGCCGGAAAGCTCGCCGGGGTAGACGTCCTCGAAACCCTTCAGCCCGACGACCTCGAACAGTTCACGCGCCCGTTCCCTGGCCGCCATCGCAGCCGCGCGCCCGTCGCGGATCTCGATCGGCAGGACGACGTTCTCGAGCGCGGTGCGCCAGGGAAGCGTCGCCTGCTGGAACATCATGCCGATGTCGCGCCGGGCACCGACAACCCGGGCTCGCCCTGCAGCACGACCCGTCCCGTGGACGGGGGAATGAGCCCCGCCATGATCTTGAGCAGCGTCGACTTTCCGCAGCCGCTCGAGCCGATGACCGCGGAGAAGCTTCCTTTGTTCAGGACGAGGCTGACGTCCTGGAGCGCGGTCACCTGGTTTCGCGCATAGGTCTTGCCGACATGCGCCAGCTCGTAGACCGGCCGCCCGTCGGGGCGGCCTGTTTCAGGCCACAGAGCCGGTCAAGTCAGAGACCCTGGTTCCGCTCGGCGACAGGCTCGTTGGTGTACGCCTCAGTGAGATCAGGCAGCGTCGCTCAGCGTATCGCCGCCGGCAATGAGGTTCTCCTGCCACTCCTCCCCAGACTTCCGGCGGCATGTAGCCCAAGCCGTTCGACATGTCGTCGGGATGGTCTTGGACCGCACCGCATCGAACAGCGCCGACTGGGTGCCGGCATCCTCGCGCTCCTGGGGATTGCCGGCCTTGAGGTGCGCCAGCACCTTCTCGCGGTTGGCGTCGTCGAGCGCGAAGGCATGGCCGCGCGCGAACGCCCGACCAGGCTTCTCGACCAGCTCCCGGTCGTTGCGGATGGTATCGCCCATCGTCGCGAGGCCGTTGCCGAAGAACCTCGCGAGCTCCGCCGGCGTGATGTCCCGCACCGGCATGCCGCGCTGGTTGAGGATCGCCGCGTCGGCAGTCGAGGCCGAGTAGGCCGCCATGGCACCGGCACTCTGGAAGGCGACCGTGGCCGGCCCCGCCGTCGCCGACGGTCAGGAACTCGTAGTCCTCGCCCTCCTTCATGTCGGCGCTGAGCATGACGCTGCGGGCGAAGCCGACCTCGGCGCCGTCGGCCGTGCCCGTGCCCGATCACCTTGCCCTCCAGCTCCTCGATGGATTGGATCTCAGATCGCGACCCGGCACCACGATGCCGAAGTGCTGCGTGCGCGACGCGTTGTAGATGGCAGACGTCGACCCCGCGCGCGAGGGGGGAAAGGCGCGCGGCGAGCACCGGCGCCGGGCCAGGGCAGGCCAGACCGCCTGTCCGGCCGAGCGCCTGCAGCACCGCGGCGGACCCGTTGATGGCCTCGACCCGAACGTCGAGACCCTCCTCCGCGAAGAACCCTCGCCAATGGCCACGAAGACCGGGAACGAGTTGATCGCCGACGGGCTGGGCTGCACAGAAGGTGACATGGCGCAGCTCCTGTGCCGCACCACCGGCGGTGGCACTCAGCGCCACCGCGGCGCCGACAACGATCGAAAGGTGTCGTCTACTCAGCATCTCCAACCTCCATTTGATCGTTTCTGGTTGCATAGTGCCCGTCGCGACAAGATGCGACCGACACTACTGGACCTCGGCAATGGTCGAGGCTGCCGATGTTTTCGATGGTGCAGACGACGACGTCGCCGTCGGTCAGGAACCGAGGTGGATCCCATCCGCTTGTAACCGACCCCCGACGGTGTCCCGGTCGCCAGGAGATCGCCCGGCTCCAGCGTCATGCCGGCCGACAGCGAAGCGATCAGCGTGGGAATATCGAAGATCATCCGGGCGGTCGTGCTGCTCTGGCGGGTCTCGCCGTTGACGGTGAGGCTGATCGCCAGGGTGCCAGGGTCAAATTTCGTCCGCGGTGACGATGCAGGGTCCCATCGGGCAGGAGCCATCGGTACTGCCGCCGAAGTACTGGCCGCCGTGGCGCCGCTGGATGTCCCTTGCCGAGACATCGTTGATGATCGTGTAGCCGAGAACGTGGTCAGAAAGCATCTTCGCGGGCGATGTCCAGCCGCCTCTCCGATCCTGGGGCGATCTCGACCTCGTAGTCGATCGACGTCGGGCAATTGCGGGAAGATGGGAATGGCGGCGCCCGGGCCGATCACGGCCGTGCGCGGCTTGGTGAAGAAGACGGGATGCTCGCTGACGCCGACCTTCTGGTTCTGGGCGCGATCGCCGCCGCGATATGCTCGGCGTAGTTGCGACCGACGCAGAAGACGTTCGCTGACGGTGACGGCAGGGGGGCCATGGTCACATGGTCCTCAGGCCGGCACTGCGCGGACGTCGAGCGGTCGGCGAGCGTTCGAGGTCGAGCGCCTCGGGTCCAGCCTCGATGATGGATTGCAGGCTGGCCGTGCGGACGGCCTCGCCCGCAGCGCCCGGCGCCTCGCGGGCGGCTTCGGCCAGATCGAGCACGTTGCCGTTGGCCAGAACCACGCCGGCTCGCGGCGCCCCATCGATCAAGAGCGTAACCAGGCGCATCCAAACTCCTCCCGGCACGTCGAACCGTCTACCGATAGGCCTTCTCGACAGGCCGTCAACCGACGATCTCTGAAGGACGGATTCGACGCCGATGGCTCACGATCAGAGCCCCCATTTATTGGATGATCAGATTGCGTTTCGATCTAGGATCAGGCAACCAACCAATGTGATGATTGGGTGAAAATGAGCCGGTCCGACCGTCACGCACTCGCCGAGCGTGTCAGGACATTCATCGGCGAGCATGGCTACGACCACAACCAGCGACTGCCGCCGGAACGCGAGCTTTGCGCCTTGCTGGACGTTTCACGGAGCCAGTTGCGCAATGCCCTCGCGGTCCTCGAGGAGAACGGCCTGATCTGGCGTCATGTCGGGCGGGGCACATTCATCGGCGCCCGACCGGTCCTGAACCTCGATGACATCACCTTCCTCAGAGAGCTCGCGAGCCCCGAGCAGATTCTGGAGTCACGGACGGCGATCGAGCCGGCGCTGGCACAACTCGCGGCAATGCATGGCACGAAGGCAGACCTCGAGGAGATCACCGCCTGCGCCGCCCGCTGCCGCAACGCTGCCGACTGGCGCAGCTATGAAGCGTGGGACAACAATCTCCACGACGCGATCGCCAAGGCAACGCACAACAAGCTGCTGATCTACCTTTTCGAGACGCTCAACGTCGTGCGCCGCACGGTCGTCTGGGGTCAGACGCGCACGACACGGGGTCCAAAGGCCGACCATGTGAGCTTCACGGAACATGATGCCATCATCGCCGCCATCAAGGTGCGCGACGCCGACCAGGCGGCATCGGCGATGCTTGCCCATCTGCGCTCGGTGCGGGAGCGCGTTCTGCCGATGTTGATTCTCAGGGACGCCGGGGACCGGCGCACGCTCTTCGAGCAACAGGCCGCGCCGGCGCGGTGACGGTGGTGCCGAAAGGTCAAAGCGCTTTTCCGCAGCATTCGGAACTGGACGCCCGAACGCGCTCGATCGACAGGGATACTTGCGCCAGAAGCCGGCGCAACTTCGGGACACTCCGGCTTCAGGCGTGAGGCCATGGTTGCGGTTGACGCCCGTTCGGCCGTCGTCTCCCGGTCGCATCCATTGAGACGACGAATGTGCCAAGCCGTGGCGCCCACCCCGGTATGCCAGGACGGCAATTTTCGGAAATCCGGCTGACTCTCTGAAAAGACGCTGGATCGCGACCTGTAAATTCCATACTTCAGACGTGCGCACGGTCGACGTTCGCTAATCAACGACAGGGAAGAAGGCGACCATGAGAATGAGAATGACGATTGCGGCAGCGGCAATCGGGCTGGCCTTGTCGGCGCCCGCCGCATTTGCGGACAAGCTCGACGATATCATCGCCTCGGGTGTGCTGCGCTGCGCCGTGGTGCTGGATTTCCCGCCCATGGGCTCGCGGGACGCCAACAACGAGCCGATCGGCTTCGATGTCGACACCTGCAACGACCTGGCGGCGGCGCTCGGGGTCGAGCCGGAATATGTCGAGACGCCGTTCCCCGACCGCATCCCGGCGCTGGTGTCCGGGCGTGCCGATGTCGGCGTGGCATCGACCTCCGACACGCTCGAGCGGGCGAAGACCATCGGCTTCTCGATCCCCTACTTCGCCTTCGAGATGGTGGTCCTCACCAAGGACGGGCTCGGGATCGACAGCTACGAGAGCCTGAAGGGCCACAAGATGGGCTCGGTCTCCGGCACGTTCGAGGCGATCCGGCTCGAGAACGACGTCGACGCCTGGGCCGACGCGAACGGCTCGTTCACGCCCTACCAGACGCAGGCGGACGTCTTCCTCGCCTTGTCGCAGGGCCAGATCGACGCCACCGTGGTCACCTCCACCGTGGCCAACGCGGCGGCCAACTCCGGCGACTTCGAGGGCTTCGTGGTCGGCGGCAAGGCGCCCTACGACATCGATTATGTGGCGCTCATCGCCCTGCGCGAGGAGTACGGCCTGCTCAACTATCTCGACCTCTTCGTCAATCAGCAGATCCGGACCGGCCGCTACGCCGAGCTCTACGCCAAGTGGATCGGCTCGGACGAGCCGCCGGACCTGACGGTCCCCGGCGTCTATCGCTGACCGGCAGGCATGGCGAGGGCGCGCCGCCAGCGCGCCCTCGCCACGACCGGGCCGGTCGGCGTGAACGTGATCGTGCCGGAGGTCGCCTGAATGAACTACACCTTCCACTGGCGGCCGGCGTTCAGGGCCCTGCCGGAGATGCTCGCCGGCTCGCTGGTCACGTTGCAGATCGCGGTGCTCTCGATGGTGATCGGCATTGCGATCGCCGTGCTTCTGGCGGTGATGACCGGGTCGAAGAGCCGCTGGCTGCGCGGCATTGCCGGCACCTGGATCGAGGTGGCGAGGAACACCCCGCCTTGTTCCAGATCTACATCGCCTATTTCGGGCTGGGGCAGATCGGCATCCATCTGGATAGCTACCTGGCGCTGCTCGCCGGGATCACCTTCAACAATGCGGGGTATCTGGCCGAGACGTTCCGGGGCGGCCTTCGGGCCGATGCCGCAGACGCAGGTGCGCGCCGCCCGCTCGCTCGGCTTCGGCCCAATCGCCGCGTTCCGGCTGATCGTCCTGCCGCAGCTCTTTCGCGCCGTCTTCCACCCGATGACCAACCAGATGGTCTGGGCGATCCTGATGACGTCGCTCGGTGTCGTGGTCGGCGTCAACACGGACCTCACCGGCGTCACGCAGGAGCTCAACGTCCGCACCTTCCGCACGTTCGAATACTTCGCCATCGCGGCTGTGCTCTACTACCTCATCGCCAAGGTCGTCACGCTGGGTGCCCGGCTGATCGCCTGGCGGCTGTTCCGGTACTAGGATGCTCGATACAGCGCTCTCCCTGAACGATCTGCGCTTCTTGATGCTGGGCGCCGGCTGGACGCTCTTGATCACCGCCATCTCGGTCACCGCCGGCACCCTGCTCGGTGTGCTCTTCGGTGTGGCCAGGGCGCAGACGCCCGTCTGGGTCAGCCTGCCGATCGGCTTCGTGCTCGACATCTTCCGCTCGGTGCCCCTCCTGATCCAGCTCGTCCTCTTCAATTCCTTCATCCCGATCCTGGGGTTGCGGGCGACGCCCTTCTCCGTGAGCTGCCTCGTGCTGGCGCTCTACACCTCGGCCTATTGCTCGGAGATCGTGCGTGGCGGCGTCGCGGCAGTGCCCCAGACGACGCGCCGGGCGGCGCGCTCGCTCGGCATGACCTGGGGCAGGACATGGTCGAGATCGTCTTTCCCCTGGCGCTTCGGGTGATGTTTCCGAGCTGGATCGGCCTCACGCTCGGCGTCATGAAGGACACGGCGCTGGTGGCCTGGATCGGCGTGATCGAGCTCTTGAAGTCGTCGCAGATCTTGATCACGCGGATGCCGAGCGAACCCTTGTTCATTCTCGGCATTGCCGGGCTGATCTACTTCCTGATCAGCTTCCCGATATCCCGGCTGGGAGCCAGGCTCGAGCGGAAGTGGCGCGAAAATGATTGAGATCGAGAACGTCCGCAAGAGCTTCGGCCAGCTCGAGGTCCTCAAAGGCGTGTCGCTGGCCGTCGACCGTGGCGAGGTGGTGTCGGTGATCGGTGGCTCCGGCTCGGGCAAGTCGACGCTGCTGATGTGCATCAACGGCCTCGAGCCTATCGACTCCGGACGCATCCTGGTCGACGGCGTCGAGGTGCACGCGAGGTCGACGGATCTCAACAAGCTGCGCCGCAAGATCGGCATCGTGTTCCAGCAATGGAACGCGTTTCCGCACCTCACCGTCCTCGAGAACACCACGCTGGCCTTGCGCAAGGTGCTGGGAAAGTCGCGCGCCGAGGCCGACGCCATCGCGATCAAGCAGCTCGAGCATGTCGGGCTGCAGGACAAGCTCAAGGTCTTTCCGGGCAAGCTCTCGGGCGGCCAGCAGCAGCGGATGGCGATCGCGCGGGCACTGGCGATGAGCCCGAGCTACATGCTCTTTGACGAGGTGACCTCGGCCCTCGACCCGCAGCTCGTCGGCGAGGTGCTCGACACGATGCGCCTCCTGGCCGACGAGGGCATGACCATGATCGTCGTCACCCACGAGATGGGCTTCGCGCGCGAAGTGTCGAACCGGGTCGCCTTCTTCAAGGACGGGTTGATCCACGAGATCGGCACGCCGAAGCAGATCTTCGAGCAGCCGCAGCGCCCCGAGACGGCGGAATTCCTGGGTTCCGTCCTTTGACCATCCGCCCCGCATCGAGGACAGCGCCATGAAGATCGCGGCCATCCGCGTCTACCAGATCGACCTGCCGCTGAAGGAAGGCCGCTACAGCTGGTCCAACGGCAATTTCGTCGAGGTCTTCGATTCGACGGTCGTCGAGGTCGAGACGGATTCGGGCCTGAAGGGCTACGGCGAATGCTGCCCGCTGGGCTCCGCCTATCTGCCGGCCTATGCGCTGGGCGTGCGCTCCGGGCTGAAAGAGCTGGCACCGCAGGTGATCGGCATGGACCCGCGCGATCTCCGCGTCCTGAACCGTCACATGGACGCCGTGCTGCGCGGGCACCCTTACGTCAAGTCGGCGATCGACGTCGCCTGCTGGGACATTCTGGGCCAGGCGGCGGGTCTGCCGGTCTACAAGCTGCTCGGCGGTGCGGCACAGGCGGATGTCCGGCTCTACCGGGCGATCTCGCAGGAGGCGCCCGAGGCAATGGCGCGCAAGATCGCCGGCTATCGTGCCGAGGGCTACACCAAGTTCCAGCTCAAGGTGGGCGGCGATGCGGACGACGACATCGAGCGCATCCGCGCCTGCGCCGAGCTGATGCAGGCGGGCGACATCCTCGTCGCCGACGCTAATACCGGCTGGACGATGCACGAGGCGGCGCGGGTCGTGCAGGCCGTGCGCGACGTCGACGTCTATGTCGAGCAACCCTGCCCGACCTACAGGGAGTGCCTCGTCACCCGGCGGCGGACGGCCCTGCCGTTCGTGCTGGACGAGGTGATCGGCGATGTCGATACCCTGATGCAGGGCATCGCCGACGGCGCCATGGATGTCATCAACCTGAAGATATCCAAGGTCGGCGGTCTGACCAAGGCGCTCCTGATGCGCGACATCTGCATCACCGCCGGCATCCCGATGACGATCGAGGACACCTGGGGGGGTGACATCGTCACGGCCTCGATCGCCCATCTGGCCCTGTCCACGCCCGAGGAGTTCGCCTTCTCGGCGACGGACTTCAATTCCTACGGCACGGTCGACTTCGCCGGCGGTGCGCCGAGGCGCGTCGATGGCCGGATGCGCCCGACCGAGGCGCCCGGTCTCGGCATCGAGCCGATGATGGACGTGCTCGGCCGGCCGCTGCTCACGATTCCATAAAAGGTACGACGGTGCGTTCGACCAGGGTCCTTCATGTCGTGAGCTGCCATGCCGAGGGCGAGGTGGGCGACGTCATCGTCGGCGGCGTGCCGCCGCCGCCCGGTGCCACCATCTGGGAGCAGGCACGCTGGGTCCACCGGGACCAGCGCCTGCGCAACTTCGTGCTGAACGAGCCGCGTGGCGGCGTCTTCCGGCATGTGAACCTCCTGGTCCCGCCCAAGGACCCGCGCGCCGCAACCGGCTGGATCGTCATGGAGCCGATCCACACGCCGCCGATGTCGGGCTCCAACTCGATCTGCGTCGCCACCGTGCTGCTCGATACCGGTATCGTGCCGATGGCGGAGCCGGAGACGCGCTTTTGCATCGAGGCGCCGGGCGGGCTGGTCGAGGTCGTGGCCCAATGCCGGAACGGCAAGGCGGAATCGGTCCGGGTGGTCAATCACCCGTCCTTCGCGGCCCGGCTCGACGCCATGCTCGAGGTGGAGGGCTTGGGCAGCCTGAAGGTCGACACGGCCTATGGCGGCGACAGCTTCGTGATCGTCGATGCGGCGGCCGCCGGCTTCGCCCTCCGGCCGGACGAGGCGTTCGATATCGCGCAGGCGGGCATGGCGATCACGCAGGCCGCCAACGAGCAGCTCGGCTTCGTGCATCCCACCAACCCCGACTGGCGCCACATCTCCTTCTGTCAGTTCGTGAACCCGGTCCAGGAGATCGACGGTGTCCTGACCGGCCGGAACACGGTGGCGATCGAGCCGGGCAAGCTCGACCGCTCGCCCTGCGGCACCGGCTGCTCCGCCCGGATGGCGGTCCTGCACGCCCGTGGGCTCCTCGGGCAGGGCATGCGGTTTCGCGGCATCTCGATCATCGATTCCGTCTTCGACTGCCGGGTCGAGCGGGAGACGGAGATCGGCGGGCATGCCGCCATCGTGCCGAGCATCCAGGGCCGCGCCTGGATCACGGGCGTGCACCAGCACATGCTCGATCCGGCCGATCCCTGGCCGGAGGGCTATCGATTGTCGGACACCTGGCCGATGCGGCCCGCCGCGTCGCCACACAAAGCGAGCAAGAAGGGGTGAGCGCCATGGATATCTCCGTCTTCAAGGGCTGCATGCCGGCCCTGATGACACCCTGCACGGCCGACCGGCGCCCGGATTTCGACGCGCTCGTTGGTTGCGGCCGCCGGCTGATCGATGCCGGGATGCGTGCGGTCGTCTATTGCGGCTCGATGGGCGACTGGCCGCTCCTGACCGATGCCGAGCGGCAGGAGGGCGTGGCCCGGCTGGTGGCGGCCGGGGTGCCCGTGGTGGTCGGCACGGGTGCGCAGAGCCCGAAAGCCGCGGTGGCTCACGCGGCGCATGCCCAGAAGGTCGGTGCGAAGGGCCTCATGATGATTCCCCGCGTGCTGTCGCGCGGCAGCTCGCTAGCCGCCCAGCGGGCACATTTCTCCGCCATCCTGGCTGCCGCACCCGACCTGCCGGCGGTCATCTACAACAGCCCCTATTACGGCTTCGCCACCCGCGCCGACCTCTTCGGCGAGCTGCGCCGCAGCCACAAGAACCTCGTCGGCTTCAAGGAGTTCGGCGGGGCCGAGGCGATGACCTATGCGGCCGAGCACATCACCGGTGCGGAGGACGGCCTGCTCTTGATGGTCGGGGTCGATACCTGCGTCTTCCACGGCTATGTCAGATGCGGTGCCGTCGGCGGCATCACCGGCATCGGCAATGCCCTGCCGGCCGAGGTCCTGCACCTCATCCGGCTCTGCGAGCAGGCGCGCGAGGGCGACGTCGATGCGCGCCGCAAGGCCCAGGAGCTCGAATCCGCCCTGGCGGTGCTATCCTGGTTCGACGAGGGGGCCGATCTCGTCCTCTATTACAAGTACCTGATGACGCTGGAAGGCGACCCTGCCTACGAGCACAATTTCGTCGAGACCGATGAGCTCTCGGCGAGCCAGAAGCACTTCGCCAGGACGCAGCTCGCCCAGTTCAAGGCATGGTACGCCCACTGGTCGCGGCCGCGCTGACGGTTCTGCCGAGGTCTGTCAGTCGCGGAGCGGCATTGCCACCGGGCGCATCGGGGCGCCGGTGGCGCCGCGCAGCCTGATGCAGGCGCCGAAGAAGGCGAACTCCCATAGCTTGTTGGCACCGATCTCCTCGAGGTTGACCACCTCCATGATCGGGATGCCGGCCTCGGCCAGGAGATAGCTGTGGACCACCATCCAGTTCTCGGGATCGGCCGAGGGCGTCTGCTCGAGCGCCAGGGTGTCTGAACCGATGGTGATGGCACCGGCCTTGGCCAGGAACTCGGCACCGGCCCGGTTCAGGCCGGGTGCGTTGAGCGTGAACGCATCCTGGTTCGGCCAGGCCCGCATGCGCCGGTCCGGATCATCACCACGTCGCCTGGCCGCAGCTCGACGGCCTGGTGGCGCAGGCAGGCAGCGAGGTCGACGGGGCCGACGGGATGGCTGTCCGGCAGCATGTCGACACCATGCATCCCGGCGATGTCGAGGAGCACGCCCCGGGCCAGCATGGGCGGGTGCTTCTCGGCGCCGCAGACGCGCCAGTGGCGGCTGCCGAGATGCTCGTCGGCGTGGAAGTGATTGAAGATCTCGCCGTGGTAGCCGAAGTGGTTCAGCGTATCGATATGCGTGCCGCAATGGGTGTACATCTGCACGACATCGCCGGAATAGGAGACGAGCTCGTTCTGGGTCCGGCCGACCCCCATGACGTCGTCGGCCTCCTCGCCCCTCGGCGTGTGGGTCATCCAGATCTGGTAGGGCGGATCGCCGGCCCCGAACCAGCCGGGCATGCCCATGAAGTGGTCGACCGAGAGATCGAACATCCGCCCGGCATCGGCGCGGGCCATGATGGCCTGGGCGGATGCCGCGTCCATCAGGTTTAGCATGCCGATCTCGTCCCTGGCACCGAACGGGCTGCTCGATGCCTGGCGAAAGCTGGCACCGTGCGCCGCGATCCGGCGCCGCGTCACCTCGTCGACGATCTGGCTCGTGCACATGGGCGAATCCTCTTGCGGCGGTTCGACCTGGTGGCCCCTAGGTCGTGGACGGGTAGTCGACCGGGGTCGCGTGCCAGCCCTGCCGGCGGCGCTCCCAGAAGGTTTCGCGCAAGTTGGCGGAGATCGGCCCGGGCCGGTCGTTGCCGAGAATCCGCCCGCCCAGACGGCTGACCGGCATCACCCCGCCCGCGGTGGTCGAGAAGAAGATCTCGTCGGCCTCCTCGAGCTCGTCCGCCGATAGCGGTCGCACCTCGCAGGGAATCTGGAGCCCTTCGCAGAGCTCGAAGACGGATTGCCGGGTGATGCCTTCCAGCGCGCCTTCCGGCGGCGAGACGACTGTGCCGTCGATCACCGCGAAGACGTTGTAGCCCGGCCCCTCGGTGACGTTGCCGGCACCATCGAGCAGCACGGCGGTGTCGAAGCCCGCATCCTGCGCCTCGAAGAGGGCCGCCGTGAGGTCGCCCCAGTGGAAGTTCTTGACCGTGGGATCGACCGAGGCGGCAGGGATGCGGGGCGTTTTCGCGATCATCGCATGCACGCCGCGGGCCTGCTGCTCCTCCGAGAAGAGCCAGACCCACGGCACGGCGAAGCAGACGAGATAGGCGCGCGCGTTGACCGGCAGCATGGGCATGCCGCGTGGCGGTCGGCTGCGCAGGCAGTCCATCGCCACATAGGCCTCGCGCAGGCCCGTCCGGCGAACGAGCTCCATGAGGACTTCCCGGATCTCCGCGTCGGACTCGCCGGGCTGCATCCGCATCCGGTCCATCGAGCGCCGGAAGCGGGCGATGTGGTCGTCGAGGCGGAAGAAGGCGCCGAAGAAGACGCCGGTCACGTCGTAGGTGACATCCGAGCGGCGATAGCCCCACTCGGTGATCGGGATCCTGGCCTCGGCCAGGGGCATGAAGCGGCCGTCGATATAGGCGGCACCAGCCGACCAGTCGACCATGGCCTCGCCTTCCATCATGTGTCCTTTCCATCGCCGGCGTCGGCCCGGAGCGCCCGGGTCGCCGCCCTGTCGATCACCATGCCAGTCCCCTCCGCCTCGATCACCACGCCATAGACCCGCCGTGCCCGTTCGGTCGAGATCCAGCCTTCGAGCACATCGTGGAGCACCCTTTCGGGATCGCGGCTGGCGGGCGCGCCATAGCCGCCGCCGCCCGCCGAGTGTGAGACGACCTGCTCGCCGGCGACCAGGGTGACGCCATGGCAGGCAGGCAGCGTCGTCAGGCTGCCGTCGAGCTCGCGCTTGAAGGCCTCGGCCCGGCAGCCGGGCCAGCCGCCACGCGCACCCTGGGCCGGGTTCACCGTGCCGTCGGCAGTGTAGAGCACCTGCATGGTGCAGCCTTCGATCGGCCCGAACTCGACATAGGCCGAGGGCGCCCCGCGGAACTCGCCGGGTCCTTCGCTGTCGGTCAGGAGCCGGCGATCCTTGACGAAGATGGGGTGGTGCAGCTCGTCCACCTCGATGCTGTCGTGTCGGCAGAGCCCGGCATTGCCGACATGTATGATCGTCAGAAAGCCGTCGCTCTGCGGCGTGCCGGCGCCGCCGGTGATGCCGAGGAAGATCTGGTTGACGAAGGGCTCGCCGGTGCGCGGGTCGCGGCCGGAGATCACGCCCATGCCGGGCGGCTGGATCGGTCCGGTCTCGGCCATGCCGAAGCCGGGGGCGATCTCGGCGATTGCCCGCTGCACCGGGCTGGCGACTCGATCGGCGAGATTGGTGGTCGCCACCGAGCATGAATGGGGGTGGCGGGGGATGCCGACGACGCAGTTCTCGCGCAGCTTGATGTCGATGCGGCGAAAGCTGCCAGCATTGGCCGGCACGGTATGGTCGATGATGCCGTTGTAGATGCCGACCATGGCAGCCGTGCGGGCGCAGCCCTCGGAGAGATTCAGGCCGCAGGGCTGGCAGTCGATATTGTCGCGCAGGTCGACGCTGATCATGGCGTTCTCGGCGTCGATCTCGACGTCGATACTGACCGGGATGCCATCGGGCACGCCGGGGAAGGGATCATGCGCCGACTGCACACGGATCCGGCCGGACGGCAGACGCCGGATGGCCGCGATCATCTTGCGCTCGCAGTAGTCGAACCAATTTTCGGTATAGCTTGCGAGCGTCGGCCAGCCGACGTCCCGGCCGAGCTCCAGCAGCTCCCGCTCGCCGATCCGGACGGCGCCGAGCGTTGCCAGATAGTCGCCCCACCATTGCTCCGGGACACGGATGCGAGCCCGGCACATGCGGATCAGATCGTCATTGTCCCGGTAGCCCGTCTGGATCCGGGCCGCCGAGAAGATCAGCGCACCCTCCTCGTAGACGTCGGTGGCGTGGCCCATGTAGGTCGTCGGCCGGGAGTTGCCGCAGTCGGCCTGGTGCGCCTTGGCGAGGACGAAGAAGCGCAGCGTCGCGCCCTCGTCCACCACGGGCACGATCAGGCAGTGATCGGCCGGGTGCGAATCGCCCTCATAGGGGCTGTTGTGGAGAAAGCAGTCGCCGGCGCTGAGCGTCGGATGGTGCCGCTTCACCGCCTCGCACATCAGGTCTGGGCCGATCAGCGTGTGGATCGGCAGGCTCTCGGCCGAACCCAGCAGGCGGCAATCGGCGGTGAGGATGACGCACGAGAAATCATGGGCCGTATTGAGGACGCCCGACCGGGCCGTGCGGAAGAGCGTGTTCTGCATCTTCCGGGCGATGCTCTCGATGCGGTTCGAGATCATCGCCATGCGCACGCCGTCCCGACGCCAGCCGGCGCCCTCCATCTCGGCTGGGGTGGCCTGTCCCTCGTTGGCGTCGTTCATCGCTGGTTTCCCATGCCGTCAGGATCCGGTGCGCAAGTCGGCGCGCCGCTGGTCGGTCGCCGCGAGGTCGATGGCGAGCCTGTCCGCACTGGCCTCGCCAGTCAGCACGACGCCGTAGACAGTGCTTGCCCGCTCGGCGCTGACCCAGCCCTCGGCGACATCGCGCAGCACGAGCTCCGGGTCGCGGTCGAGCGGCGAGCCGTAGCCACCACCCGCCGCGGAATGGGAGACCACCCGCTCGCCCGGGGCCAGGGTCAGCCCGTGGCAGGCCGGCAGCTCGGTCAGCGAGCCGTCGCGATTGCGTCTGAAGGCCCGCGACGGCGCCCCGCTCAGGCCGCCGACGGCGCCGGCCGCGGCGTTGATCGAGCCGTCCATGGTGTAGAGCACGCGCAGGTTGCAGCCCTCGATCGGTCCGTACTCCCCGTGGATCGCCAAGGCACCCCGATGCTCGCCGGCACCCTCGGTGTCGGGGACGAGGCGTCGGGTGGTGACGATGATCGGGTGGTGCAGCTCGTCGACCTCGACGCAGTCGATGCGGCTGAGCCCGGCATTGCCGGCATGGATGATGGAGAGGAAGCCGTCGCTCGCCGGGGTGCCCGCACCGCCGCTGATGGCGAGGTGGAGCTGGTTGACGAAGGGCGCGCCGTCGTGGCGGGGGTCGCGGCCGGAGATGACGGCGATGCCGGGCGGCATGATGGGGCCGGTCTCGGCCATGCCGAAGCCCCGGGCGATGTCGGCAATTGCGCGTTGCACCGGGTTGGTCACGCGGTCGGCGAGGTTGGTGGTGGCGACCGAGCAGGAATGCGGGTGGCGGGGGATGCCGACGCAGCAGTTCTCGCGGATCTTGATGTCGAGGCAGCGGAAGCTGCCGGCATTGGCCGGCACGGTGTGGTCCATGATCCCGTTGTAGATGCCGACCATCGCCCCGCTGACCGAGGTCCCTCGGTGAGGTTCAGGCCCGAGGGCTGGCAGTCGGGGTTGTCGCGGAGATCGACGGTGATCCGGCCGGCTGCGGCGTCCACCTCGACCTCGACCTTGATCGGGATGCCGTTGGGCAGGCCGGGGAAGGGGTCGTGCGCCGTCCGCACGGTCGCCTTGCCCGACGGCAGCCGGCGGATCGCCTCGACCATTTTCCGCTCGGAATAGTCGAACCAGGCCTCGGCATAGTCGTCGAGGGCGGCGAAGCCGACCTCGCGGCCGAGCTCGAGGAGTCCACGCTCGCCGATCCGGACCGAGCCCAGGGCGGCGAGGTAGTCGCCCCACCACTGCTCGGGCACGCGGATGCGCGCCCGGCACATGCGGATGATGTCCTCGTTGTCCTTGAAATCGGACTGGATCCTGGTCGCCGAGAAAATGAGCGCACCCTCCTCATAGACGTCGACGACATCCGCGAGATAGGTGGACGGCCGGGCATTGCCGCAATCGGCCTGGTGCGCCTTGGCGAGGACGAAGAACCGCAGGACCTCGTCGTCGTCCATTACCGGCACGATCAGACAGTGGTCAGCGGCGTGCGAGTTGCCCTCGTAGGGGCTGTTGTGCAGGAAGCAGTCGCCGCGCCGAAGCACCGGATGGTGGCGCTTGACCGCCTCGCACATCAGGTCGGGGCCGATCAGGGTGTGGATCGGCAGGCTCTCGGCCGAGCCCAGCAGGCGACAGTCGGCTGTGAGGATGCAGCACGAGAAATCGTGCGCCGTGTTGAGAATGCCCGAGCGTGCCGTGCGGAAGAGCGTGTTCTGCATCTTGCGCGCGATGCTCTCGATCCGGCTCGAGAAGAGCGCCATGCGGATCGCGTCATGGGGCGTCCCGGTCGCGGCGGTGGTCATCGGCCGGGTCCCATCAGAACGTTACCCGCAGGCCACCGCCAGTCGTCCGGACGGCGACCGTCCCGGGGTCGACCACGACGGTCGTGAACGATGATTCGACGATGGCCGGCCCGGGCACTGGCTCGTCCGCCGGCATCGCCTCGAAGCGGGCGACCCGGGCCTCGACCCAGCCGGAGCCGGCGAAATAGACCCGGCGGCTGACCGGCAGGTCGCTCTGGCTGTCCGGCGGCGGCACCCGGCCGGTCGCCGCCTCGCGCAGCCGGCAGCGGACCTTGGCCCGCCAAGTGACGAACTCGACCTCCGAGTGCGGATCGGAGATCTCGAAGATGGCCTTGTGGGCGTCGTGGAAGGCGGCCTTCAGTGCTGCGAGATCCGCAGGCCCGGCGATGCGCCGGCCGGCCAGCGGCACCTCGATCTCCCAGATCTGGTGCGGGTAGCGGGCCTCGACGGAGAATTCGATTGCCGTTTCGAGAGCACCCTCGCCGGGCCCCCGGGCGAACGCCTCGCACCTTCTCTCGAGGTCGGCCAGCACGTCGTCGACTGCCGCGTAGGCGAAATTCCGGCTCACCGTGAAGTGCATCCGGGCATAGTCGGAGGCCAGCTCCGACATGAGGGCGCCGGCGGCGCTCAGCACGGCCCCGGCTTCGGGGATCAGCACCGCGGCGCAGCCCAGCCGCCGGCCGACCGCCACGGCATTCAGCCCGGCGGCACCGCCGCCGCCGATCAGCACCGCGGCCGAGGGATCGATGCCCTGGTTGACGGTGAGCTCGTCGATCGCCCCCACCATCTTCTCGGTGGCCAGCGCCAGCACGGCCGCCGCCGCCTCCTCGACCGGCAGGCCGAGCTTCGCCGCCACCTTGGCCTCGAGTGCCGCCACGGCCGCCGCGCGGTCGAGCGGCATCGCGCCGCCGAGGAAGAAATCGGCGTCGATATGGCCGAGGATCAAGGAGCAGTCGGTCACGGTGGGCTCGGTGCCGCCCTTGCCGTAGGCGACCGGCCCGGGCGTCGAGCCGGCGCTTCTCGGGCCGACGCGCAAAAGCCCGCCCGAATCCACCCAGGCGATCGAGCCGCCACCGGCCCCGATGCTCTTCACGTCGACCGAGGGGAAGCCGGTCATGTGACCGCGGAAGCGCTGGCCGAGCCAGGTCTCCCGGGTCCAGGGGATGCGGCCGTCGCGGACCAGGCTCACGTCGTAGCTGGTGCCGCCGGTGTCGGCGACGATGGCCATGGCACTGCCGAGATCGCGCCCGGCGTAGAAGCGGCCGGCCACCGGCGCCATGGCCGGCCCGGAGTTGATCGAATGGATGGGCGCGCGCGCCACGTCCCGGGCATCCATGATGCCGCCGCCGGAGGTGACCATGAGCGTGCGCCCGTAAAAGCCGGCCTCGCGCAGCCGGTCGGTCAGGCCGTTGAGATAGGCGAACATGAGCGGCTTGAGCGAGGCGTCGATGACGGTCGCCGAGGCCCGGCGATACTCGCGGAGCGTCGGATTGAGGACATGCGAGAGCGTCACCGACACGCCTGGCAGGTGCTCGGCGAGGAGTTCGCCGACCCGGCGCTCGTGGGCGCCGTCGACCACCGACCAGAGCAGGCAGACCCCGACGGCCTCGACCTCGAGCGCCTTGAGGCGCTCGATGATGGCGAGCACCGTCGCCTCGTCGAGCGGCTCGACGACGCGGCCGGCCGCGTCGATGCGCTCGGGCACCTCGAAGGTGAGCCGCCGCGGCACGTAGGGCTCGGGGTAGGGCACGGTGAAATTGAAGGGCTCGATACGGCCGCCCTCGCGGATCACCAGGACATCGGGATGGCCCTTGGTTGTCAGGAAGGCGGTTCTGGCCGTGTTGCCCGTCAAGATGGCGTTGATGGCGCGCGTGGTGCCATGGATGAAGGTGGTGGCCTCGGCCAGGAAGGCTGCCCGGTCCAGGCCGTGCGCCGCGGCCGCCAGGCCGAGCACGTCGAGCACGCCCTGCACCGGATCGGCTGGCACTGTCGATGACTTGAACTGGCGGATCTCGTCACCGCGCTCGACCACGAGGTCAGTGAACGTTCCACCAGTGTCGCATGCCAGCCGCATGGTTGCGTTTCCCCGAAGGCCGATAATGCTGAGGCGTCTGTGATCACAGCCTAGATCGAGCCTCGGGCTCAGGCAATACGGGTTCGATTGTCGTGATCACAGAGTGTGCGGCGCGTGCCGTGATCGGCCGATGGCCGGCGGCACCGACACCGTGCCGGCAACGTCGGAGGGACGCTGGAATGAACGCCAAGGTCGTTCGCGTCGGCGAAGCGGCACGACAGCCGGCCATGCGGGGCATCGACCTGGTCGCCGACCTCGTGGCCGGCACCATGGGACCGGCCGGCCGGGCAGTGCTCGTCGGCCGCAACCACGCGCCGCCGCTGCTCCTCCGCAACGGCTATGCCATCGCCCGGAATCTCGAGCTCGGCTTCGCGTGACGAGCAGGCCGGCGTCCTGCTCATGCGCGATCTCGCGTGGCGCACCAGCGATGCTGTCGGCGATGGCACCAGCACGGCTATTCTCGCCGCCCGCGCCTTCGTCCGGGCCGGCCGTCTCGCCGCACTTTCGGGCATCGCGCCGAGCGAGCTGCAGGCCGCGATCGATGCCCACAGCACGGCCGTGCTCGAAGCGCTCGAGGCCGCGTCCTGCCCGGCGCCGGAGGCCGCGGTGCTGGAGCGCGTCGCCACCCAGGCGCTCGGCGGCGACGCTGCCCTGGGTGCCCTGCTCGCCGAGGCGCATCTCCAGGCCGGCAGCGATGGCATGGTGGTCATCGAGGAGGGCCGAGCGCGGAGGACACCCTGCGCTTCGACGCCGGGCTGCATTTCGACCAGGGCTGGATCTCGCCGCATCTCGTCGACGATGCGCGCACCAGGACGATCGAGATCGAGAACCCGCTGATCCTCGTCCATGCCGGCCCGATCACCGCCCTGCAGCCCGTCGTCCGGGTGCTCGAGATGATCGCCGAATCCGGCCGCGGCCTCGTCATCATCGCCGATTCGGTGGCCGAGGACGCCCTGACCACCCTGATCGCCAACAAGCGGGGGCTGGGCTGAAGGTGGCGGCGATCAAGGCACCCGGGCGGGTGCCTGGCGGTGCTCGACCCTCGAGGACATCGCCATCGCGACGGGTGCTGCGCTGATCGCCGAGGAGCTCGGCCATTCGCTCGCCGGGCTGCGGCCGCAGTTCATGGGCGGTGCCGCCAGGGTCATCGTTCGGCGCCATGATTCCACGATCATCGGCGGCAAGGGCGACCCTGCCGCCGTGGCGACGCGGACCATGGAGATCCGCGATGCCATCACCCGCGAGAAGCACCTGAGCTTCGATCGCGAGCAGCTCCGCAAGCGGCTGGCGCGCCTTCAGGCGGGGATCGCGACGCTCGGCATCGGCGGGCGGACACCGACGCACCTGCAACTTCGGCTCGAGCAGGCGCGAAACGCATCGGCGACCCTGGCAGCGGCGCTTTCCGGCGGGCTCGTGCCGGGCGGCAGCGCGGCGCTGGTGCATGCCGAGCGGCGCGCCGCGGCGGCCTTGCCGGAGGGTCTCCTGGGATCGCTGCTCGGCCGCATGTTCGCCGCCGCGGCCGCCGCTCCCTTGCGTGAAGTGGTGCGCAATGCGGGTGCGGACGCCGATCTGGCCCTGGGCAGGATCGCCGCCGATCCCGGCACGACCTTCGACGTCCGGAGCCGCGCGATCGTGCCGGTCGACACCATCATGGATCCGGCGCCCGTGGCCGTTGCCGCGTTCCGGGGGGCTGTCTCCACCGCGAGCCGACTCCTCGGCGTGGCGGCATCCTTGCATGAGGCCGGACATGCATCCGATCGCACCACGGCATTGGACTAGGTCGATGATCACTCGGGCCACGGTATCGACACTGATCGACCCGCACCGTCGGCGTCCGGTCTCGCCTGGAGGCTGCCTGTCGGGCGGGCACGCTGACCGCCGTTTGGGCATCCGTGATCACAGATGGAGGTGTGTGCCGGCCCGATCCCAGCCACGTCGAACGGAGAGCATCTGATGGCGCAGTTGGCTGCCCGTCTGGCTACGAAGCCGGTTCAAAAGGCTGCCACCGGGGCCGGTGAGGAGGACTCGTCGCCGGCACCCGAGACCGTGGGCAAGCCGATCCTCGAGGTCATCGACGCGGTGCATGTCTATGGCGACGTGGTAGCGCTCGACGGTGTCACGGTGTCGGCCGCGGCCGGAGAATTCCTGACCATCCTGGGTGAGAGCGGTTCCGGCAAGACCACACTGCTCAGGCTCATCTCGGGACTCGAGAAGCCCTACCGGATCGGTGCCTTGCGCCTGGGCGGCGTCGATGTCAGCACGGTTCCGGCCTATTTGCGCAACTGCACTACTGTCTTCCAGCACTACGCCTTGTTCCCGCACATGTCGGTGGGCGAGAACGTCGAATACGGGCTCAAGGTGCGCGGCGTGAAGCCGGCCGAGCGGCGGACGCGTGCCCGCGAGGCGCTGCGCCTGGTGCGGCTCGAGGAGAAGCACGACCGGCGTATCCACCAGCTCAGCGGTGGCGAGCGCCAGCGCGTGGCGCTGGCCCGCGCCCTGGCGCCGCGGCCGGCCATCCTGCTGCTCGACGAGCCCATCGGCGCGCTCGACGAGAAGCTGCGGCTCGACATGCAGGTCGAGCTCCTCGAGATCCACAAGCGGCTCGGCATGACTTTCGTCTACATCACGCACAGCCAGGAAGAGGCGCTGACCATGAGCGACCGCATCATCCTGATGCGCAAGGGCCGGATCGAGCAGTCCGGCCCGCCGACGGACATCTTCGATCGGCCGGTCAACCGTTTTGTCGCCGCGTTCATGGGCGTCGAGAACCTGCTCGAAGCGACCCTTCTGACGCTCGACGGCGATCATGCGACGTTCAGGCTGGGCGAAGCCACGTTCAGCGGCAGATGGTCAGGGACCGGATCGCCAGAGATCGGCAGCGACATCGTGGTCGGCCTGCGCGCCGAGCGGCTGCATGTGGCCGATGCGGCACCCGAATCCCCTGCCGCCGCAAACGTCCTGCCCTGCCGGTTTGGCGCTGCCATCTACAAGGGCAAGTATCTCGACCGCACGGCGAATACCGCTATCGGACAGTTGAAGGTCCGCATCTGGGACGCCAACCCGGTGACCCGGGACGACGCCTTCATCTGGTGGAAGCGCGAGGACTGCATGGTGATGAGCCCTTGAGCCGATCCGGCGGCAGCGCGCCGGCCGAGTTGGCGCTGCATCCCTCTCCGTCGACCAACGAGCCAACGAGTAAAAGGGAGAATCAGCCATGAGCAGCTTCGACATCAGCAGGCGGAGCTTCGTCGACAAGGCGCTGACATTGGGTGGCCTCGCCGCCGCCGCCGGCTCGGTGCCGCTCCTCGGCCGGCAGGCGCTGGCAGCGGGCGAGACCGTCAAGGCATATGGCACCACCACGGCCCAGCTTCGAGACTGGTCCATCATGGAGAACTCGATCGGCATCAAGGTCGAGTTCACACCGACCAATACCGACATCGGCATCTTCATGCGGGATATCATCTCCAACGATCTGGGGGCTACCCAGGACATCTTCATTTTCGACGGCGGCACCGAGAACCTGCTCGGTCCGCAGGGCTACTATGCCGAGATCATCGAGGACCAGCCGGAGCTGACGCTCTGGGAGCGCACGCCGGACGCCTGGAAGCGGGCCGACTGGCTGCGTTTCGACGGCAAGCAGTACGGGGTGCCGGTCATCGGCAACGGCGACGCCTTCGGCTATTTCCCTGAGGTCATCGATGCCAATCCCGACGGCATGGACGAGATCCCCTGGACGACGTTCTTCGAGGACGAGCGGGTCAAGGGCCGTGTCGCCATCGACCGCAGCTGGCTGCAGTCGTTGCCCGAGACGGCCAACTTCCTCAAGCACCACGGGCGGGTGGCCATCGAGGATCCGGCCGACCTCACGCCCGAGGAGGCGCGGCCGGTCGTCGACTTTCTGATCGAGCGCAAGCGTGCCGGCCACTTCCGCACGATCTTCACCGCCTTCGAGGAGCAGATCCGGCTCCTGTCCAACCGCGAGGTGGACATGATCAATTGCTGGGAGCCTGCGGTCAAGGAGGCCAACGAGGCGCTCGGCCCCGGCACCGTGATCTACGCTTTCACGGTGGAGGGCTACTACAAGTGGGGCCACAGCGCCAATGTCTCGAGCCGAGCGATGGAGCGCGGCAACCTCGACAACATCTACAAGCTGCTCAACTACTTCCTCGGTGGCGAGTACCGCGCGTACCAGTGCCAAGCAGCGCGGCTACGCGGGCCCAACATGGATCTCGGCGTCGCCTATGCCACCGAGCATGGCTGGCCGCAGGAGGATATCGACCTCCTGAAGTGGACCGAGGAGAAGGTCGCCCGCAAGTTCGAGAAGCCGTTCTGGGCGAATACGACGCCGGTCAATGCCGATGTCATGGAAAGCGAGTGGCAGCGCTTCCTCAACGCCTGACCCCCTGATAGGGCGGGAACGTGGACGGGCGGAGCCGGGGCTTCGCCCGTTCACGGCCCGGACCGGAGCCGAGCCATGGCGACAGCCGACCTGACCCGAAAAGAAACGGCGCTCGATCGGCTGGCCGCGCGCCTGTCGCCGGCCGACCTCGCCGTGCCGACCTTCCTCGTTGTCTGGTCGGCCGTCGTCATCCTGCCGCTCCTGATCCTCGTCGTCTTCAGCTTCTTTCAGGTGCGCTCGTATCAGATCGTCTACGAGCCGACCTTCGCCACCTGGCAGTCGGTCGTCGAGACCGGCCGCTGGACCGTGGCGCTGCGCACGCTCCGGGTGGCGCTGACGATGACCGTGATCGAGCTCCTTTTAGCCTTTCCCTTCGCCCTCTGGCTCGCCAAGGGCCTGCGGTCGAAGACGATCAAGGCGATCATCATCACCTTCCTGACGATCCCCTTCTTCCTCGACGTTTCGTCCAGGATCCTCGTCTGGCGCTCGATTCTCGGCACCAACGGCATCATCAACACCGTTCTGACCTCGACCGGCCTGGTCGACGAGCCGATCAGCTGGCTGCTCTACTCCGAGTTCGCCGTGCATTTCGGCATGCTCGGCGCCAACTTTCCTACCATGGTCTTCCCGATCTTCATCATCCTCGCGCTGATCGACGACGACTATATCCATGCCAGCGGCGATCTCGGGGCGAGCCCCGTGCAGACCCTGCTGCACGTCATCATCCCGATGGCGCTGCCCGGCATCCTCGCCGGCATCATCTTCACCTTCGTGCCGTTGATGGCGGCCTTCGTGGAGCCGCAGCTTCTGGGCGGCGGCTTCGTCGACCTGCTCGGCAACTCGGTCGATTCCGCCCTGCAGCAGATCCGCTATCCGATGGCGGCGGCCCTCTCGACCGTGGTCGTCGTGCTGCTCGGACTCTGCCTCGGCGCCTTCATGCTGCTCACCCGCAACCGCCTCGATCTCGCCACCATCTTCTCGGCGCTCCACCGATGAGCACCAGCACCCTGCCGGTGGCCCTGGTCGACGAGAGCGAGATCGCCCCGACCATCCGCCTTCTCCGTCAGGCCAGCCGCTGGCGGGTCTGGCCCGGTGTCGCCATGGCGCTGGGCTTCTTCGCCATCGCCGCGATCTACATCCCGCTCGTCTGGCTCGCCGTCATGTCCTTCTCGGCACGGCCGCTCTCCGGCATCCCCTATCCGTTGACGCTCGCCAACTTCAGCCTGCTGCTGGGCGACGAACGCTGGGTGCCGCCGCTGTGGACGAGCATCTGGATGAGCGCGCTCGTGGCGCTCTGCTGCATGATCGTGGCGACGTTCGTAGGGCGCGCCATCACCCGCATGCGCCGGCCCGGACCCGTGCTGCTCTTGACGCTGCTGCCGCTCTTCGTCCCGGGGCTCACAATGGGTGCCGCCCTCTTCATCTTCCTGCGGATCCTGATGGGGCTGACGCTCGGCCTCTGGTCGATCTTCATCGCCCAGCTCGTCTGGGCCCTGCCGTTCGCGCTGCTGCTGGTGCTCGTCGTCGCCAGCCGCTTCGACATTCGCCTCCTCGAGGCCGCCGAGGATCTCGGCGCCTCGCCCTGGCGGCGGTTCTGGGAAATCGAGATGCCGCTGCTCCGCCCGGGCGTGCTCGGCGCCGGCGTCTTCGGCTTTCTGCTCTCTTTCAACGAGCTGCTGCGCTCGCTCTTCGTCCGTGGCATCGAGACCACCATGCCGATCTACAACTGGGCGATGGCGGCCTCGCAGCAGTCGCAGGTGCCGATCATCTTCGCGCTGGCGACGATCATTCTCTTCGTCACCCTGCCGGTCATGGGTGCGTTCTTCTGGTTCCTGTTCGTGAAGCTCGATCGCGACTGACGGGCTGCATGGGACGGGGAAGTGTCGCCTGCGAAACGGGCCACCGGCGCTGCCGGCCAAGGCCACACGAGAGGTCAGATATGCTCGATGAACGCCCCAATTTCTCGCTCGAGGACATGGACCGCGAGAGCCTGTTCCATCCGCTCACCTCGATCGCCGCGCACCAGAAGAACGGCCCCCTGATCATGGATCGGGGCCATGGCGCCACGCTGCGTGATCACGGCGGGAACGAGCTCGTCGACTGCTCGGGCGGCCTCTGGTGCGTGAATGTCGGCTATGTGGTCGGCCGGAGCTCGCCGAGGCGGCGAAGCAGGCCATGCTGGACCTCAATTACTGGCACCTCTTCGGCTCGTCGTCGCACGAATCCGCCATCCGCCTCGCCGACAAGATCCTGCAGCTCCTGCACGAGCAGGCCGGCGCCCGCCACCTCTCGAAGGTCTTCTTCGGCACCTCCGGCTCGGATGCCAACGACACCAACTACAAGCTCGTCCGCTACTGGGCGACGCTGCGCGGCACGCCCGAGAAGAAGAAGATCATCTCGCGTCAGGGCGGCTATCACGGCCTGACCACGGTCGCGGCATCGCTCACCGGCATCGAGGCCTACCACCGGGCGTGGAACCTGCCGGACGTCGACATCCTCTACACGAGCTGCCCGCACTACTACCGTTTCGCGGAGGATGGCGAGCGAGGCCGCGTTCTGCGACCACACCGCCGAGCTCGAGGCGATGATCGAGCGGGAGGGGCCGTGGAGACCATCGAGACGACGTCGAGCCGATCATGGGGGACGGGCGGCGTCCTGATCCTGCCGGCGGGCTATTTCGAGCGGGTGCAGGCCGTGCTGAACCGGCACGACATCCTCATCGCCGACGAGGCATCTCCGGCTTCGCCGCACCGGCGATCGGTTCGCCACCGGGCTTCACGATCTGAAGCCCGATCTTCTGGACGCTCGCCAGAAGGTGTCACCAGCGCCTACTTCCCGGTTTCCGCCTCGGTCGTCTCGGAGCGGGTGTGGAAGGTGCTGGAGGCGGGCTCGCCGAAGCACGGGCCGGTGATGCACGGCTTCACCTATTCGGGTCCGGTGGGCTGCGCGGTCGGCCTTCGCCAACCTCGAGATCCTCGGCCGCGAGAGCATGGCGGCGAACGCGGCCGCGGTCGGCGGCCACCTGCTCGCCGGGCTGAAGGACCGGCTGGGCGAGCATCCCTTCATCGGCGACATCCGCGGCGAGGGCCTGATGATCGGCGTCGAGTTCACCGCCGACCGGGCCACGCGCCGGCCGTTCAAGGCCGACGCCGTGCCGCATCGCCTAGTGGCCGCCAAGGCGCTCGAGCACGGACTCATGGTGCGCGGCCTGCCGTTCATCGAGGTGATCTCCTTCTCGCCGCCGCTCTGCATCACGAAGGCCGAGTGCGAGCAGGCCGTCGATCGGTTCGCCGCTGCCGTCGACGCGATGACGCCGGAGCTCACCCGCCTCGCCAGGGACTGAGGGGCGGCGGGATCGCCGCGGTGGCCGGTGGTGCAGGCGCGGGCCCGCCGGCCAGCGACGGGCGCGTGGCGCGAACCCTGGCACAGCGGGCCTACGAGACCTTGGAAGGGCGCATTCTCGACGGCGAGTGGCTGCCCGATACCCGGGTCAGCCTGCGCACGCTGGCGATCTCGCTCGACACAAGCATGCAGCCGGTGCGCGAGGCGGTTGGCCGGCTGATCGATGCGGCGGCCCTGCGCTCCGCACCGGGCAAGGCGATCCGGGTGCCCAGGCTCGAGCGGCGGACCGCCGACGAGATCTGGGCGCTGCGCATGCTGCTCGAAGGCGAGGCCGCGGCGCGCTTCGCGGCGCGCCGGCGGCCCGCCGAGGCGCGCGACCTCTACCGCTACACCGAGGCCTTGCGGGCGATGCGCTTCGGCGCTGACCTGCAGGCGACAATGCGCTCGCTGATGGGCTGGAACCTGGCGCTCGCGCATGGCTCGGCCTCGCCCATCCTGATCGAGATGATCCGCCGGCTGCGGCTGCGCTACGCGCCCTTCGTCGCCGAGGCGCTGGCGGCCCGGGCACCCTTCGATCCCGAGTTCGACCAGTTCACCCTTCACATCCAGGACGAGCTGGTGATGGCGATCGAAGCCGGCGACGCCGAGGCCGCCCGCCATCTGCGCTGCGCCGATCTACGCTCGTTCCAGCGCTATCTCTACGCCCGCAAGTCCTGGCGCAGCGTCGCTTGAGCCACGGGGCCGCCTGCGGCAAGGTCGCTGCGCAATCTGGCGGGTCCGGACCAGGCGGGGGTGACATGCAGGTCTTCTTCCACGAGGCGCAGCGGCAGCACGACCCGCAGCATTTCCTCGTGGCCGGCACCTTGCGGCCGAGCCCCGAGCAGCCGGCGCGGATCGACGCGCTCCTGGCGGCGGTGCAGGCACTCGGGCTCACGGCCCGGCCGCCAGCGGACGCGGGCATGGCTCCCATCGCGGCGGTGCATTCGACCGACTATCTCAATTTCCTGCGGACCATCCATAGGCACTGGTCGGCGCTGCCGGGCGCCGGGCCGGAGGTGGTGCCCAACATCCATCCCGAAGGCCGAAGCCTCGTCTATCCGGCGCATCCGGCGGGGCTCGCCGGCTATCACCAGGCGGACACGGCCTGCCCGATCGGCCCGCATACCTGGGAGTCGGCCTACTGGAGTGCGCAGACGGTGATCGCCGCCGCCGACGCGGTGCTGGGCGGGGCGGCCCTTCCTATGCGCTCTGCCGCCCGCCGGGGCACCATGCGACGGCCGACCGGGCCGGCGGCTTCTCTTGAGCAACAGCGCCATCGCCGCCGAACGCTGCCTGCGGGCCGGCCGGCGACCCGCCGTGCTCGACATCGACCTGCACCACGGCAACGGCACGCAAGCGGTGTACTACGCGCGGCAGGACGTGCTGACGGTCTCGATCCATGCCGACCCGAGCCGGTTCTACCCCTTCTTCTGGGGCCATGCGGGCGAGCGCGGCGTTGGGGCGGGGCATGGCTACAACCTCAACCTGCCGCTGCCTCTCGGCACGGGCGATGACGGCTTTCTCGCCGCCCTCGCCGAGGCGGGCGAGCGCATCCGCCTCTTCGGCGCCGACATCCTGATCACGCCACGGGGCTCGACGCGTTCGCGGGTGACCCCTTCGGCGGAGGCTGAAGGTGACGACAGGGGGGCTTCGCCGCGATCGCCGCCGGTTGTGCCGCCATCGAACGCCACATGGTGCTCGTCCAGGAGGGCGGCTATCTCAGCCCGGAGCTCACCTTGAACCTCGAGACCTTCCTGCGCCCGCTTCTCGTCACCTGACTTCGCGGAAGACCCGGCCCCAGCCGGTGACGCGGGCGGGATCGACGCCGGTGAGGCGCAGGCCCTGCCAGACGGCGGTGGCGACCGTGTCGTAGATCGGGATGCCGAGTTCCTGCTCGAGCGATTCGGCGAGGGCGGTGCCGCGAAGTGGTGCAGAAGACGGTGATCGCGTCCGGCTTCGCCGCCGCCACCTCGCGGATGAGCGAGGCGATCAGCGTCTCGCTGTAGAGGGCGAACGAGAAATTGCCGCGGTCGAGGAGATGGCGCTCGGCGACGCAGTCGAAGCCGGCGGCCCGGTAGTTGGCGACGATCGGCGCCTGGATTTCGTCGAGATAGGGGGTCACCAGGCCGAACCGGCGCACCCCCGTGGCGGCGAAGATCTCGTTGAGCGCGAGGACCGAGGTGCCCGCCGGAATGCCGGTGCGCTCGGTGATCCGTTCGCGCAGCGCCTCGTCGGTGGCGAAGCCGCGCCAACCAGCGGCGGTGCTTGACCAGATAATGGCGTCGACCTTCGCATCGGCGAGCAGCTTCGGCGGCAGCCAGGATGGGCTCGAGATCGAACTGGCCGAGCGCCTCGTCGCGCATCGAGATCTCGCGCACCCGAAACCGGGCGAAATGGGCCGTGACGTCGTCGAGGCCGGCGAGCATGGCCGCGGTGAGCGGCTCAAGCACGGTGTTCGACGACGGCGTGAGCACGCCGAGCCGGGTCTGCGGGGCGATCCTGTCCGTCAATTGGCGCTCCTTTGCCGCAATTCTGTGCATCGGGCCGGTGGCCGGGCAAACCCATCGCCTCGCCGCCTGCCATCGCGTAGCTTCGTTTCGCCCAGGCGGCCACGACGTTCTCACCGGGACCCATCCTATGCGCATTCTCCTGATCAACGGCAACACCACGACCTTCGTCACCGAGACGGCGGCGGCCGAGGCGCGGCGCGTGGCGTCGCCCGGCACCGAGATCGTGGCGGTCACCGGGCGGAACGGCGCCAGGATCGTCGGCACGCGGTTCGAGAATGCCCTGGCGCAGCGCGAGATGATCGCGCTCGCGGCGGCGCATGGCGAGGGCGTCGACGCGGTCCTGATCGCGGTCTCCTACGACACCGCCCTTGCCGCCCTGCGCGAGCTGCTGACCGTGCCGGTCGTCGGCATCACCGAGGCGGCGCTGCTCACCGCCCATCTGGTCGGCGGCCGCATCGGGCTCGTCACCCTGGGGGCGCGGGTCCAGCCGGTCTATCGCGAGCTGGTCGAAGCCTACGGCCTCGACCGGCGGGTCTGCGGCTGGCGCACGATCGAGAGCCTCGCGGCCTATGCGCCGGGCGACACCGCCGCGGTCGACGCCCAGCTCGCCGCGGCCTGCAACGAGCTGGTCGAGCAGGAGATGGCCGAGGTCGTCTGTCTCCTGGGCACGGTGATGGCCGGGGTGCCGCGGCGCCTGCAGTCGCTCGTGCCGGTGCCGGTGGTCGAGGGCATCGCCACGGGCGTCGGCCATGCCGAGCAGCTCGTCCGCCTCGCCCTGCCGAAGCCGACCACCGGCAGCTACGCCCTGCCCGGGCTGCGCGACCTGAGCGGCGTCGAGCCCGAGATCCTGGCCCTGCTGCAGCGCCAGTCGGGTGGCTGAGCGATGAGCGACGGGGCGCCGATGCCGCATCTGTTGCTGCGCCGGGCCCGTGTCCTCACTTTCGACGCACAGGACACCGAGCACGAGCAGGCCGACATTCTCGTCCGTGACGGCACGATCGTCGCCGTCGGCCCCGATCTGCCGCCGCCCGCCGGCCCGGTCGAGACCATCGACGCACGCGGCCGGCTGGCCCTGCCCGGGCTGATCAACGCGCATCTCCACTCGCCGACCAACTTCCTCAAGGGCACGCTCGAAGGCGCACCGCTCGAGATCTTCATGCTCTATGAGGTGCCGCCGCTGGCCGAGCTGGTCGAGACGCCGGAGCTGGTGCGCCTGCGCACGCTCCTGGGTGCGGCCGAGATGCTCAGGCTCGGCATCACCACGGTGCACGACGACGCCTTCTTCGTGCCGGTGCCGACGCCCGGGACCATCGACGCGGTCATGGGGGCCTATGCCGAAAGCGGCATGCGGGCGACGGTGGCGCTCGACCAGCCCAACGTGCCGGAGCTCGACAAGTACCCGTTCCTCAGGGAGCTTTTGCCGGCGGACGAGCGGCGGCGGCTCGAGGCCGTGCGGCCACAGGGTGCCGACGAGCTGCTCGACCTCTATGCCGGCTTCATCGGGCGCTGGCACGGTGCCGAGGGCGGGCGTCTGCGCTGCTCGGTCTCGTGCTCGGCGCCGCAGCGCGTCACCCTCGATTATTTCCACGCCCTCGACGCCATCGCCCGGGCGCACGACCTGCCGTTCAACGTCCACGTCCTCGAGACCCGGCTGCAGCGCGTGCTGGGCGAGGTGAAGTACGGCCGCTCGCTGGTTCGCTACGTGGCGGAGAACGGGCTCCTGAACGAGCGCTCGCTGGTCATCCACGGCATCTGGATCGACGCGGCCGACATCGAGCTCCTTGCCCGGTCCGGCTGCACCGTCGCCCACAACCCGGTCTCGAACCTCAAGCTCGGCAGCGGAGTCATGCCGTTTCGCGCCCTGCGCCGGGCCGGGGTGCCGATTTGCCTCGGCACCGACGAGGCTGCGGTCGACGACACGGCCAGCATCTGGGGCGTCGCCAAGCTCGCCGGGCTCGTCCACAAGATCGGCGACCCGGACTACCGCACCTGGCCCACCGCCGCCGAGATCCTCGATTGCCTCTTCCGGGGCGGTGCCCGCTCGCTGCGCCAGGCCGGTCGCCTGGGTGCCCTCGCACCCGGCCATGCCGCCGACATCGTGCTGCTCGATCTCGACCGGCCGGCTTTCCTGCCGCTCAACGACCTGCGCCGCCAGCTCGTCTATTGCGAGAATGGCGGCTCGGTCACCGACGTCTTCGTCGCCGGGCGGCATGTGGTCCGGGACGGCCGGCTGCTGACCATCGACGAGGGCGAGCTGCGCCGCGAGATCAGGGAGCTGATGCCGACGCTGCACCGGCAGTTCCAGGCGGTCGACGAGGTCGCCCGCCGGCTCGAGCCGCACTACCGGGCGATGTACGAGAAGGCGCTCGCGGTCGACGTCGACATGCACCGCTGGGTCGGGGGAGGGGCGTGAAGGAGATGCTGTCGATCAAGGGCCACGACCGCTACGCCTACTGGCCGATCACGGAGCCCGCGCCCTTCCGCTGGCCCGAGGGCGGCGGGCTCGCGGTCTATGTCGCCCTAAACCTCGAGCAGTACAGCTTCGGCGACGGCATGCTCGACGAGCTCGTGGCGGGTGGCGGGCCGCCGCCCGACGTCATCAATTACGGCTGGCTGGACTATGGCAACCGGGTCGGCGCCTGGCGGCTTTTGGAGCTCGCCGCCGGGCTCGGCCTGCCGCTGACCTGCCTCGTCAACAGCGAGGTCTACGACCATTGTCCCGGGCTGATCGAGGCGTTCCGGGCCGGCGGCCACGAGATCGCGGCGCACGGGCGGACCAATGGCGAGCGTCAGGACGTGCTGGCCGAACCGGCCGAGAAGGCGCTGATCGATGCCGCGACGGCGCGGATCACTCAGGCCGAGGGGCGGCCGCCCGCGGGCTGGCTCGGGCCCTGGATCGCCAGAGCGCCGTAACCCCGGACCTGCTGCAGGAGGCGGGCTACCGCTACCTGCTCGACTGGTGCTGCGACGACCGGCCTTTTCCGCTCCGCACTCGCTCCGGCCCGCTGCTCACCGTGCCCTACCCGCAGGAGGCCAACGACGCCAACGCCATCGCCGTCAGGCGGATGACGGCCGGCGACTTCGCCGATCTCGTCGTCGACCAGTTCGACGAGATGCTCGAGCAGGCCGCCGGCGAGACGCTGGTCTGCGCCGTCTCCGCTGCACCCGCACATCGCGGGCCAGCCGCATCGCCTGCGCCAGCTGCGCCGGGCCTTCGCCCATATCATGGCCCAGCGCGAGCGGATTTGGGCGACGACCGCCGGGCGCATCGCCGACGTGGCGCGGGCCGGCTACGGGATGGATTGAGGCCGGCTCACGCGCCGCCGATCAGCCGGGCCAGCGCCGGGTCGAGCCCGGTCGACGGCTTGCCGGCCGGGCGGCGGAAGGTGCCGGCGGTGGCCTTGCGCAGGTCGAGGGCGGCCAGGGTCTCGGCCTGGCGGGCGGCGGCCGCGGCGCCGTCGACGACCGGCACGGGGATGCGATCGCGGACCGTGGCGGCGAGCCCGGCGAGCGGCGCGCCGGCGAGGATCACCACATCGGCCTCGTCCTCGACCACCGTCCGGCAGGCGAGATCGACGAGGAGATCGGCCTTCTCGGTCTGCACGTCGCCGATCGCCCGGAAGGGGGCGTCGAGCATGCGGATGGCGGCCAGCCGGCCGAGCAGGCCGTGATAGGCGACGCATTCGCGATACCAGGGGCCAAGTGCTGTGGCGAAGGTGACGATCGAGAACCGCGCCCCCAGCATGCAGGCGGTCAGCATGGCCGCCTCGGCGAGGCCGACCACCGGCACCGGGGCGAGCTCGCGCAGGGCGCCAAGGCCGGGGTCGCCGAAGGCGGCGACGATCACCGCGTCGACGTCCTGCCCGTGTCGGGCCAGCATCTCCAGCGCCACCTCGCCGCCGACCGCCGCCTCGGCGCGGGTGGCAATGTAGGGCACACCGCGATGCGCGGTCGCCGGGACGATCTCGGTGCCGGGTGCGACGGCGGCCCGCGCGGCGCGGGCGAGCAGCTCGGTCACCTCGGCCGAGGTGTTGGGGTTGAGCAGGAGCAGGCGCATGGTCAGGCGTCCGGTGCTGCGAAGATCGAGCCCCATGCCGCCGCCGGGCGGGGGTCGATGCCGAGCGCGCGCAAGGCGCCCCAGACGGCGAGCGAGGTCGAATCGAGCATCGGCACCCCGGTCTCCGCCTCGATCTCGGCGACCAGCGGGGCCGCCGGGAAATTGGTGCACCAGGCGACGATCACGTCGGGGCGCGCCGCCGCCGCCCTGCGGCACATGGCGCGGATCTGCTCGGCCGGGATGGCGGCGTAGCTCAAATTGTCGGCGAGCTCGGCATGGACGGCGGCGGCGCAGGGATAGCCCTCCGCCGTGAAGGTGCGCTCGACCGCAGCACCGCCGGCGGCGCTGTACGGGGTGACGAGCCCGATCCGCCGCCAGTTGCGGGCGATCAGCAGCTCGCGCAGCGCCAGGGTCGAGCTGGTGAGCTTGCGGCTCACCCGGGCGGCCAGCTCGTCGTCGAGCGCGAACCGGATGCCGCCGGCCTTGCTGCCGTTCCAGACCAGGAGATCGGGATCGGCATGGTCGAGGAGGGCGGCGGCACCCAGCATGCCGTCCCAGTCGTAGCCATCGGGATAGGCATCGGTCGAGCCGAACACCGGGGTTCGCGAAAAATGGCAGGAGATTTCCGGGAACTGCGCGAGGATGCCGATCGTCACCCGCTCGACCACGCGGTTGCCGGAAGGCGTGATAACGCCGAGGGCGGCACTGGTCGCTGGCCAGAGCGTCATGTCAGTAGCCCAGGGCGCGCGGCAAAGTGAGCACGATGCCGGGGAAGAACATGCAGACGAAGAGCAGCGCGTACATCAGCAGCACGAAGGGCCAGATGGCGCGGCTGATCTCGCCGATGCCGATACGCGCCACGCCGCAGAGGACGAAGAGCACGACGCCGACCGGCGGGGTGAGCATGCCGATGACGAGGTTGAAGACGAAGAGAAAGCCGAAATGCAGGGGATCGATGCCGTAGCTGACGGCGATCGGATGCAACAGGGGCACCAGCATGACATAGGCGGCGTTGCTTTCCAGAAAGCAGCCGACGACGACCAGCACGCCGGTCACGATCAGCATGAAGACGATGGGGTCGGTCGTGACCTCCTTGAGCCAGCTCGCAAGCTGCATCGGGAAAAGGTCGATGGTCATCATGTAGGTGACGACCGAGGCGAAAGCGATCATCGCCCCCACCCCGGCCGCGGTGATGGCCGTATTGACCAGCGCCTCCGGCAGGTCCTTCAGCGCGAGCTGGCGGGTGACGAAGAAGCCGATCAGGAGGGCGTAGACGACGGCGATGGCCGAGCCTTCGGTCGCCGTGAAGGCGCCGCCGACGATGCCGCCGATGACGACGACCGGCATCATCAGGATGACCAGGGAGCGGCGCGCCTCGCGGGCGATGCGGCGCAGCGAGAAGCTCTCGCCGGTGCGCGGCAGGTCCTTGACGTGGGCATAGACGCTGCAGAGCACCATCATCCCCGTGACCAGGATGAGCCCCGGCAGGACGCCGGCCATGAAGAGGCCGCCGACCGAGACGGTCGACCCGGCGACGAAGGCATAGACGATCATCGCACCCGAGGGCGGGATGATCGGCCCGAGATTGGCGGCGGCGGCGAGGACGGCGGCGGAGAAGCCGCGGCTGTAATACTTGCTCAAGGGGCCCATCAGCGTCCCGCCGAGGGCGCTGGCGTCGGCGACGGCCGCACCCGAGACGGTCGAGAGCCCGAGCCCGGCACCCATCGCGACATGGGCCAGACCGCCCTTGACCTGGCCGACGGCGGCGTTGGCGAGGTCGATCAGCCGCTGCATGATCCCGGCCTTCATCATGATCTCGCCGGCCAGCACGAAGAACGGGATCGACATCAAGGGGAACGCGTTGACCGCGTTCATCATCCTGGACGGCAGCACGTTGAGGCCGAAGCCGGAGACCAGGATGCCGCTGACCGCTGCCACGCCGAGCGAGAAGGCGAGCGGCATGCCGAGGATGGCGGCGAGGAAGAAGATGCCGATCATCGTCAGCGTCATGCGTCGGCTCCGGTCCCGGTCGCGACGAAGACGGCATCGCGCAGGAGGTTGAGGGCCGAGAGGAGGCCGCCCACACCGACCGCGAGGAGGAAGAGGCCCGCACTCAGATCGACGGAGACCATGAGCTCATCCCACTGGGCAAAGGCCACGGCGAAGGACTGCCAGGCCACCAGCAGCATCAGGGCGGCGGCGAGTGCTGTGACCGGCCGGGCGAGCGCGGCCCGTGCCCGCGGCGGCAGCCGGTCGGTCAGGAGCTCGATGCCGATATGGTTGCCGGTGCGGATTGCCACGGGGATGGCGAGGAAGATCGACCAGACGAACAGCAGTCGCGAGATCTCGTCGGCCCAGCCGATGGAGTTGTTGAGTACGTAGCGGGCGAAGACCTGGGCCGCGACGATGGCGACCATGCCGCCGATCGTCACGACGCAGACGCCGCGCGCCAGCCGGTCGAGGACACGGAGCACCGCGTCGACCGGCTGGCGCAGACCTCGGGCAACGGCCAAGGGGTCAGCTCCCCTGGGCCGCCTCGACCGCGGCGATCACCTGGTCGACGAGCTCTTTGCCGGCGCGCTCGCGGATCTCGTCGACCACGCCCGCCGTCAGCTCGCGGATCTTGGCGAGCTCCTCGGGCGGCAGCTCGTCATACTGCATGCCAAGCTCCTGCAGCTTCGCCAGGGCCTCGGTATCGGCTGCTTCGGCAGCCAGGCGCTGGGCGGCCACGGCGTTGTCCATGGCAGTCCTGATGATCGCCTGCTGCTCCGGCGACAGGGCCTCGAACACGTCCTTGTTGGCGACCACGGCGATGAAGTCGAAGAAGTGGCCGGTATTCGAGAGGTACTTCTGCACCTCGAAGAACCGGCTGGCATAGATCAGGTTGTACGGGTTCTCGTGGCCGTCGATGACCCCCTGCTGCATCGCCGAGTAGACCTCCTTGATGTCCATCGGCGTGGCGTTGGCGCCGAGGGCCGCGAAGGTCGCGAGGTGGCTCTCGATCGGCTGGGTGCGGATCTTCAGGCCCTGGAGGTCCTCGACCTTCAGCAGCGGCCGCACGTTGTTGGTCACCTGGCGCTGGCCCAGCTCCATCATGCCGAGCAGGGTGAAGCCCTTGTCGGCCAGCTTCTCGGCCAGGAGATCGCCGACCTCGCCGTCGATGACCTCGTAGGCGATCTGCCGGCTGGGGAAGAGGAAGGGCAGGCTCACGGCTTCCAGCTCGGGCACGGTGCGCGAGAGATAGGCCATGCCGACCCAGGTCATGGCGATCGTGCCCGCGCGGGTCTGGCTGACGTTCTCGCCGGCCCCGCCGAGCGCCATGTCGGGAAAGACCTCGATGATCAGGTCGCCCCCGCTGGCCTCCTCGACCTCGGCCTTGAACTGCTGGATCGCCACGGAGGAAGAATGCTCGGAGTTGAAGTTGCCGGCGATGCGGAGCGTCTCCGCCCAGGCCGGTGCGGCGACCATGGTCATTGCGGCGATCGCCGTGACGACGCTTGCCATCCTCATGACGTCTTCCCTTCTTGCTGCTGGCGCACGATGCAAGGTGCGTTTGCAAGTTGGGTGCCACCGGGCACAGGGCCGAAACGCGGCTTCGTCGTTTCGATTGCCTGGCGGCCGGCCTAACCCGTTTTGCTGCAAATTGCGGCAGGACATGCCCAATGGAGAGGCTGGCCCCATTATCCGACATCGAGTGCTCGACAGACGCCATCGGTTGGTGATGCTGGGGTTTGGCAGTTGACAGTCGTCGATCAGCGGCAATGATTGCCACGAAAACTGGAAGCGAGAGGATTCCTCATGCGCCGCACCGTCCAGCTGCTCGCCGCAGCGCTCCTGGCGACCACAGCAGCCATCGCGACCGATGCCGAGGCGGAAACCACGATCAAGTGGTTGAGCCAGTCGCAGGCCAACAGCACGCAGTTCCCGATCGAGACCGCCACGATGGAGAGCATCGCCGCCCTGGACGGTCTCGACCTCGCGGTCGAGCGCAGCGAGTTCCAGGCGCTCGGGATCAATCTCGGCGATGCGCTCCGGCTGGTGCGCGCGGGGACCTTCGATATCGCCTCGACCCAGGTCGGGCAGGTGGCCAAGGACGACGCCTTTCTCGAGGGCATCGACCTGATCGGCGTCTCGACCAACATGGAGGCCCTGCGCGAGTCGGTCGACGCCTATCGCGACGTCTTCAATGCGCGGCTCGAGGACCGCTTCGGCGTGCGCGCGCTCGCCATCTGGCCGTTTGGCCCGCAGATCTTCCTCTGCAACCAGCCGATCGAGACCCTCGCCGATCTCGAGGGTCTCAAGGTGCGCTCCTTCACGGCGTCGATGTCGACCCTGATCGAGCGGCTCGGCGCCACGCCGGTGACGCTCAGCTTCCCGGAAGTCTACCCGGCCCTGCAGCGCGGCGTCGCTTCGTGCGGGATCACCTCGGCCACCTCGTCCAACACCGGCAAATGGCCGGAGGTGACCACCCATCTCCTGCCGCTCGCCGTCTCGGGCTCGGTCCAGGCGCACGTGGTGAACGTCGAGTGGTGGAACAACCTGCCCGAGGATGTCCAAACCGCGCTCGCCGCCGAGTTCACGGCGATGGAGGACAGGCTCTGGGAGCTGGCAAGCAAGACCAATGACGACGCCATCGCCTGCAGCACCGGCTCACCGGATTGCCCCGGCGACCCGCACCAGAAATACGACATGGTGCTGGTCGAGGTCAGCGACGCGGATGTCCAGAAGGTCGCCGACATCGCGGCCGAGGTGGTGGTCGGCGAGTGGGCCGAGCGCTGCGAGCAGACCTATCCGGGCTGCACCCAGATCTGGAACGACACGATTGGTGCGGTGCGCGGCATCAAGGTCGAATAGCGGCGGGGCGGGCGCCGGCCTGGCATTGCCATGATCGCTACCCTGACCCGACAGGTCGATCGCCTGTCGGCGCTCCTCGCCCTCTTCGCCGGCATCCTCGTCCTGCTGCTGGCTCTGTTCATCGGCGTCGACGTGATCGCCAGACGCTTCTTCGCCTTCTCGCTGCAGGGCTCGGACGAGCTCGGCGGCTACGTCCTGGCACTGGTCGGCGCCCTCGGCTTCGCCTACGTCCAGGCGGAACGCGGCTTCACCCGCATCGACCTGATCCTGCCATATTTCCCGGCTGCGGTGCGGCGCGGCCTGCACGTCCTGGCCTACCTGACGCTCGCCGGGTTCGCCGTCTTCATGGCCTGGTATGCGCTCGTCGAGTACCGGGAGACCTGGGCGTTCGACAGCCGGGCCAACACACCCCTGCAAACGCCGCTCTGGATCCCGCAGGGTCTCTGGCTCGCCGGCATGGCCATCTGCGCGCTCTCGGCAGTCGGCCATGCGGTCCTGGCCCTGCGTCTCGCCATGGGCGACCCGGATCGTCTCGAGCGCCAGTACGGGGCGCGCACGGTCGCCGACGAGCTCGAGGAGTTCCAGGCCGCGCATCGCGCCGACGCGCCTTCGGCCAGGCTCGACTAGGAGACGCGGCATGGCCGGCATCGAGGTGATCGCCATCGGCTTCGGCCTGATGCTCGTCCTGATGATGCTCGGGCTGCACATCGCCACGGCCCTCTTCCTCACCGCTGCGACCGGCGCCTGGTGGTACTATGGCGGGACGATGTTCCGGCCGTTCGGCACGATGATGTGGGGGACACTCAACAACTTCCTCCTCGTCGCGATCCCGCTCTATGTGCTGATGGGCGAGATCCTGATGCGCGGCGGGGTCACCGAGCGGATGTATGTCGCCCTCGCCGACTGGCTGCGGCGGTTGCCGGGCGGGCTGCTGCACACGAACATCGCGGCCTCGACCCTCTTCGCCTCGATCTCCGGCTCGTCGGTGGCGACCGCCGCCACGATCGGCACCGTGGCCTTCCCGGCCTTCCGCAAGCAGAGCTACAGCGAGCCCTGGGTGCTCGGCACGGTGGCCAGCGGCGCCACGCTCGGCATCCTGATCCCGCCCAGCATCAACATGATCATCTACGGCGCGCTGACCAACACCTCGATCGGCCAGCTCTTCATCGCCGGCGTGGTGCCGGGTGCCCTTCTGGCGCTGCTCTTCATGGGGCTGATCGTCATCGCCAGCGTTCTCGACCCGACCATCGCCGGCAAAGACGGCACCGTCGAGGACGCGGCATGGCGCGCCGCCCGGCGGCGCCGGCTCAAGGACCTGCTGCCGCCGATCGGCATCTTCACCGTGGTGATGGGCAGCATCTATGCCGGCTGGGCGACCCCGACCGAGGCCGCTGCCGTCGGGGTCGTCGCTTCGCTCGGCCTGGTCGGCGCCTACGGGCGGCTCAGCCTCGGCCTGCTGCGCGAGGCGGCGCTGACCACCGTGCGGGTCACGGCGATGACTCTGCTGATCCTGATCGCCGCCTTCTACCTCAATTTCGTCGTCGGGCTGCTCGGCATTCCGGCCAAGGTCTCGACCGCCATCGCCGCGGTCGACGTCGCCCCCTGGCAGATGATCCTGCTGCTCGTCGTGCTCTACGTCTTCCTCGGCTGCTTTCTCGATTCGCTCGCCATGATGATTGCCACCATCCCGATCGTCTTCCCGGTCGTCACCGGCATCGGCTACGACCCGCTATGGTTCGGCGTCTTCCTCGTCGTGATGTGCGAGATCGCGCTGATCACCCCGCCCGTCGGCATGAACCTCTATGTGGTGCAGGGGGTGCGCGGGCGCGGCTCGGTGTCGACCGTGGTGCGCGGCACGCTGCCCTTCGTCGGCTGCGTCTTCCTGCTCATCCTGCTGATCACCTTCATCCCCGGAATCGTGACGTGGCTGCCGGCCAGCCTCTACTAGAGGGGCCGGTCACCTGCATCCGTCGCTGTGCCTGGATCATCGCCTGGGACGGCCGGCGGCATGTCTATCGGCGCGATGGCGACGTCACCTGGCAGGGTGACCGGCTCATCCGGGTCGGCGGGCACCATGCGGGGCCGGTGGACCGCGAGCTCGACGGCAGCCGGGCGCTCGTCATGCCCGGCCTCGTCAACATCCACTGCCACCCCTCGCAGTCGGCCCTCTTTCGCGGGCTGGTCGAGGAGTTCGGCGACCCGAGGCTCTTCTACTCGAGCCGCCACCGCTTCCGGCAGGCCTTCATCGCCGATGTCGAGGCCCAGCAGGCCTCCGCGCGCTTCGCCCTGGCCGAGCTCTTGGCCAATGGCGTCACCACCGTTGTCGACCTGAGCCACGCCTATCCGGGCTGGCTCGACCTCCTTGCCGCAAGCGGCGTGCGCGCCTGGGCGGCGCCCATGTTCCGCTCGGCCCGCTGGTGGACCGACACCGGCCAGGCGACCCTCTACGACTGGGCGCCGGACGAGGGGCGGGCCGCCTTCGCGGAGGCGGAGGCGGTGATGGACGAGGCGGACGCGCACCCGTCGGGCCGCCTGGCCTCGATGGTCTCGCCCGCCCAGGTCGACACCTGCACCGCCGAGCTCCTGCAGCGCGCGGCTGGGCTGGCACGGCGGACCGGGCGACCGCTCCATGTGCATGCCGCCCAGAGCTATGCCGAGTTCACCGAGATGACACGACGGCATGCGATGACGCCGATCGAGTGGCTGCATTCGCTGGGCTTTCTCGGGCCGGACACGATCCTCGGCCATGCCGTCTTCACCGACATGCACCCATGGCTGGTCTGGGCGACCACCAACGATATCGACCTCCTCGCCAGCACGGGCACGGCCGTGGCGCATTGCCCGACCGTCTTCGCCCGGGACGGCTCGCTCTTGCATCACCTCGGCGCGTATCTGCGCGCCGGTGTGCGGATCGCTATCGGCACCGACACCCACCCGCACAGCGTGCTCGAGGAGATCCGCAACGCCGAGATCCTGGCGCGGGTCGCGGCGGGGCCCCGTCATGCGACGAGCACGGCCGAGCTCTTCCATTGCGCCACTGTCGAGGCGGCGGCGGTGCTGCGGCGCGACGATCTGGGCCGGCTGGCGGCGGGGGCCAAGGCCGATCTCGTCCTCTGCAGCCTCGACGAGCCCCTGATGCGGCCGGTCTACGACCCCTTGCGCAGCCTCGTGCACGCCGCGGCAGACCGGGCGGTGCGCGATGTCTGGGTCGACGGTCGGCAGGTGGTCGAGGCGGGCCGGGTGCTGACCATCGATCGCGCGGCGGCAGGGGCGGCGCTCGAGGCGGCGCAGGCGCGCATCGCGGGCCGGGTGCCGGGCCACGACCCGCAAGGTGCCGCACTCGGCGAGCTGGTGCCCCTGGCGCTGCCGCTCGCCGACTGACCCTCAGGCGGTGGGGCCGATCTCGCCCACCGTGCCGTCCGGCCGGCCGACCAGCACGGCATTGGCGAAGGCGCAGAAGAGGCCGTTCTCGACTACGCCCGGGATCCGGTTCAGCTCGCGTTCCAGCGCTTCGGGCTCGGCGATGGCGCCGAGGCGGCAGTCGAGCAGGACGTGCCCGCTGTCGGTCAGCACCGGGTCCTCCTCGCCGCCGCGCAGGCTCACCTCGCGGCCCTCCAGCCCGTGCCGGGCGAGCAGCTCCAGGACGAGCCGGCGCGTCGACCGCCAGCCGAAGCGGACGACCTCGACCGGCAGGGGGAAGGCGCCGAGCGTCGCCACGACCTTGCTCTCGTCGACCATGGCCACCATGCGCCGCGACGCGGCGGCCACGATCTTCTCGCGCAGGAGGCAGGCGCCGCCGCCCTTGATCATCCGCAGGCGATGGTCGATCTCGTCCGCCCCGTCGAGGGTGAGATCGAGCTCGCCGGCCTCGTCGAGCTCGATCACCCGCACGCCGACCTCGCGGGCGAGGGCCGCCGTGCCGCTGGAGGTGGCCACGCCCACCACGTCGAGCCCACCCCGGACTCGTTCGCCCAATGCCCGGACCATCCATTCAGAGGTCGAGCCCGAGCCGAGCCCGAGCTTCATGCCCGGCGCCACGAGGCGCTCGACGGCGGCCGTGCCTACGGCACGCTTGGCGATGTCCTGCGGTGTCATGATGTCCCCCATGCGCCGGCCCTCGTGCGGTTGCCCGAGGGCCGGCATCGCGGCTAGCGGCGGCTGAGCGCGCGCTGTGCGTCTCGCTCCGCCTGCTCGGCCTCGGCCTGGGCATCGGCCCCGTCGACGACGCTCTGGATGTGCGGCACGAGGGCATCCATGGCCGCGAGCCAGCGCGGATGTTGCATCGGCAGCGCCTGGCTGTTGGGCAGATACTTCACGAACTCCTGGGTCAGCGGGTCCGCGCCATGCGCACCGCTGGCGAGCAGCTCGGTGTTGCCCGTCGCCATGATCTGCGCGATCTCGAAATGCTTGTCGACCACGTCGGGGTCGTTCAGGAGGAAGTCGACGAACGAGGCCGCGAGCTCCTTGTCCTTGGCCTGCGCGGTGATCGCGATCACGCCGTGATTGGCGAACTGTCGCACCTCGCCGCTCGGGTTCTCGGGCATCGGCGCGATCCAGATGTTCCCGTCCGGTGCGATCTGGAGCTGGTCGGCGGACAGATTGCGCACGAGACCCCTGATCCACGGCCCCTCGAAGATGAAGCCGGCCCGGCCTTGCGCGAAGAGGTTGCGGGTGTCGCCGACCGTGGCGCCGGGCTGCGCGCAGCCCTCCTCGACGAGGCGCCGGTACCACTGAAGTGCCTCGATCACGGGCGGGCTGGTGAAGTTGAACTCGCCGTCACTGTCGGTGATCTCGCCGCCCATGCCCCAGATCACGGGAATCAGCCACTGGGCGGTCTGGGCACCGCGATCGAGCCTGAGCGCGATGCCCGAGACCTTGCCGCCATTGCGGTCCGGCAGCGCGCAGATCTTCTCGATCGCGGTCGTGAACTCGGGCCAGGTCTTCGGCGGGGCATCCGGATCCAGGCCGGCCTCGCGCATGAGGTCGCGATTGTAGACCATCATGATCGGGCCGGGGTTCAAAGGCAGGGCTTTCAGCTCGCCGTCGAAGGTCAAATCCTCGCGAACGCGCTCGGGAAACTTCGCCAGCTCCGCGTCGGAGATGAGGCCGGACAATGGCTGGAGCGCATCGAGCGAATCGAGCTGCGCCATCCAGACCGGATTGACGATGACGATATCGGGCGCGTTGCCGCCGAGGACCGCCACGGTGATCTGGTTCAGCGTCTCGTTGAAGGCGGTCGGAATGTCCTCGATCGTCACGTCGGGGTGGCGCCGCTGGAATTCCTCGAGCACCCACTCCCAGGCCGGCCGGAAGTGCTCGAAGGTGGCCTGGTAGCCCATGATCCGGAGCGTCTTCTGCTGTGCCAGGGCGTCGGTTCCGGGCAAGGCGGCAATCGCCAGCCCCAGCGTCAATGCAAGCGATGATTTCCAGCCGCGCATGTGTCCTCCTCTGGGGGCTCGCCCCTGTCTTGCCTCAACCCTTCACGGCGCCGGCGGTGATGCCGCTGACGAAATATCTCTGGAACAGCACGAACAACAACATGATCGGCAGGGTCACGACGGTCGCCACGGCCATGGTGTCGCCCCAGCGGTACTGGAACTCGTTGAGGAACAACAGGCCCATGGCGGCCGGTATCGGGCGGTACGTGTCGCTCGAGATGAACGTCATCCCGAAGATGAACTCGTTCCAGGAAGTCACGAAGACGAAGATCGCCGCGGCCGCGAGGCCCGGACGGACGAGCGGCAGGATCACCAGGCGGATGACCTGCGCCGGCGACGCGCCATCGATGAAGGCCGCTTCCTCGAACTCGCGCGGCAAGGCGTCGAAGAAGTCCTTCAGGAGCCAGACCACCACCGGCAGCGTGATCACCGTGTGGCCGAGGATCAGTGCCAGATAGCTGTCGAGGATGCCGACACGGAAGAACAGCAGATAGAGGGTCACCATGAGCAGCGGGATCGGCAGGCCGAGCGAGCCCAAAAGGGCCAGCATCACGGCCCGATTACCACGAAAGCGCAGGCGCGACAGGCCATAGGCGCAGAGCGCCCCGGCCCCGGTCGCGAGCAGGGCCGTCGCCGAGGCGACGATGACGCTGTTCAGGAAATAGCGAAGCACCGCGGCGGAGAGGGCGACCTCGTAGCCGGCGAGGCTCGGCGCCTCCGGGATCCAGCGCGGCGGCAGCTCGAACACCGCCTCGGGCCGCTTGAACGAGGTCGAGACCATCCAGGCGATCGGCCAGAGCATCATGAGCGTGGCGATCGTCGCGACCGCCAGCCTGGCGAGCGTAAACCGGCCTTCGCCGACCGCGTTCTGCGCCGTGGATCCGGTGACCGGCCCTGCATGCTTCATGATCGCTTCAATCGTGCCGGCGCAGCAGAAACTTCAGATAGACCGAGGCGATCACGACCAGCGCGATGGTCCAGAGAATGCCGACGGTCGAAGCCAGGCCGAAATCCCACTGCTGGAACGCCGCCTTGTAGGTGTAGAGGCTAAGGGTCGTCGTGGCGTTGATCGGGCCGCCCTGGGTGACGACCCAGGGTAGCGTGATCTCCTGGAAGAGCCGGACGGCCTGCAGCAGGGCGGCGACCAGCATGACGTTGGCGCAGAGCGGCAGGATGATGTGGCGCAGGCGCTGCAGCGGGCCGGCACCGTCGACCCGGGCCGAATCGAGCAGCTCGTCGGGCACGCCCTGCAGGCCGGCCAGGGCCATGACCATCATGAAGGGGATGATTCGCCAGACAAAGCCGCTGACGATGACGATCTGGGCGCGCACCGGGTCCGTGGTCCAACCCAGAATCCCATCGATGAGCCCGAGGTTGCGCAGCGTCCAGTTGATGATCCCGTAGTCGGCATTGAAGATCCAGCCCCAGAGCACGGCCACCGTGACCCAGGGAACGATCCAGCCCTGAAAGATGAGCGCCCGGAAGGTCCGGCGACCGACCGGGATGCGATCGAGCAGGAGGGCGAGCGCGAAGCCGAGCACCGTGGCGATGACCACAGAGGACACGATCATGATCAGCGTGTTCTTGACGACGTCCCAGAACGCCGGGTCCTCGAGCAGGTAGGCGTAGTTGTCGAAGCCGATGAAGGACGTGTCCTTGTAGAGCGGCGAATAGTTCGTGAAGCTGAGCAGCACCCCGTTGATGAACGGGTAGAACGTCAGCACGCCGACGAGAATCGCCGCCGGGGCGAAGAGGGCCACGACAAAGAGCGGGTGGCGGGTGAGAACGCCGTTCAAGTCGACGGTTCCATTGCTGCCGGCAGGCGATAGATGCGGCGCGCGGTCTGCGAGAACACGGCCGACAGGGCGGCCGGATCGGCTCGATCGATGATGGCGGTGAGCACCTCGATCTGGCGGCGCGCCGGGCACATGAGCTTCTCGATCGGCAGGTTGCTGCCGTACATGACGCGCTCCGCGCCGAAGGCGGCGAGGCTGGCCGCCACGAAGGGCTCCAGGGCTTCGACGTGCCAGCTCATGTCGATGGTCCAGAGACCCGAGAGCTTGATGACCGCATTGGGCTGCGCCGCCACTGCGGCCATGCCGTCGGCCCAGCGATCGATGTCCCCGGCTTCGCCCGGCCGCGGCATGGCGAGATGGTCGACGATGACGGTGAGCTCCGGCAGCTCCGCCGCCAGTGCCGCGACCTCGTGCAGCTGGCCCGGCAGCACGACGAGATCGAGGCTGAAGCCGAAGCGGGTCAGGGCCTCGGTGCCACGGCGAAAGTCCCGCTCGCCGAGGACGCCGGGTCGGTCGGCGAAGCTCCAGCGGCTTTCCCCGTCCCACGCCACGAGTGCCCTGATGCCGCGGCATATCGGATAGGCGGCATGCGCGGCCAGCACCTCGGCGATGTCGGGGGCGGTGAGGTTGGCGTAGCCCACGACCGCGTCCGGCCTGCCGTGCGTTCCGGCGAGCCCGGCCAGCCAGGCGGTCTCGTCGCTCGGATCAGCAGCGCCGCAGTTCGCCTGGACATGCACGGAGGCCGTGACCGGCAGGCCATCGAGATCGCGCCGGTAGTCCTCGGGCAGATAGTCCCGCTTGATGGGGCCGTGGTCACCGAACGGCCGCGGCGGTGCGTCGGGCGCGAGCCAGCGATAGGGGAACCTGCCGAGCTGCCAGAAATGATGGTGCGCATCGACGATCTCGTCCGGGAATCGAGATCGCGACATGTCGCCGGCCGGCTTTTCCCGGCCGTCCTTCCCGCGCTCGCTCGAGCTTTCTGTCGCCATCGCTGCCCATGACAAGCCGCCCTCGACCCGGCCTGGCGAGCGTTCGGACGTTCTCCCGATCACCGCCGACAAGCGGCCATTTGCACCATGAAGCCAGCCGTTCGCAAAGCGGTGGGCGGGACGACAGGAGGTGCGAACCCTCGAGCGCGGCGGCGCGAATGTTTCGGCCCGCCATGGGAAAGTCAAGCATCCATCGGCGGGCCGAGACATGGGCCGTACGGCATTGACAGAGTCTTTCCCGAGGGAGTAACGGTCAGGCTGTCAGGCAGCTTTTGCGGCCAAAGCAACAGCAGGGAGACGGCGGCCATGTCCACGAGCGAAGCGCAGATCCGCCCGTTGGGCGAGAGTCTCGGGGCCGAGCTCACCGGGTTCGATCTTTCGGCACCGTTGACTCCCGAGCGGGCGGAGGTGCTGCGCCGGGCCTTCTGGGCCAACCCGGTGCTGGTGGTGCGCGGGCAGGAGCTCTCGCCGGAGCAGCTGGTGGCCATCGGCAAGGTGTTCGGCCGGCTGGAGGCGCACTCGATCCTCCACTATCGGCATCCCGAGCATGCCGAGCTCTCCTACATCACCAATGTCGACAAGGACGGGAATGTCGACAGCTTCGGCCAGAACAAGCGGGCCACCGACTGGCATTCGGACGGCTCGTTCAAGGAGCACCCGGACTCCGTGGCGTTCCTCTACTCCATCGCCGCCCCGTCGTCCGGCGGGCCCACCGAATTCTGCAACATGTACGCCGCCTACGAGACCCTGCCCGAGGCGCTGCGGCAGCGCGTCGACGGGCTGAAGGCGTTCCACAAGCGCGGCGAGGGTTGGCGCTGCGAATCCCCGCCGCCGCCCTTGACCGAGGCGCAGAAGGCCTCGGGTGAGTTCGAGGGGGCCGAGCATCCGGTCGTCATCACCCACCCGCACAGCGGTCGCCGGGCCCTCTACATCAACCCGAGCCATTGCGTGCAGGTGGTCGGCATGGAGCGGGCGGCAAGCGACGCGCTGCTCGACCAGCTCGTGGCGCACGCCACCGCGGAGCGCTTCCGCTACGCCCATTCCTGGAAGGTCGGCGACATCCTCTTCTGGGACCAGCGCTGCCTCCTGCATCGAGCCGGCCGGGGCACGCCTGCCGGCGAGAAGCGAATCATGTTGCGCGGCATGATGGTCGACCGGCTGAGCGAGGAGCGGATCGCCGCCTAGCCTCAGCCCCCAGCGTAGCCGAACCGGCGCGGCAGCCAGAGGGCGAGGTCGGGCCAGTAGGCGACGACCAGGAGCGCCAGCGCCATCGCCACCAGATAGGGGCAGGTGGCCCGGACGATCCGGCCCATCGGCAGGCGCGTGATCTCCGTGACGATGAAGAGCGTGATGCCGACCGGTGGCGTGATCTGGCCGATGGCGAGGGCGAAGATCAGGATCACGCCGAGATGGACGAGATCGATGCCGAGCTCCGGGGCGATCGGCACGAGGATCGGCGTGACGATCAGGAGGTTGGCCGAGGCCGTCTCGAAGCAGCCGAGGAAGAGCAGGGTCGCGAGGATCAGGAGCATCAGGACCCAGCGCTCCTCGGTCAGCGAGAACATCGCCTGCGCCACCAGATCCGGCACGTGCTCGACGGTCAGCACCCACGCGAAGAGCCCGACCGTGGCGAGGATGAACATGATGCCGGCGGTCGCACGGACCGAGCGCATCAGTGCCGGCAGCAGCTCCGATGGACGCAGCTCGCCATGGACGAGGCCGACCACCAGCGCCAGGAGAACGGCAGCGCAGCCGGCTTCGGTCGGGGTCAGCGTGCCGGTGACGATGCCGCCGACGATGATGACCGGCAGCAGCAGTGGCAGCACCGCACCGAAGAAGGTCCGCGCCAGCGCCCGCCAGCCCGGGAAGGGCTCGGTCGGGCAGTGCTCGCGGCCGGTCAGCACCTCGAGATAGATCGAGGCCATCAGCGCGAGGCCCAGAAAAATTCCCGGGAGGAGCCCGGCCATGAACAGCCAGTCGACGCCGACCTCGGCGATGGCTCCATAGAGGACGAGGCCGATCGAGGGCGGGATGATGGGGCCGACGGTGGAGGATGCGGCGGTGATCGCGGCGGCGAACTCCGGCCGGTAGCCCTTCTCCACCATGGCCTTGATTTCGACCCGGCCGAGCCCCGCGGCGTCCGCCGCCGAGGACCCCGACATGCCGGAGAAGATCAGGCTGGCGAGCACATTGACGTGGCCGAGCCCGCCCCGGATGTGGCCGACCGCAGCGCTGGCGAAGGCGAAGATCCGGGTCGTGATGCCGGCCGTGTTCATCAGCTCGCCGGCGAGGATGAAGAGCGGGATGGCAAGCAGCACGAAATTGACGAACTGCTGCAGCATGGTCTGGCCGACGAGGATCAGCGAGGTGCCGGTGACCGCCATATAGAGCATGCTGGGCGCGAGGAAGACGAACGCTACCGGCGCGCCCAGCACGAGCAGGGCCACGAACGCGAGACCGAAGAGCGCCAGGGCCATGGGTCAGCCGGTCGCCGGGAGGGAGGTGCGCGCGGCTGCGGGCCGTAGCAGCCGGGCGACCGAGGCCAGGGTCATGGATGCGGCCATCCACAGGACCGGTATGCCGTTGAAGCTGCGCGGCAGGCCGAGCGAGGGGATCTTCTTGGTCGCCTGGAGCTCGACTAGGACCACCATCTCCCAGCCGGTGATGGCGATCACCGCACCCATCATGATGACGAGGCCGGTGCCGACGACCTGCCGGGCCCGGTCGGGCAGCATCTGCGCCATCGCGTCCACGGCAATGTGGCCCTGCTCCTTGTAGAGGGCGCTGGCGCCGATGAAGGTCAGCCAGAGCAGCGCCAGCACGCCGAGATCGTTGGCCCAGGCGAGCGGGGCGTCGAGCATGTCCCGGAAGAGGACACCGAGCGCCGTGCTGACGACGATCGTCACCATGCAGAGCCCTGCGACCAGCCACTCGAGGCGTCCGAGCAGCCGGTCAAGGGCGACGAGAAGATCGATGATGCCACGCATGTGCAGGGCTTCGGGCACCCCGCCCGCACGGCGGCGGGCAGGGCCGCCGGTCAGCCGGCGAGATCGCGGATTTCCTGGACGAGGCCTTGTGGCAGCTTGCCGTCCTCCTCGAACTTGCGGATCACCGGCTCCACCTTTGCGGCGAAGGGCTCCGTCGAGACCTCGATGAAGGCGACACCCTCGGCCAGCATCTGCCGCTTCTGCTCGTCGAAGGAATCGAGGATCAGGTCATAGTAGAAGTCGCCGGCGTCCATGGCCGCCTGCTGCAGGATCTCCTGCTGGTTGGCCGGTAGCTTCTGCCAGATCGGCTCCGAGATGATCACCGTGTAGGGCGCGATCTGGTGCCGGGTCAGGGTCACGAAAGGTGCCGCCTGGTAGAACTTCTGCGGGAAGATGCCGGAGAGCGGCGCCTCCATGCCGTTGACCGTGCCGGTCTTCATGGCAAGGAACGCTTCGGCATAGGCGATCACCGTCGGCTTGGCACCGAGCGCCGACCAGGTCTCGATGTAGGTCTCGAGGTTGGGCATGCGCAGCTTCATGCCGTCCAGGTCCTCGACCGTGAAGACGGGGGTCCGGGTGATCAGGACGCGCGGTAGCCGGTACCAGTTGTCGGCCAGCATGCGCACGCCGTGCTCGTCGATGAGGTTCTGCTTCCAGGCGGCATAGGTGTCGCTTTCCTGGAAGCGCTGGACATGCTCCACGCCGCTGAAGAGGAACGGCATGGCGAGCGCCGACCAGGCCGGATTCAGATGCTGGTACCAGTCGGCGACATTCGAGTGCATGTCCTGCGTGCCGAGCTGCAGGTTCTCGATCTGCGCCACCGACGAGCCGAGCTTGTCGGAATCGAAGACGTCGACGATGAGCTCGCCGCCGCTGCGTTCCTCCACCAGCCGGGCCATCTCCTGCAGCGCCAGGGCCTCCGACGACAGGGGCGCCGTGCCGACACCGACCCTGAGGGTCGTCGCCGCGTCGGCGATGCCGGAGAATGCCAGGGCGACCGTCAGGGCCGCCGGGCCGATGATCCGTTCGAGCACACGCATGGTTTATGCCTTCCCTGTTGCTTGTTGAGCCAGCGACTTCAGCCGATTTCCTCGCCGAAGTAGAGTCGACCGATACGCCGCAGATGGGCGCGCATTGCCGCCTTGGCGCCGGCGGGGTCCTGCCGCCGGAGGCAGGCGACGATCTCCCGTCGCGCCGCGAGACCCTTCTGCAGACCTTCGGCGCTGTCGATGCGCTGGCGGGTCGCCAGCCAGACGGGACCCTGCATCAGCGCGATGAGATCGCGGACGAAGGCGGCGAGCACGGTGTTGCCGGATGCCTCGGCAAGCTTCTCGTGAAAGAGAAAGTGGTCCCGCGAGACCCGGGGCTCGTCGGCGATCCGCACCGCCGTGCGCTCGACGATCGCTGCCAGGGCCTCGATCTCGGCCGGTGTCGCGTTTCTTGCCGCCTCGGCGGCGAGCTCGGGCTCGAGCAGGCAGCGGGCCTTGAACTGCTCGAGCGGCCCCGGCCCCACCGCCAGGAGTGCGATGGGCCAGGCGCTGGCCGAGGGCTCGCGGAGATAGGCGCCGCTGCCGGTCCGTACCTCGACGAGGCCGGCCATCTCGAGGACGATCAGGGCCTCGCGGACCGATGGCCGGCTGACACCGAGGCGGCGGGCAAGGTCCAGCTCGGCCGGCAGCCGGTCGCCGGGCTGCAGCCGCTCGGTGCGCACCATCTCGGAGATCTGCTCGGCGATCTGCTGGTAGAGCCGCCTCGGCCGGATCGGCTGCAGGGTCGCTCCCGGCCGCTCCTGTCTTTGCGCCTCGCTCCCCACGCGTCGCTGTCTCCGTTCCTGCGGGCCGAAACCTGTCAAGCAGCTCGGCACCATATGGGCGCCCTCGGATGAGGTCAAATCGGACGGTCGAATGCACGACGAAGGCAGGGTATCAACCGCTGCAGCCTGCGGCGACGGACGGAGGAGCGAGACGATGCAGCAAGCGACGCTGGACGACGACAGCCTCCTCGACCTCGTGCAACGCCAGACGCTTCGTTATTTCTGGGATTTCGCCCACCCGGTGAGCGGCCTGGCCAGGGAGCGGAGCGATGTCACGCCGGGCTGCGGGCCGGATGTCGTCACGACCGGCGGTACGGGCTTCGGCATCATGGCCATCGTCGCCGGCGTCGAGCGCGGCTGGCTCGACCGTGCCGACGCTGCCGCCCGGCTGCTCGAGATGGCTCGCTTCCTCGGCGGCGCCGACCGTTATCACGGCGTCTTCCCGCACTGGCTCGACGGCAGCACGGGGCGCACGGTGGCGTTCAGCGAGTTCGATGACGGCGCCGACCTGGTCGAGACCTCGTTCCTGCTCATGGGCCTCCTGGCCGCCCGCCAGTACTTCGCCGGCACCGGGGGCACGGAGCGGGAGCTGCGGGAGCGCGTCGAGGCACTCTGGAATGAGGCGGAATTCGACTGGCACACGAAGGGTGGCGAGGACGTGCTCTACTGGCACTGGAGCCAGCGGCACGGCTGGGCGATGAACCATCCGAT
>JAWKVR010000025.1:0-58577 GCA_041397945.1 Geminicoccaceae bacterium
GCCCGGGTCGAGGAGCTGCTCGAGCGGGCAGGCGAACGCCATGTCGCAGAGGAGGCTGGCGGCGGCACCGACATCGGCGCAGGCGAGCTCGCCCTTCGCTCGCGCGTGGTCGAGCTCGACCCTGACGAGCTCGCGGCAGACGTCGATGCCCTGGGTCAGGAGCAGCCGGGCGACCTCGGGATGGCTCGCCGCCTCCGCCACCACGGCGCGCAGGATGATCGTGGGTGCTGCCCACGCCGATTCCCGGCTTTCGGGCTCGAGCAGCCGGCGCAGCCGCCAGGCGAGGGGTCGTGCCCGGTCGGCCTCGCCGAGCGGCCGGACGAAGACGTCGCGCGCGCGCCGCACCAGGGCCTCGAAGAGCTGCTCGCGGCTGGCGAAGACGGCATAGAGCGTGCGCTTCGACATGCCGGCTGCGCGCGCGATGGCCGCCATGCTGGCGCCGGCGAGACCCCCCTGGGCCAGCAGCTTCTCGGTGGCGTCGAGGATCAGCGTCTCGCGTTCGGCGGCGCTCAGCCGCGTGGCGCGCGCTGGTGCCGGCTTGCCGCACGCTGACGATTTTTTTGCACTGCAGCAGAGCTGGGTGCTTGCCATCAAGACGGGACTCCCTAAGTTGGAAACCGCGCGGTTTCCTCGGGGCGGGTTTCGCCCGCATGCCACATTCCGCGCGCGATTGCCAAGGAGTCACGGAATGTCGCGAACGGTTCCAGTGCCCCGAGCGGGGCTGGCGGGCAGCTTGCTGGGCGCCGTCGTGATGCTGGGCGCCGTGCTCGGGATCGGGATTGGGCTCGGGGCCGGCAGCGCATGGGCGCAGGCGGCGCCGCCACCGACCCCGGTGACTGTCGTGACGCTCGAGGCGCAGGATCTTACGCTGACCAGCACGCTGCCGGGCCGCGTGGTCGCTTCCGGCGTGGCCGAGGTGCGGCCGCAGGTGGACGGGATCATCGTCGAGCGGCTCTACGAGGAAGGTGCTCATGTCGCGGTGGGCGATCTCCTCTACCGGATCGATTCCGCCACCTACGAGGCGCAGGTCGCCGCCGCCGAGGCCCAAGTGGCCCAGGCCCAGGCGCGGCTGACCTCGGCCGAGAAGGATGCTGAGCGGGTGCACGCCCTGGTCGAGCGGCGGGCGACGAGCCAGCAGGCGCTCGACGACGCGGTGGCCGAACGCGATGCCGCCGAGGCCGGGCTGAAGGTGGCCGAGGCGGAGCATCTGGCAGCGCAGATCGATCTCGACCGGACCACCATCAGGGCACCACTTTCGGGCATCATCGGCCGCTCGCTGACCACCCAGGGCTCGCTCGTCACCGCCGGGCAGGTGGCACCGCTCGCCGTCATCCGCACGATCGACCCGGTCAAGGTCGACGTCACCCAGTCGGCCGCCGAGATCATCGCCTGGCGGCGCGGCACCACGGCGCAGCGCCTTGCCGGCGCGCAGCAGACGGTGAAGCTGACGCTGGCCGACGGCAAGCCCTACGAGCACACGGGCCTCCTGACCGCGGCCGAGCCCTATGTGCACGAGCAGACCGGCGTGGTGACGCTCAGGCTCGAGTTCCCCAACCCCGACGAGCTGCTGCTGCCGGGCATGTATGTCCAGGTGGAGATGCCGCAGGCCGTGGCGGAGAACGTGATCCTCGCCCCGCAGGAAGGCGTGATGCGCGACCGTCGTGGGCGGCCCATCGCCTATGTGGTCAATGACCAGAACGTCGTCGAGGAGCGGGTGCTGACGGTCCTGCAGGCGCACGGCGCCTTCTGGGTCACCTCGGAGGGTCTGGCCGACGGCGACCGCATCGTCGTGGCCGGCCTGCAGAAGATCCGGCCCGGTGCCACCGTGGCGCCGGCCGAGCGCGAGACCGCGCCGGACGGCTCGGGCAAGGGCGCCAACCTCGCCGCCCGCGACGGCTAGCTTCAAGAGACAGGCGGAAGAACCACGATGGCGCGCTTTTTCATCGACCGCCCGGTCTTTGCCTGGGTGATCGCGATCCTGGTCATGGGCGTGGGCGTGCTCGCGGTCATGACTTTGCCGATCGCCCAGTACCCGCAGATCGCCCCGCCCTCTGTCAACGTCACCGCCACCTATCCCGGCGCCTCGGCCGAGACGGTCGAGAACACCGTGACCCAGGTGATCGAGCAGCAGATGACCGGGCTCGACGGGCTGCGCTACATCAGCTCGAGCTCGTCCTCGGCGGGTCGGGCGGAGATCAAGCTCACCTTCACGACCGGCACCGATCCCGACATCGCCCAGGTCCAGGTGCAGAACCGGCTGGCGCAGGCGACGCCGCTTCTGCCCGAGACCGTGCAGCGCCAGGGCATCGAGGTGCGCAAGTCCTCGGCGGGCTTCCTCATGGTGATCGGGCTGATCGCGGAGGACGGCTCGCTCGACCAGGTCGATCTCGCCGACTACCTGTCCTCGAACATCGTCGACGAGATCAGCCGCGTGCCCGGGGTGGGCGCCGTCCAGGTGTTCGGCGCGCCCTATGCGATGCGCATCTGGCTCGACCCTTCGAAGCTGGCGGCCTTCGAGCTGGCCCCCTCGGATGTGGTGGGTGCCGTGTCGCGCGAGAACGCGCAGATCTCGGCCGGCTCGCTGGGCGCCTTGCCGTCGGTCGAGGGCCAGCAGCTCAATGCCACGGTGACCGCCCAGTCGCTGCTGCAGACGCCGGCGGATTTCGAGCAGATCGTGCTTCGGGCCGAGACCGATGGCGGGCTCGTCCTGCTGAAGGACGTGGCCCGGGTGGAGATCGGCGCACAGTCCTACAGCACGATCGGCCGCTACAACGGCCAGCCGGCCTCGGGCATCGCGATCCAGCTCGCCAGCGGCGCCAATGCGCTGGATACCGCCGACCGGGTGCGCGCGCGCATGGACGAGCTCGCCGCGTTCTTTCCCGAGGGCGTGGTCTACAACGTCCCCTACGACACCACCCCCTTCGTCAGGATCTCGATCGAGGAGGTGGTCAAGACGCTGTTCGAGGCGATCGGCCTCGTCTTCCTCGTCATGCTGCTCTTCCTGCAGAACTGGCGGGCGACGCTGATCCCGACGCTGGCGGTGCCGGTCGTCATCCTCGGCACGTTCGGGGTGCTCGCCGCCTTCGGCTTCTCGATCAACACGCTCACCATGCTCGCCATGGTGCTGGCGATCGGCCTCCTGGTCGACGACGCCATCGTGGTCGTCGAGAATGTCGAGCGCATCATGGAGGAGGAGGGCCTCGACCCGCGCGCGGCGACGCGCAAGTCGATGGGCCAGATCACCGGGGCGCTCGTCGGCATCGCCGTCGTGCTCTCCGCGGTCTTCGTGCCGATGGCCTTCTTCGGCGGCTCCACCGGCGTGATCTACCGGCAGTTCTCGATCACCATCGTCTCGGCGATGTTCCTGTCGGTGGTGGTGGCGCTGGTGCTGACGCCGGCACTCTGCGCCACGCTCCTGAAGTCGCGGACCTCGCATCGCAAGACACGCGGCCCCGTCGGCTGGTTCAACCGTTTCTTCGACGGGACCCAGCGCGGCTATGCCGGCAGCGTCGGCTGGATCATCCGCCGGCCGGTCAGGGTGGGCCTGATCTATCTCCTCCTCGTCGCCGGCATGATCGGCCTCTTTGCCCGCACGCCCACGGGTTTCCTCCCCGACGAGGACCAGGGCATCATGTTCACCTTCGTCCAGGGGCCGGCCGGTGCCACGGCGACGCGCACGCTCGACGTGCTCGACCAGATCGAGGGTTATTTCCTGACGAACGAAGCCGATAACGTCGATGCGATGTTCACCGTCATGGGCTTCAGCTTCGCGGGCTCGGGCCAGAATGTCGGCATCGGCTTCGTCCGGCTGAAGGACTGGGACGAGCGGCCGCGCGCCGACCAGAACGTGCATGCCATCGCCCGGCGCGCCTTCGGTGCGATGATGGGCATCCAGGACGCCATGGTCTTCCCGATCGTGCCGCCCGCCGTGATCGAGCTCGGCAATGTCAGCGGCTTCGACTTCTATCTCCAGGCACGCGGCGGGCAGGGCCACGAGCAGCTGCTGGAGGCGCGCAACCAGCTTCTCGGCATGGCGTCGCAGAGCCCGCTCATCGGCTCGATCCGGCCGAACGGGCTGGAGGACGCGCCGCAATACGGGCTCGACATCGACTGGCGCAAGGCCGGGGCGATGGGGGTCACGGCGAGCGACGTGAGCGATCTTCTGACCGTCGCCTGGGCCGGCCGGTACGTGAACGACTTCCTCGATCGCGGCCGGATCAAGCGGGTCTATGTGCAGGGCGATGCCGATGCGCGCAGCTCGCCGGAGGACATCGAGCGCTGGCGGGTGCGCAATGCCAGCGGCGGGCTGGTGCCGTTCTCGAACTTCATCGAGGGCAACTGGCGCTTCGGCCCGCAGGGTCTCTACCGCTACAACGGCGTGCCGGCCATGCAGCTCCAGGGCTCGCCGGCGCCGGGTGTGTCGACCGGCGAGGCCATTGCCGAGATCGAGCGGCTGGTCGCCCAGCTGCCGCCCGGCTTCGACATTTCCTGGACCGGGCTGTCGCTCGAGGAGCAGGAATCGGGCAACCAGGCGCCCTTGCTCTACTTCCTCTCCGTCGCCGTGGTCTTCCTCAGCCTCGCTGCCCTCTACGAGAGCTGGGTGGTGCCGGCAGCCGTCATGTTCGCCATGCCGATCGGCGTGCTGGGGGCGCTCGTCGGCGCCTGGATCGGCGGGTTCGAGAACGGCGTGTTCTTCCAGGTGGGCCTGCTCACCACGATCGGCCTGACCGGCAAGAACGCGATCCTGATCGTCGAGTTCGCCCGGGCCCGGCTCGAGGAGGGCGAGGAGCTGCTCGCTGCGGTGACGGAGGCGGCGCGGCAGCGCTTCCGGCCGATCATCATGACGTCGATGGCCTTCTCGCTCGGCGTGCTGCCGCTCGTGCTGAGCAGCGGTGCGGGTTCGGCCGGCCGGCGGGCGATCGGCTCGGGCGTGCTCGGCGGCACGATCTCCGGCACGGTGCTGGGCATCCTCTTCGTGCCGCTCTTCTTCGTCCTGATCCGCCGCCTCGTGCCCCAGCGCGCCGTGGCGAAGCGCGAGACGACGCCAGCGGCGACACCGCTGCCGGCGGAGTAGCTTTTCGCCCTGCGCCGAACGGTGGTGCTATTGTCCGATCATCTATAGATTGGCCCCCGCACCGACCGACAGCGAGCGTGAAGGGGAGGCTGGTGACGTCCGCGAGCGACCAAGCGCTGGAGCCCGGCCCCGCCGCCGGTGCCGAGAGTGATGCGGGAACGGCCGTGCCGCGCCTGCAGGAGGTCCGGCGGACCCTGCTCGCCGAGAACGTCACCGAGCAGCTCATGGCCATGATCCGCAGCGGCCAGATCGGGCTCGGCGAGCGCGTGCCGCCCGAGCATGTGCTGATGGAGCAGCTGAAGGTCGGCCGCTCCAGCGTGCGCGAGGCGCTGCGCGGCCTCGCCTTGATCGGGCTGATCGAGCGCCGGCCGCGGCGCGGCACGGTGGTCGTCTCGACCTTGCCCAAGCTGCCGGGGCCGCTGGCCGGCGACGCCATGGCCAAATGGGCGCTGCGCGACCTCTTCGAGGCGCGGGCGCTGATCGAGGGCTTCGCCGCGGAGCGGGCGGCCGACCTCGCGACCGTCGAGGAGCTCGAGGGCCTGCGCCGGCAGGCGGCGGCGATCGAGCGGAAGATCGCGGCGGGGGAGCGCTACTTCGTCGAGAACAACGCGTTCCACGCGACCATCGTGCGGCTCGCCCGCAACCGGGTGCTGGCGCATCTGCACGAGGAGGTGGTGAGCGCCTTGCCCGACCTGCGCAAGCGCTTCGAGACGGCGCGCGACATCGAGGAGCATCGGGGCATCCTCGAGGCGCTCGAGGCGCGGGACGGGGCGCTCGCCCGGCGCCGCCTCGTGGCGCATGTCGAGGGTGTGCTCGAGCCGCCCGGCTCCTAACGGCCCGCCACGCCCAGCATGGCGATGCCGGGGGCCAGGGCGATGAGCATGGTGAAGGCGGCGAGGATGAAGAAGAAGGGGAGCGTGTCGAGCGCGATCCGCACCAGCCGCTCGCCGGTCAGCCCCTGGATGACGAAGAGGTTGAAGCCGATGGGCGGCGTGATCTGCGCCATCTCGACGACGAGCACGAGGAAGATCCCGAACCAGACCGGGTGGTAGCCGGCCGCCGTGACGATCGGCAGGACGATGGGCACGGTCATCACGATCATCGAGGCTCGGGCGCGTAGGCGTAGAAGGCGCGGTTCGCAGCCTCCATCAGGCGGATCGGCGGGGCCGGCGGCACGTCGAAGGGGGCGTCGGCCTGCAGGATGCCTGCGTGGCGGAGCACGCGCAGCGAGCCTTCGTAGCCGAGCCGCACGCCCGCGGGGTTCACCGAGGCGCCGCCGCCCAGCTCGCTGCCGAGATAGGTGACGCCGTGCCGCTCGGCGCAGCCCTTGGCCATGCGCGGCTCGTCGAAGAACGACCAGACGACGCTGACCGGGGCGCCGAAGGCGTGGAGCGCCGCGAGGCTGCGGGCGTTCTGCCCGGCGTCCGGCATGGCGTGGATCGAGGCGAAGGGCACGTAGGCGAGCGAGCCGCCGCCGGAGTGGAGGTCGAGCCAGACATCGGTGCGCGGCAGGAGCTCGGCATCGATGTAGAAGGCGATCTGCGGGGTCGGCGTGCCGTCGGGGTCGCCGGGGAAGCAGCGGTTTAGGTTGACTTGGTCGATGGGCGAGACGCGCGTGCCGGCCAGCGCCGCCGGCAGATTGGTGCTGGGCAGGATGATCACCCGGCCCTGGAGATGCTCCGGCTCGAGCTCGCGGGCGATGCGGGAGAGGGCGATCTGCGCCTCGTACTCGTCGCCGTGCACCCCGCCCATGAGCAGGGCCGTCGGCCCGTCGCCGCCATGGATCACGACCACCGGGATCGAGATGTTGCCATAGGCCGAGCGGGTGACCGACCAGGGTATCTGCAGATAACCCGCCTGCTTGCCGGGCCGGTCGAGATCGACATCGCTCCAGACGCGCGAGCGTCGTCCTGGGCTTGGCTGGCTGGACATGGGGCGTAACGTCTCCGTCTATTTGTCAGATAATAAGCGCAATGCAATCGGCCGCAAGCCTTTCGATGTGGGCGGGGTCAGCTGTCGGCCATGAGCCGCTCGACCGTCTCGGCGGCGATGTCGCGGGGCACGTCGTGGATGCGGGCGGGGGCCGCCCCGATCTCCTCGCGCCAGCCGGCGCCGGTCAGGATGCCGACCACCTTCTCGTTCGGGGCGACCATGCCGGCCGCGGCGAGGCGGCTGATGGCGGCGTGGCAGGCGGCCCCGGAGCTTTCGATCCAGAGCCCTTCCTCGCGGGCGAGGCGGCGCTGGCCGTCGAGCGCCTCGGCGTCACCGATCTCGAGGGCGAGGCCGCCGGACCGGTGCACCGCCCGGGCCACGTCGGCGAGGTCGGACATGCGATTGGCGCGGAGATTGACCATGACGGTGGCCGCCTCGTGCCGGGCGGTGAGCGCCGCCACGCCGTCCTCGGTGAACTCGTCGGCGGCGAGCGCCGCACCGATGACATTGAGACCCGTCGGCTGGACCGAGACGATGCGCGGGGCGCGGGCGGCGAGGCCGGCGGCCGCCAGCTCGGCGAAGCCGCGCCAGATGCCGGCGAGCGTGCCGCCGCCGCCGACCGGCACGACGACCCAGTCGGGCACGCCCATCGCCTGGGCGATCTCGAAGGCGATGGTGCGGGTGGCGGCCGCCTGGAAGGTGTTGGTGCGCCGGTTGGTCGAGGCGCGATACCAGCCGCGCTCGGGGCCGAGCCGGCCCAGGAGCTCGGCCGTGGCCGAGAACGGGCCGTCGATGGCGAAGACATGCGCGCCGAAGAAGGCGGCAGGGCCGAGCCGCGCCCGCGGCGTGTCGGCCGGCACGAGGATGGCGCAGTCGATGCCGGCCTTGGCCGAATAGGCGGCGCAGGCGAGGGCAGCACTGCCGGTCGAGGCGACGACGGCGCGCTGCTGGCCCAGCTCCACGGCCTTGGTGATGGCGAGCGCCATCGGCCGGTCCTTCTGCGAGCCCGTCGGATTGGCCGATTCCACCTTGAAGGCGAGCTCGAAGGGCCAGTCTGCCCGACTCCGGAGCAAGGGCGTGCCGCCCTCGCCGAGGGTGACGAGCCGTGCCTCGGGTGCGACCGGCAGCCAGTCGCGATAGTCCCACATGCTGCGCGGGCTTGGGGGCAGAGGCGGCGCCGGGTCGGGGGAGCGCACCATGAAGATCCCGGCGCAGTCCGGGCAGCGCGTGGCGAAGGGCCAGGCGCCGGCATCGCGCCCGCACTGGTCGCAGAGCACCTGGGCCGGGGCCGCAGGGAGGGCGGCGCTCATGCCCGGGGCGCCTGGCGCAGGGCCGCCGTCCCCGCCGCGTCGACCGTGCCGTCGGCGGCGAGCGCCACGCCGTAGTCGGTGGCAGCGGCCGCGCGCGAGACATAGTCGCCCTCTACGTCGGCGGCGACCAGCTGCGGGTCGCGCGAGCGGGCCTCACCATAACCGCCGCCGCCGGCGATCTCGAGCACCACCCGGTCGTCGGGCGGCACGGTCTGCTGGCCCTTGGGCGCCAGCTTCCGCCCGCTGACGAGCCTCGCTGCCGCCGCACCGCCGCGACCGCCGCCGGCGAAGCCCTCGGGCGGGTTCTGGATGCGGTCGGCGGTGAGCAGGATCGAGAAGGGCTGGCCGTCGCGCGTGCCGAGCTCGAGGCGCTGGCCGAGCCCGCCCCGGCGCTGGCCGGCGCCGCCGCTGTCGCGGCGCAGCTCCTTGCGCCAGAAGACGAGGGGCGAGATGCTCTCGGTCACCTCGGCGGCGATGGTGCGCACGCCGGACGGGAAGGCGGTGGCCGACAGCCCGTCCTTGCCGGGCCTGGCCCCCATGCCGCCGGCATGGAAGATGAGCGCATCGAAGCTTTCGAGCCGGCCCTGCCAGTCGGCGGCGAGCGCCGGGTCGACGGCAAACGGGCCGCCGCGCAGGGTCGGGTTCCACAGGCCCGCCGAGCTCTGCGCCGGGACGCGGCCCGGGATCGCCTGCTCGAGGCAGCCGAAGACGAGGTCGGGCAAAGTGTGGCCGACATGGTGGCGCATGGCGACCGGCCCCGGCCGCTGGACGTTGAGGATCGAGCCCTCCGGGGCCGCGACGGTGACGGTCGAGAGCGAGCCGTGATTGTTCGGGATGTCGGCACCCAGGATGCAGGCCACGCCGAAGCTCGTATAGGCGTGGGTGTAGTTCAGCACGACATTGATGCCGTAGCTGCTGGCGGCCGAGGTGCCGGCGAAGTCGACATGGATACCGTCATCGCCGACGGTGAGCGTGGCGCGCAGCTCGATCGGCCGCTCGTAGCCGTCCATGCCGAGGCGGCTCTGCCAGGAGCCCCGGGGCAGGGCGCGGATGCGGGCGAGCATGGCGCCCCGCGACGCCTCGACGATGTGGTCGGCCTGGGCCTCGATGTCGGCGAGGCCGTATTCCTCCAGCATCTCGGCGAGGCGGCGGGCACCCTCCTCGTTCGAGGCGGCGCAGGAGAAGATGTCGCCCACCACCTGGCGCGGCTCGCGCACATTGGCGCGCACGAGGTCGAGCAGGTCCTCGTTCATCCGGCCGGCCCGGGCGAGCGGCATGATCGGGATCAGCATGCCTTCCTCGAAGACCTGCCGCCCGTCCGGCCCGAAGCCGCGCCCGCCGATATCGACCACATGGATGGTGCAGGCGAAGAGCGCGATCGGCCGGTCGCCCCGGAAGGCCGGGGTGACGACGGTGATGTCGTGGAGGTGGCCCGAGGTCAGCCAGGGATCGTTGGTCATGTAGTGATCGCCCGGCCGCATGGTGTCGATCGGGTAGCGGTCGAGGAAATGGCGCACGCCGGTGGCCATGGAGTTGACGTGGCCGGGCGTGCCGGTCACCGCTTGCGCCACCATGCGGCCGCGGCGGTCGAAGACGCCGGCGGAGAGGTCGCCCGATTCGCGCACCGAGGTGCTGAAGGCGGTGCGCACGAGAGCCTGGGCCTGCTCCTCGACCACGGCGATCAGGCGATTCCAGATGATCTGGTCGTGGATCCGGGCGAGGCCGGCCTTCGTGCCGGTGGGTGCGGATGCCATGTGCTCAGTCCTCCGCCGCTGGGCCGCGGGCCAGCTCGATATGGCCGAAGCCGTCGACATATGCGTCGAAGCCCTCGGGCACGACGGTCGAGGTCTGCGCCTCGACGATGATCGCCGGCCCTTCGATCGTGGCCCCCGGCTTCAGCGCTGTCCGGTCGTGCACCGCCACCTCGATCATGCGCTCCAGCGCCGGGGCGAAGACCTGCCGCCGGCCGGCGGGTGCGGCGCGGTGGCGCTCGGCCGTGCCGGCCGGCGGGGCCGCTGCGCGCACGGGCGTGGCGAGCGTGACGCCCCAGCTGATGGTCTCGACGTCGACGCCCGGGATGCGCCGATCGTATTGCCGCTCGTAGGTGCTGCCGAAAGCCTCCAGCAGCGTGTCGCCGGCGATCTCGCCCTCGGATGGCAATTCGACCGCGATTTCATGGCCCTGGCCGACATAGCGCATGTAGACCATCCGCCTGGCGGTGATGGGGTGCCGGCACCGGCGGCCGGTTGCACCACCGCGCGGGCCTCGGCTTCGAGCTCGGCCAGGAGCCGGTTGGCGGCGGCGGCGTCGAACGCGGCGAGGCGCCAGTAGCCGGAGCGGACGATCTCGAAGGCGATGGGTGCCCGCAGGAAGCCGACGCAGGAGCCGACCCCGGCGCTTTCGGGGATCAGCACCCGGTCGATGCCGAGAAGATCGGCGATCCGTGCGGCATGCAGCGGGGCGGCGCCACCGAAGGCGATGAGGGTGCGCCCGGCCACGTCGACGCCGCTTTCGATGGCGTGGACCCGGGCAGCGCTCGCCATGTTGTTGTCGACCATCTCGACCACGCCGAAGGCGGCGAGCTCGGGCGACAGGGCGAGCCTGGCACCGATGGCGCTCTCCAACGCTGTGCGGGCGCCCGCGGTGTCGAGGCCGATCCGCCCGCCCGAGAAGAGGGTGGGGTCGATCCGGCCGAGCACGAGATCGGCGTCGGTCACGGTCGGCCGCTCGCCGCCGCGGCCGTAGCAGACGGGGCCGGGCTCCGAGCCGGCGCTGTCGGGCCCGACGGCGATCCGGCCGAGGTCGTCGACCCTGGCGATCGAGCCGCCGCCGGCGCCGATCTCGACCATTTCGATGACCGGGATGCGCAAGGGCAGGCCGCTGCCCTTGCGGAAGCGGTAGATGCGGGCGACCTCGAAGCTGCGCGAGCTTCTGGCCTCGCCTTCCTCGACCAGGCAGAGCTTGGCCGTGGTGCCACCCATGTCGAAGGAGACCACCCGGTCGAGGCGGCGGTCGCGGGCGACGCCGGAAGCGAAGATCACGCCGCCTGCCGGGCCGGACTCGACGAGCCGGACCGGAAAGCGGCGGGCTGTTGCGACGGTGGTGACGCCGCCGCCCGAGAGCATGAGCAGGAGCGGGGCCCTGATGCCGAGCCCGCGCAGCCGGGCCTCGAGCCGGCCGAGATAGCGGTCCATCAGCGGCTGGACATAGGCATTGGCGACCGTGGTCGAGAAGCGCTCGTACTCGCGCATCTCGGGCGAGACCTCGCAGGAGAGCGAGATCGCGAGATCGGGCAGGGCCGCTCGCAGCAGCGCGGCGATCCGCTGCTCGTGCGCCGGGTTGGCGTAGGCGTGGACCAGCCCGACGGCGACCGCCTCGATGGCACGGGGGCGGAGAACCCCCTCGATCAGCCGCAGGACGCCCGGCTCGTCGAGCGGCCGGAGCACGCTGCCGTCGGCGGCCAGGCGCTCGGCCACCTCGAGGCGCAGGGCCCTGGGACCAGCGGGCGCGGCAGGTCGAGATCCACGTCGTAGACGTCGAAGCGGCTCTCCGACGCGATCTCGAGCGTGTCGCGATAGCCCTCGGTCGTGAGCAGGGCGGTCCGAGCACCCTTGCGCTCGATCAGGGCATTGGTGGCGAGCGTCGTGCCGTGGATGACGAGGCCGATATCGGCAGCACCGAGGCCGGCCTTGGCCAGGAGCTCCCCGAGCCCCGCGATCACCCCGTCCTCCGGTGCCCGGTGCGTCGTCAGCACCTTGAGCGAGACGGGGCCATCGGGGGCGTCGAGATAGAGATCGGTGAAGGTGCCGCCGATATCGACACCGAGTCGCACATTGCCGTGCATCGAGAACCTGTCCTTCGTCGCCGCCAGCTTCATCGGCTATAGGGGGAGATCATTCATCAGACAATATGCTCAAAAACTTTTTTCGCCGGGTCCGCCCTCGGCCGACGCTCTGGCATCCGATCGTCATGCAAGCTATGAGCGGCCGCAAGCGTGCCATGGACGGGGAGGCGGACGAATGGGCGAGAAGCAGGTCATCGCGAAGCGGCGGCTCGGGCGGACGGGGCTCGAGGTCACGCCCATCTGCTTCGGCACCTCGGGGCTGGGCGACATGCCGAGCACCTACGGCTACCGGGTGGACGAGGAGCGGGGCCGGGCGACCGTGCGGGCCATCCTGGCGGGGCCGGTGAACTTCCTCGACACCTCGCGCAACTACGCCATGGGGCGGAGCGAGCAGCGGATCGGCGCGGTGATCCGGGAGCTGGGCGGCCTGCCCGAGGGCTTCGTCGTCTCGACCAAGCTCGATCGCGACATGGAGACGCGGGAGTTCGACGCGGCGCGCGCCCGGCGCTCGCTCGAGGAGAGCCTGAAGGCGCTGCATCTCGACCGGGTCCAGCTCCTGCACCTGCACGATCCGGAGCACGCGGCCGATCTCGGCCCGATCACGCGCAAGGGCGGGGCGATCGCCGAGCTCTTCCGGATGAAGGAGGAGGGCCTGTGCGACGCGGTCGGGCTCGCCGCCGGGCGGATCGACATCATGATGCCGATCCTGCGCGACTGGGACTTCGACGCGCTGATCACCCACAACCGCTTCACCCTCGCCAACCGCAATGCCGAGCCGATGCTCGAGCTGGCGAAGGAGCGCGGCATCGCCATCCTCAACGCGGCGCCCTATGCCGGCGGCGTGCTCGCCAAGGGCACGGAGAGCTTCAAGCGCTATGTCTATCAGGAGGCCTCGGCCGAGACGCTCGACCCGGTCCGGGCGATCGAGGCGGTCTGCGCGAAGCACGGCGTGCCGCCCGGTGCCGCGGCGCTGCAGTTCTCGATGCGCGACCCGCGCGTTGCCTCGACCATCTGCGGCGTCACGAAGCCGGAGCGGGTGACCCAGACGCTGGAATGGGCCGTATCTCCCGGACGCCGTGGCGCTGTCGCCACCGACGACCCAGCGATCCCGGGTGAAGGCGAACACGCCGCCTGGGTCCGCCAGATCCTCCGTGTAGAGCTGCCGGCCTCGATGGCCGAAGGATCGTGCAGATTGATGCCATGGCGCTCGGCGGTCGCCATGGATGGCGGTGGTCAGCGGGGTGTGTCGTAGCCGCCCGTGAGGCGACGCGGATATCCCGCATACTTACGCGGGCGACACTGATAATTCCCGGGCCGTGAGCGGTCCGACCGTTCGCGATGACCCAATGTTGGTGTGAAGAACAACTCAGCGCTCTCGGGCCGATCGCGACCACCGCGCTGTGGCTTCCTCCGGTCGAACCGCCAGTCCGGCCGCCTCGATGGCCGCCTGCTCGTCCATCTCTTCGGACATTGCGACACGGATTTCCTCGTCGCCTCCGGGCGGAGGAGCCGCAGGGACTTTGCCCCATTTGGCACCGCATTCCCCGCTCCGATGCTATACACGCCCGATGCATCCCTGTCGGCGATCCTGCCGCCGAGCTCGTCTCGATATGGGCTGGATGATCTCGTCGAACGAGGCGTCGGCCGCGTAGCCCATGTCGCGGGCGCGCTTCGAGGCGAAGTTGAAGGGCCAGCCGTCGACGATCTTCTGGATCTTCGGGTCGGGCACGACCTTGACGCGGTCGGCCACCTTGTCGCCGCGATGCGGCGGAGTGCGTCGAGCGCATCGCCGATGCGGACGGCGATGCCGGGTGAGGCGCGGACTGGCCGAAGGCGTCGTTCGGCATGCCGGCGGTCTTGACGAAGGCGTCGATCACCCGGCGCGGCGAGAGGATGTACATGGTCGAATCGAGGTGGACCGGGCAGATCGCCTCTGGCCGGCGAGGGCTCGCGGATGATCGAGCTCGCGAAGGTGGAGGCGGCCTTGTTGGGCTTGCCCGGGCGGACGACGATCGGCAGGCGCAGCGAGCGGCCGTCGATGAAGCCCTTGCGCGTGTAGTCCGCGACCAGGGAGCTCGGAGGCCGCCTTCTGCGCGCCGTACGAGGTTTGCGGGGTCAGGTGGAAGTCGTCGCCGATGAGGGCCGGGGGTCGGGACGGGCCGCCATAGACAGCGAGCGTGCTGGACGAGGCGCGGGCAGGTGCCGAGCGCCTTCAGGCCTTCGAGGAGGTAGCGTGCCGTCGAGGTTGACCTTGTAGCCGAGGTCAAATCTCCTCGGCATTGGCGCTGACGATGGCGGCGAGGTGACGAGGTCGTAGCCCTGGGCGATGATCTTCGCCGCCGTGAGATGGTCGGTGATGTCGAGCGTGACCTTGGCGAGGCGCGGGTCGTCGGCCAGGAGGTCAGGCCGTAGAGGTCGGCGGCGGTGATGTGCGCGATGGTCCGGCCGTCGACGCTGCCGTCGGCGAGGAGCCGCTCGGTGAGCTTCCGGCCGATGAAGCCGCCGGCCGGTGATCAGGATACGCAAGGTTTGGAGCTCCCTATGGTGCACGCCGGGTCGGGTGGCGCGGGTGATGTCTGTGTTGCAGGGAAGGGCCGGCTGAGGCAAGGTGCGCGGAGTCTGAAGGACGACCCGGTAAGCGCCGGGACCACGATCCAGGGGGTACGATAATGACAGCTTCACACGCCGGGACTCCATCAAGCCGGGGCCGGCGTCGGCGCGGCGCTGCTCGGCAGCACGGCCCTGCGCGCCGAGATTCCGACGTTCGACGCGCCGGTGCGGACCTGCCGATCGAGGACGGCGCCACCCTGCGTGCTCCGGCCGTCCAAGTTCGTCGATGGCGACAGGTCGCAGTTCATCGCCAACACGGAGGCCTACACCGCGGCCACCGGTGTTCCCGTCCGCATCGATTTCGAGGGCTGGAGGACCTGCGCCCAAGCTCGCGGTCGCGGCCAACGGCCAGGGCCAGACATCGCTCTGGCCTGGTCGGACGACCGCACAAGTTCGTCGACAGCTGCCTGACCTCACTGATGTCGCCACCTATCTCGGCGAGCGCTACGGCGGCTGGTACCCGCTGGCCGAGCGCTACGGCACCCACGAAGGCAAGTGATCGCATGGATGGATGCCTCGGGCGGGCGCGTGGTCTATCGCAAGTCGATCGTCAACGAGGCCGGCTACGACGCCATTCCGGGCGATGTCGACGGCTTCTTGCAGATGAACCAGAAGCTGTTCTGATGGGCACCGGGTGGCCTTGCCGCAACGCGGTGGGCGACGGCAATGCCTGGTGCACTGGGTGGTCTGGGCTGGCGGGGCGATGGTGGCAGAACGACCAGGTCACCATCAACAGCCCGGAGACGATCGAGGCGCTGAAATACGCCAAGGCGCTCTACGAGACGTTATCCCGGGCACGCTCTCCAGGCTCGACCCGTCGAACAACAAGGCCTATCTGGCCGGCGAGCTGAGCTGGACCCAGAACGGCATCTCGATCTACTACGCGGCCAAGAACTCCGACGACCCGGCCATCAAGGCGATCGCCGAGGACACCTACCACTCGCGCATGCCGATCGGCCCGGTCGGCATCACCACCGAGCGCTGCCTGATGGTCAACTCGATGGTGTTCAACTACACGCCCTATCCGAACGCTGCGAAGCGCTATCTCCAGTTCATGATGGAGCATGAGCAGTACGACCAGTGGCTGACCGCCGCGATCGGCTACTGGGGCCATCCGCTCAAGGCCTACGAGGCGTCCGAGATCTGGACGGTCGATCCCAAGCACGAGGCGTTCAAGAGCGTGATCGCCGACTCGCTCTGGGACGGCTACAAGGGCAGCGTCGGCGAGGCGAGTGCTGCCGTGCTCTCCGATTTCGTCGTCGTCAACATGGTGGCCTCGGTCTGCGCCGGGCAGGCGACGCCCGAGGAGGCCGCGGCCGAGGCCGAGCGGCGGGCCAAGCGCTACTATCGCGGCTGAGCTGCGGTAGAACGACCGTGGTGCCGTCACCGGCATGGTGGCGGCACCATTTGTCTCAAGGGGAAGGAAGGCCGGCGTGGCAGTCACCTCGGAGACCTATGTCGCACAGACGCGGCCGGACAACTGGCTCGCCCGCCTGTTCGACAACAAGGCGTTCCTGATCACCATCTGCATGCTGCCGGCCGTCGGCCTGCTCGTGCTGTTCCTGACCTATCCGCTCGGTCTCGGCGTCTGGCTCGCCTTCACCGACACGCGGATCGGCCGGGCCGGCGAGTTCGTCGGCTTCTTCAACTACGAGCTCCTGTTCACCGACCGGGTCTTCTGGATGGCGGTCTGGTGGACGGTCTTCTACACGGTCTTCGCGACGATCTTCAAATTCGCGCTCGGCCTGTGGCTGGCGCTGCTGCTGAACCACTACGTGCCGTTCAAGTCGGTGGTCCGGGCGATCATCCTCGTCCCCTGGATCGTGCCGACGGTGCTCTCCGCCATTGCCTTCTGGTGGATCTACGACCCGCAGTTCTCGATCATCTCCTATGTGCTGGTCGACGTGCTCGGCTGGCGGGAGACCTATATCGATTTCCTGGGCGATCCCTGGAACGCCCGCTGGTCGCTGATCGCCGCCAATGTCTGGCGCGGCATCCCCTTCGTCGCGATCTGCCTGCTCGCCGGGCTGCAGACCATCTCGCCCTCGCTCTACGAGGCGGCGATGCTCGACGGCGCCACGCCCTGGCAGCGCTTCGTCCACGTCACCGTGCCGATGCTGATGCCGATCCTCGCGGTCGTGCTCACCTTCTCGGTGATCTTCACCTTCACCGATTTCCAGCTCGTCTACGCCATCACGAGGGGCGGTCCGGTCAACGCCACCCATCTGATGGCGACGCTCGCCTTCCAGCGGGCCATCCCGGGCGGCCAGCTCGGCGAAGGGGCGGCGATCGCGGTGGCGATGATCCCGTTCCTCATCGCCGCCACGTTCTTCAGCTATTTCGCCTTGGCCCGGCGCAAGTGGCAGCAGGGAGGCGACGATGACTGAGGTGGCCCGGGCCCTCGACGACGCGCCGCCCGCGGCGGCCAACACCGGCGAGCGCCAGGGGGCGATCAGCTGGGAATCGCTGCCGCGGCGCATCCTGACGATCTACACGCCGCTCGTGCTCTTCATGATCGTCCTGCTCTTCCCGTTCTACTGGATGACGATCACCACGTTCAAATCGAACGAGGAGCTCTACAACTACAAGGACTTCAACCCGTTCTGGGTGAGCTCGCCGACGCTCGCCAACATCAACAAGCTCCTGTTCGAGACCGACTACCCGACGTGGCTGATGACGACCATGACCGTGGCCGTGGTCTCGACCATCCTCTCGGTCTTCGCCAGCGTGCTGGCCGCCTATGCCATCCAGCGCCTGCGCTTTCGGGGCTCGCAGTGGGTCGGGCTCTCGATCTACCTCGCCTACCTGGTGCCGCCCTCGATCCTCTTCATCCCGCTCGCCACCATGGTCTTCCAGTTCGGGCTCTTCGACAGCCCGCTGGCGCTGATCCTGACCTACCCGACCTTCCTCATCCCGTTCTGCACCTGGCTGCTCATCGGCTACTTCAAGTCGATCCCCTACGAGCTCGAGGAATGCGCGCTCATCGACGGCGCCTCGCGGCTGCAGATCCTGATCAGGATCACCCTGCCGCTCGCCGTGCCCGGCCTGATCTCGGCCGGCATCTTCGCCTTCACGCTCTCCTGGAACGAGTTCATCTACGCGCTCGCCTTCATCCAGTCGGCCGAGAACAAGACCGTGCCGGTGGCGGTGCTCACCCAGCTCGTCGAGGGCGACGTCTACCACTGGGGCTCGCTGATGGCCGGCGCGCTCCTGGGCTCGGTGCCGGTGGCGATCTTCTACTCGTTCTTCGTCGAGTACTACGTCTCGAGCCTGACGGGTGCCGTGAAGGAGTAGCTGTTTCTCCGCGAGCGATTGCCAGACGCAGGTTGACGCAACCTTGACTTGAACCGCCCTCTCGCCCCTAGTTCGGCCCAAGGAAACGCAGCCTTCGGGGGAGGCCGGACATGGGCAGGAAGCGGCTTGTGGTGTGCTGTGACGGCACCTGGAACGAGCCGGTCACGCGCACCAATATCTGGCGGCTGAAGAACGCCATCGCCTCGCGCGAGGTGCTGGCGGACCGCAGCGAGATTCCGCAGTGGGTCTATTACGATGCCGGGGTCGGCACCGAGCGGGGCAACCGGCTGACCGGCGGCATGCTCGCCGGCCTTCGCGCAATCTCAAGGAGGCGTATCGCTTCCTCGCCGAATCCTATGCCGAGGGCGACGAGATCTGGTGCTTCGGCTTCTCGCGCGGCGCCTACACGGCGCGCTCGCTCTGCGGCTTCCTCGGTGTTGCCGGCCTGCTGCGGCATCGCGATCTCGGCCTTCTGGACGACGCCTTCGAGTATTATCGCCTGCCGAAGGCGAAGCGGGTGCGCCAGCCGCTTCGGCCGGATCAGGGACGACCTCCATCTGCACACGAAGGAGAAGGCGCCTGAGCGTGCGGCTGCTCGGCGTGTTCGACACGGTGGGGGCGCTGGGCGTGCCGCTGCCCTGGCTCAAGGCGCTGACCCAGTGGCGGTCCGTGCAGTTCCACGACACGGAGCTCTCGAGCCTGATCGAGAACGCCTACCAGGCCTTGGCGATCGACGAGCGGCGGGGGTCTTTCCAGCCGACGCTCTGGACCGGCGAGCCGGGCGAGGCCCGGGCCTGCGACGGCCGGATGGTGCCGCAGCGGGTCGTCCAGGCCTGGTTCCCGGGCGTGCATTCCGACGTGGGCGGCGGCTACGACGAGAAGGCCTATGCCGACGTGACGCTCGACTGGATGCTGGACGTCGCCCGCTCGCTCGGGCTGGTGCTGCGCGAGGATTATGTCGAGCGGCAGCTCAGGCCCGATCACCTGGCATCCCTGCACGAATCCTACACCACCGGCTGGCGCCTCGCGGACCGCATCCCCGGGTTCACCAGGGGAGGTGCGCGGCCGATCGGCAACGAGCAGCGGCGGGCTCGGGGGCGTGGCCCGATAGCGCCGACCGAGGTGCTGCACTGGACGGCGTCGGCCCGGGCCGTGGCGGCAGGCGCGGCTGCCGTCCGGCCGCTCGCCCTACTGGCCCCTGAACCTGTGCGACGACAGAGGGGGCCCTGCATCCGACGCCGCGGGTTGCGGCACGAGAAGCGGCGGGCGGCGCGGCGGCCGCTCGACGAGGTCTGCACGCTGGACGGCCGGGCGGCCGAGCTGGTCGACCTCGCGCCGGCGCCTGGGTCCGGCTCGCCGCCGGCACGCCGCCGCCCTGGCAGGCGGGTGCGTTGCGGCTGGTGAGCCGCACCGACGGGGCAAGGCGTCTCGGCAGCGTCGTCTGGCGACGCGAGGGCTGACCGGCTCTTCGAGGATGCCGCCTGAGACGTCCTACCCGTGGCGGGCGCGGCTGTCGGCCGGGCTTCCGCGCGATCCGGTCAGCCGTAGTCGCGCCGACCTCGGCGACCCTGAGGCGGTAGTCGGCGAAGATCTGGCCGCGGCCCCGGGCCTGCGCCAGGCGGTGCTCGGCGAGGCTGCGCCAGGCGGCGACGGCGGCCTCGTCGCGCCAGAAGGAGAGCGAGACGAACTTGCCGGGCTCGCTCACACTCGAAGCGTTCGACCGAGATGAAGCCGTCGATCTGCCTCGATAGGACGCAGCTCGGCGGCGAGCTCGAAATAGCGTCCCGTTGCCCGCTTCGGCCAGAGCTCGAAGATCACGGCGATCATCGGCCAGCGCTTCCGCTGGTAGAGCACCACGGAACGGGCCGGCAGCGACTGGGTGCTCGCCTGCCGCTGGTGTCGAGGCGGACTGACCAGTCGCCCGGCGGCAGGTGCAGCTCCTGGTCTTCGCGGCCGGCATTGAGCGCCAGGACGAAGCGGGCGTCCAGGACGCTTGGGTGGCCGTCATCGTCGATCTCGGTCGGCGCGTCGCCGGCCAGCGCCAGGAGGATGGCGCGTGCCGCGGGGTCGTGCCAGTCGTCGGGCTCCAGCGCCGTGCCGTCGGGCTTCAGCCACTGCACGTCCGGCGTGCCGTCGGCGGCGGCGACGCTGCCGTGGAGGAAGTGGCGGCGGCGCAGCACGGGGTGTGCCCGGCGGATCGCCGCGAGCTCGGCCGTGAAGGCGATGAGGTCGGTGTCGGCGGTGGCCCAGTCGAGCCAGGAGAGCGCGTTGTCCTGGCAGTAGGCGTTGTTGTTGCCCTGCTGCGTGCGGCCCAGCTCGTCGCCCATGGCGAGCATCACCGTGCCCTGGCCGAGGAAGAGGGTGGCGAGCAGGTTCCTGACGGAGGTCGCGGCCACGGGCGGCCAGGACGGCGGGGTCGTCGCTCGGCCCCTCGACGCCGTTGTTCCAGGAGATTGTGGCCGTGGCCGTCGCCATTCGCCTCGAGATTGGCCTCGTTGTGCTTCTCCGCGTAGGCGACGAGGTCGGCCATGGTGAAGCCGTCATGGGCGGCGACGAAGTTGATCGAGGACCAGGGGCGCCGGCCCTGGTGCTCGAAGAGGTCGGCCGAGCCCAGGAGGCGGGCGGCGAGCTCGGGCAGGAGGCCCTCGTCGCCCCGCCAGAAGCCGCGCACCACGTCGCGGTAGCGGTCGTTCCATTCCGACCAGCCGGGGCCGAAGCCGCCCATGCGGTAGCCCTCGGGGCCGATGTCCCAGGGCTCGGCGATCATGCGCACATGGGCGAGCACCGGGTCCTGCTTCAGGCAGTCGAAGAAGCCCGCACCCTGGTCGAAGCCCATGGGCTCGCGCCCGAGCGTGGCGGCGAGATCGAAGCGGAACCCGTCGATGCCCACCACCTCGACCCAGTAGCGCAGGGATCCATGATGAGCTGGAGCACGCGCGGGTGGCTGGCGTCGACGGTGTTGCCGCAGCCCGTGAGGTTGGCGTAGCCGTCGGCCGCCTCGGCATCGAGACGGTAGTAGCTGGCGTTGTCGAGGCCGCGAAAAGCGAGGCAGGGGCCGAGGCCGTCGCCCTCGCCAGTGTGGTTGTAGACGACGTCGAGCAGGACCTCGATGCCGGCCGCGTAGGCTGGCCACCGCCTCGCGGAGCTCGCCCAGCGGATCGGCGGTGGTGGCATAGCGGGGCTCGACCATGAACCAGTTGATCGGGTTGTAGCCCCAGTAGTTGGTCAGGCCCTTCTCGATCAGATGCGGCTCGTCGACGAAGGCCTGGACCGGCAGGAGCTCGAGGGCGGTGACGCCCAGGCGCTGCAGGTGCTCGACGACACGCGGGTCGGCGAGGGCGGCGTAGGTGCCGCGGCGGTCGGCCGGAACCCCCTCGTGCAGGCGGGTCAGGCCCTTGACGTGGGCCTCGTAGATCAGTGTTCCGGTCGACCGTTGCGGGTCGGGACCACGCGCCGGGGATCGGCTCGTCGGGCCAGGCGACGATCGCCTTGGCGACGTGGGGTGCCGTCTCGGCGCCGAAGCGACAAGCGGCGCCGCCGGGGCGGAGGGCGGCCCGGTCGAAGGCGCCAACGGCGTGGCGGGCGTAGGGGTCGAGCAGGAGCTTCGCCGGGTCGAAGCGATGGCCGGCCGCCGGGTCATCGGGCCCGTGGGCGCGGTAGCCATAGACGAGGCCGGGGCCGGCATCGGGCAGGAAGCCGTGCCAGACCTCGTCGGTCCATTCCGGCAGGGTCAGCCGGGCCTGCTCGATGCGGCCGGTCGGGTCGAAGAGGCAGAGCTCGACCGTCGTGGCATGGGCGGAGAAGAGGGCGAAGTTGACCCCGCCCTCGGTCGCCGTGGCGCCGAGCGGCCAGGGGTGGCCGGGGCAGAGGCGGCGGGCCGGGCTCGTCGCCTCGGGCCGGCCGGGATTGGTGGCGAGCCGGTTCACGCGATATGACTGACGGGTGGACGTGGCTGCGGGGCTATGGGCAATGACCGAAACTCTCCAGGGCGAGGTTGAGCCGGGGCCGGGACTCCGGTCCGGGCAGGCGTGGGCCGACCAGGGTGACGCCATGCTGATCGATCATCCCGACACATTGCAAGCACCGGCCGAGGGGGCGTGATGGAGGGCGACCCGGCACGCGCGCTCGACGAGCTGCGCCGCCGGCTGGCGCCGCTCCTGGAGCAGGCGGGCCCCGGGCGGCCGGCGCTCGAGGCGCGGCTCGAGGCCGTCTTCGAGCAGCTCTTCGCGGCGCTTTCCGCGCTCTACGGGCACCGCTGGGACTTCGCCTGGCAGCTCGAGGCGGTGCTGCGGACGGCGCTGGAGGCAGCGCTCGCGCGGCCGGAGCGGCTGGCGGCCCGGGACAGGGAGCGCCGGCCCGACTGGATCCGCGAGAGCCGGCAGGTCGGGGCCATGGGCTATGTCGACCGCTTCGCCGGGAGCATCGTCGGCCTCTTCGACCGGCTGCCGCATCTGGAGCATCTGGGGGTCACCTACCTGCACCTGATGCCGCTCTTCGCCGTGCCGGACGGGCCCAATGACGGCGGCTACGCGGTCTCGAGCTCTCGCGAGGTGGCGCCCCGGCTGGGCAGCATGGCGCAGCTCGCCGATCTCGCCGCCGCGCTGCACGACCGGGGCATGGCGCTGGTGCTCGACTTCGTCCTGAACCACACGGCCGACGACCATGCCTGGGCCGAAGCGGCCAAGGCCGGCGACCCGGCGATGCAGGCCTTCTACTGGATGTTCGACGAGCGTGGCGAGGTCGAGCCCTTCGCCCGGAGCCTGCGGCAGATCTTTCCCGATCGCGGCGGCGACGCCTTCGTCTGGCGGGACGACGTGGCCGGGGGGAAGTGGGTCTGGAGCACGTTCTATCCCTTCCAGTGGGACCTGAACTACACCAACCCCGAGGTGCTCCGGGCGATCCTGGGCGAGATGCTCTTCCTCGCCAACCAGGGGGTCGACGTGCTCCGGCTGGATGCCGTGCCGTTTCTCTGGAAGAAGGCCGGGACCCCTTGCGAGAACCTGCCCGAGGCGCATCTGGTGGTCCGCGCCTTCAATGCGGCCGCGGCGATCGCGGCACCCTCGCTGGTCTTCAAGTCCGAGGCCATCGTCCATCCCGACGAGGTCGCCCGCTACGTGCGCGTCGACGAGTGCCGGCTCTCCTACAACCCGCTCCTCATGTGCTCGCTCTGGGACGCGCTGGCGACCCGCGACACGCGGCATCTGCGCGACGTGCTGGCGCGGCGGCTCCGCACGGCCGAGGGGACAGCCTGGGTCAACTATCTCCGCTGCCACGACGATATCGGCTGGGGCATGGCCGACGAGGACATGACGGAGCTCGGCATCGCCCCCGAGGATCATCGCCGCTTCCTCAACGCCTTCTACACCGGGCGCTTCCCCGGCAGCTTCGCCCGCGGGCTGCCGTTCCAGGAGAACCCGCGCACGGGCGACTGCCGGGTCTCGGGCACCTGCGCGGCGCTGGCCGGGCTCGAGCAGGCCGAGGAGCTGGGCGACGCGACGCTGCTCGAGCATGCGGTGCGCCGGATCGTGCTGCTGCACGGGCTGGTCTACACCATGGGCGGCATCCCGCTCCTCTATCTCGGCGACGAGATCGCGCAGCCCAACGATCCGACCTACACGAGCCGGCCGGCCGAGGCCGCCGACAATCGCTGGGTGCACCGGCCTTTCTTCGACGACGCACGGCTGCAGCGGGCGCTCGCCGAGCCGGCGACGCCGGCGGGGCGGGTGCTGGAAGCGCTGGTGCGGCTGAAGGAACTCAGGCGCTCCGAGCCGGCGCTGGCGGTGGGGCCGGTCGAGCTGCTCGAGCTCGACCCGCGCTACACGCTCGCCTATCGCAAGCGGGCCCAGGGGCGCAGCCTGACGGTCGTCGCCAACCTCTGCGAGCACGAGGTCGACATCGAGGCGGGCGGGCTCGGCCCCGGGCCCTTTCTCGACCTCTGGGGCGGCCGAAACCTCGAGCCGGCCCGGCTCCGCTCGCTCGAGGCCTACGGGCTGCTCGTCCTGAGGCGGGACGGCTGACGGGAGCGAAGGCGGCAGACGCGCGGCACGCCCTCGCGAGCCGGATCAGCGATACAGGCTCTTGTCCATCAGGTTGGGATAGAGGCCCGCCACCTCCTCGGCATAGCCGTTGAAGAGGAGGGTCGGGACGTCCTCCTGCGTGCCGAGCAGGCGCTCGGTGGCCTGGCTCCAGCGCGGGTGCGGCACGGCCGGGTTGACGTTGGCCCAGAAGCCGTACTCGTTGCCGTCCACCACGTTCCAGAACGTGTCGGGCCGCTCCTCGACGAGGCTGATTCGCTCGATCGACTTGATGCTCTTGTAGCCGTACTTCCAGGGCAGGGCCAAGCGCAGCGGCGCGCCGTTCTGCGCGGGCAGCGGCTTGCCGTAGAGCCCGGTGACCATGAAGGCTAGGTCGTTGCCGGCCTCGGCGAGGGTGACCGCCTCGGTGTAGGGCCGGGATACCAGAAGGCCCGCTGGCCGGGGCCACGGCGGAATCCTCGAACGTCTGGAACAGCACGTAGCGAGCGCTCGCCAGCGGCTCGGCGAGGTCGAGCAGATGGCGCAGCGCGAAGCCGCTCCAGGGCACGATCATCGCCCAGGTCTCGACGCAGCGATGCCGGTAGACCCGTTCCTCGAGCGGCATGCGCCGCAGGAGGTCGTCGATGTCGATGGTCATGGGCTCGGCGACCAGGCCGTCCACCGTCACGGTCCAGGGCCGGGTCGGCAAGGCCTCGGCGGCGCGCTGGATGTTCTTGTGCGAGCCGAACTCGATGAAGTTGTTGTAGCCGGCGGCGAGCCGCTCGGGCGTCCATGGCTCGGGCAGGTCGAACGCGGCATTGCGCGCCGCCGGATAGAGCGCGGCCGAAGGGTCGGCCGGTGCGGCCGCCTCGGTCGCGGCGACGGCTTGCGACGCCTCTTCCTTGCAACCCGCGACGGCGAGGCCGGCGGCGGCCGCCATGCCGCCGATCAGCCGACGCCGGCCGAAGGGCAGGACGCTCGTCGGTGACGAGGCTCTCCGCGAGCTTCCAACGTGGCCGACGCGAGGGCAGGAGCACGGCGCAACCATCCGCTGATTGGTGATATTCCGGATACGGTTAGCAGCTCGCAACGGATTTGTCTCGCCGGCGTGATTTCCTCACGGGATCGCGACCGGTCGCGAGCGGTGGGACCTGACATCCTGGCAGGCTCTGCCATTTTGTCATGGCCTGCCATTTTGTCAGGATGGTCGATTTGCGCCGTGGTTCCAAGAGGTTGGCCATCGACGGCCCCGGCGCTCCTGACATTCCGTCATGAATGCCCTTCGGCACACACCGGCCAGCGTCGAGGAATTTTTCTCGATAAAGTAGATAGTTATCAAGAAATCGAGAGCTGGCACGGTGCTTGCTTGGCTCTCGACGTGAAACAACGAGTCGGGTGGGCAGCATGCGCTTCCTGGGGGCACTGAGCTTGGGTCTGGTGGGGCCGGTCGTGGTCGCGCCGCTGGCGGTCGCCTTGCCGATCGCGGGACGGCGCCTTCGGCACGGCCGGAAGGGGCGCCGACGATCGAGCAATTCGATCCGCCCGAGGGCTGGATGGAGCGGGCCTTGCGAGGCATCAGCGAGCCGATCCCCGGCGGCCTGGAGTTCCTGCAGGACCAGGGTGCGTGGTTCACGCCCTTCAATCATCCGAATGCGACCGGGCGATACGACATTCGAGGCCTCCACGGCAGCGAGGGGACACCTTCCGGATAAGGCGAACAATGGCCTGTCGGAACGGCAGGGTGAGCCGTTCCGGCCGGCCCGAGCTCGTTCGGCGAGCAGCCGAACGGTCGGATGGGGGGAGCATCCGCATCGTGAACCGGCCCTCAAGAACTCCCGACGATTCGCGGGCCAATGTCACAGGGAAAAGTTGGATGTCGAGCAAGAAAGAGCGGAATCTGACGCTGGCGGCGCTGTGCACGGCCGCGCTGTTGGCTCTGCCGGTCGCCACATCCGCACAGGGTATGGGCGGCATGTCGGGCATGGGTGGCATGGGTGGCATGTCCGGCATGGGCGGCATGGGCGGCATGTCCGGCATGGGCGGCAACAGCATCGGCCAGTGGGTCTGCACGCAGTGGACCTCGACCGGCATGGGCGGCATGTCGGGCATGGGTGGCATGTCGGGCATGGGTGGCATGGGCGGCATGTCGGGCATGGGCGGCATGGGCGGCATGGGCGGCATGTCGGGCATGGGCGGCATGTCGGGCATGGGCGGCATGTCCGGCATGGGTGGCATGTCCGGCATGTCCGGCATGGGCGGCATGTCCGGCATGGACGGCATGGGCGGCATGTCGGGCATGGGTGGCATGTCGGGCATGGACGGCATGGGCGGCATGTCGGGCATGGGTGGCATGTCGGGCATGGGCGGCATGTCGGGCATGGGTGGCATGTCGGGCATGGGTGGCATGGGTGGCATGTCGGGCATGGGTGGCATGTCGGGCATGGGCGGCATGTCGGGCATGGGCGGCATGTCCGGCATGGGTGGCATGTCGGGCATGGGTGGCTTCGGGCCCGGAGGGTGGACCTGCACCCAGTGGACCTATGCCGGCTGCCGACCGGCATGAGCGGCATGTCGGGCATGGGTGGCATGTCCGGCATGGGTGGCATGTCCGGCATGGGCGGCATGTCGGGCATGGACGGCATGGGCGGCATGTCGGGCATGGACGGCGGGTGGCATGTCGGGGCGGCATGGGTGGCATGTCGGGCATGGACGGCATGAAGTCGAACTAACCAGGAGGGGTCGTCCGGCGGGCCGGCTATCGCCCGCCGGATGCCCTTGTTTCTATTTCGCTGTCGTGACGTTGCCGTCCGGCCCGCTGGCCGAGATGCATCGAAGCAAGGGAGTTGTTCATGAACCGTGGCGCGGCATGGCTCGTCTTTGGCAGCGCACTATTCGTGATGGCTTTCGTCCTGTTCATGGTTCGGATGATCGGTCACTGGGAGGTTGCCGAGGCCGAGCGGGCAGCGCGTCAGGAAGCCGCAGAGGTGGCCATAGAGGCTGTGCAGCCGGCCCTGAGCGAGGCGCGGACTGCCGCCGAGCAGGCCCAGCAGGCGGCGGCCCAGGCGCTCGATGCCGTGGCGAGCGCGGCGCAGATCGGCCAGGACGCCGCCGATCGGGCGACCCGCGACATCGCGGTCCGGGCCGCAGAGGAAGCCTTCCGCAAGCTCGAGCTCGAGCGCGAGGCGCAAGCGGTCGCCGAAGCGGCGGCCGCGGCCGTCGCCGCGGTGGAGGCACGGGCGGCGGATGCAACCTATCTGCAGGCGCGTTGGGATCCGCTGCACTTCGCGCCGGCGGCGCAGAACGCGAGCAACGCGGAATGCCTCGTCTGCCACCAGGAGATCCTGGAGCGCGACGTCCGCGCGGTGACGCCGGCCGGGGTCGGTGCCGACGAGGCGCTGGCCTGGTACCAGACGCTCGACACCTACGAGGGCGAGCAGCAGACCTTTCATCAGCGGCACCTGACGACGCCGTTCGCCACGGCCGTGATGGACCTGAGCTGCAGCTTCTGCCACCAGGGCCTCGATCCGCGCGAGGAGGCGGCCCAGACGCCGATCAAGCCGGGCCTCACCCAGCTCGCCGTCGCCGGCCCGCAGTCCGACCTGCCGGCGTTCACCCTGCGCAAGATGGTGAACCCGTCCGACACCTGCCTGCGCTACCATGGCAGCTTCCCGGCGGAGGTCATGGGCCTGCCCGGGCCGTGGCACGAGATCCGCGCCGATTTCGAGTTCGAGCCGACCGAGAACGGTTGCCTGACCTGTCATGGGGAGCTCTTCCGGACCAACCGCCACCAGGTCACCTATCTCCACGCGGAGAACATCGAAAGCCTGGCGCAGGAAAGCTCGGATGCATGCTACGGTTGCCACGGCGGCCGAAGCTGGTTCCGGATCTCCTACCCCTACCCGCGGCACGCCTGGCCGGACATGCCCGAGGAGACGCCGGAATGGGCGCTCGACCGGCCGACCGAATCCGATCCGCGCTATCGCCTCACCACGAAATGAAAGCGGCCCAGAACATGACGGGACAGATCGACCGCACCAGCCACTTCAATCTCGACCGGCGGCGGTTCCTGCAGTCGAGCGCCGTGGCCGGTGTCGCCGGGGGCCTGGTGCAGGCCGCGCTGCCGCAGGAAGCCCGAGCGTTCCCTTTCCAGCCCTATCCGACCGACGACGAGCTGGAGACCGTGGTCACGAGCTGCGCGCACAATTGCGGCTCGCGGCACATGCTGGTGGCGCACAAGAAGGGTGACGTCATCGTCCGCCTGTCAACCGACAACGGCAGCTACCAGGGCGATGCCTGGGGCACCGACACCGAGGAGAAGCCGCAGGTCCGGGCCTGCCTGCGCGGCCGCTCGTACCGGCTGCGGCTCTACTCGCCGGAGCGTCTGCTCTATCCGATGATCCGCGTCGGCGAGCGCGGCGAGGGCAAGTTCCGGCGTGCCTCCTGGGACGAGGTGCTGAGCCAGATCGCCGAGAAGATGGTCTATCTGCGCGACAATTACGGGCCGCAGGCGCTGCTCGACCAGAGCTATGCCGGCGCCTCCTACGGTGTTCTGCACAAGTCGGACCAGATCGAGGGCCTGCTCGGCCGGTTCCTCGGCATGTTCGGCTGCCGCACCAGCTCCTGGTCGGTGCCGTCCTACCAGGGCACGACGTTCAGCTCGCGCACCACGTTCGGCACCATCGAGGACGGCAACGAGGACGACGCTTTCGCGCACTGCAAGCTGATCATCATGTGGGGCTGGAACCCGGCCTACACCTTCCACGGCGGCAACACGTTCTATTTCATGCGGCTGGCCAAGCAGCGCGGCTGCAAGTTCGTCTGCGTCGATCCGCAGTACACCGATTCCGCCGCCTCCTACGATGCCTGGTGGATCCCGATCCGGCCCAACACCGATGCCGCGATGATGGCCGGCATGGCGCACTACATCTTCACCAACAACCTGCAGGACCAGGGCTTCATCGACCGTTTCGTGCAGGGCATGGATCCCGGCACCATGCCGCAATGGGCGCAGGGGCGGGAGAGCTTTCGGGACTACATTCTCGGGATCTCCGACGGCCAGCCCAAGACCCCGCAATGGGCGGCGGAGATCTGCGGCGTGAGCCCGCCGACATCGAGAAGCTGGCCCACATGTATGCGACCACCAAGCCGGCGGCGCTCAAGGCGAGCTGGGCGCCGGGCCGCAACGCCTATGGCGAGCAGTACAACCGCATGGCGGCGGCGCTGCAGGCGATGACCGGCAATATCGGCATTCTCGGCGGCTGTGCCGAGGGTGTCGGCAAGGCCTGGCACGCGGAAGGCGTCGCCTATCCGCACGACGAGTACGCCAATATCTGGTACGCCTCGATCAAGTCGGACCGCTGGGCGCATTGCGTCCTGAACTATCCCAACCTCCGCCGCGAGGAGGTGGGCCTGTGGCCGCGCAGCATCAGTTCGACGGGGTGGTGCCCAATATCCGCGGCATCTTCTGGCAGGGCTCGGACTGGTTCAACCAGCTCACCAACATCAACAAGGAGATCCAGGCGATCAAGAAGCTCGATCTGGTGGTGTGCATGGATTCGACCATCACGCCGTCGGGCCTCTGGGCGGACTACCTCCTGCCGATCGCCACCCACTTCGAGCGCCACGACGTGGCGCTGCCCTGACCGCAAGGGCCACTATTACATCCACCGCCCGGTGGTCATCCAGCCGCTGGGCGAGAGCAAGACCGATTTCCAGGTCTTCACCGAGCTCGGCTATCGGCTCGGCTTCGGCGAGCGCTACAATCCCAAGGCGACGCGGGCCTATTTCGACGATCCGACCGAGGTCGACGAGGCCTATCTGCGCGAATGGTGGGACTACCGGGTGGTGCCGCACCAGCACGCCGACATCACCTGGGACGAGTTCAAGCGGCGCGGCATCTACAAGTTCGTGCTGAACGAGCCGCATGTCGCCTTTCGCCAGCAGATCGAGCAGGGCGTGCCGTTCCCGACGCCGTCCGGCCGGATCGAGATCTTCTCGACCACGCTCGGCCAGACCACCGACTGGACGCGGACCCAGTACGGCTACGAGATCCCGGCCATCCCGAAATGGATCGAGCCCTGGGAATGGCTCAACAGCCCGAAGACCGAGCGCTTCCCCTTCCATCTGATCAGCCCGCACCCGCGCTGGCGGACCCACTCGATCTTCAACAACATCCCCTGGCTGCGGGAGACCTTCGAGCAAGGAGCTCACCGTCGCGACCCGGGATGCCGAGCGTCTGGGCCTGCGGACCGGCGACGTGGTCGAGGTGTTCAACGATCGCGGGCGGTGCATCGTGCCGGTCTATGTCACCGAGCGGTGCATGCCGGGGGTCGCGGTGCTGTTCGAGGGCGCCTGGATGGACCTCGATGCGAACGGCATCGACCGTGCCGGCAACCCGGACTTCCTGACGCTCGACGAGCCTAGCCCCGCCGGGGCCTTCGCCTACAACACCGTGCTGGTCGATATCCGCAAGACCGAGCTCGAGCACAAGCCAGGCTGGGACGTCCTCGCCACGTCGCGCAGCCACGTCTTCCGACGTGATCTTTGAGGCGAGGAGCACAGCAATGGCTAGCACTGTCGACAAGGCCAAGGTCAAGGAAGCGGCGGCGAGGAAGAAGCGGGGAACCTATGTGCCCGTGGTGCCCGAGGTGCAGCTCGGCTTCATCCACAACAATGTCGACTGCATCGGCTGCCGGGCCTGCGAGATCGCCTGCAAGGACAAGAACGGCCTGCCGCCCGGCCCGCGCTTCAGGCGGGTGCAGTACATCGAGGGTGGCACCTATCCCGAGGTCTATGCCTACAAGGTCAACATGTCCTGCAACCATTGCGCCGAGCCGGCCTGCCTGCCGGCCTGTCCGACCGGCGCCATCTGGAAGCGGGCGGACAACGGCGTGGTCGACATCGACAGCACGCTCTGCATCGGCTGCCGCCGCTGCGAGGCGGCCTGCCCCTACGGCGCCCCGCAATGGGACCCCGAGGCGAGACCGTCAAGAAGTGCAACATGTGCATCGACGAGCTGGAGGCCGGCCGCAAGCCCTACTGTGTCATGGCGTGCATGATGCGCGTGCTCGACATCGGCCCGATCGACCAGCTGCGCGCGGGCACCTACGAGACCAAGGCGCGCGGCGCCGCCGACGAGATCGTGGGTCAGGTCAAGACCATGGCCGATCCCGAGCTGACCCGGCCGTCGATCGTGTTCGTGCCGCATTCCAAGGGCAGGGTGGGGTAGGATGAGCCTCGCCAACCCTGTGCCCTGGAGCGAGGTCGCCGAGGATCTCGGGATGCTGGCGCTGCTGCACGATCGCGAGCCGACGGCGGCCCTGCTCGACGACCTGCGGCGCCACCCGATCCAGGGCTGGCTCGGCCTTCATCTGGGCGGGGCCGACGGCGCCAGGCTGCTCGACCTGGCGCTGGCCGACCTGCCGGCGGTGATCGATCGGGCGGTGGTCGACGAGCTGGCGGCGGATTACGTCGACATTTATCTCGTCCACGGGCTGCATGCGGCGCCCGCCGAATCGCCCTGGCTCGACCGCGAGCACCTGGTCTGCCAGGAGCCGATGTTCGAGGTCCGCGAGTGGTACGCGCATTACGGCCTGGCGGCAGAGAACTGGCGCCGGCGCTCGGACGATCACCTGGTGCTGCAGCTCGGCTTCCTCGCCGAGCTGGCCCGGCGCGGCACGCCGGCGAGCATCCTCGATATCGGCCGCTTCCTCGACCGCCATCTGTTGCGCTGGCTGCCGGATTTCGCCCAGCGTGTGGTGCAGCGCGCCCGCACCCCGTATTTCGCCGGTCTCGCCCAGCTCACCGTCGACTATGCCGAGGTGCTGCGCCTGCTGGTCGTCGAGGTCACCGGCGAGCCGCGCCGCCGGATCGAGGCCGACCCGAAGCGTGCGGCGGCAGCGCCCGTGTCGCCGCAGCCCTATCTGCCGGGCGCCCAGCCGGGGTGGTGATCATGCCGTCGGTGCCGACGGTCGACATGGACGGCTGCGTGCGCGGCATGAGCCCACTGGCGAGCTGCCGCGCCTGCGTCGACAGTTGCCCGCAAGGGGCTTGGACGCTGCTCGATCGGGGCCCGGCGCTCGATGCCGGGCGCTGCGACGGCTGCGGGCACTGCCAGGCGGCCTGCCCGCAGCAGGCGATCGGCCTGGCGGCGCAGCCGCAGCTCCGCGAGGACCGGCGCGGCATCTTCGCCGTGGCGATCTGCGAGCCGGCGGCGGCGGCGGCCGACGGCGCCTGGACGCTGCCCTGCCTGCACATGCTCGGCTGGCGCCAGCTCGTCGGCCTGCGCCGCCAGGGGGTCGACCGGCTCTACGCCTGTCGGCTCGCCTGCGACGGCTGCCCGCGCGCGGCGACCACCCGGCTCGACGAGCATCTGGCCGTGGCGAAGCGGTGGTGGGCGGCGGGCGCCGATCCCGGCCTCGAGGTGGTCTTTCTGAGCCGGCAGGGCTTCGCCGACCGCCTGCGCTCGAGCGAGCCGGCTCACCCGCGAGGGACCAGCCGGCGACGCCTCCTGACGCGCTGGCTCGCCCCCGACGAGCCGCCGGCACGCCAGGGCCTGCTCGAGGTGTTCGTGCCCGAGATCGATCCGGCGAGCTGCAGCGGCTGCGACGCGCGCGCGCCTGTGCCCGACCGACGCCCTCGCCATCCGCGAGCGTGGGGAGGGGCTCGCCTACGTGGTCGACGGGTCGCATTGCACCGGCTGCAATCTATGCGTCGATGTCTGCGAGGACGAGGCGGTCAGCGTGCGCCAGTGGGCGGTCGCGAAACGGGTGGAGATCGGCTTGCGGGAACGCTGTTGCCCATCGTGCAAGGTGGCGTTTCATCGACCCGAGGCGTCGCCGGACGACGACGTGCTCTGTGCCATTTGCCGGCTGAAGGGGTCCGCAGCAAGCGGCCCGTGGTGCTGGCGTGAGCGCGGGCACGCAGCCGGAGGGGCACTGGCTGAGCGGGTTGCAGCGCCACCTGGCGACGACCGCGCCGGCGGCGACGGCTTTCGTGCTGCCGGCCTATCGCCCCGATCTGGTGTTGGCGGCAGCCGAGATGCTCGGCTTCGTCCATGTCGATTTTCGCAAGGACTACATGCGCGACGGTGGCGGCGATCCGGCCCTGCAGCCGCTCGACCTGATCGAGCGGGCGATCGGCGACCATGCCGGTGCTGCCGGCCTCGTGCTGCAGAACGTCGAGGCACTGCTCGCCACTCGTGCGGCGAGCGTGCGCCAGGCGTGGCTCGCGGGTTTCCTGGGCTCGCCGCGGCCGTTTTCGGTGCTGCTGCCGGTCGTGCTGTTCGCCGCCGACCTGCCAAGGACGGCGAGCGTGGTCACGATCGACGCCGAGGCGATCCCGCCGGACAGCCTCCTGATGCGGCTGTGGGCCCAGCGATGAGCGGGATCGCCAGCGGCTTGCTCGGCTGGCTCGACGTCTCGCTCCGCCGCAAGCTCGCCGGCGTGCTCCTGGCGGCGCTGGCTGCGGCCTCGCTGGTCTTTCTGGTCTTTCTCGTCACGCTCTACCGCGAGCGGCTGGTCAGCGAGCGCCAGACCGCTGCGGCGCAGGTGACGCAGCTTCTCCAGGCGACCCTCGAGAACGCGATGCTCAAGCGGGACATCGACGGCCTGCGCGATGTCGTCGCACGGTTGGCGACGCAGAGCGACGTCGAGCGGGTGATGATCCTCGAGCCTTCCGGCGAGGTGCGCTTCGCCTCGTCCGAGGCGGATCTCGGCCGCGTCCTCGACCTGGCCGGCGGCGCGCTCTGTCCCGGCTGCGCCCTGGCGCCCGGCGAGACGCGCGCCATGACCGCCGTGGTGCAGAGCGCCGATGGCGACGAGATGATCCGCAGCGTGCAGCCGGTGCGCAACCGCGAGCCCTGCCAGGGCTGCCACGGACCGATCGCCGCCAACCCGGTCAACGGCATCCTGGTCGTGGACTATCTGGCCGGCGGGCTGCAGGGGTCGATGCTGCGGGCCGGGCTCCTGATGAGCGGCCTCGGCCTCGTCGCCGCCGGCCTCGCCGTGGTCGGGGTCTGGCTGGCGCTCGAGGCCTGGGTGCTGCGTCCGCTCGGCCGCCTCGGCAGCGTCGGGGCGCGGCTCGGGGCGGGCGAGCTGTCGGCGCGGGTCGGGTCGACCGGGCGCGACGAGATCGCCGTGCTCGGCCGTCGCTTCGACGCCATGGCCGGCGACATCGAGCGCTACATGGAGGTCCTGGCCTCGCGGGAGAGGTTCCTGCAGGCGCTGCTCGATGCCATCCCGGACGGGATCCGCGTGATCGGCCCGGACTTCGGGGTCGAATGGTCAACCGTGCCTTCCTGGAGCTGCACGGATCGAGCGACCTGCAAGTGGTCGGGGCGCCGTGCTACCGGTCCAGCCATGGTCGCGACAGCCCGTGCCGACACCGCTCGTCACCTGCCCGCTGCAGGAGCTGACGAGGAGCGGCGCCTCGCTCACCTGTCGCCACCGGCATGTCCGGGCCGACGGCAGCGAGCTCTTCGTCGAGGTCTCGGCCGCCGCGTTCGAGACCCGCCGCGATGGGCGAACGGAGCTGCTGATCATCAGATCGATCCGCGACCTGAGCAAGGACGTCCAGCTGTCGCACGAGCACAAGCTCTCCGAGCTCGGCATGCTGGCGGCCGGGGTCGCCCACGAGATCTACAACCCGCTGACCTCGATCCGTCTCGCCCTGCGCTCGCTGCAGACGACGCCGGGGCGATCGACCGCGGGCGAGACCGACTATCTGGCGCTGATCGACGAGGAGATCGAGAAGTGCATCGAGATCACCTATCGGCTGCTGAAGCTCAGCATGCCCAAGTCGCGGACACCGACGCTGGTCGAGCTGAACCAGCTCGTGGCCGAGGTCGTGTCGCTCCTGCAGGGCGAGGCCGAAAGCCGCAATGTGGCGATCGAGCTCGATCTCGCCGATAATCTGCGGATCGTCGGCAGCGACAGTGAGATGCGCATGCTCGTGCTGAACCTCGTGCAGAACGCCTTCCATGCCATGCCCGGCGGTGGCCGGCTGGCCATCAGCGGCCGGATCGAGGCGGGGGAGGTCGTGCTGGCCGTCAAGGACGACGGCGTGGGCATCCCCGAGGCCGATCTCGAGCGCATCTTCCACCCGTTCTGGAGCCGGCGCGCCGACCGTGACGGCCATGCCGGCACCGGGCTCGGCCTGAGCATCTGCCACAACATCGCAACCAGCCACGACGGACGGATCGGCGTGCGCTCGGAGGTCGGCGAGGGCAGCGTCTTCACCGTGCGGCTGCCGCTGGCCCGCCCGTGAACGCGCTCCAGGGCAACGACCGCTCGATCCTGGTGATCGAGGACGACCGGACTCTCGCCCGGCTGATCGTCGACACGCTGGCGCGCGTCGGGTTCGCCACGGCCTGCGCCCATAGCTGGGGCGAGGCCCGGGAGGCGCTGCGCCGCCACAGCCCGGCCCTGGCCCTGCTCGACATGCGCCTGCCGGACGCCGAAGGTCTCGACTGCATCGAGGAGCTGGCCGAGCATTGCCCGGTCATCGTGCTGACCGCCTACGGCACCATCCACGATGCCGTCAGGGCGATGCGCACGGGGGCCGTCGAGTACCTCACCAAGCCGCTCGATGCCGACAAGCTGGAGCTGGCGATCACCCGGGCGCTGCAGGTGATGTCGCTGCGGCGCAGCTACGAGTTCTGCCGGGCGCAGCTGCATCCGGCGATCGGCCAGATCATGATCGGCCGCAGCCCGGCTTTCCAGGAGGTGCTGCGGCAGGTGGAATCGGTCGCCGACACCGATCGCACGGTCCTCATCCAGGGCGAGAGCGGTGTCGGCAAGGAGCTGGTGGCCCAGAGCCTGCATCAGCTCAGCTCGCGCGCCAGCCACAACTTCGTGGCCGTCGACTGCTCCACCCTGCAGGGCAATCTCTTCGAGTCCGAGCTGTTCGGCCACGAGCGGGGCGCCTTCACCGGCGCCGAGCGGCGCAAGGAGGGGCTGATCGAGGTCGCCGAGCACGGCACGGCGTTCTTCGACGAGATCGGCGAGCTGCCGGCCGCCCTGCAGCCCAAGATGCTGCGGCTGCTGGAGGCCAACCGGTTCCGCCGGGTCGGCGGCACGGTCGATCACAAGACCGACGCGCGGTTCGTCGCCGCCAGCAATCGTGACCTCGCCGAGATCAGCAAGGAAGGCCACTTCCGCCGCGATCTCTATTATCGCCTGGCCGCCTTCGTCATACATGTGCCGCCGCTGCGCGCCCGTCGCGACGACATCCCTCTGATCGCCGAGCATTTCCTCGAGAAGCGCAACTTCCTGCGCCAGACGCAGAAGCACTTCGGCGCGGCGGCCATCGAGTGCCTCGTCGACTATCCGTGGCCGGGCAATATCCGCGAGCTGCGCAACATCGTCGAGCGCGCCATCCTGGTCTCGGGCAGCGCCCCGGAGATCCAGCCGCGCCACCTCGCTCTGGATCGGGCGGCGGCCGGGAGCGGCGACAGCGAGCATCTGCTCGACGGGGAGCCGACCCTGGAGGAGGTCAAGCGCATGTACGTCGCGCAACTGGTGGAGAGCCACAAGGGCCACCGCGCCAAGATCGCCGAGATCCTGGGCATCAGCGAGCGCAACACCTATCGCCTGCTCAAGCGCTACGGCCTGTCGGAGCGTTAGGGGAATTCCAGCACCGGGTCGGCGGCCATCTCGAGATGGAGCTCGTCCCCGGTATAGGGATGGGCGCGGGCGACGGCCTCGTTGACGGCGACGCCGAGGCCGGGCTCGGTCGGCGGGACGACCCAGCCGGCCTCGAAGCGGATCGGCTTTTCCAGGATCTCGCCGTGGAAGCCGCCCCAGTCCTGGATGCTCTCGAGGATCAGGAAGTTCGGGCAGGTGGTGGCGAGCTGGATGTTGGCGGCACCCACCACCGGGCCGCAATAGAGGTGCGGGGCGATCTGGGCGTAGTGGGCCTCGGCGAGGCCGGCGATCTTCTTGGCTTCGAGGAGCCCGCCGCAGCGGCCGAGATTGACCTGGATGATCGAGGCGGCGCCGAGGGCGAGGACGCGGGCGAGCTCGTACTTGGTGGCGAGCCGCTCGCCCGTGGCGATCGGGATCGAGGTGGCGCGGGCAACCTTCGCCATCTCCTCGGGCAGTTCCGGCGGGGTCGGCTCCTCGAACCAGAGGGGATCGCAGGGCTCGAGCCTTTTCGCCATGCGGATGGCGCCGGAGGCGGTGAACTGGCCGTGCGTGCCGAAGAGGAGATCGGCCCGGTCGCCGACCGCGTCGCGCAGCCGCCGGCAGAAGCGCTCGGAACGCTCGAGCTGGATCCGCGACGGCTGGCGCGGGTCGAAGGCGGAATAGGCGCCGGCCGGATCGAACTTGATGGCGGTGAAGCCCTGGGCCACGGCCGTGGCGGCGGCCTCGGCCGAGCGGTCGGCGTCGTGGTAGAAATCCGCGCCCTCGCCGGGGCGCGGGTAGAGATAGGTGTAGGCGCGCAGCCGCTCATGGACCCGCCCACCCGTCAGCGCCCAGACGGGCTTGCCCGCGGCCTTGCCGGTGATGTCCCACATCGCCATCTCGAGGCCGAGAGGATGGCGACGAGGGTGATGTCGGGGCGCTGGCCGTAGCCGGCCGAGTAGACCCGGCGCCAGACCGTCTCGATCGAGGAGGGATCGGCGCCGAGGACGAAGCGGGCCGCCGTGTCCTCGATCATGGCGGCCACGACATGCGGGCCGAAGGTGGCGCAGTAGACCTCGCCCCAGCCGACGATGCCGTCATTGGTGGTGAGCTTGACGAAGATGAAGTAGCGGCCGCCGAAGCCGGGCGGCGGGTTGCCGACGACGAAGACCTCGCAGTCCTGGATGTGCATGTCGGTCACTCCTCCGCCTGCTCCCCGACAACGGGCTTTCCAGTCGCCGCGGTTGCGGCCATGCTCTAGCGCATGACGGTAACCGCGACCAACGACCAACGGCTGGGCCGGGTCGTCGCCATCCTCAAGAGGTTTCCCGAGGTGCGCCGGGTGATCCTCTTTGGTTCGTGGGCGATCGGCGATTGGGACGAGCGCTCGGACATCGACATTGTCGTCTCGGCAACCGGGATCGACTTCCGACGCTGGGCCGTGATCGCGGCCGTAGTGGACGAGGCGCGGACGTTGCTGCGGATTGACCTCGTGTGGCTCGAGGATGCGAGCGAGGCGTTTGCACTGGAGAACGGACGAACCGGAAGGGTGATCTTTGAACGAGCGTAGGAAGTCGAAAGGGCCGGAAAAGGAGCGACGGGCGCCGTCTGGTTCCGAGGAGAGTTCGACGATCGCCCATTCGACATTCCTTGCGAGGGAGCCGAGCCTGCACGAGCTTTTCACATGCTCGCCGCTGGCCGATCTCGAGCTTGGCGAGCCGGGCGTGCCCATGCCGGTGCGCGAGGTTGTGCTCTGACCGGCTGAATATTCGATATTGATGGTCGGACCGCGTGTTGGCCGACGCACCGCGGCAATACGCAAGCTTCGCGTTCCTGCGCCGGCTTTGCTAGAGGTGCGGCGCCCTGAAGCCGAGGTGAATCCCATGCTGGCTGCCGTCTGTCGGGCGTTTGGCGCGCCGCTCGTGGTCGAGGAGGTGACGCTGGCGGCGCCGGGGCCGGGGGAGGTCGAGGTGCGGCTGGGGGCCTGTGCGATCTGCCACAGCGACATTCATTTCATCGACGGGGCCTGGGGCGGGGCGCTGCCGGCCGTCTTCGGGCACGAGGCGGCGGGGGTGGTGGCGGCCGTCGGGCCGGGGGTCGCGGGTCTGGCGCCGGGCGATCATGTGGTGGTGACGCTGATCAGGGCCTGTGGCGGGTGCTTTTATTGCGCGCGGGGCGAGCTGGTGGCCTGCGAGGCCGATTTTGCGCTGGATGCGCGCTCGCCTCTCGCGGATGCCGGCGGCGTGGCGCTGCACCAGGGGATGCGGACGGGCGCCTTCGCCGAGCGGGTGGTGGTCGAGCGGTCGCAGGTGGTGCGGATCGATGCGGGCATCCCGCTCGACGTGGCGTCGCTGCTCGCCTGCGGGGTGATCACCGGGGTCGGGGCGGTCACCAACACGGCGGCCGTGCCGCCCGGCGCCAGCGTCGTCGTGATCGGTTGTGGCGGGGTCGGGTTGAACACCGTGCAGGGGGCGCGGATCGTCGGAGCGGAGCGGATCATCGCCCTCGACCCGGTGGCGGAGAAGCGCGACGCGGCGCTCGCTTTCGGGGCGACCGACGCCCTCGACCCGCTGGCGAATGACCCGGGCCCGGCGGTTCGCGCATTGACCGGTGGGCGCGGGGCGGACTACGTCTTCGTCGCGGTCGGGGCCAAGGCGGCGATCGAGCAGGGGCTCGGCCTGCTGCGCAAGGGCGGCAGCCTCGTCATCGTCGGCATGCCGGCCTCGGGGGTCACGGTCGATCTCGACCCGACGACGCTCGCCGCTTGCGGGCAGCGGGTGCTCGGCTCGAAGATGGGCAGTGCCCGGATCGCCGTCGACATTCCGTATCTCGTGGGCCTCTATCGCCAGGGGCGCCTCGAGCTCGACGCCCTGGTCTCCGGCCGCTACCCGCTGGCCGGGATCAACGACGCCATCGCCTCGTCCCGGCGCGGGCGGGCCCTGCGCAACGTCATCGTTTTTTGAAGCTTTCGGAGAAGCCCTTGTCGCAGATCAAAGGAACCATCGTTCCGGTGACGCCGCTCATGCAGAATTGCAGCGTCTTCTGGGACGACGAGGCGAAGCTGGCCACCGTCATCGACCCGGGCGGCGACGCGCCGCGCATCATGGAGCTGGTGGAGACCCAGGGCCTGATCGTCGAGCAGATCCTCCTCACCCACGGGCATTTCGACCATGCCGGTGGCGTGGTGGCGCTGAACCGGCTGGTTGCCGAGAAGCAGGGTGCCGCGGTGCCGGTGCGCGGGCCGCACGAGAAGGACGCCTTCCTGCTCGAGGCGCTGGCCCGGGACGGGGCGGCCTATGGCATTCCCGAGGCCCAGCCGTTCACCCCCGACGAATGGCTCGACGAGGGCGGGACCGCCCGCATCGCCGGGCGCGACTTCGCCATCTATCACTGCCCCGGCCATTCGCCCGGCAGCCTCGTCTATGTCGATGCCGAGGCGCGCTTCGCCATTGTGGGCGATGTCCTCTTCCAGGGCTCGATCGGCCGCACCGATTTTCCGTATGGCGACCATGACGCGCTGATCGCTGCCATCCGCACCAAGCTCTTTCCGCTCGGTGACGACATCAGCTTCATCTGCGGGCACGGGCCGGGCTCGAGCTTCGGGGTCGAGCGGCGGAGCAACCCCTATGCCGGCGACGGTGCCTGAGGCGTCGTCGCTTCACGGACCTCGCCCATGACGGTGCGGAGCTCGTCGAGGAGGTCTTCGAGGGTCAGGTTCCGGGCGGTCAGGTAGGCGGGGTCGAGCACCACCGTCGTCACCCGTGTGGTGCCCGACGGGCGCCTGAGCGGGTGGCCCTCTTCCAGCGCCTCGGGCGGCTGGCGCAGGAGATGGCCGAAGCGCCGGCGCAGCTCGGTTGCCGCCTCGGCCGGCGACCCGGCTCCGACCAGGAGGAGGCGGACCTCCTGGTGCTGCTCCAGGGCGAGGCGCGCGGCCACATCGAGCGTGTCGACGGTGCCGGCATGAACGACCAGGAGCGTGCCGCGGCGGCGCCGGCCGAAGAAGGTGAGCGCGGCGCAGCCGGCCCAATGGGTGGCGGGGGCGCTCTCGGCGAGCTCGGCGGCGATGCCGTGGCGGGCGGCGAGGCCCTGCAGCACGCCACGGAGCCGGGCCCTTCGGGCGCGCACGAGGCGGCGCGCGGCCGTGGGGTCGAAGGCGCCGACGAGGCCGCCCCAGGCGACCAGCCTGACGCAGTCCAGGGCGGCGGCGCTGACCAGCGCGTCGTCGTCGGCCAGGAGGACGCGCAGTGCCTTGCCCGTGGCGGCGGCGCGCCGGGCCGCGCGGTCCAGGGGCTCCTGCCAGTCGGCATCACCCGTGAGGATGACGATGACGGTGCGCGCGGTGGTCAGGGTGGTGGAGGTGGCCGTGGTCACGCGTCGTCCTCCGTCGTGCCCGGCTTCTCGTCCTTGTCGCCGGCCTTGCCGAAGCGGCGCTGCGCCTCGGCGAAGGCGCGCAGGCGCGCCTCGATCCGGCCGTAGAGCGAGCCTTCGGGGAAGCGCCCGTCGGCGCCGCGGCTGCCGACCTCGGTGCCGGTCAAAAGCGCGATCCCTTCCTCGATCCGCCGGACCGGGTAGATGGCGAAGCGACCGGCCGCCACGGCTTCGAGGACACGGGGGGCGAGCATCAGGTGGCGGGTGTTGGTGGCCGGGATCAGGACACCCTGCCGGCCTGTCAGGCCGCGGGCCGCGCAGACGTCGAAGAAGCCCTCGATCTTCTCGTTGACCCCGCCTATCGCCTGGACCTCGCCCTTCTGGTTGACCGAGCCGGTGACGGCGAGGCCCTGGCGGATGGGGGCCTCGGCCAAAGCCGAGAGCAGCGCGTAGAGCTCGGTCGAGGAGGCGCTGTCGCCGTCGACCCCGCCATAGGACTGCTCGAAGACCAGGGAGGCCGAGAGGGCGAGCGGGAAGTCCGGGGCGAAGGTGGCGGCGAGGTAGCCCTGGAGGATGAGGACACCCTTGGCGTGCAGGGGGCCGCCGAGCTTGGCCTCGCGCTCGATGTCGACCACCCGCCCGGCGCCCATGCGGACCGTCGCGGTGATCCGGCTCGGCCGGCCGAAGGCGAAGCCGCCGAGCTGGAGGACGGCGAGGCCGTTGATGACGCCCACTGCCTCGCCATCGGTAGCGATGCTGACCGTGCCCTCGTCGATCCGCTCCAGCGTGCGGTCGCGCAGCCGGGCGAGGCGCCGCTCGCGCGCCCCGATGGCTGCCTGGACATGCTCGGCGTGGATGGCCCCGGCACTTTCCACGCCGGCGATATGGTCGGCCTCGCGGAGCAGATCGACGATGCTGTCGATATCGGCCGAGAGCCGCTCGACATCGCCGGCCCGGCGCAGGGCGTCCTCGAGGCAGGCGGCGATGGCGGCGGGCTCGAGCGGGCGGAAGCCGTGGGCGGTGGCGAGCCCCGCAACCTGTCGGCCGAACTCCTCGAGCCCCGCGTCGGCGGTCTCGATCTCGTCGTCGAAGTCGGCGACGATCTTGAAGAGGTCGGGGAACTCGGGGTCGAGCTGGCTGAGGAGGTAGTAGAGCTGGCGGTCGCCCATCAGCGCCACCTTGACGTCGAGCGGCACCGGCTCCGGCTCGAGCGTCTGGGTGGCGAGGACGCCCATGGCGGCCAAAGGCGATTCGATCCGGAGCTCGCGGGCGAGCAAGGCGCGCTTGAGGCCTTCGTAGGCCAGGGGTCGCTGCAGCAGCTTCTGGGCGTCGAGATAGAGGAACCCGCCATTGGCGCAGTGCAGGGCACCCGGGCGGATCATCAAAAAATCGGTGGTCAGCGTGCCCATCTCGGCCCGCTGCTCGATCCGCCCGAGCAGGCGCTCGAAGATCGGCTGGTCCTCGTAGCAGACGGGGGCGTGCCCGGCACCGTCGCGATCGATCAGGAGGTTGACGCGGTAGCGGCGAAACGGCGGCGGCAGCTCCTCGATGCTGGCCGAGTGCGGCTGCTGCTCCTGGGCTTCCGCGTAGCCCAGAAAGACGCCGATATGGCCGCGCACGTCGGCCTCGACGGCGTCGAGATAGGCGGTGATGGTCGGCTCCCCGGCATAGGCCTCGCGCAGCCGGGCGATCGGGTGGCGGACCGCCGAGGCGGCGGTCTCGTCGTTGAGGGCCCTCAGCTTCGCCCGGGTTTCCTGCATCCAGCTCGGTGCCGCGGCGAGGGCGGCCTGCAGGCGCTTCTGCAGCTCCTCGATCGTCTGGGCGATCGCCTTGCGCTCCTCCTCCGGCAGCTGCTGGAAGGCGTCGGGCTCGATCACCCTGCCGTCGCGGATGGGCGCGAAGAGGAAGCCGGTGGGCGCGCGCAGCAGGGCGATCTCCTTGCCGCGAGCCTCCTTCTCGACCGCCTCGACGGCCTCCTCCTGCCGCTCCTTGAGCTCCTCCTCGATGACCTGGCGGCGGGTGCGGTGCTCCTCGTTCTGGAAGGCGGCCTTCAGCGCGTCGGCGAGGTCCTCGACCAGGCGCTCCGTGTCGGCGGCGAGCCGCCGGCCGAGCCCGGGGCGGAGCAGCAGGGCGTGCGGGCAGCGCGGGTCGCGGAAATCGCTGACATAGCAGAGGTCGCGGCCGGGCGGCCGGCCGGCGGCGACGCGCTCGAGCGCCCGCTCCAGCGTCCGGCGGCGGCCGGTGCCGCGATTGCCCATGAGGAAGAGATGGCCGCCGGCCATCGGCAGCGCCAGAGCGAGCTCGATCGCTTCCTTGGCCCGCTCGTGGCCGATCAGCCCGTCGAGATCGCCCCGGCCGGTTCCGGCGAAGAGGGCCGGCTCGACCCGCCGCCGCAATTCCTCGACTGCCAGGGCCTGCGGAGCGCCCTCGACCATTCGCCAATCCTCCCGATGCGTTTCTCGCTGACAGCCTAGCGGAGGAGCGGCGGCGCGCCTAGCGGAGCCGGCGCAGGAGGACGTAGAGGGCGCCGGCGCCGCCGTGGTGGCGCTGGGCCGGGGCATGGGCGATGACCCGCTGGGCGTTGGCCGGCTCGGCCAGCCAGCGCGGGGTCATGGTGCGCAGGATGCCGCCGGTGCTGCGCTCGCCGATGCCGGTGATGACCAGGATGCAGCGCGAGCCCCGGCGCTGGTGGTGCGCCAGGAAGAAGCCGAGATGGCGATGCGCCTCCTCCTGGGTCATGCCGTGCAGGTCGAGGCGCGCGTCGATGGGGAAGAGGCCGCGGCCGAGCCGCTGCAGGGTGCGGCGGTCGATACCCTGGGTCGTTGGCTGCGGCCGCAAGGGCGGCGGGCCGACCGGCACCACGGGGCGTGGCGGCGCAGGCTGCGGGCTCGCCGGCGCGGGCGGGGATTCGGGCGGCGTTGGCGGGGCGGCGGGGCCCGCCTTGCCCATCGGCGTGGTGTCGCGGGTCACGTGCCGCCAGAGCGCCAGCTCCTCGGCCGTGGGCTGGCGGCTGCGCTGGCGGCTCACGCCGGCTGGCCGGCCGGGCTCCCCGGATCGACCAGGACGACGAAGAGGCGCTTCGGCCCGTGGGCGCCGAGCTCGAGCTTCTGGGCGATGTCGCCGGTGCGCGACGGGCCGGTGATGAAGTTGAGCGAGCGGGGGAGGCCCGGGGCGTCCTCGCGGTAGAGAGCCAGGGCCTGCTCGTAGGCGCCGACGATCCGGTCGGTCGGCAGGACGATGATGCAGGTCTCGGGCAGGTAGGCGAGGAGGGTCGGCCGCGCCGCCGAGGAGGCGAGGAGCACGGTGCCGGTCTCGGCGATGCCGGCCACGGCCAGGGTCAGCCCGACGGCGTCGTCGTCGCTGGCGGTGCCGCGGCCGATGCGGAGCAGCGGCTGGCTCGCCCAGTCCGCCTCGTCGAGGGCCGGGTCCGGCGCCATGACGAGCTTCTGCGGCAGGTTGTGGCGGCGGAGATAGCGGCCGACCGCGGCCGGGATCGCGGGTGCGCCGGTGACCCGCTCGACCTCGGTCTGCACGCGCGTCGCCATGCTCGTGAAGAGCTCGATGCGCGCCTCGGGTGCCAGCTGGCCGCGTGCCGGGATGCGGCCGGGTGGCGCCTTCGCGGGCCAGGCGGCGACCCGCTCCCGGGCGCGCACGTCCTCCTCGGGTGAGCGGCCGAGGGCATTTTTGATGCGGGCCAGGACGGCTTCGCGGGCATCGCTCATCGCGGCCGGCCACCCTGTTTGGCGTAGGCGGCCATGAAGGTCGTGCCGGCAGGGGCCGGCAGGTCGCGGCTCGCGGTCCAGCCGCCGGCTAGCGGCAGGCGGTGGAAGCGGCCGGTGCCGCGGCCGAGGAGGCCTAGCACGGTGGCGGCGGTGCGGGTCAGGGCACGGTAGAGGGCCGGCCGCTGCGCCAGGAACGCCCAGGCCTGAAGCCCGAAGCGGGTGGTCGGCGGGGTGAGATGCTTCTCGAACTGCACCTCGCGCCAGTGGCGCATCAGCTTCGGCAGCGGGATGCGGACCGGGCAGACGGCCTCGCAGCGGCCGCAGAAGGTGGAGGCGTTGGGCAGGGTGTGGGTCGCCTCGATGCCGGCGAATTGCGGGGTCAGGACCGAGCCCATCGGCCCCACATAGACCCAGCCATAGGCGTGGCCGCCGGCGGCGAGATAGACCGGGCAATGGTTCATGCAGGCGCCGCAGCGAATGCAGCGAAGCATTTCCTGAAGCGCGGTGCCCAGCATCTTGGTGCGGCCGTTGTCGACGAGGACGACGTGCAGCCGGTCCGGCCCGTCGAGGTCGGCCGGGCGCCTCGGGCCGGTGACGAGCGTGGTGTAGGCCGAGAACTCCTGGCCCGTGGCCGAGCGGGCGAGGAGGCGGAGCAGGGTGAAGGCGTCGTCCATGGTCGGCACCAGCTTCTCGAGGCTGGTGATGACGATGTGGGTGCGCGGCAGGCCCTGGGTCAGCTCGGCATTGCCCTCGTTGGTCACGGTGACGATCGTGCCGGTCTCGGCGACGAGGAAGTTGGCGCCGGTGATGCCGATATCGGCCTGGAAATACTTCTCGCGCAGCACGCGGCGGGCCTCGGCGACGAGGGCCGCGGGGTCCTCGATGCGCGGGCCGCCATGGTGCGCGGCGAAGAGGTCGGAGACCTGGTCCTTGGTCAGGTGCACGGCGGGGCCGACGAGGTGGCTCGGCGGCTCCTTGCGCAGCTGGATGATGTACTCGCCGAGGTCGGTCTCGATGCGCTCGATGCCGTTGGCCTCGAGATGCTCGTTGATGCCGATCTCCTCGGCCACCATGCTCTTCGACTTGGTGACCGCGCGCGCCTCGGCGGTGCGGCAGAGATCGAGGACGGTGGCGCGCGCCTCGGCGGCGTCGCGGGCGAAATGGAGCTGGCCGCCGGCGGCGGTGAGGTTCGCCTCGAACATCTCGAGATAGAGGTCGAGATGCTGCAGCGTGTGGTTCTTGATGTCGCGGCCGCGATCGCGCAGCGCCTCGAACTCGGGCAGCGCCTCGGCCGCCCGGCCGCGGCCGGCCTGCCAGCCGGTCTTGATGCTGCCGAGCGCCGATTGCAGGGCCGGGTTGTCGAGGGCGGCGTGCGCCTTGTCGGCGAAGGCGAGCGAGGTCGGCTGCATCAGCGGCGCCGCTCGCCGATGCCGGGCAGGGTGTCGGCGCCCGGGCCGGCCAGGATCTCGGCGACGTGGTAGGCGCGCACGGCACGGCCCTCGCGCTGCAGGCGGCCGGCCATGTTCATGAGGCAGCCGAGATCGCCGGCGGCGAGCGTGTCGGCGCCGGTAGCCGCGATGTCGGCAGTCTTGTCGCTGACCATCCGGGTCGAGATCTCCGGGTACTTGACGCAGAACGTGCCGCCGAAGCCGCAGCAGACCTCAGGCTCGCGCATCTCGACCAGATCGACGCCCGGGACGCCGAGCAGGAGCTGGCGCGGCTGCGCCTTGACGCCGAGCTCGCGCAGGCCGGAGCAGCTGTCGTGATAGGTGACGGTGCCGGCAAAGTCGCTCGCCACCTGGTCGAGGCCGCGGATGTCGACGAGGAAGCTGATGAGCTCGTGGCAGCGCTCGGCCAGCACCGTCGCCCGCTCCTTCGCCACGGGGTCCGTGTCGAAGAGCTCCGGCAGGTGGCGGCGCAGCATGCCGGCGCAGGAGCCGGAGGGGGCGACGACGTAGTCGTAGGGCTCGAAGGCGTCGATGACCTGCCGGGCGATGGCCTCGGCGGAGGCCCGGTCGCCGCTGTTGAAGGCGGGCTGGCCGCAGCAGGTCTGCGCCTTCGGCACCTCGACCGTGCAGCCGGTGGCCTCGAGCAGGCGGATCGCGGCGAAGCCGATGCTCGGCCGGAAGAGGTCGACGAGGCAGGTGACGAAGAGGGCGACGCGCGGGCGGTCGGGAGCGGCGGCGGAGGGGGCGGGGCGCATGGAGATCCTTCGACGGAAGACCGCGGCGTCAACTCACAGGCAGGGCGGTCCTCGGCAGCAGGAGGTAGTAGCTGCCGCGGCTCTTCATATGCCCTGCGACGAAGGCGGCCAAGTCCCCCGCACCCCAGAAGACATCGCCGCGCACGGCACCCTTGATGGCCCCGCCGGTATCCTGGGCGATGACCAGCTGGCGGAAGGGCCGCTCGCCGTCGGGGAAGGGGGCCTGCGTGTCGAGCCAGAGCGGGGCGCCCAGGGGGATGAAGCTGCGGTCGACGGCGAGGGAGCGCTCGGCCTGGAGCGGCACGCCCTGGGCGCCCTCCGGCCCGAGCAGTGCTTCGGCCTCGCCCAGCACGCGGAAGAAGACGTAGGACGGGTTCTTGTCCATGATCTCCTGGGCACGGTCGGGATGGGCGCGGAGCCAGGCCTCGATGGTCTGCAGCGAGACCTCCTCCTTCGTCAGCTCGCCCATCTCGATCAGGTCGCGGCCGATGGCCCGGTAGGCGCGGCCGTTCTGGTCGGCATAGCCGACGCGGAGCGTGCGGCCGTCGTCGAGCTCGACGAGGCCGGAGCCCTGGATCTGCAGGAAGAACTTCTCGATCGGGTCGTCGACCCAGAGCAGCTCGAGGTCGCGCCCGTCGAGGGCTCCCCGTTCGATCTCGCCCCGGCTCGGGTAGGGCTCGAGGCGGTCGCCGGTGACGAGCCCTGGACCTTGCGCCCGGCGAGGTCGTCGGAGAAGAGGCCGAGATCGACGGTCACGATATCGCCGGGTGCTGCCCTGGAGCGGATCCTGGCGGTGCCGTTGGGCCGGGTGGAGCCGTGCAGCAGGGGCTCGAAATAGCCGGTGAAGAGGCCTTCGCTCTGGCCGTCGCCGCGCACGCGATAGGGCTGGAACCCGGTCCTCGAAGAAGGCCCGGGCGGCGGCCGGCTCGACCGGGGTGGCAGCGGCCTGTCGACAGAGCGCCTGCCAGTCGGCGTTCCGCCCGGCGGCCGGCTCGGCCCTTGTGGAACGGGCCTCGGGGTCGCGGCGCAGCAGTGGCGCGCAGGAGAGCAGGAAGCTCGCGAGGGCGAGGTCCTGGCGATCGTCCGCCCAGCCGGCGAGATCCTCGAAGGCGACCGGCTCGATGGCCATGGGCGGTGGTGGGGGCGGCTTGCCGCAGGCGGCGAGCAGGAGGAGCAAGCCCACCGCGAGGGCACGGACGCGCGGCCCCGGGGCCTTGCCGAACGATCGATCATGGCCGGTCGCTCAGGCTCTCAGTCGGGGGTGCGGGTCTCGGTGAGCTGCCAGTTCGGGTCGGACGTGCGCGTGTCGCGCGTGAACGTCCAGATGTCGACCACCTCGGCGATGCGCGTGGGATCGCCGTCGACGACGTTGTCGCCCGCGTCGCGGGTGACGTTGATCTGCTCGGTGAGGTAGCGGATCGTCAGCTTGGCATAAGGGCCGCTCATGCCGGCGGCCGCAATCTCCGCCGAGCGGATCGAGACGATTTCGGTCGAGAGCCGCTCGCCTGCCGCCTCGCGCGCGTCGATGGCCGCGGCGAAGCTGGCATAGACGTCGTCGGCGAGCAGCGGCCGCAGCGCCGCCTTGTCGCCATTGGCGAAGGCCTCGATGATGATGCCGAAGGCGGCCTTCGCACCCTGCAGGAAGCTGTCGAGGTCGAAGCGGTGGTCGGCCAGGCGAATCTCGGTGACGCCCTGCTTGATCGCCGGGTCGCCGATATCGGCGAAGTTGGGCTCCTCGACCTGCTGGCCGGCATGGCGGTCGGGCAGCGGCACGACATTGTCGTTGCTCTCGCGCTCGGCCGCCTGGTCCGGCGTGAGCACCGGTTGGCCCGCCGGCGCTCGTTGCCGGTGCGGCGGCCGAGGACGCTCCTGGAGCCGGAACGCGATGAAGGCGGCCACCATGGCGAAGAAGATGATATCGATGAAGGCGAAGCTTTCGGACATGGTCCTCGTTCACGCAGGGTCCGCACCAACGGTGGCGACCTCCTGCCGTCTCTCTGGGCGCGCGGTGGCTCTCGGCGTTCAAGCGGTTATATAATGCCGCAGCGTGAAAAACAAACAGGGCGGACCTTGTCTCTCGGAACCCTTCTACTCCTGCTCTTCATCATCGTGCCGCTGGCCGAGGTGGGGGTGTTCATCCAGGTCGGCGGGCTGATCGGGCTGTGGCCGACGCTGGCGCTCACCGTGCTGACGGCGATCATCGGCAGCCTCTGCATCCGCTGGCAGGGATTCCGGCTGATCGGTCGGGCCCAGGCCCAGCTCCAGGCGGGCGAGCCGCCCGTCTTCGAGGTGATCTCGGGCGCCTGCCTCGTGGTCGCCGGCGCCCTCCTCCTGACCCCGGGCTTCGTCACCGACATGGCGGGCTTCCTCCTGCTCCTGCCGCCGGTCCGTCGCCTGCTGTTCGACCGGGTGCTGGCGGCGCGGCTGCGCGGCATGGCCGGCACGTCGCGGAAGGTGCCCGTGCCCGACCCGGCAGGGCCGGCCCGGCCGGTGGTCATCGAGGGCGAGTTCGAGGCGCTCGACGAGGCGGGCGAGATGCCGCCGCCGCGCGGCGGCTGGGACCGGCCCCGATGATCCTGCTGCGGCACGGCGAAGGCACCTGGAACCCGCTCTTCCACGCGGCCCGGATCGATGCCGGGATCCACGACCCGGCGCTGACCGAAACCGGCCACGCGCAGGCCGTGGCGGCGGCCGAGCGGTTGGTCGGCGCCGGCTTTCGCCGGCTGCTGGCCAGCCCCTATCGGCGCACGCTCGAGACGGCGAGCCGCATCGCCGACCGTCTCGGGCTCGACATCGAGGTCGAACCGTTGGTACGAGAGCGTTGCGCGTTCTCCTGCGATCAGGGCAGCCCCGCCTCGGTCCTCGCCCGCGACTGGCCGATGCTCGATTTCGGTGGTCTCGAGGAGATCTGGTGGGGCCGGCGGATCGAGAGCCAGGCCTCGCTCGAGGCCCGGGCGGGCGTTTTTCTGCGGCGCATGGCCGAATCGCACGATCTCGCCGTGACGATCGTCGTGACGCATTGGGGGTTCATCCGGGCCGTGACCGGGAAGGCGATCGGCAATGCCGAGCAGGTCCGCTTCATGCCGAACGGGCCGGGCGCCGCAAATCGAGGCCAGACGGCCAGAAACTGAGGAATGAGACGATGAGCGACGAGACCACGGGCCCGAACGGCGGCGCCTCCCCGACCGGCGCCGGCGCTGCCGCAGCCGAGCAGGCGCCACCGCGCCTCGCGATCCTGACCCAGTACATCAAGGACATGTCCTTCGAGAACCCGCGCGCACCCCAGCCGCCGCAGCAGGCGGGCAGCCGGCCGGAGATCCAGATCAAGGTGGATGTCCAGGCCAAGTCGCTGGGCGAGGAGCGCTACGAGGTGACGCTGGTCACGAATGTCGACGCCAAGTCGAACAACGAGACCATCTTCCTCATGGAGCTGACCTATGCGGGCGTCTTCCACCTCGCCAACATCCCGCAGGACAGCCTGCAGCCGCTGGTGATGATCGAGTGCCCGCGGCTGCTCTTCCCGTTCGCCCGGCGGATCGTCGCCGACGCGACGCGCGATGGCGGCTTCCCGCCTCTGATGATCGATCCGATCGATTTCGTCTCGCTCTACCGGCGCAAGCTGCAGGAAGCGCAGGCGAAGGCGCAGTCCGGGCGGTGCCGCCGCCGGTCGGGAGCTGAGATCCGCCGGCGCCGCCCGCGCGGGCTCAGCTCGCCCGGGCGGTGGCCGCGGCCTGCGAAGGCGCCCGGGTCAGGGCACGGAAGTCGTCGACCAGCTGGCTGGTGACCGGCCCCACCTGGAAGCGCATCTCGTCGATGGCGCGGACCGGCGTCACCTCGGCCGCCGTGCCGGTGACGAAGATCTCCTGCACGGATCCGAGCTCCTCGGGCTTGATGTGCCGCTCGACCACCTCGTAGCCGCGCTTCTTCGCCAGATCGATCACCGACCGCCGGGTGATGCCGTCGAGGAAGCAGTCGGGTGCCGGCGTGTGGATGACGCCGTCGATGACGAGGAAGAGATTGGCGCCGGTGGTCTCGGCGAGATAGCCCCGGTAGTCGAGCATCAGCGCGTCGCCGAAGCCCTTGCGCTCGGCGTCGTGCTTGCAGATCGTGCAGATCATGTAGAGCCCCGCGGCCTTGCTCTTGACCGGGGCGGTGTTGGGCGCCGGCCGCTGGTAGAGGGCGCGGGTCAGGGTGAGGTCGCTGTAGTAGGCCCCCATTCCCAGGTGGCGATGGCGACGTTGATGCGGCTGTGCTGGGCGGAGACGCCCATCTGCTCCGAGCCGCGCCAGGCGACCGGCCGGACGTAGCAGTCGGAGAAGCCGTTCTTGCGGATCACCGCGTTGGTGGCGGCATCCAGCTCGGCCGCCGTGTAGGGCACGTCGAAGCCCAGGATCTTGCCGCTGTCGATCAACCGCTGGCTGTGCTCGGTGAGCTTGAACACCGTGCCGCCATAGGACCGCTCGCCCTCGAACACGCAGGAGCCGTAGTGCAGGCCGTGGGACAGCACGTGCAGCTTGGCGTCCCGCCACGCCACCATTTCACCGTTGTACCAGATGTAGCCCTGGCGGTCGTCGAAGGGGAGGAGATCGGCCATGGTTCAGGCTTTCGTATCGGCCTTCAGGCTTGAAGAGGCGCGGTTTTTCAGGGATTGCGATCGCTATCACCCGGTCCCATAAGTGTCAATCGGAGGCCGGTCGCGGCGCCCGCGCCGTTTGGGCATGCCTGCCATGCAGCGGTGGTCGCGAGATCGGGTTCGCCGGATCCGGGGGTGCCGTTGCTGGGGTCGGATGGAAGCATGCAGGCGCAGCGCGCGCTCAACCCGCTCTTCCTGCGCGATGCGGAGCTGGAGCGCAGCCTGGCGCTCCTCGCCTTGCTGCAGCTCGATCTGGGCAGCACGGTCGGCGACGTCCTCGCGCGCACCGGGCTCGAAGGCGCCGACCTCGCCTTGCTGGCCCGGCTGGACGGCGCCTCGGGCGGGCGCCAGCCCGTGACCGCGGCCGAGCTCGCCCATTATTTCGGCTGGACCAAGCAGCGCATGTCGCGGCGCCTGCAGCAGCTGGCGGGCAGCGGGCTGATCGAGCGCTCGGCGGTCGAAGGTGACCGGCGCAAGCGGACGCTGGCGCCGACCGAGGCCGGCAGCCGTCTCGTGGCCGAGGCCCTGGAGCTGCAGAAGCGCTGGCTGCGCCGGGTCTTCCGCCGGGCCGGTGCTGCCGATGTCGCGGGCTTCCAGCACGTCCTCCAGGTCGCGGCGCAGATCTCGCCGCGCGGCGCGCGCGGCCTCGTGCCGGTGGCGGTCGACGACGCGGCGTCGGGCGCTTGAGCGAGCCCGCCCATCTCCTCGTGGTCGACGACGACGAGCGGCTGCTCGCCCTGCTGCAGCGCTTCCTGAGCCGGCACGGCCATCTGGTGAGCGTCGCCAGCGACGCGACGGCGGCCAGGCAGAAGCTCGCCGGGCTCGATTTCGATCTGGTCGTGCTCGACGTGATGCTGCCCGACCAGAGCGGCGTCGAGCTGACCACCGAGCTCAGGCGCACCAACGACGTGCCGATCCTGCTGCTCACCGCGCGCGGCGAGCCCAAGGACCGGATCGCCGGGCTCGAGGCCGGTGCCGACGACTACCTGGTCAAGCCCTTCGAGCCCCAGGAGCTCCTGCTCCGGATCACCCGCATCCTCGGCCGGGCGCGCTCCGCGCGGCCGCCGGCGCCGGCCCCGGTGCTGCGCTTCGGCCCGTTCAGCTTCGATCTCGGTAGCCTCGAGCTGACCCGGGGCGAGGGCGAGGTGGTGCATCTGACATCGGGCGAGCTGGCCCTCCTGCGTGCGCTCGCCGAGCGGGCCGGTGCGCCCATCAGCCGGGCCGATCTCGGCGAACTCGGCAACGTCAAGGGCAACGATCGGGCGATCGACGTGCAGATCCTCCGCCTCCGGCGCAAGCTGGAGGACGACCCGCGCCAGCCGCGGCATCTCCTGACCGTGCGTGGCGAGGGCTACGCCCTGCGCACGGGTCGTTGAGCATCATGGAGCGCTAGCCATGGGGCCGATCCGCCGCCTGCTCGGGCGGACCATCGTGCCGCCGTCGCTGTTCTGGCGCTCGATCCTGATCGTCGTGCTGCCCCTCGTCATCCTGCAGCTCGTGCTCACGGTGATCTTCTACAACCGGCACTGGGACGTGGTAACCCGCTGGCTGGCGACGGGCGTCGCCGGCGAGGTGGCCTTCGCCGTCGAGCTGCTCGAGGAGGCGCCGACCCCGGAGGCGAAGCGCCATCTGCTCGAGCAGATGCGCGAGAATCTCGGGCTCAGGTTCTCGCTCGAGCCGGGCGGTCGGCTCGACGAGGCGATCGAGCAGCGCGGGCTGGACGGCTGGCGGTTCACCCATATCGACCAGAAGATCCTGGAAAGCTTCGAGCAGGGGCTGAACCGGCCCTTCGTCGTCGACCTGCGCTCGGAGATGCCCGGCTTCGTCGTTGCCTACGTGCAGCTCGACGGCGCCCTCTTGCGGGTCATGGCGCCGCGCCAGCGGGTGACCAGCACGACCACCATGCTCCTGATGTACTGGATGGTGGGTGCCTCGCTCGTGCTGATCGCGGTCGCCGTCTATTTCCTCGGCCTGCAGGTCCGGCCGATCCGCGAGCTGGCGAAGGCGGTCGAGAATTTCGGCCGGGGCGAGGACGTCGGCGACTTCCGCCCGCGCGGCCCCTCCGAGATCCGCCGGGCGGCGGCCGCCTTCAACGTGATGCGCGGCCGCATCCTCCGGCATCTGAGCCAGCGCACGGAGATGCTGGCGGCGATCAGCCACGACCTGCGCACGCCCTTGACGCGCATGAAGCTCGAGTTGGAGCTGCTCGGCAGCGACGATCCGATGGCCAAGGAGCTCGAGGCCGACGTCGCCGACATGATCGACCTCGTCGACACCTATCTCGCCTTCGTCCGCGGCGAGGAGGGGGAGACGGCGGAGCAGGTCGAACTGCAGCCGATGCTCGAGCAGATGGCGCAGCGCGCCCAGCGGGCCGGCGCCCGCACGGAGCTGGCGGTGGCCGAGCCGATCGTCTCGAGCCTGCGGCCGATCGCCTTTCGCCGCTGCCTCGCCAATCTCGTCGACAACGCGGCGCGCTACGGGAAATGGGTGAGGATCGCCGCCGAGCGACGGGCACGCGACGTGCTGATCACCATCGAGGATGACGGGCCGGGCATTCCGGAGAACCTGCGCGAGGCGGTGTTCCAGCCCTTCTTCCGGGTCGACACGGCGCGGCGGCGCCAGACCGGCGGGACCGGGCTCGGGCTCAGCATCGCCCGTGACATCGTGCTCGGCCACGGCGGCGAGCTGACCTTCGAGAGCTCGACCCGGGGCGGGGCGAAGGCGGTGCTGCGGCTGCCGGCCTGAGCACGCGGGGTCGCGCCGCCCGGCCGTGCCGCCGCTCAATGGGCGTCGGCGGGCTCCAGGCCGTTCCGGCGGATCACGGCGAGGGCCAGGGCGCGCGTCGGGGCCACGGCGAGCGGAGTTCCGTCGGCATCGAAAATGCCGTAGCAGACGGTGCCCTCGTCCTCGACCCTGAGGACGTAGGCGGTATCCGCGAAGAGCTCCTCGAGCCCCGGCCGGGCAGGGCGTGGCTCACTTGGCTCGGGCGACGAAACTGTGCTCACCTCTGGCCTCCGGGCTCTCGTTCGACCGGCGGCGAGCTTAGGTCCGGGCAGATGAAGGAAGGGTTAAGCGGCACGTGACCAGGCCCCTGCAGGCAGCAGCCCCGCCGCTCGTCCTGGCCTCCGCCAGTGCCGCGCGGGCGGCCATGCTCCGCGCCGCCGGGCTGGATTTCACCACGGTGCCGGCGCCGGTCGACGAGGTCGAGATGCGCGCCGCACTGGCCGCCGAGGCTGTCGCCAGCCCGGATGCGGCGACGGCGCTGGCCGAGCTGAAGGCGCAGCATGTGGCGGCGCGCATGCCGGGCGACTGCATCGTCCTCGGCGCCGACCAGCTGCTCGAGCTGGACGGCGGCTGGCTCGAGAAGCCGGTCGATCGGGCAGCGGCGGCCCTCCAGCTCGCGACCCTCGGCGGCCGCGCCCACCGGCTGGTCAGTGCTGTCGTCGCCTTTCGCGGCGGGGCGCGTGTCTGGCATCACGTGGCGGGTGCGGAGATCACCTTGCGCGCCTTGTCGGCCGAGGCGATCGAGGCCTATCTCGATGCGGCGGGCGAAGCGGCGCTGCGCTCGGTCGGCGCCTACGAGCTCGAGGGGGTGGGTGCGCAGTTGATCACTGCCGTGCGCGGCGACCATTTCACCGTGCTCGGCCTGCCGTTGTTGCCGCTGCTCCAGTTCCTGCGCGACCAGCGGGTGCTGTTGGCGTGATGGCGGGGCCGCTGGTCATCGGCCTCACCGGCGGGATCGCCATGGGCAAGAGCCGGGTCGCCCGGCTGCTCGCGGGCTTCGGGGTGCCGGTCTTCGACGCGGATGCCGCGGTGCATGCCTTGCTGCGGCCAGGAAGCCCGGTCGTCCCGGCCGTCGAGGCGGCTTTCCCCGGGGTTGGCGATGGCGCCGGCGGGATCGACCGGCGGGCGCTGGGGGGGCGGGTGTTCGGCGACGTGCCGGCGCTGCGGCGGCTCGAGGCCATCCTCCATCCGGCGGTGCGCGCCGCCGAGCGGCGCTTCCTCGGCCGCATGGCCCGGCAGCGCTTCGCCATGGCGGCACTCGACATCCCGCTTTTGCTCGAGACGGGTGCGGAGCGGCTCTGCGACTGTGTGGTCGTGGTCGATGCCGGGCCGCGGCTGCAGGCGGCGCGCGCCCTGGCCCGGCCGGGGATGACCCCTCGCGGCTGGCGGCGATCCGGGCGCAGCAGATGCCGGGGGCGGAGAAGCAGAAGCGGGCGGACTTCGTCCTGCGCTCGGGCTATGACCGGGGCGAGTGCCGCGGCGGTGGCGGCCATGCTCGACCGGCTGGAGGCCTGGCCGCGGCGGGCCTGGCCGGCGCGCTGGCAGGGTGCGGCCTGAGTGGGGAGGCGTTGATGCGCGAGATCGTCATGGATACGGAGACGACCGGCCTCGACCCGGCCAGCGGCCACCGGATCGTCGAGATCGGGGCGATCGAGCTCGAGCACCGGGTGCCGACCGGCCGGCATTTCCACAAATACATCAACCCCGAGCGCGACATGCCCGAGGACGCCTATCGCGTGCACGGGCTGAGCAGCGAGTTCCTCGCCGAGCAGCCGGCCTTCGAGGAGATCGCCGGGGCGTTTTTGGAGTTCATCGGCGACGCGCCGCTGGTCATCCACAATGCGAGCTTCGATCTGCGCTTTCTCAATGCGGAGCTCGGCCGGCTCGACATGCCGCTGCTGCCGGCGGGCCGGGCGATCGACACGCTGCCGATGGCGCAGCGCAAGTTCCCGGGCTCGCCCGCCAATCTCGACGCGCTCTGCCGCCGCTTCGGCATCGACCTCTCGACCCGCGAGCTGCACGGTGCGCTCCTCGACAGCCGGCTGCTGGCCGAGGTCTACGTGCATCTCAAGGGGGGGCTGCAGGCCAATCTCGGCCTCGTCGTCCAGGCGCGGGGCGGGGCGGCGGCCGGTGCTGTGGCGGAGCGGCGGCCGCACCGCGTCTTCCACGTGCCGCCCGAGGAGCTGGCGGCGCACGAGGCCTTCATCGATGCGATGAAGGATCCCGTCTGGCGCCGCTGAAAGAAGTACGCCGCTGCGACCCGTAGGCGCTTTGCGCTCGCTTCCGGCCTCGACTACAAGGCCGGCCATGCAGTGTGCAGGGCCGAGGGGATACGCATGGGCAAGATCAAGGTAGCGAAGCCGATCGTCGAGATCGACGGCGACGAGATGACCCGGATCATCTGGCAGATGATCAAGGACAAGCTGATCCTGCCCTATCTCGACATCGAGCTGCTCTACTTCGATCTCGGGATCGAGCACCGCGACGCGACGGACGACCAGGTGACGATCGACGCGGCCGAGGCGATCAAGAAGCACAATGTCGGCGTCAAGTGCGCCACGATCACGCCGGACGAGGCGCGGGTCGAGGAGTTCGGGCTGAAGAAGATGTGGCGGTCGCCCAACGGCACGATCCGCAACATCCTGGGCGGCACGGTCTTCCGCGAGCCGATCATCATGAAGAACGTGCCGCGGCTGGTGCCGGGCTGGACCCAGCCCATCGTCATCGGCCGTCACGCCTTCGGCGACCAGTACCGTGCCACCGACTTCAAGGTGCCGGGCAAGGGCAAGCTCGTGATGCGCTTCGAGCCCGAGGGCGGCGGCGAGGCTCTGGAGTACGAGGTCTTCAAGTTCCCGGCGGCCGGTGTGGCCATGGGCATGTACAATCTCGACGAGAGCATCCGCGAGTTCGCCCGGGCATCCCTGAACTACGGCCTGATGCGCAAGTGGCCGGTCTATCTCTCGACCAAGAACACCATCCTCAAGGTCTATGACGGCCGCTTCAAGGATCTCTTCGAGGAGGTCTACCAGAGCGAATTCAAGGCCGATTTCGACAAGGCCGGCATCACCTATGAGCACCGGCTGATCGACGACATGGTGGCGGCGGCGCTCAAGTGGTCGGGCGGCTTCGTCTGGGCCTGCAAGAACTACGACGGCGACGTGCAGTCCGACACCGTGGCGCAGGGCTTCGGCTCGCTCGGCCTCATGACCTCGGTGCTCATGACCCCGGACGGCAAGACGGTCGAGGCCGAGGCGGCGCACGGCACGGTCACCCGCCACTATCGCGAGCACCAGAAGGGCAAGGCCACCTCGACCAACCCGATCGCCTCGATCTTCGCCTGGAGCCGGGGCCTCGCCTATCGGGCGAAGATCGACGGCACGCCCGAGCTCGCGGCCTTCGCGAAGACGCTCGAGGAGGTCTGCGTCGAGACCGTCGAGGGCGGCAAGATGACCAAGGACCTGGCCCTGCTCATCGGCCCGGACCAGCCCTGGCTGACCACCGAGCAGTTCCTCGATGCGCTGGACGAGGGGCTGAAGGCCAAGATGGGCGCCTGAATGAAGTCCTGGCCGCCGTCAGGCGGCCGGGGACAGGGTCAGAACAGCAGGCGCGCGCCGACGACGAAGAAGAGGGCGTCGCGCTCCTCGCCGTCGTCACGGGCGTAGTCGGCGGTCTGACCGAAGAGCCGCTCGTAGTGGACGCCGATATAGGGCGTGAAGGAGCGGTCGATCAGGTCGTAGCCGAGGCGTAACCCCATCTCCAGCTTTGGGCCCCAGGCGCCGGCCCCGATCCCCTCGTCGTCCACCATGGGCAGCGTCAGCTCGAGGCTCGGCACCAGGTTCAGGCGGTTGGTGATCAGCACCTCGTACTCCGTCTCGAAGCGCGCGAACGGCGTGTCCGAGACGAAGAGCGTGGCGTCGATCTCGAACCATTGCGGCGCCAGGCCCTGGATGCCGATCAGGCCGTGCAGGCGTGTGGCCCCCTCCGGCGTGTCCAGGCGCAGCCCGTAGGCGAGGTCGAAGAACTCGCTGATCGGCTGCGTGACCCGGGCCTGGTTCTCGAGCTGCTCGAAGGCGTCCTCGTCGGTCGCGTACTCGGCCTCGCTGCGCCAGACGAAGCGCCGCTCGTCGCTGCCGACGAAGGCGTCGAAGTCCCAGGCGAAGACGTCC
>JAWKVR010000026.1:0-57232 GCA_041397945.1 Geminicoccaceae bacterium
ACCCGTCGCCCACCGGCATAGGTGACGGCGAAGCTGTTGCGCCGCTCGCGCCAGAAGGCCCGGGCGGAGCGCGCGACGAGCGCCAGAAGGACGAGAGCCAGAAAGACGCCGATGATCAGCTTCTCGCCCTGGTAGACGAAGGCCAGCTCCGCCGGGTCCGCAGGCCAGCGCTCGGCTCTGGCGAGGGCCGCGAGCCATTGCGGCTCGGCCGCCGCCCTCGTGTGGAATTCGCGGGACGCGCTGATGAAGCCGGCGAGCGAGAGGGTCGGCACGAGCACGGCCAAGGCGAGCAGCAGGCCGGCGATTCGCCGATACCAGCCGTGCAGCCGGAGCCAGTAGTGCACGCCGATGCAGCCGTGCAGCCAGACGAGGACGAGCAGGATCGACTGCTGCCAGGCATAGGCCGGCCAGATGACGAAGAGCTCGAACTCGTAGCCGATGGGAATTCCGAGAGTCTCGAAGATGCCCCGACTGCCAATGTAGTGCAGGGCGAGGAAGAGCGGGATCAGCAAGCCCGAGGCGATCTGGAGGTACTGCCACGGGGCCATTCGCAGGCCGCGGCGCTCGTAGAGCGACCAGAGGGCGGCCAGGATGTGCAAGATGAAGGCCGCGAGCAGGATCGGCCAGATTTCCGCGCGATGCCAGAAGCCGAGCCATTCGCGCGCCGGGTCCATCGCCTCGAACGACACGAGGCCGAAGGCGTGGTTGAGCAGGTGCGTGGTGACGAAGGCCATCAGCACGAGGCCCGAGCCGAGGCGCAGGCCGCGCCAGCTCGGCCATGGCAGGCGCCGTCCGCTCATCCTCGACCCCGCAGGCATTGTGGGCGGCTCTTAGGACCCGCGGGCCGGCAACTCAAGAGGCGGGCAGAAAACGCTCGATGGCACCGGTGATCTCCGGACCGCCGGGCCGCGTCCGCGCGGGCCAGGCGGCGACGACCTCGCCGGTCGGCGCGATCAGGTACTTGTTGAAGTTCCAGCTCGGCCCGGCACCGTCGCCCAGCACGTCACGGAAATGCGCGAAGAGCGGGTGGCTCGCCGGACCGCGCACGTGGCTCACCGTCGTCAGTGGAAAGGTGACCCCGAACTCGACCTCGCAGAATTCCTTGACCGCCGCATCGCTGTCCAGCTCCTGGTTGAAGTCGTCGGAGGGCACGCCCAGCACGACGAGGCCGCGATCGCCGTAGCGCTCCCAGATCTCCTGCAGCTCGGCATATTGGTCGGTGTAGCCGCAGAAGGAGGCGGTATTGACCACCAGCAACGGCCGCCCGCGATACCGGTCGAGCGGCAAGGGCTCGCCCTCGATCGAGGTGAACCGGTAAGCGAGCGCGTCGGCAGCCCGGGAGGCGGATCCGGTCAGGGGCGAGAGGGCCAGCAGCCACACGGCGAGCACTGAAACGGCGAGGACGAGGCGCATGCGGTTTTCCTTTGTCGGCGCAAGTGGTAGCCCATCTGGTGATACGCCGGGGAACGGTCGCCGGATCGCCCCGCCCGCCCGCGAGCAGGTTCCCGAGAGCAGGTTCAATGAACGACATCGTCGTGGCCGCCCTCTTCTTCGTCGGAACGCATATCGGCATCGCCGCAACGCCGCTGCGCGCCGAGCTCATCGAGCGCGTAGGCGAGCGGCTGTACCGCCTGCTCTTCTCCTCGTCTCGGTCGTGGCCCTGGTCTGGCTCATCATCGCCTATGGCCGCGCCCCACGGCGCCACTCGTTCGGCGCCCCTGGCTCGCCGGCCTGCCCGCCCTGGTCATGCCGATCGCCCTCCTGCTCCTGGTCACGGCCCTCTCGCAGCCCAACCCGACAGCCGTCGGCCAGGCGCCCGATCCCGACGCGCCGCAGCCGGCGCGCGGCATGCTGCGGGTGACCCGCCATCCCCTGATGTGGGGCATCGCCCTCTGGGCGGCCAGTCATCTCCTCGCCAATCCGGACACGGCCTCGGTCGTGTTCTTCGGCGCCTTCGTCGTGCTGGCGCTCGGCGGTGCTGTCTCCCTCGACCAGCGACGGTCCAGGGAGAACGCACCGGGCTGGGGCGTGTTCCTGCAATGCACGTCGTTCCTGCCCTTCGCCGCCATCGTCGAGGGCCGCCAGCGCTTCGTCTGGGCCGAGATCGGCTGGGCGCGGCTGGGTGCGGCGCTCCTCCTCTACGCGCTCCTTGTGGCCGCGCATCCCTGGCTTTTCGGGGTGCCGGCCATCGGCTAGCTCGAGAAGTGCAGGACGGTGAAGGCGAGGGCCACGAGGATGCCGCCGCCGATCAGCGCCATCGCGAGGCGCTCCATCGTCTTGTGGTGGCGGTGTGGGAGAAAGCCCCGGCCGAGCCAGATCAGCAGCGCGGTCATGGCAACGAGGCCGAAGAGCTGGTCCGGGCTCACCCTGCGACGAAACCCTTCGGCAGCACCTCGTCCACAGCCACCCAGCGGCGTTCCCGGGCGGAGCGGAGGATGGTGTCGACCGTCGCCTGGATCATCGCCGCCTCGCGGAAATCCGGCCGGAAGGCGGCCCCGCCGGCGAGGGCCAGCGCGATCCCCTTGATCTCGATCGCCTTGATCTCGTTGAAGCCGAGCTGGTGCCCGGGTGCGGGGCAGAAGGGCGCGTAATCGGGATGCGCCGGGCCGGCCGGGATCTCGACATACCCCTCGCGGCCGGCAACCCCGCCACGAACAAAGAGACGCAGCTCGTTCATCCGCTCCATGTTGAGCAGGATCGAGCCCTTCGAGCCCGTCAGCTCGAAGGCGAGGTACATCTTGCGGCCGGTGGCGAGCCAGGAGGCCTCGAGCGTGCCCGTGGCGCCGCCGGCGAAGCGGATCAATGCCCGCGCCTCGTCGTCCACCTGGACTGGCCGGCGCTCGCCGGCAGCGGTCGTCCGCTCCCTGATCTTGGTCGAGAGATCGGCGGAGAGATCGGTGATGGGGCCGACGACATGGCGGGCGAGCGAGATGATGTGGTTGCCGAGATCGGCGACCGCGCCGGCCCCGCCGCGCGGATCGAGGCGCCAGGTCCAGGGTGCCGCCGGGTCGGTCATGTAGTCCTCGGCGTGGATGCCGCGGAAGCCCCAGACCTCGCCGATCTCGCCGCTTTCGACCATGGCCCGGGCCGTCTGGACGAGCGGGTTCTTGAGGTAGTTGAAGCCGACGAAGGTCGGCACGCCCGCCGCCTCGGCGGCCAGCGCCATGCGGCAGGCCGTGGCGGCGTCGGGGGCCAGCGGCTTCTCGCAATAGACGGGCTTGCCCGCCCCGATGGCGGCCATCGCCATGGGCTCGTGCAGCGTGTTCGGCGTGGTGATGTCGATGAGATCGATCTCGGCATCGTCGACGAGCGACCGCCAGTCGCCGGTCGTCCGGTCGATGGCGAGGGCCGCACCGGCGTGCTTTGCCGTGGCCGCGTCGACGTCGGCGAGGACGGTCGGCACCAGCGGCCGCTCGAGCCCGAAGACCGCCTGGGCCGTACGCATGGCGATGGCATGGCTGCGCCCCATGAAGCCGCTGCCGATCAGGCCGACACGGATGGGGGCGGGCTCGTCATGGCTGTGATCCGGCGACGATTGCGTGGTTGACGATGACGGCGGGATCGAGCCGGCCGCCGAGCACATCGAGGATGTTGGTCGCCGCCTCGGTCGCCATGCGCACCATGGATCTGCCGGTCACACCGGCGCTGTGCGGGCTGAGCAGGCCCGGGGTGCGGCGAGCAGCGGGTTCGCAGGGTCGGGCGGCTCGTCCTCGAAGACGTCGATCCCGGCCCCGCCGAGGCGTCCCTCGGTGAGCGCCCGGGCCAGGGCCGGCTCGTCGATGAGCCCGCCACGGGCGGTATTGATCAGCAGGGCCGTCGGGCGCATCAGTGCCAGCTTCGCAGCGTCGATGATGTGACGGGTGGCAGCGCTCAGCGGCAGGTGCAGGCTGACCACGTCGGCCTCCCGCAGCGCCGACTCGAGCTCGGTGGCGCGGCGGCAGCCGCACTCGGCGAGACTTCGATCGTCGACATAGGGATCGAAGACCTCGACCGTCATGCCGAAGGCGCGGGCGCGGACCGCCACCTCCCCGCCGATCCGCCCGAAGCCCAGAAGCAAGAGCGTGCGGCCGGCGAGATCGACGGCGGCGAAACGGTTGCGGATCGCCCACTCGCCGCCACGCACGGCGGTGTCGTGGGCGACGCCCTGCTTCGCCAGCGCCAGCATCATGAAGAGCGCGTGCTCGGCGACCGAGACCTTGTTGGCGTTGGCGGCGATGGCGAGCGGGATGCGCCGCTCGTTCAGCGCCTCGAGATCGACATTGTCGTAGCCGACGCCGTGTCGCGAGACGACCTTCAGCCCCGGCGCCGCCTCGATGACCGCACGGTCGACCCGCGAGGTCCGGACGAGGATGGCCGATGCTCGACCGGCCGCCTCCAGCAGGCCGGCACGATCGGTCTCGGCGAGCTTCGTCAGGCGGATGTCCGCACGACCTTCGAGAACCGCCAGCCCTTCGGGCCGAATGGTGCCGATGACGAGGACATCCGCCATGGCATCAGTAGCCGACGCCCTTGCCGCCGCTGCTCTTCGCCTGCAGCTCGGGCAGCAGCTCGCCGGCCTTCATCGCCAGCATGCGCGCATCCGAGAGCAGCGTGGCGTAGTCGAAGCCGATGCCCCACATCTTCTTGATGTAGCTCACCGAGCCGCAATGGATGCCAGCGTACTTCTTGTGCCGCTTGGTCGTGTCGATGATCTTCTGGATGGCGTCGACCACGGGCTGGTCTTCCTGGTCCATCCTGGGCGCGTGGCCCATCGAGATGGAGAGATCGGCGGGCCCGACATAGATGCCGTCGAGGCCGGGCACGGCGAGGATGTCCTCGAGCGCCGCCATCGCGTCGGTGGTCTCGATCATGGCGAGGGTGAGGACGGTGTTGTTGGCATGCTTGTAGTAGTCGGCGCCGGCATACATCGTCGCCCGGATCGGCCCGAAGCTGCGGCTGCCGAGCGGCAAATAGCGGATCGACGAGACGAGGGCCTCGGCCTCGGCCTTGCTGTTGATCATCGGGCAGATGATGCCGTAGGCGCCGGCATCGAGGGACTTCATGATGATGCCGGGCTCGTTCCAGGGGACGCGGACGAGCGGCACCGTGTCGGTGGTCGAGATCGCCTGCAGCATGCCGATCGACGCCGGATAGTCGACGAGGCCGTGCTGCATGTCGATGGTGGCGCTCTCGAAGCCCTGCTGGGCCATGATCTCGGCGCTGAAGCTGTTCGGAATGCCGAGCCAGGCATTGACCGTCTTCTCGCCGGCATCCCAGAGCTGCCGCAGCCGATTTGCACGCATGTCTTCCGTCCCCCTTGAATGGCGTGCCGGAACCTAGGAGGCGGCACGGTCGCTGTCCAGCGCGGGGCGGCGAACTTCGGGAACCTGGGAAGAACAAACGCCGCCCCTGGGCGGGGCGGCGTCAATCGGGAGAGGGACGGGTGCCGATTGGCTCGGCTTGTCCGTCGAGCAGCGGGACGTTCCGATTGATCGGTGCCTGCAGCCCGTCTGGGCAGAGACGGTGGGACCCTGGAGGACCGGATCAGGGAATGAACTCTTTCCTTGTTTCACCCCGACGCGATAAGGCCACAAGATATGCTCGTGGTCAACCTGCCTGGCACAAATTCTAGTGGATAACTTTCAATCAGTCGCCAGCAGGCGCGAGGCGAGGCGGTCGAGCTGGTCGAGGCTCGAGTAGCGGATGGTGAGGGTGCCGCCCTTGGCCTTGGGCTGCAGGCGACAGGCGAGGCCGAGCGTGCTGGCGAGCCGGCTCTCGAAAGCCTCGAGATCGGGATCACGCTCGATGGCCCCCCTCGCCTGACGCTGGACCAGCTTGCCGGTCTGCACCACCGCCTCGGTGTCGCGGACGTTGAGACCGCGCTCGACCACCGCCTGGGCCAGCGCCACCGGGTCGTCGGCGGCCAGCAGGGCGCGGGCATGGCCGGCCGTGAGGCGCCCGTCCTCCAGCATGCGGCGCACGGGCTCCGGCAGCTTCAAAAGGCGCAGCGTGTTGGCGATGTGCGGCCGACTACGGCCGATCTCCCGGGCGATCTCCTCCTGGGTCCGGCCGAACTCGTCGATCAGACGCTGGTAGGCCCTGGCCTCCTCGATCGGTGTCAGGTCCTCGCGCTGCAGGTTCTCGACCAGGGCGATCTCGAGCACGTCGCGGTCGGCGAGCTCGCGCACCACGACCGGCAGCTCGTGCAGCCCGGCCCGCTGGGCCGCCCGCCAGCGGCGCTCGCCGGCGACGATCTCGTAGCCCGGCGCCGACCCCGGTCGCGGCCGGACGAGCAAAGGCTGCAGCACGCCATAGGCCTGCAGGCTCGCCGCCAGCGCTTCGAGCTCGTCATCGGCGAAATGCCGGCGGGGTTGCAGCGGCGAAGCGCTCAGGAACTCGATCGGCACGGACTGGGCCAGCGGTCGCAGGCTCGGGTCCGGGGCGTCGTTGCCGAGCAGCGCCGAAAGGCCCATGCCGAGCCCGCGCTTCTTGGGATTGTCCTGCTGCATCCGGTGGGAATCCTTCTTGGGCAGTTGGGGTCGGTCAGCCGAAGACGGCGATGGCCTGGTCGCGTCGGAGCATCTCGCCGGCGAGATGGGCATAGGCTTTCGCACCGCTCGACTTGACGTCGTAGTAGAGCACCGGCTGGCCGTGGCTCGGGGCTTCGGAAATGCGGACATTGCGCGGGATGACGGTCTGGTAGACCCGGTCGCCGAGAAAGCTGCGCACGTCGGTGGCCACCTGCTCGGAAAGGTTGTTGCGGCGGTCGAACATGGTGAGCACGATGCCGTGGATCTGCAGCATCGGGTTGAGCGACTGGCGGATGCGCTCGATGGTCCGCAGCAGCATCGACAGGCCCTCGAGGGCGAAGAACTCGCATTGCAGCGGCACCATGACGGCATGCGCCGCGGCCAGCGCGTTGACCGTCAGGATGCCGAGCGAGGGCGGGCAGTCGATCAGGATGTGATCGTAGGGCTTGATGAAGTTGGCGAAGGCATCCCGCAGCCGGAAATTGCGGCGCGCATCGCCGACCAGCTCGACCTCGGCGGCCGAGAGGTCGACCGTCGCCGGGACGATGTCCAGCCCCGGCACCATGGTCGGCAGGATCGCGTCGGCGAGGCGGGCCTGGCCGAGCACCACCTCGTAGGCGGTGACCCGCCGCGCCTCGCGATCGATGCCGAAACCGGTGCTGGCATTGCCCTGCGGGTCGAAGTCGATGACCAGGATGCGCTTGCCGGCGGCCGCCAGCGCCGTGCCGAGATTGATCGCGGTCGTGGTCTTGCCGACGCCGCCCTTCTGGTTGGCGATGGCGAGGATCCGGCCGCACAGGACCGAGGACCGGGCGGGGGCTGCCGTCTGGCGTGGCGGGGCGGACATCTGGCTCAGGGCGCTGATGACGCCACCTCTTGGAGGACGAGCACGCGACCTTCCGGGTCGGCGAGGCTCGGATGAAGCTCGACCCGCATTGTCCCCACTTCGCCGAGCGCGGTCAATTCCGCGTCGACGCCGCGGCCCTTCAGCAGCACCAGCCGCCCGCCCGCCCGCAGCAGCGGCCGGGCCAGAGGCACGAGCTGGACCAGCGGGGCTAGGGCCCGCGCCGTCACCACGTCGACGGCGAGCGACAGGGTCTCGATCCGCACGGGATGCACGGTGACGCCGGCGAGGCCCATGCGCCGCGCCGCCTCGCGCAGGAACTGCGCCTTGCGCCGATCGGATTCGACGAGATGCACCTCCGGCACGCCCATGGCGGCGAGCACGAGGCCGGGCAGCCCGGCGCCGCTGCCGAGGTCCGCCAGCGTGGCGCAACCCGCTGGCAGATGGCGGAAGAGCTGGGCGGAATCGAGGATGTGCCGACGCCAGGCATCGTCGAGAGTCGAGGCGCCGACGAGGTTGATCGCCTTTTGCCACTGGCGCAGCAGCTCGAGATAGAGCGTCAGGCGCTCCACTGTTTCACGTGAAACAGGCACCTGCGCCGCGAAGCCCGCCGCATCGAGCGGCGCCTCACGCCGCACGTCGGACGTGCCGGTAGAGGAGCGTGAGGGCTGCCGGGGTCATGCCCGGCAGGCGGGCGGCGGCCCCGAGCGTGGTCGGCCGGACGCGGCTGGCAGCAGCGCGCAGCTCGCCGCTGAGCCCGGCCAGTGCGGCGAAGTCGACCTCGGGCGGCAGATCCAGCGACTCCTCGCGACGAAAATCCGCGATGTCCGCCGCCTGACGCTTCAGATAGGGCGCATAGCGCTCACCGATCTCGATCTGCTCGGCTATCTCGGCGGCGATGTCGCCGAGCTCGGGCCAGATGGTCGCCAGCCGGGCAATATCGACTTCCGGCGAAGCCAGGAGCTGCCGCGCGGTGCGGGTCGCACCGTCATGGTTCACCCTGATGCCGTACGTCGCAGCCTCCGGCGGTGTCAGCCGGTGGTCATCGAGCAGCGCCTCGGCCCGGGTCAGCTTGTCCAGCTTGTCCAGAAGTCGCGCATGGCGCGCGGTGCCGACGAGGCCCAGCCCGGTGCCACGCTCGGTCAGCCGGCGATCGGCGTTGTCGGCGCGGAGCATAAGCCGGTACTCGGCGCGGCTCGTGAACATGCGATAGGGCTCGGTGATGCCCTGGGTCGTGAGATCGTCGACCAGCACGCCGATATAGGCCTCCGCCCGGTCGAGCACGGCGTCCGGCCGGCGGCCTGATGCCCTGAGGGCCGCGTTGGCGCCGGCCATGATGCCCTGCGCCGCCGCCTCCTCGTAGCCGGTCGTGCCGTTGATCTGGCCGGCGAGGAAGAGGCCGGGAAGGGCCCTGAGCTCGAGCGTCGGGTCGAGCTCCCGCGGATCGACGTGATCGTATTCGATGGCATAGCCGGGCTGGGTGATCACCGCCCGGCCGAGCCCCGGAATGGTCCGGACGAGCGCCTCCTGCACGGCCCGCGGCAGCGAGGTGGAGATGCCGTTGGGGTAGACCGTGTGGTCGTCGAGGCCTTCCGGCTCGAGAAAGACCTGATGGCCGGTGCGCTCGGCGAAGCGCACCACCTTGTCCTCGATCGACGGGCAGTAGCGCACGCCGGTGGCCGCGATCTGGCCGGAGAAGAGCGGCGCCTCGTGCAGATGGGCGCGGATCAGGTCGTGGCTCGCCTCGGTCGTCCGGGTGACGTGGCAGGCGATCTGCGGGTTGGTGATCCGCGTCGTGAGGAACGAGAAGGGCGGGGCGGCTCGTCGCCGGGCTGCCGGCCAGCGCCGCCCAGTCGATGGTGCGACCATCGAGCCGGGGCGGCGTGCCGGTCTTCAGCCGGCCGAGCCGGACACCCGCTGCCTCGAGGTCCCGGCGCCGGGGCCACCGCCGGCTGGTCCCCCACCCGCCCGGCGGGCCAGCGCTCGGTCCCGAGATGGATCTCGCCGCGCAGGAACGTGCCGGTGGTCAGCACCACTGCCCCGGCCCGCAGCTCACGGCCTTCGGCCGTCACCACGCCGGTGACCCTTGTGCCATGGCGAAGCAGGCCCGCCGCCTCGCCCTCGGCGAGGACGAGCCCGGCCTGCGCGGCGAGGAGGTCCTGGACCGCCCGGACATAGAGCCGGCGGTCGGCCTGGGCGCGCGGGCCCTGCACGGCTGGCCCCTTGCGGCGGTTGAGGACGCGGAACTGGATGCCGCCCGCATCGATGGCGCGGCCCATCAGGCCGTCGAGGGCGTCGATCTCGCGCACCAGATGGCCGCGCCCGAGCCCGCCGATGGCCGGGTTGCAGGACATCGCCCCGATGGTCGCCAGCTTCTGGGTGAGCAGCAGCGTGCGGGCACCCATCCGGGCGCTCGCCGCCGCCGCTTCGGCCCCCGCATGGCCGCCGCCGATGACAATGACGTCGTGGCTCTCCATGGCCGGCTATGTGCGCCGGCGAGCCGGCAGCGTCAAGCGAGGCCCGGGCGACGGCTGGACGGCGGCGGCCGAGACGTGCTTTCTGCGGCGCATGAGCGGAATCGGTGGCGTCATCCTCGGCTTCGGCGTGCTTCTGGCACTGATCGCACCTTTGCCGCCATTGGCCGAGCGGCTGCGCCTGCCGTACACCGTCCTGCTCGCGATTCTGGGCTGCTGCCTCGGGCTGCTGACCGGGTTTGCCGCCCGGTTCGAGGAGATGCTCATCGATCCTGACGTGCTCGACCTGGTGGCGGCGATCAGCGAGCTCGAGGTCGGCTCGGCGGTCTTCCTCTGGGTGTTCCTCCCGCTGATCCTCTTTCACAGTGCCATGGAGCTCGACAGTCGCGCCCTGCTCGAGGATATCGGCCCGGTCATCCTCCTCGCGGTGGTGGCGGTCCTTGCGACGACCCTGATCGCCGGGCTCGCCATCTGGAGCGTCTCGACCGTCACGCTCGCGAGCTGCCTCCTGGTCGGGGCGATCATCGCCACCACGGATCCGATCGCCGTCATCAACGTCTTCCAGGAAGTCGGCGCACCCCGGCGGCTGGTGAGCCTCGTCGAGGGCGAGAGCCTGCTCAACGATGCCGCTGCCATCGCCCTCACCACCAGCCTGCTGGCGCTGGTGGTCGGGCTGGCTGCCCCATCGTTCGAGACAATCGTCGGCGACTTCGTCGTCAGCATGGCCGGCGGAGCCGTGTTCGGCCTCGTCGTCGGCCGGCTGGCCGGGCTGCTGCTGACCCGGCTCGACGAGGCGGGGCCGGCCGAGATCACGCTCAGCGTCGCCGTCGCCTATCTCACCTATGCCATTGCCGAGCTGCAGTTCGGCATCTCCGGCGTGGTCGCCGTCGTGGCCGCCGGCATCGTCTTCGGTGCCCAGGGCCGCGCCGGCCTGTCGCGGGCCGATTGGCGCTCGCTCATCGCCATCTGGGCGCAGCTCAGCTTCTGGGCCAGCTCCCCATCTTCGTCCTGGCGGCGATGCTGGCCCCGAAGACGCTGGCAACCGCCGGCCCGTTCGATGCGGTGCTGCTGGTGCTGCTGACCCTGGGGCGCTCGGCTCGCGGGCCATGATCCTCTACGGCGCCTTGCCGCTGATGGAGGCCATCGGCCTCGCCGGCCGCATCCAGACCAGCTTCAAGCATGTCATGCTGTGGGGCGGGCTGCGCGGCGCCATCACCCTCGCCCTCGCCCTCGCGGTCACCGAGAACCCGCTGGTGCCGGACGAGGTCCAGCATCTGGTGGCGGTGCTGGCTACCGGCTACGTGCTGTTCACCCTCTTCGTCCAGGCGACCACGCTCCGCTGGCTGATCCGCCTGGTCGGCCTCGACCGCCTGTCGCCGCTCGAGGAAATCCTCAGGCAGCGAGCCATCCTGCTCACCCATGGCGAGATCGTCGACACGCTGCGCGACGCGGCGGCCGAGCGCATGCTCGACCCCGCCAGCGTCGAGGCGGTGGCGAACGACTACCGGCAGCAGGATGCAGCGGCCGTCGCCCGGCCGGTGGGCGAGGAGATGCAGCGGCGACAGGTGGTTCTGGCGCTCCTGACGCTCAGCCGGCGTGAGGCGGAGCTCTATGCCGAGGAGCGCGCCCGGCGCATGATCGCGCGCTCGGCCAATGCGGCGCTGGTCCGCCAGGTCGGCGCCCTGATCGATGCGCTGCGCGCCGACGGGCTGGAGGGCTACCGCTACCTCGCGCGCGACCAGGTGCGTTTCGACCGGGCAACCCGCTTTGCCGCGTTCCTGCATCGCCGGCTGCGCTGGGACACGCCTCTCGCCCGTCGGCTGACCCTGCATCTCGAGCGCGACATCGTGCAGCGCTACGTGCTGAGCGAGCTGATGACCTTCAATACCGAGCGCATTCGCGGCCTGTTCGGCGAGCGCGTCAGCGAGGTTGCGGGTCTTTTTCTGGAAACCCGCCTCGACCAGGTCGAGCGGGCGATCGACGCGATGCGCCTGCAGTACCCCGACTACTGGGCCTCGTTCGGCAAGCGATATCTGGCGCTCGCGGCTCTTCGTCTCGAATATGCCGCGATCGAGCAGATGGAGCAGGAGCGGCTGCTGTCGCCGCAGGTCGCCCACATGATGGGCCAGGCGCTGCGGCAGCGCCGCACCCGCCTCGAGCGCCCGCCACACCTCGATCTCGGCCTGCGTACGGCCGAGCTCATCCGGCACATGCCGCTCTTCGCCAAGCTGGACGAGAAGGAGATCAAGCAGCTGGCGCGGCAGCTCAAGACCCGGCTGGCCCTGCTCGGCGAGCGGATCGTGCGACGCGGCGAGCCGGGCGACGCCATGTTCTTCATCGCCACCGGCGCCGTCGAGGTGCGTGTCCAGCCCGAGCCGGTGCGGCTCGGGACGGGCGACTTCTTCTGGCGAGCTGGCGCTGCTGACCCGGCGACCCCGCAATGCCGATGTGGTCGCCATCGGCTTCTGCCGCCTGCTGATCCTGCGTCGCGAGCTGTTCGAGCAGGTGATGGGCAGTCACTAGCGTGCTCGGCCGCCGGGTTCGCGAGGTGGCGACCCGGCGGCACGCCGAACGGACCTCCGCCGGCTGATGGCCCCACAGCGGCGCTGTTTCACGTGAAACAGCGTCACTTGCCGATGCAGAACTCGCTGAACACCCGATCCAGGATGTCCTCGACACCGAAAGCGCCGGTGATGCGGCCGAGCGCACGGCCGGCAAGCCGGACCTCCTCCGCCAGCAGCCCGAGATCGCCCGCGACACCGAGCGCCAGCGCCCGCTCCAGGGCAGCCAGGGCATCATGCAGCGCCGTGCGGTGGCGTGCCCGGGTGAGCAGCACCTCGTCCGTGCCCGGCAGCATGGCCCGGGCACCGGCGGCAAGGGCGGCCAGCAGTCGCTCCAGCCCCTCGCCCGTCGCGGCCGAGACGGCGATGACCCCGGCCGGCAAAGCGTGGGAATCGCAAAGATCGAGCTTGTTGAGAACGCGGAGCGTGGCCGGGTCGTGCGCTTCGGAACCCGGCAAATCGGCAGGATCGTCGACCACCAGCAGCCGGAGGTCGGCGGCGGCCGCCCGCGCCTTGGCACGGGCGATACCCTCGCGCTCGATCGGGTCCTCGCTGTCGCGCAAGCCGGCCGTATCCAGCAGCGTCACCGGCAGGCCGTCCAGATCGAGCGCCACCTCGATGACGTCGCGCGTGGTGCCGGCAAAGGGCGTGACGATCGCCACGTCGCGTTGCGTGATGGCGTTGACGAGGCTGGACTTGCCGACATTCGGCGCACCGATCACCGCGATGGCGAGGCCGGCGCGCAGCCGCTCGCCCCGCCGGCCATCGTCGAGATGGCGGCCAAGCTCGGCGGCGAGGGCCGCCAGATCCGGCTCGACGGAGGCCCAGAGCCGGTCTGGCACCTCCTCCTCCGCGGCGAAGTCGATTTCCGCCTCGAGCAGGGCCAGGGCCCGCAGAAGGCGCTCGCGCCAGTCGGCGTAGCGGCGGCCGAGGGCGCCATCCATCTGCCGGAGCGCTGCTTTTGCCTGGGCGGCGCTCGTCGCGTCGATCAGGTCGGCCAGCCCCTCGGCGGCGGTGAGGTCGAGCCTGCCGGCCAGAAACGCCCGGCGGGTGAACTCGCCGGGCTCGGCCGGCCGGAGCTCCGGCATGGCGGCCAGCACCTCCACCAGCGAGCGGGCGACGGCGACCCCGCCATGATGCTGGATCTCGAGCACGTCCTCGCCGGTGCTGCTGCCGGGTGCCGGAAAGAAGAGCAGCAGGGCACGATCGAGCAGGCCACCGCTCGCCGGATCACGCAACGCGGCGAGGGTCGCCCGCCGCGGCGCCGGAACGCGGCCGGCCAGCCGCTCGGCGACCAGCCCCGCGGCAGCACCGGAAATGCGCAGGACACCGAGCGCCGAGCGGCCGGGCGGGGTGGCCGGCGCGTAGATCGTCGCCCGCCGCTCGCTCGTCACCGGCTGTGGTCGGGGCAGGCTGTGGTCAGGACTTGCGCTTCTTGTCGCCGCCACCCTCGTCGCTCGGCCGGCGGTTGCGCTGGACCCCGGCGGCGGCGGCGGCGAGCTGGGTCCACATCGACTGGAACTGCTCCACGCCCTTCATGCCGATCGGCAGCCATTGCTCGAGCATCGCCTTGCCGTCCATCTCGTGCACGGTCTTCTTGAGCTGCGCCTCGATCTCCTCGATCAGCCGCTGCTGCATCGGCGCCACCTCGGGCAGGCCGAGGAAGTGCCGCGCCTCCTCCGGCGTGCATTCGATCTCGATATTGAACTTCAAGGCCGCTCCCCCGTCGCTGCTGGCGCTGGCTCGGCGGAACTATAGGTCAGGATGCCGGGGGGATACCAGAAACAGCCGGCGGCGATGTCGGCCGGCCTTGCCCATGAGCGCGTTCCGGCCTAGCTCCGGAGCCAGCAAACGAAAGGAGCGATCGATGGCGATGCAGATCAGGATCGGGCGGCACGGCGGCCCCGAGGTGCTGGAACGGGCGGAAGTCGAGGTCGGCGCACCCGGGCCCGGGCAGATCCGGCTCCGGCACACGGCGATCGGCCTGAATTTCATCGACACCTATTTCCGCTCCGGGCTCTACCCCGCACCCGCCGGCATGCCCTTCGTTCCCGGGCTCGAGGCCGCGGGCGTCGTCGAGGCGGTCGGTGAAGGTGTCGACGGCCTGAAGGTCGGCCAGCGGGTCGCCTATGGCACGGGCCCGCTCGGCGCCTACTGCACCGAGCGGCTGATGCCGGCCGACAAGGTGGTCGCCATCACCGACGCGATCGCCGACGAGACGGCGGCGGCCATGATGCTCAAGGGTCTGACCGCGCAGTATCTCCTGCGCAAGACCTTCGTGGTGAAGCCGGGCGACACGATCCTCTTCCATGCCGCGGCCGGTGGTGTCGGGCAGATCGCCTGCCAGTGGGCGAAGCATCTGGGTGCGACGGTGATCGGCACGGCGGGCAGCAAGGACAAGGCCGAGCTGGCCAGGGCGCATGGCTGCGATCACGTCATCCTCTACCGCGACGAGGACGTGCCGACACGGGTCAAGGAGCTGACCGGCGGCAAGGGCGTGCCCGTGGTCTATGACGGCGTCGGCAAGGACACCTTCATGATGTCGCTCGACTGCCTCCAGCCCCGCGGCCTCCTGGTCAGCTTCGGCAACGCCTCGGGGGCGGTCGAAGGTGTCAATCTCGGCATCCTCGCCGCCAAGGGCTCGCTCTTCGTCACCCGGCCGACGATCGCCGGCTACACCTCGACCCGGGCCGAGCTCGAGGCCGCCGCCAGGGACGTGGTGGACGTCATCGGCTCGGGTGCCGTGAAGATCGAGGTCAACCAGCGCTTCCCGCTCGCCGAGGCCGCCGAGGCGCACCGGGCGCTCGAGGGCCGCAAGACCACCGGGCAGACCGTGCTCCTGCCATGAGTCGACCGGTCTGCATCGCCCAGATCTCGGACTTCCACATCTGCCCGCCCGGGGTGATCTTCGCCGACGTCGTCGACACAGCGGCCATGCTGCGGGCGGCCATCGACACGCTCCTGGGCTTCAGCCCGGCGCTCGACGCGGTGCTGGTCTCGGGTGATCTCACCAATGACGGCGAGGCCGAGGCCTATGCGCGGATTCTCCCGGAGCTCGCTCGGCTGCCCATGCCCGTCTACGTGGTGCCCGGCAATCACGATCATCGCGAACGGATCATGGCCCTCGCCGACGTCGCCGAGGTCGGCCGGGGCAACGTGCATCGGCAGTTTGCGGCCGATCTCGGCTCGCTCCGGCTGATCGCCCTCGACAGCCTGGTCGAGGGCGAGGGTCACGGGGCCTTGTGCGCGGAACGGGTGGCGTGGCTCGAGGCCGAGCTCCGAGCGGGCCGCCGGGCGGCGGGTCATGATCATGGTCCATCACCCGCCGGCGGCCACCGGCATCGACTTCATGGACCGGATCGGGCTCCGCTCGACCCCCGAGCTGGACGCGCTCGTCCGGCGCCATGCCGGCTCGATCGAGCGGATCGTCTGCGGCCATGTGCACCGGCCGATCTTCTATCGCTGGCTGGGCGTGCCGGTGAGCGTGGCGCCCGGCGTGGCGCACCAGATCGAGCTCGCCCTCGACGGCCGCGAGCCCGCCTTCAATCTCGAGCCGCCGGGCTTCCATTTGCACCGCTGGACCGAGGGCCAGGGCCTCGTGACCCACCACGTCCATCTCGGCAGCTACCCGGGCCCCTACCACTTCGGCGGCAATCCGGAGAAGCGCCCGCCGGGCGGAGCCGGCGGCAGCGGCAGCCTAGGAGTTCATCGTCCCCCAGAAATCGTCGTTGGTCTTGGCCAGGCGCATCTTGTCCATGAGGAACTCGACCGAATCGGTCGTGCCCATGGGGTTGAGGATGCGGCGCAGCACCCACATGCGCTGCAGCGTCGCCTTGTCGACCAGGAGTTCCTCGCGCCGCGTGCCGGACTTGTTGATGTCGAGGCTGGGGAAGACGCGCTTGTCGGCGACCCGGCGGTCGAGCACGATCTCGGAATTGCCGGTGCCCTTGAACTCCTCGAAGATCACCTCGTCCATGCGCGAGCCGGTGTCGATCAGGGCGGTGGCGATGATGGTCAGCGAGCCCGCGTCCTCGATGTTGCGGGCGGCACCGAAGAAGCGCTTGGGCCGCTGCAGGGCGTTGGCGTCGACACCGCCGGTCAGGACCTTGCCGGAGCTCGGCACCACGGTGTTGTAGGCGCGCGCCAGGCGGGTGATCGAATCCAGCAGGATGACCACGTCGCGGCCGTGCTCGACCAGGCGCTTGGCCTTCTCGATCACCATCTCGGCGACCTGGACGTGGCGCGTCGCCGGCTCGTCGAAGGTCGAGCTGACGACCTCGCCCTTCACCGTGCGCTGCATGTCGGTGACTTCCTCGGGCCGCTCGTCGATGAGCAGCACGATGAGGTAGACCTCCGGGTGGTTGGCCGAGATGGCGGTCGCGATGTTCTGCATCAGCACCGTCTTGCCGGTCCGTGGCGGGGCCACGATCAGGGCGCGCTGCCCCTTGCCCAGCGGGCAGACGATGTCGATGATCCGCGTGCTGACATCCTTCTTGCCGAGCACCTCGAGGTTCAGCTTGCGGGTCGGGAAGTAGGGAACGAGGTTCTCGAAGTGGATGCGGTGGCGGGCCACCTCGGGCGGGTCGAGATTGATCGTGTTCGCGCGCAGGAGCGCGAAGTAGCGCTCGCCCTCCTTCGGCGCCCTGACCTGGCCCTCGACGATGTCGCCGGTGCGCAGCGCGAAGCGGCGGATCTGCGACGGCGAGACATAGACGTCGTCGGGGCCGGCGAAATAGTTCATGTCGGGCGAGCGCAGGAAGCCGAAGCCGTCCTGCAGGATCTCCAGCACGCCGTCGCCGGTGATCGGCACGCCGGTCATCGCCAGCTCTTTCAGGACGGCGAAGACGAGGTCGCCCTTCTTCAGCGTGCTGGCGTTCTCGATGCCGATCTCCTCGGCGTAGCGCAGCAGCTCGGCCGCCGGCCGGCGCTTGAGCTCGGTCAGGCTGATCGGCGGCAGGTCGGAGCGCACCTCGGGATAGTCGCGCTCGCGGCCGAAGTCGCGATCCCGGTCGCGGTCGCGATTGCCGTCCCGATCGCGGTTGCCGTCCCGGTCACGATTGCTGTCGCGGTCCCCGCGTTCACGGTCGCGGGACCTTTCGGCCCGCTCGCCCCGGTCGCGATCGCGCGACCGGTCCCGCTCGCGCGGCTCGCGGGGCTCCCGCGTTTCACGCATCTCGCGGGCCGGGCGCGCCGCGGCTTCCTCCGGCTCGACCATGCCGAAGAGCTCCGCGGGCAAGCCGATCACGCCGTCATCGCTGTCGTCGTCCTCGACGCTGCCCTCGATCGCGGCGAGCAAAGGCTGCTCCTCCTCGACCCGGCGCGCAGGCCGGCTGCGGGTGCGCTTGCGGCGGGCCGGGCGGGGCGCGCTGTCGCCCTCGCCAGGCGCATCGCTGTCGCCGCCGGCATCCGACGGCGTGGCCGCCGCGCTCTCCTCGGCCGTGGTCGGCTCGGGCGACTTGTCGTTCGCGTCGTCACGCGGCGTTTCGGCCATCATGTCCTCGGTGTCGTGAATCAACTCTGTCTCGATTGTTACGTTTGCTTGAATGTCCGGCGCTCCGGCCCCACGGCTCAGAACGGCCGAAAGATCACCAGAACGACGATGCCGACGAAGAGCAGCGTCGGCACTTCGTTGAAGATGCGATACCAGCGGGCGGACCGCGGCCGCTCGTCGGCGGCGAACCGGCGCACATCCCGTGCGATGAGCCCGTGACAGCCGGCCATCCCGAGAACCAGCGCCAGCTTGGCGTGCAACCACCCCTGGTCCCACTGGCTCTGCATGGTGGCCAGCGCCAGGCCGAAAACAAAGGTGGCGACCATCGCCGGCGTGCCGATCGCCTTCAAAAGGCGCCGCTCCATGACCTTGAAGGTCGCCGACGCCTCACCACCCACCACCGCATCGCTGTGGTAGACCAAAAGGCGCGGCAGATACCACATCGCCGCCATCCAGGCGGCAAAGGCCATGATATGAAGCGCCAACAACCAGAGAACGAGGTCAGCCAGAACTGTTCACCATGCGCTGCACGACAGGTGCGGACCGCCAGCTCGAGGCCGATTTCGCGCCAAGGGAAATCGTCGGTGCGCCAATCGCTGGGGACCAACTCATTGTTCGGGGGGGCGGCGTGGCCGAACGCCACGCAATCAAGTATAAGGTCAGTTGCCGCCCGATTTCAAGGGGCGAACGAGATCGAGCACATGCTCGGGTGGCGTTTCCGGCACGACCCCGTGGCCGAGATTGAAAATGAACGGTCGGCCCTGCCAGGCGGCCAGGATTCGCTCGGTGGCGCGGCGCAGCGCATCGCCGCCGGCGACCAGGGCGATGGGATCGAGATTGCCCTGCAGGCAGACGTCCCGGGGCAGGGAAGCCGCCGCCCAGGCCGGGTCGATGGTCGTGTCGATGCCGAGCCCGGCGGGGCGGACGGCCGCGGCGAGATCGACCAGCGCCGGGCCGACGCCACGCGCGAAGACGATCACCGGCACGCCCGGGCAACGCTCGCCCAGCTCCGCCACGATGCGCGCCAAGGGTGCGGTGACCCAGCGCTCCCGCTCGTCCGGCGGCAGCGCCCCGGCCCAGCTGTCGAAGACCTGCAGGACCTCCGCACCGGCGGCCACCTGGCGCTCGAGAAAGGCGATGACGGCCTTGGTCAGGAGATCGACGAGGTCGCCGAAGAGCCGTGGCTCGACCCGGGCCAGACGGCGGGCGACCGCCCAGTCCTTGGAGCCGCCCCCTTCGACCATGTACGCCGCCAGCGTCCAGGGGGCGCCGGCAAAGCCGATCAGCGTCACCTCCGCGGGCAGCGAGCGGCGCAGCCGGCGCAGCGTCTCGTAGACCGGCTCGAGATGCTCGTGCAGGCGCTCGGTCGAGAGCCGGCCGAGATCGCTGCGGTGGGCGAGCGGCTTCAGCCGTGGGCCCTCGCCCTCGTGAAAGCCCACATTGGTGCCGAGCGCATGCGGCACGACCAGGATATCCGAGAAGAGGATGGCGGCGTCGAGGTCGAACCGCCTGATCGGCTGGAGCGTCACCTCCTCGGCGAGCACCGGGTCGTAGCACAGCTCGAGGAACCCGGCCGCCTTCCGGCGAAGCGCCCGATATTCCGGCAGATAGCGACCGGCCTGGCGCATCAGCCAGACCGGGGGCCGGTCGAGCGGCTCGCCACGCAGGGCGCGCAGCATGCGCTTGGCGTCAGGGCCGTTCAACGCCTGGTCCACGAAGGGGCTCCGTCACTCTTTCTTAACCTTAAAGAGAAATAAAGGGATAGAGGTAGTAGTATGGCCGTGGACAACGAGGATTAGTCGCCATCCACGAACGATCAACACGATTGGGGCGGTTCGCTCGGCCGGCTGGCCGGTTGTGGACAACGGGCCACGCCGGTGCCGTCTCGGGCTTTGGGGCAAGGCTTTTCGGGGCGGGGCCGGAATCGGGCGTCGTTCGGAAAAGTGCTGGAAAAGCACCCGGCGGGGCGGCTTGTCCGCCGGGCCGGAATTTGCCCTTGCCGCCGCAAGTCCGGGCTGGACGGCGGGCGGCCGATCGGGGAGCATTCGGGGGCCGCTGGCGGGGCCGGGGAACAACCCGGCTCGCTGTCCACAGCTTGCTCCACGTCTCCTCGGCCATCGTGCCCTTGCGAGGAATTTGAGCCTGTGCGCCTGCATCTCCATCTGATCTCCGATTCCACCGGCGAGACCGTGACCACGGTGGCGCGCGCCGCGGTCTCGCAGTTCGAGGACGTGGTGCCGGTCGAGCATGTCTGGTTCTTCGTGCGGACCAGGGCCCAGCTCGAGAAGGTGCTGACCATCGTCGAGGCGCTGCCCGGCATGGTCATCTACACGCTGGTCTCGCCGGAGCTGCGCTTTTTGCTGCACGATCGCTGCCGGGCCTTCGCCGTGCCCTGCGTGCCGGTCCTCGACCCGGTGATGAACGCGCTCACCGGCCTCCTGGGCTCGGCCGGGCGGCCGCAGATCGGGCGCCAGCATGCCATGGACGACGACTACTTCTCGCGCATCGCCGCCATGGACTTCACCATGCGGCACGACGACGGCCAGTTTCCGGAGGAGCTCGACGAGGCCGATGTCGTCCTGGTCGGCGTGTCCCGGACCTCGAAGACGCCGACCTGCGTCTACCTCGCGCATCGCGGCATCAAGGCGGCCAACGTGCCGCTGGTGCTCGACCTGCCACAGCTCGCGATTCTCGAGCAGCTCAAGCGGCCGTTGATCGTCGGCCTCACGATCAGCGCCGATCAGCTCATGCATATCCGGCGCAACCGCCAGCAGATGCTCGGGCTGGAGGGGGACGAGACGAGCCGCTTCGGCGGCCGCTACGCCGATCTGGACCATGTGCGCGAGGAGCTGCGCTACGCTCGCCGGCTGTTCGCCAGGCATGGCTGGCCTGAGATCGACGTGACAAAGCGATCAGTTGAAGAAACGGCTGCGACAATCTATCAGTTGGTTCAGGCACGGGCCTTTCCGGAGATCGGGGCGCTGGTCGAGACGGGGCGGGCGGCGGACGCCGGAGCGGCGGAGAGCGCCGTCCGGTCACCGGATGCGTGACGCCGGCAACCTCTCGGACGGGCGCCAGGTGAGCTGATCGGCTGAATGAAGCAGCTTTCGACACTCGGCCGTCGCCGCCGTCTGGCACGGCGCCGGTTCCTGTGGAACGCGGTGCGGCTCCTGGTCGTCGCCGCCCTTCTGGTGCTGTTCGCCGTCGCCGGCTACCAGGCGGGCATTTCCCAGAGCCGCAACGAGGGCGAGCGTCAGGCGGCCGATCTCGACGCCGCGGCAGCCCGCAATCTCCAGCTCACCGAGCGGCTGGCCATGGCCGAGGATCGCGCCGGGCGGCTGGAGACGCAGCTGCAGGCGCTGCGCCTCGATTACGCGGCGAACGTCCCGCCGGCAGAGTTCAAGCCGCTTTTGGCCCTGTTGCAGGCCCGGGCCAGGGCCGGCGTCGACCGCGAGCGCCTCGCCTTCGTGATCGAGCAGGCCGGCCGCGAGCAGACCTGCGAGCGCGGCGTCCAGACCGAGCGGCTCCTGGTGCGCACGCCGGTGAGCACGGCGCTCGAGAATTCGGTGTCGTTCGCCGACCGCCGGATCACGGTGAGCGGCGACGGGCGGCCGGCGCGGGACGAGGCGGGCGCGCCGCTCGACTGGTACGACCCGGGACAGCCGGTCACCTTGCGCTTTCTGACCATCGCCGGCGACCTCAGCCGCGCCGTCGGGCGGCTGCCGCTGGTCCACTCGGTCATTCTGGGCGATCGCGAGTGGCGGTTCCAGGCGACGGCCTCGCGCGAGCCCGGGTGGATCGAGGTCGTGGCGCAGAGCTGCGATTATCCCTGATAGATCGGCCACGATCCTCTTGCCGCTAATCGAGCCCGAGGGTCAGCTGGTCGGCATCGACCGTGGTGCCGCCGACACCGATCCCGAGCAGCCGGACCGGTGCGGCGAGCGGGGCGCGCAGCAGGAGATGGCGGCCGACGGCGGCGAGCGTCTCGGCGGAGCGCGGCGCCTGCTGCAGCGTGGTCTGCCGGGTGCTGACCCGAAAGTCGCGATACTTGATCTTGAGCTGCACCGTCAGCGCCTGGTAGCCGCTCCGCGCCAGCCGGGCGGCGAGGTCCCGGGCGAGCTCCTCGAGCGCCGGTGCGAGCTCGGCGATGCCGTCGATGTCCCGGTCGAAGGTGGTCTCGACGCTGAGCGACTTGCGGCTGCGGTCGGCCACGACCGGGCGGTCGTCCAGGCCCTGGGCGAGCCGCCAGTAATGCGCGCCGCTGCGGCCGAGGCGGCGTGTCGCCTCCGCCTCGTCGAGCGCCTGCAGGTCGGCGCCGCGCAGGATGCCGGCGGCCCGCAGCCGGCCGGCGGTGGCCGGGCCGACACCGAAGAACCGTTCGATCGGCAGCTCGGCCAGCACGCCTCGCGCCTGCTCCGGGCGGATCAGGCAGAGCCCGTCGGGCTTCTGCATGTCGGAGGCGAGCTTGGCCAGGAACTTGTTGCAGGAGACGCCGGCCGAGGCGGTGAGGCCCGTCTCGGCGCGGATCTGGTCCTTGATCAGCCGCGCGATGGTGACCGCCGGCAGCGGCCCGTTCGGCGGCTCGGTGACATCGAGATAGGCCTCGTCGAGGAGAGCGGCTCGACCAGCGTGGCGTGCTCCTGGAAGATCGCCCGGATCTGGCGACTGACCGCCTTGTAGACCTCGAAGCGCGGGCGCACGAAGACGAGCTCGGGGCAGAGCCGGGCCGCCCGCCCGCCCGGCATGGCGGAGCGCACGCCGAACCGCCTCGCCTCGTAGCTCGCCGTCATCACGACGCCGCGCGTCTGGCCGCCGCCGACGGCGATCGGCAGGCCGCGCAGCGCCGGCTGGTCGCGCTGCTCGACCGCGGCATAGAAGGCGTCCATGTCGATGTGCACGATCTTGCGCAACGTGGCTCCGATGGGCTCGCCGCCGGGCTCCTTGTCCTTGACGCTGTTGCAGGATGCCAACAAATCGGCTCCATGTCGTCGGCTGACTGGGCACCGGAAGATGGCAGCCTTGCCAGCGCTGAGACTATCGGCCTAGGATTCATCGGTGTGTCGTCGCCGTCATGCTGACCGGGACCGTCAGCGATGGCCATGGCACCACCTGCGGAGAGAACGGGAGACGGGCCTTGAACCAAGCGAGTCCGGGCTGCGCCCTGCGCGGTGTCGTGCTGGTTGCCGTGCTGCTGGTCGCAGGCGGGCTCGGCACCGGCGTCGCGCGCGGCGAGGATCTCCGCGAGGCGCTGACCGCCGCCTATCTGAACAACCCTAGGCTCGCCTCCGGGCGGGACCAGCTGCGGGCCACGGACGAGCTGGTGCCGCAGGCCCTGGCCGCCGGCCGGCCGAGCCTCTTCCTCGACGGTCGCGTCGAGGGTGTGACCTCCGATACCGACGTTGCCGAGCGCGACAATCGGTTCGGCCGCGGCGTCGCCCTGGCGCTGCGCCAGCCGCTCTATGCGGGCGGCGGGATCCAGGCCGGCATTCGCCGGGCCGAGAACCAGGTCCGCGCCGAGCGGGCCTTCCTCCTGTCCACCCAGCAGAGCGTGCTCCTCGATACGGTCGACGCCTATACGGCGACCTGGCGCGACCGTGCGGTCCTGGATCTCGCGCGGACCAACGAGATGCGGCTCAGGCGGCAGCTCGAGGCGACCCGCGACCGGTTCGAGGTGGGCGAGGTGGCACGCACCGACGTCGCTCAGGCCGAGGCCCGCCTTTCCCGGGCGCGCGCCGACGTCGAGACGGCGACGGCCGACCTGGCCGCTTCCACCGCCGCCTACCGGGATGTCATCGGCATCGATCCCGGCGTGCTGGTCGATCCGCAGCCTCTCGCCAACCTGCCGTCGAGCGAGCCCGAGGCCCAGGCCCTGGCGGCCGCCAACCCGGACATCACGACGGCGAGCTTCAATCTGCGGGCCGCCCGTGACAATGTCGATGTCGCCTTCGCCGATATCCTGCCGAGCCTCACCCTGACCGGCGACGTCTCCTATGACCAGCAGCCGAGCGCAGCCCTGGATTCGAGCAACGATGCGCGGATCGGCCTCAATCTCTCGGTGCCGCTCTTCCAGGGTGGCGCCGACTATTCGCGGGTGCGCCAGAACCGCCAGCTGGTCAGCGCCAGGCGCAACGACCTCGAGAACACGCTGCGCGGCGTCCAGCGCTCGGTGACCACGGCCTGGGAGCGGGTGATCGCCGCGCGGGCCGCGATCGACGCCCTGGAGTCGGAGGTCCGCGCCAACGGCATCGCCCTCGAGGGCGTCCAGGAGGAGGCCCTGGTCGGCCAGCGGACGGTGCTCGACGTGCTCGACGCGGAGAACGAGCTGTTCGTCTCGCAGGTCAACCTGGTGCGCGCCCGGCGCGAATGGGTGCTCGCCACCTACCAGCTCAAGTCCGCCGTCGGCGAACTCACGGTGGCGCGGCTCGACCTGCCGGTCGAGCCTTTCGACGACGAGCGCTACTACAACCGCGTACGCAACCGGCTGTTCGGCCTGGAATAGCTCCGGCCCGCGGCAGGAAGCCGACACGCGGCCAAAAAAAAGCGTCGCGCGCTTAAGTCGTCCTTAATGTCGAGAAGCTAGGGTTCCCGTACCTCGAGCGGCACTGGTGCCGTTCCGCAAACGTCCTATGCGCCTCTGCGGGCGCCACGAAAAGGAACCCCTCGATGATGCCATCCGGCAAGCGCCGTCTCGTCCTCGCCTCCGCCCTCGCCACGTCCTTCGTCATGCCGGCCCTGGCCGACACCGACACCGACGTTCTCACGGTGATGGTCACCGTGCAGGAGGCCTGCACCATCAACGGCTCGACCCTCGACTTCGGCACCTATACGGGCGGCCAACAGAATGCGCTGAACGGGCAGGGCCAGATCAGCTACACCGGCTGCGCCGCGGGCACGCTCGTCATCGACTTCGACGGTGGTTCCAGCGGCGACGTCCAGGCCCGCCGCATGGCCAGCGATGCCGGCGGCTCGCTCGGCTACCAGCTCTACCGCAATTCGAGCCGGACCCAGGTCTGGGGCACCGGCGCCAACGCCCAGCAGGTGCAGCTCCTGCAGGCGGGCGCCGGCAACATCCCGGTCTATGGCAGCATCCCGGGCGGGCAGGCCGTCGCCGCCGGCAGCTACACCGACACGGTCAACGTCACGCTGACCTTCTGAGCCCGAAAGGCCGACGCTCGGGCGACCGGTCGGCGCGGCCTCGCGCCGCGCCGGCGCCCGACGCGGCACCGCCGCATCGGGACCCGGGCGCCGATCGCCACGGGCTCGAGCGTTCAGGGCGTCTGCTGGGCGCTCGGCTGGCGGGAGACGGCATGCGGCCGGGTCAGGTCGTTGCGCCTGGCCTGCGCCGCCATGACCGGCGACATCGGCGGCCGCTCAACATGGCGGCCGGCGCCGCGGGTGACGTCGAGCTGGCCGTTCCGCCAGACCACCTTGCCGTTGGCGATGGTGATCGCCGGGAAGCCCTCGACCTCGATGCCCTCGAAGACGTTGACGTCGAGCTTCGACTGATGGTTCGCCTGCCGGATGGTATGGTGCGCCTTCGGGTCCCAGACCACGAGATCGGCATCGGCGCCGGCGCGCACGGCACCCTTGCGCGGGTAGACGTTGAAGATCTTCGCACAATTGGTGGAGGTCACGGCGACGAACTCCTCGGGCGTCAGGCGGCCGGCATTGACGCCGAAATGCCAGAGGATCTTCAGCCGCTCCTCGAGCCCGCCGGTGCCGTTCGGGATCATCGTGAAATTGTCCCGGCCCATGGCCTTCTGCTCGCCCAGGAAGGTGCAGTGGTCGGTGGCCGTGACCTGGAGCTGGCCGTTCATGAGGCCGGCCCAGAGTGCGTCCTGATGCTCCTTGCCGCGGAAGGGCGGGCTCATCACGCGTGACGCGGCATAGGCCCAGTCGGGGCTCTGGTAGACGCTGTCGTCGAGGCAGAGATACTGGGCCAGAGGCTCGCCGTAGACCCGCTGCCCCTCGCTGCGTGCCCGGGCGATGGCCTCGGCGGTCTCGCGGCACGAGGTATGCACGATATAGAGCGGCGTGCCGGTGATCTTGGCCAGCATGATGGCGCGGATCGCGGCCTCGGCCTCGACATGCGGCGGGCGCGACAGCGCATGGCCCTCCGGCCCGGTGATGCCCTGGGCGAGCAGCGACTGCTGCAGGCGGAAGACCGCCTCGCCGTTCTCGGCATGGACGAGCGGCAGGGCACCGAGCTCGCGGCAGCGCGAGAAGCTCTGGAAGAGGATCTCGTCGTCGACCATCAAGGCACCCTTGTAGGCCATGAAGTGCTTGAAGCTGTTGACGCCGCGGTCGATCACCTCGGCCATCTGCTGCTCGACCCGCTCGGACCACCAGGTGATGGCCACGTGGAAGCCGTAATCGGCCACCGCCTTCGACGCCCAGTCGCTCCAGTCGTCGAGGGCGGCGGTCAGGCTCTGCTGCGGCGAGGGGATGCACATGTCGATGATCATGGTCGTGCCGCCGGCGAGGCCGGAGCAGGTGCCGGAGTAGAAATCCTCGATCGCGACCGTGCCCATGAAGGGCATTTCCATGTGGGTGTGCGGGTCGATGCCGCCCGGGATGACGAACGCCCCGCCGGCGTCGATCACCTCGGCACCGGCCGGCACGTCGAGCCCGGCGCCGACCGCCATGATGGTGCCATCCTCGATCAGCACGTCGGCGCGCTCGCTCTGGTCGGCATTGACAACGGTACCACCGCGGATGACGAGACTCATGGCGTTCTCCTTCGTGCGAGAGCGGGCGTGCCTGCGGGGCGGGCTGACCGGCCCGATCGCCAATCTATCCGTCGCAACAGGGGACCGAAAGTGCCGATGACCATCCAGGCCGCCATTCCGTGAGGCTCGGCAACCGCAAGCCGGGCCTGCGCCTGCGGATCGTTCTCGCCCCCGGGATCGCGATCGGCCCGGGCAAGGCCGACCTCCTGGACGGCATCAGCGAGACCGGCTCGATCGCCGCCGCCGGCCGGCGCATGGGCATGAGCTACAAGCGGGCCTGGCTCCTGGTGGAGACCCTGAACAGCTGCTTCAGCGACGTGCTGGTCGAGACCAGCCGTGGCGGCAGCGAGAAGGGCGGCGCCGTGCTGACCGCCGCCGGCCGCGAGGTGCTGGACCTCTACCGGCGCATGGAGCACGCGGCGGCGCAGGCCGCGGGCGACGAGCTGGACCGGCTGCGCGAGCTCTGCGCCGATATGTCCGATGGAAAATAACGCTTGCGGCGCTGCCGGGCACCTCGATAGGTTCGTTCGGACATAACGGAGGAGAACGTCGATGCGTCGCGCTGCAATGCCCCTGCTGCTGGCATCGATGGTCGCGCTCGCGACCATCGTCTCGGCCGGCGTCGCCCTGGCCGCCGAGGTCACGGTCTTCGCTGCCGCCAGCCTCAAGAACGCCATGGACGACGTGGTCGTCGCCTGGCGCGACGCCAGCGGCAACGAGGCCGTCGTCTCCTATGCCGGCAGCTCGCAGCTCGCGCGCCAGATCGAGCAGGGTGCGCCGGCCGACCTCTTCATCTCGGCCAATCCCGACTGGATGGACTACCTCGAGGAGGCGAAGCTGATCGACCCGGCGACGCGCCGTGACCTGCTCGGCAACCGGATCGTGCTCGTCGCCCATGGCCGGGATGCGGCCCCGGTGGAGATCGGCCAGGGCTTCGATCTGGCGGGCCTGCTCGGCGAGGGGCGGCTCGCCATGGCGCTGGTCGATTCCGTGCCGGCCGGGATCTACGGCAAGGCAGCCTCGAGCGCTCGAGGTCTGGCCGAGCGTCGAGGGCCGGGTCGCCCAGGCCGACAACGTGCGCGCCGCGCTGGCCCTGGTGGCCCTCGGCGAGGCGCCCTATGGCATCGTCTACGCCACCGACGCCGCCGCCGAGGACAATGTCACCGTCGTCGGCACGTTCCCCGAGGATTCCCACCCGCCGATCATCTATCCGGTGGCGCTGACGGTCGATGCCGCCACGCCGGCCGCCGGCGAGCTGCTCGACTTCATCGGCTCGCCGGCGGCCCGCCCGCTGTTCGAAAGGCAGGGCTTCACCGTTCTCGATTGACGTGGCGCCGGCGGGCGGCACGTTGGGCGCATGATCGAGCTCACACCCGAGGAATGGACGGCCGTCTACCTGTCGATCCGGGTCGCGGGCTGGGCCACCCTCATCAGCCTGCCTGCCGGCATCCTCGTGGCCGTCCTGCTCGCCCGTGGCCGGTTCTGGGGCCGGGAGCTGCTCAACGGCCTCGTCCATCTGCCGCTGATCCTGCCGCCCGTCGTCACCGGCTATCTCCTGCTGCTGCTGTTCGGCCGCCGCGGGCCGATCGGCGGCTTCCTCGAGCAGACCTTCGGCATCGTCCTCGCCTTTCGCTGGACCGGTGCCGTGCTCGCCTGCGCGATCATGGCTTTCCCGCTGATGGTCCGGGCGATCCGCCTCGCGGTCGAGGCCGTCGACCCGAGGCTGGAGGAGGCCGCCGGCACGCTCGGCGCCAACCGGGTCTGGACCTTCTGCGTGGTCACGCTGCCGCTCATCCTGCCGGGGATCATCGCCGGCAGCATCCTCTGCTTCGCCAAGGCGATGGGCGAGTTCGGCGCCACCATCACCTTCGTCTCGAACATCCCGGGCCAGACGCAGACCATCCCGTCGGCGATCTACTCCCTGATCCAGGTGCCGGGCGGCGAGGCCGGGGCGCTCCGGCTCACCGCTGTCTCGATCGCCGTGGCCATGGCGGCCCTCCTCGCCTCGGAAGCCGTCGCCCGGCTGGTGGCCCGGCGGATCGCCGGCAGATGAGCGCGATCCGGCGATGAGCATCGACGTCGCCGGTCGCCATCGCTTCGGCAGCTTCGCGATCGACGCGGCGTTCTCGGCCGGCGCCGGGCTCACCGCACTCTTCGGCCGCTCCGGCGCCGGCAAGACGACAGTGGTCAACGCCGTGGCCGGCCTGCTGCGGCCGGAGCAGGGCCGGGTCGCCGTGGACGGCCAGATCCTGCTCGATACCGGGCGCGGCATCGCGGTGCCGCCGCACCGGCGGCGGATCGGCGATGTCTTCCAGGAAGGCCGGCTCTTCCCGCATCTGAGCGTGCGCCGGAATCTCGGCTTCGGCCGCTGGTTCACCGGCCGCCGGCATCGCTTCGGCAGCTTCGCCGACACCGTCGAGCTGCTCGGCATCGGCCACCTGCTGGAGCGCCGGCCAGGCGGCCTCTCGGGCGGCGAGAAGCAGCGCGTGGCGATCGGCCGTGCCCTGCTCGCGAGCCCCAGGCTGCTGCTCATGGACGAGCCCCTGGCGTCGCTCGACGAGGCGCGCAAGGCCGAGATCCTGCCCTATATCGAGCGGCTGCGCGACGCGCTCGGCCTGCCGATCCTCTATGTCAGCCATTCGGTGCCCGAGATTGCCCGGCTGGCCACCACGGTCGTGGTGCTCGCCGACGGGAGGGTCGAGCGGCACGGCCCGCCGGCGGCTCTGATGGCGGATCCGGACCTCTTCCCCCTGATGGGCCGGCACGAGGGCGGCGCGCTGCTGGCCGCGCGCATCCACGCCCACGACCCGATCGACGAGCTGACCGAGCTCGAGGTCAGCGGCGGCCGGCTCTGGGTGCCGCAGGTCGAAGCACCGGTCGACACGCAGCTCAGGGTGCGCATCCGCGCCCGCGACGTGATCCTGGCCGAGGCGCCGCCGGTCGGGCTCAGCGCCCTCAACTGCCTCGCCGCCACGGTCGTCGAGATCGGCCCGCTCGACCAGCCGATCGTCGACGTCCAGCTCCTCTCCGGCGACGACTTCATCCTCGCCCGGATCACCCGCCGCTCGCTCCGCGTCCTGGCGATCGAGCCGGGCCGGCCCGTCTACGCCCTGCTCAAGTCGATCGCCGTCGGCCGCCGCGACATCGGCCGCGACGAGCACGCGGCGGAAGGGCCGCCCGAGAGGGGCTGAGCCGCACCCGCCCTCAGTACTTCCCCTGCGCCCTCCTGATCGCGGCCTGCTGCTCCGAGGCCGCGAAAGCCTGCCTCAGGGTGCGCACGCCGGCCGCCTCGAGAAGGTCGAGGAGCTTGAGCAGGGTGTGGCCGGTGGCGAGGGCGTCGCCGAGGGCGGTGTGGCGCTCCTCGCTGGCGATGCGGATGTCGAAGCGCTCGGCGAGCGTGTCGAGGGTCAGGCTCTCCTCGGCCCCGAAGACGGCGGCGCCCAGGAGCACGGTGTCGAGCACGGGGTTGGTGAAGACGACGCCGGTCGCCTCCTGCTCGAGGGTCAGGAACTTCATGTCGAAGGGCGCGTTGTGGGCGACCAGCACCGCGTCGCCGACGAAGCGATGGAAGCGGGGGAGCACGGCGGTGATCGGGTCGGCGGTGGCCACCATGGCGTCGGTGATGCCGTGCACCCGGGCGGCGACGGCGGGGATCGCCCGGCCGGGATGGACGAGGCTGTTGAAGACCTCGCCCCTGAGCAGCCGGCCATTGACGATGCGCACGCCGGCGAGCTGCACGATCCGGTCGCCGCCCGAGGGCTCGAGGCCGGTGGTCTCGGTGTCGAAGACGACGAAGGTCAGGCTGCGCAGCGACGCCTCGCCGAGATCGGTCGGCACGCTGCGGCCGAAGAGGTCGAAATCGTAGAACTCCGGGCGGGCGGTGAGGCGGGCGCCACCGCGCGAGCGGCTGGCGTCGATCTCGACCGTGGTGAGCGGCAGACGGAGCCGGGCGCCGCCGGCGCCCGTGGGCTCGCACCAGAGATCGGTCTTGTGGCGATTGAGCACGTCGCGGCCGGTGATCGAGCCGAGGCCCTCGTCGAGCCGCTCCTCCAGCCAGGCCTCGAGCTCGCGCACGGGCACCGGCTCACCCGTCCAGGCGAGGTCGAGATAGGCCCGGCGCTCCTGGCGGGTCAGGGTCAGCGTGAACGCGGTGGTCGCCGCATGCACGGCGGTGCGGTTGAGCAGGCGGTCGACGAGGTCGACGACCGAGGCGCTGTCGCAATGCAGCCAGACGAGGTCGCCGCCGGTCTCCACTGTGAGGCTGCGACCTTCCGAGCGGCGGTCGACGATCAGGTCGAGCAGGGTCCGGGCGTGCACCTGGGTCATCGGCCAGGCGGAGGAGAGGAGGTCGGAGGAGATCTCGTCGAGCCGGTCGAGCCGCTCGGCGAGGATCCGGCCATCGGCCAGGAAGACCTCGCGCGCCGCCGCCTTCTCCTCGTCGTCGATCGGGCCCTCGAGGGTCAAAAGGTCGCCGATCATGCCGAGATTGGCGATCCGCTGGCGCATGTCGCTGGTCACGTCGTGCAGCATGCGATCGCGCCAGATGCCGGCAGCGAGCTCGTCGGTCACGTCCTCGAAGATCACGACATAGCCGACCGGCCGCTCCTCGCTGCCGCCCTCCGGCCCGGCCGGGTCGCGGCCGACGGTGAGCGAGACACGGCCCTTCAGCGTGTAGTTGCCGAGCCGCGTGGCGCCGATGACGAGGCAGGCGAGGCCGTCCGGGTGGTCGACGTGGCGGCCGCTGCTGAACCGGTTGGTGAGGCGGACCAGCGCATGGCGGAAAGGCTGGGCGGTGACCACGCCGAAGAACGAGCGGCCGAGGCCGATATCGCCCGCGACGTGGAGGATCTCCAGCGCCCGCTGGTTGTAGAGCAGGACCTGGTGCTCGAGGTTGCAGATGACGACACCCTGCTGCAGGTCGCGCAGGATGGTGGCGAGCTGCTGCCGCTGCTCCTCGGTCGCCGCCGTGGCTTGGGCGATGGTCCGGTCGACCTCGCGCCGGGCCTCGGCCATGGCGGTCGTCAGCTCGCCGACCGCCGGGCCGAGCGGTCCCAGATGGCGGGCCGTGCCCTCGGGCATGGCGCGCTCGGCACCGGCATGGGCGGCCGCCTTGAGGTGGTTGGCGACGGCCAGCAGTGGCCGGGCCACGCGCTCGTCGAACCTGAGCCAGACCCAGGTGGCGAGGCCGAGCACGATGGCGGCGGCCGCACCCCCGAAGAGCACGAAATGATCGACCCCGAGCGCCTCGCCCTGGCGGGCGAGCAGCACCATGGCGCCGATCACGGCAAGGGCACCGCCGAAGCCGATCAGCGCGAAGGCGAGGAAGAAGCGGAGCCGGAGCCCGGGCCGCTCGCTCAAGGCTCGTCCTTTCCGAGGCCGAGCAGGTCGCGCACGGTGGCCCTGAGCTCGTCCATCGAGAAGGGCTTGGTGAGATAGGCGTCGGCGCCCAGCGCCATGCCCTTCTCGATCTCGATCGCCCGGCTCTTGGCCGAGAGCATGCAGACCTTGATGGCGCGTTTGTGCGGGTCGCGCTTGATCGTCTCGCAGATCTCGTAGCCGTCGCGGCCCCCGACCATGACGTCGAGCAGCACCAGGTCCGGCGGCTCGGCCTCGATCGAGGCGAGCGCCGCGTCGCCGTCGGCGGCTGTCTGGACGGTGAAGCCGTCGGTGCCGAGCAGGCGCTTCAAATAGAGGCGGATGCCCGGCTCGTCGTCGACCACGAGGATCGTGTTGGCCGCCATCTTCGACGTTCCCTGATCGTAGGTGTTTTCTTCATGATTGGCCCCGGCTCGCGTCGCAGACCGTGCGACGGACCGGGTCGTCCGCCGGCAGCGCCACCCAGTCCGGGTCGACCGGTCGGCCTTCGGCATCCATCTGCGTGTCGACGCCGACATCCGCCCGGCGGGGCGTGGCGCAGTCGTAGAGCTGATTGGCCTCGATGGTCGGGTTCCAGCGGGCGACGAGATAGACCACCGCCATGGCCATGTCCGGCACCTCCGGGTTGTGGCGGATGCGGCTCGTGTCGACGGCGCTGAATCGGTCGATGCGGGGGACGACCAGCGTCCAGGGCTGCAGCGGGTTGCTCGAGGGATAGCCCTGCGCCACGACCACATGATCGGGCAGCTCGGCCGCGGTGCGTGCGAACCACGAATAGTCGGTCCAGATATGGAAGCCGAGCATGGCGAGGCCCGCCGCGGCCGGCAGCAGCCAGCGCGGTGGCGGCCGGCCGAGCAGGCGGCAGAGGATGAAGACCACGCTGGCGGTGGCGACGCCGAGGACGAGCGTGCCGATGAGGTTCCAGATCATCGAGGAGGCACCTCACGCACTCCTCGAGCGGAGTGCCGCCTGCATCGACTTGACCACGCCGAAGGCGTCCTTGAGGTGCTTGCGCTCGAGCGCCGAGAGGGTCGACGGCGCCATGAAGTTGTCGGGCTTCCTGCCGTCGCGGACCTGGCGGGCCTGGTGCTCGAGGCGGATGCGGGAAATGAGGTCGTAGGCGTCGACCAGGTCGCCGGCACCGGCTTCGCTGAGCGAGCCCGCGGCGCGCGCCGCGATCAGCCGCTCGCGCGTGTTGACCTCCTCGATCGCGCCGTCGAGCGCATAGACCCGGGCGAGGTCGACGATCGGCACGACGCCGCTGTGCTTGAGGTCGAGCGTGTTGCGGTGCTCGCCGGAGCGGATCAGGGCGAAGCCCTGGAAGAGGCTCAAGGGCGGCGCGTGCTTGAGCGAGTTGGCGATCATGTGGGCACGGAAGATGCTGTTGCGGCGGGCCCCGTCCAGCGTCTCGCGCTGCAGCCCGGCGAAGAGCGCCGTCTCGCCGGCAATGGGGCGAAGATCGAACATCACCGAGGACAGCATCTGCGCCATCGGGTCCGGCTGGGCGATCCAGCCGCGGAAATACTCGCGCCAGCGCCGGAGCGGCACCCGCCAGCGCGGGTTGGTCGCCATCATGTCGCCCGGGCAATAGTAGTAGCCGCAGGCATCGAGCCCGTCGGAGACGAAGCGGGCGAGGTCGGCGAAATAGGCCTCGTGCGCCTCGCCGTCATAGGCATCGTCGAGGATCAGGCAGTTGTCCTGGTCGGAGAAGCCGGTCTGCTCGCGCCGGCCCTGGCTGCCGCAGGCGAGCCAGAGCCAGGGCACGGGCGCCGGCCCGAGCCTCGCCTCGGCGAGGACGAGGAGCCGCCTGGTCAGCGCATCGGTGATGCTGGTGACGAGCTGGCCCACCTTGAAGGCCTCGACCCCGGCACCGACGAGCTGGGCGAGGAAGACCGGCACGTCGGCGATGACCGTGGCGAGCCGCGCTATCTCGGTCGCCTCGTTGATGTCGCCGATGAGGAAGGCCACCGAGATCGACTGGCGGCGGATCAGGTTGGTGCGGGTCAGGATGCCGACGAGCTCGCCCTTGTCGACGATCGGCAGGTGCCCGATATGCCGCTCGCCCATGAGGAGCAGCGCATCGAAGACGAGCGCCTCGGGCGGCAGGGCCAGGGGCTCGGCGGTCATCACCTCGGCCACCGGCGTCTCGGCCGGAAGCCCGAGCGCGACCACGCGGCCGGCGATGTCGCTGGTCGTCAGGAGGCCGACGAGACCTTTGGCGTCGGCCACCGGCAGGCAGGAGATGCCACGGTCGCGCATCAGCGCCGCCGCTGCCTGGACGGTGGCGGTCGGCGCCACGCTGACCGGCGACCTCGTCATGATGTCGCCGAGCTGGTTGGTGATCAGCGCGTCCCCGGTGTCGGCGGCGAAGATCGGCTTGCGGTCGGCGCTGTCGCGCAGCCGCTCGAAGAAATGGGCGAACTCGGGATAGGTCTCGAGGAGCTCGAGGAAGAAGGCCTTCGGCAGGGCCAACGCCCGCGTGTCGGCACCCGCGACGGCGCGGTTCGGGCCGCTCCCGTCCCTGAGGATGCCGCGCGCGCCGATGCCCTCGCCGGGCGAGAAGCGGTTGAGCAGCTCGCCGTCGGGCGACATGACGTCGATCATGCCGTCGAGGACGATGGTGAACCGGGTGACCGGCTCGCCCTTCTCGTAGAGCACGTCGCCCTGGCTCAAGGCGACGACCTCACCGCCCGCCACCAGCCGGTCGAGCGCTTCCGGCGGCAACAGGTCGAAGGGATGGTGCTGGGCCAGGAACGACCCGAGGCCCTGCCCGATAGCGGCCGTGCCCGTCATGCTGCTCCCCGAAAAAGATGCGGACCCCGTCCAGATGGGCGGGGTCCGCGGATCACGTCAACCGGACGGGTTGCCGATCAGTGATCGATGGCCGCACCGGCGCCACGCGGCACCCGGATGCTCTCGACGAGATCCTGGATCTCCTGCGGCGGCTCCTGGGTCGCCTGGGAGACGAAGTAGGCGACCACGAAGTTGACGATGGCGCCGACGGTGCCGATCGACAACGGCGAGATGCCGAAGACCCAGTATTCGGCCGTGTCCGGGAACTGGGACGTGCCCGGCAGGAAGAACCAGCCCTTGTAGACGAAGATGTAGATGACGGTGAACAGCAGGCCGGCGAGCATGCCGAGGCTGGCGCCCACATTGTTGATGCGCTTGAAGAAGATGCCCATCATCAAGGCGGGGAAGATCGATGCCGCGGCGAGACCGAAGGCCAGCGCCACCGTCTGGGCCGCGAAGCCCGGGGGGTTGAGGCCGAGATAGGTCGCCACCGCGATGGCCGCGGCCATCGAGACGCGCGCCGCCATCAATTCGCCACCCTCCGAGATGTTGGGGTTGATGGTCCCCTTGATCAGGTCGTGGCTGATCGCCGAGGAGATGGCGAGCAGGAGCCCGGCCGCGGTCGAGAGGGCGGCGGCGAGACCGCCGGCGGCGACGAGGGCGATGACCCAGCCCGGCAGGGCCGCGATCTCCGGGTTGGCGAGCACGAGAATGTCGGCGTTGACGGTCAGCTCGTTGCCGCGCCAGCCCCATGCCTCGGCCTGGGTCTCGAAGGCCGTGTTCTTGTCGTTGTAGAACTGGATGCGGCCGTCCTCGTTCTTGTCCTCCCACTTGATCAGGCCGGTCTGTTCCCAGGTCGTGAACCAGGTCGGCACGTCGGCATAGGCGAGGTTGCCCTCGGGGCTGCCGACCTCGCCGGTCTGGATGGTGTTGACGAGGTTGAAGCGGGCCATGGCGCCCACGGCCGGCGCCGTCAGGTAGAGGATGGCGATGAAGACCAGCGCCCAGCCCGCCGACCAGCGGGCGTCCGCCACCTTCGGCACGGTGAAGAAGCGGATGATGACATGGGGCAGCCCGGCCGTGCCGATCATCAGCGACATGGTGAAGAGCACCATGTTGAGCGTGTTGGTGTGGTGGCCGGTGTAGGAGGCGAAGCCGAGATCGGTGATCAGCCCGTCGAGCTCGACGAGCAGCGGCGTGCCGGAATGGGTGCTGTCGGCGAAGAGCCCCAGCGGCGGCAGGACCGTGTCGGTGAGGTGCAGCGAGATGAAGATCGCCGGGATCGTGTAGGCGGTGATCAGCACGACGTACTGCGCCACCTGGGTGTAGGTGATGCCCTTCATGCCGCCGAGCACCGCATAGGCGAAGACGATCGCAGCGCCGATATAGAGGCCGGTCGAAGACTCGACCTGGAGGAAGCGGGCGAAGGTGACGCCGACGCCGGTCATCTGGCCGATGACGTAGGTGACCGAGGCGACGATCAGGCAGATCACGGCGATGATGCGCGCACTCTGCGAGTAGAACCGGTCACCGATGAACTCGGGCACGGTGTACTTGCCGAACTTGCGCAGATACGGGGCGAGCAGGCAGGCGAGCAGCACGTAGCCGCCGGTCCAGCCCATCAGGTAGGTCGAGTTGTCGTAGCCGACGAAGGCGATCAGGCCGGCCATCGAGATGAAGGAGGCGGCGGACATCCAGTCGGCGGCCGTGGCCATGCCGTTCATGACGGGGTGAACGCCCCGGCCGGCGGCATAGAACTCGCCGGTCGTGCCGGCGCGGGCCCAGATGGCGATGCCGATGTAGAGTGCGAACGTGGCACCGACCACGAGGTAGATGAGTGTCTGGGTAGTCATTGTCTGTTTTTCCCTCGTTCCGCCACGATCACTCTTCGGCGCCGAACTTGCGGTCGATCGCGTTCATCCTGAAGGCGTAATAGAAGATCAGGATGATGAAGATGATGATCGAGCCCTGCTGGGCGAACCAGAAGCCCAGATCGGTGCCGCCGATGGCGATGCCCGAGAGCAGCGGCCGCAGAATGATGCCGAAGCCGAACGAGACCAGCGCCCAGATGATCAGGATATTGCGGATCAGGCTGAGATTGGCCTTCCAATAGGCTTCGTCGGATGTCGATCCCTGACGCATGATGCCTCCTTGTCCTCATTGCCAATGGTCGGATGGTGACCTGCGCCATGCAGATATCGACCGGCCATTGGCGTCTCTTCGCAAGTGTCGCGGCAGTCGTGGACGGCGAAAACTGGTCTAAAGCGCGCAGGGGGCGGCGAGTGCGCCCCTGCCGTATGCGGATTATGGGGCAAAGGGGTGGGGCGGATGGTCATCCGCGCGCCACGATTGCTGTAGAATCGGGCAGAATCCTGCAACAAGCCGGTCCACGCGGCACGGCAAGCACACTTCAACGCGGCAAAAAAACGCAGGCTGGACGAATTCTGCCTCGGGCCGCGCGGCTTGATCCTCAGTGCCGGCCGAGCAGGCCGCGGATATCGCGGCCGAAGGAGAGCAGCAGGGATCAGGAGTGCCGCCGGTGGCGAGCCAGGATGCGACGGGTGCCAGCGGTGGTGCCAGCGTGAGCACGAGGAGAAGGAGCGCTGTGCCGCAGGCGGCCGCCCGGCGCCGCGGGCTCGGCGGCAAGGGGCGGCGAGCTCGGCCGGGCCAGCCCGGCGGCCACGAAGGCCGGGCGCAAGAGGCCGATCGACAGCACTCCAGGGCCAAGCGCCGTGAAGCGCAACGTGCAGAGCGTGAGCACGATGGTGAAGAAGGTGTCGCTGACCATGTCGAACCGCGCGCCGAAGGGGCTGGTCTCCCGCCGTCGCCGGGCGAGCCAGCCGTCGACCCCGTCGAGCGCCAAAGCGAGCGCCGCCATGGCGAAGACCGCCCAGGCCAGGCGCGGCCGACCGAGGCGGGCTGCCGGCCCGAGCCACGCGGCGGCGAGCAGGCATGCAGCGAGGTCGAGACGCAAGAGCGTCGCCGTTGGAGGCCGAAGGGCCGGCCATGGCCCTGGCGAGGAACGCGGCGAGCACGCCGACCGTGACCAGGCCGACAAGGGGGCACCCCCGGCCACCACGTCAGGCCGCCGATCCCAGCCAAGGTCAGGGCGGCGAGTGCGACTGCGCCAGCAGTGCGGCGCCGAGTGCCGCCGCACCCCGCCAGCCGTTGCGTCCCCCCGGGACGGCCGGGCGCCTCCGCCGCGCATGCCCTGCATCCACCGGCCGCCCTTCGCCGGCGGCGAGGGATGCGGCCATGGAATAAACTGGCGTGACGGCGCCCGGATCCCACTCAGCGGCGGCGAAAAGAACCCCGGCGAGCTGTTGGCGATGACCCTGGGGGAGGCTGCCGGTCACCACCGAGCCGGGGCCGACGATCGTGTGATCGCCGATCACGGCACCATCGGTGACCACCACATTGGCGCCGAGCCAGACGTCACTGCCGATCCGGATGCCCTTGGACACCGAGCCCTGTGTCTGGATCGGCACGTCGAGGCGGTCATAGCGGTAGTTGACGCCGACCAGGACGCTGTTGGGCCCGATCATGCTGTGGTCGCCGATGGTGAGGCCGCCCTTGTGCGCGTCGACGAACACGCCGGTGGCGATCATCACCTGCTCGCCGATCCGCAGCGGGCCGTTGCTCGCCTTGATCTTGACGAACGAGCTGATCTGCGTGCCGCGCCCGATCGTCACGTTCGGCGAAAGCTCGACCTCGGCGCGCGTGCTGATCTTGCAGCCGAACTTGGCGAAGTAGTAGAGGCTGACCGCCGGCGCCGGCACGTACCAGGAACCTGCGAAGTACAGTCGCTATGTTCATCGGGTGGACACTTGCAATTGCCGGGGCAGGCGCATCGACAGTGATGGCGTGTCGCCGGCAAGGCACAGGCGGTTGGCTGCCGCCGCCATCGAGGTCGTCGGCGATATGTCAATGGGTTAGTAGGTGATCGAAGCTCGCATCGACACGAGAGTATGCACTGTCGTTGCTGGCGGCCGTTTCGGGTGGTGGCGCAAGGGACGATGAGCAAGCCCTTTGGCGTCGTCCTGAAGCTTGGCTTCGGCCTCGCGATCTTCGCCGTGGTCGCCTATTTCGTCGATCTGCGCGAGACATTCCGCGTCTTCGCCGACCTCGAGCCAGGTTGGCTCGTGCTCGCCGTGATCTGCTACCTGTCGACGCGCGTGCTGACGGGCCTGAAATGGTGGGTCCTGCTGGGCGGCCGCAACGATTCGGTTTCGTACCCGACCGTGCAGCGCGCCTTGCTGCTATCGGAATATCAGGGCCTGCTGGTCCCCAACACTCTGGCGATCGACGCGCTGCGCGCCGTGCTGCTGCGCCACCATCCGCGCGGCTGGACGCACACGGCGGCATCGATCCTCGCCGACCGGGTGATCAGTGTCGCGCCGGCGCCGCTACGGCGCTCACCGCGCTGGCGCTCAGCAGCCTGCTCCGTGCCGCTGCCGCTCTCGCCGGCGGTCGCCATCGCCGTGGTCGGCATCTCCGTCGCGATCCTGGTTGCGTGGTCGCGGTCGCCTCGCGACGTTTCTTCGCCCTCGCGATCGCCGTGCTGCGCGCGATCACCGCGCATGGGCCATTGAAGGACGTGACCGGGAAGATCCTGCGCAAGCTCGGCGAGCTGCACCATGCGATACGATGCTCGCCGACCGGCCGACCCTGATCCGTCGCGCCGCTGGCCCTGGGGCTCGTGCCGATGCGCTGCCTTTGGGTCTACTTCATCTTCCTGTCGATCAACGAGCCGATCGACCTCGGGTGGATCGTCACGTTGATGCCGATCATCATGACCATCGCCCTCCTGCCGCTGACCCTCTTCGGCCTGGGGCTCAAGGACGGCGCCTTCGTCTTCTTCTTCACTGGAGTGCTCGGTGCCGGCGAGCGCCGCGCTGGCGGTCTCGTTCGTCACGTACGGCATGATTATCGGCGGTGCGCTCGTGCTCGGGCTCGCGACGGTTTTCGGCCTGACCCTGCCGATGGCGGCCAAGTGAAAAGCCCTGACGCCGACGCGCGGCGCTTGATTGCGGGTGGCGATCGTGCGCAATCCGGGCGAGCCCCCCTTCGCCTGATGCAGGAGCGACATGCATCCGGCCATGGCGCTTTTCCTCCCAGTATGTAACATCGTGTGGCGTGGGAGGAAGGTCAGGGTGGCCGACCCCGCAAACGCGGTTTATTCGGGGCGTCGTCTGGTGGCTTCGGAGCCGGACCCGCGGGATCGTCGGTTGACCGAGGGCCGGGGCCGGTATTACCTCGGGCAGGGACGGGGCCTCGGCCGTTGAGTTGGGACGGAACACTTCTGTCGATGCGCACGCATTGCCATCGTCATCTCGGGCCGGGGAGCCGACCATGCCGCGCGCAATGTCGCCGCGGCCGCCACGGCTGGCGGGCTGCGGCCGGCGGCCGGCGTGCTGCTCTTCAGCGAGATGCCCGACGCGGACGTTTTTGCCGGGATCGGCGCTTTCGCGAGCGGGTCGGCGACTGGGCGATCCGCCGGACCGGTGAGGCCGTCTCGCTCGTCGCCGAGCGGCCGGATGCATTGCCGCTCGTCCTCGTCGCGGGCCGGCAGATCGTGACCAGCGAAGGGCTCGGAGATCCTGATCCTGGCGCCGCCGGGCCGTTCCCCGATGGCGTCGACCTCGCGGCCGGGGTCGCCATGGGTTTGGCCGCCGGCGGTCTCGCCGTGCTGCCCTGGGGCTTCGGCAAGCGGTGGGGCCGGCGCGGCCGGGTCCTCGACCGGTTCCTCGAGACCGCCGACCCGGGCCGGGTCTTCGGCGACAATGAGGCCGCTTCGCCGGTGCCGGCGAGCCCAGCCAGTTCGCCCTGGCGCGCCGGCGGTCCATACCGATCCTGCCCGGGTCCGACCCGCTGCCGCTCGCGGGCGATGCGCATCGGGTCGGCAGCTACGGCTTCGTGCTCGACGGCCCGCTCGATTCGACCAGACCCGCTGCGGCGCTCAAGGCCCGGCTCCTGGCGCTGCGCGATCAGCCGCGCGGCTACGGGCGGCTGCAGCCCCTCTGGCACTTTCTCGCCAATCAGCTCGGCATGCAGTGGCGCAAGAGGACGACAGGCTCGTGAAGAACCGGGTCCTCGTCGTGGCGCCACAGCCCTTCTTCACGCCGCGCGGCACGCCGTTCAGCGTCTACTACCGCACGCTGGTCATGGCCGAGCTCGGCATGGACATCGACGTGCTGACCTATGGCCGGGGCGAGGATGTCGCCATTCCGGGCGTGCGGATCATTCGCATTCCCGCCTTCGACTGGCTGGGTCCGGTCAAGATCGGCCCGTCGCTGCTCAAGCTCTGGCTCGACTTCTTCCTCGTCCTCTGGGCCGTCGGCTGCCTGATCCGCCGTCGCTATGCCATCGTGCACGCGCACGAGGAGGCGGTCTTCTTCCTGCGCTTCCTGAAGCCGATCTTTCAGTTCAAGCTGATCTACGACATGCATTCGAGCCTGCCGGAGCAGCTGCGCAACTACCGCTTCACCACCTCCCGGCTGCTGATCGGGCTGTTCGAGAAGCTGGAGCGGAGCTGCCTGCGCGGCGCCGATGCGGTCATCACCATCTGCCCGGAGCTCGCCCGCTACGCCGAGCCGCTGATGCCCGATCCCGAGCGCCATTTCCTGATCGAGAACAGCATCTTCGAGCCGGTCCGGCTGGCCGGGTCGGCGTCGACCGGCCCGGCGGCCCCGGCCCCGGTCGAGCTGCCGGCCGATCGCTCCTGCGTCTTCTACGCCGGCACCTTCGAGGTCTATCAGGGGCTGGACACGCTGGTCGCGGCTTTCGCCCTGGCGCACGAGACGTGCCCCGGGGCCTTTCTCGTCCTGATCGGCGGCACGCCGGAGCAGGTCGAGAAGATGCGCGGCCTCGCCGACCGCAGCGGCATCGGCGAGCATACCCTGGTCCTCGGGCGGATGCCGCAGGCGCAGGTGGCACGCTACGCGGCCAAGGCGAGCGTGCTCGTCTCGCCACGCAGCCACGGCACCAACACGCCGCTCAAGATCTACGAGCAGCTGGCGAGCGGCATTCCCCTGGTCGCGACCAACATCCTCTCGCACACGCAGGTGCTCGACGACGACGTCGCCATCCTGGTCGACACCGAGGCCCGATCGATGGCGGCGGGGCTCGTCAAGGCGCTCACCGACGACGCCACCCGCGCACGGCTCTCGGAGAACGCGCAGGCCCTTTATCGGAACGCCTATTCGCGCCCGGTCTACGAAAGCAAGATGCGGGCGATGCTCGGGATTCTCGGTGCGAAGGCCTGGGCCGGGCAGGGCGCGGTCGCACGGCACGGGCAGACCTGAGCCAATGGCTCTCGGCAAGCGTCGACCGGAGCCGGACGTCGGGCCGGGCGACCCGGCGAGCGTCGCGAAGGAACGGCTGCGCGCCTACTGGAACGAGCATGTCACCGACTGGCCGATCGCCACCGTGGCGCCCGGCAGCCCGGAGTTCTTCGCCCAGACCGAGGCCTATCGCTTCGAGAAGCTCGATTACCTCGAGCGGCTGATCGACTATGGCGGGCAGGCGGGCAGGGACGTGCTGGACGTCGGCTGCGGCCTCGGCAACGACACGGCGCGCTTCGCCCGGGGCGGTGCCAGGGTCACCGGCATCGACATCGCCCCCCGCGCCATCGAGCTCAGCCAACGCAATTTCGCGCAGCGCGGGCTCGAGGGCCGCTTTTTCGTCATGGACGGCGAGGCCATGACCTTCCCCGAGGCGAGCTTCGACTTCGTCTACTGCCACACCGTCCTGCATTTCACGACCGACGCCACAGCGATGGTCCGGGAGATCCACCGGGTGCTGCGGCCCGGCGGCAGCGCACTCCTCATGGCGGTCAACCGGTATTCCTGGATGCGGCTGATGCATCGCCTGGCCAGGGTCGAGATCGACCATCTCCAGGCGCCGGTGTTCAACTGGTTCAGCGCGGACGAGCTCATGGCCATGGCGGCCCCCTTCGCCGAGCGACGCCTCGTCCACGAGCGCTTCCCGGTGGCGACGAAGGTGCACAAGGGCCTGAAGAGCAAGCTCTTCAACACCTGCTTCGTCGGCCTCTTCGATCTCCTCCCGCGGTCGCTGGTGCGGGGCTCGGGGCACCATCTCCTGATCTTCGCGAGGAAGGCGGGGCAGGCGCCGTGAAGCGCGATCCGGGCCGCCTGGCCGGGCCCGAGCTCGACGTGCTGGTCGTCGGCGGCGGCATCTACGGCGCCTGCATCGCCCGCGACGCCGCCCAGCGCGGCCTCGCCACGGCCCTGGTCGAGCGTGGCGACTTCGGGGGCCTGACCTCGCACAACTCGTTCAAGCTGATCCATGGCGGGCTGCGCTATTTGCAGCAGCTCGATATCCAGCGCCTGCGGCAGTCCGCCCGCGAGCAGCGCATCTGGCTCGCCATTGCCCCGCATCTGGTCCGGCCGTTGGCCTTCGCCATGCCGACCTTCGGGCATGGCTCGCGCGGCCCGGAGGCGCTGCGTTTGGCGCTCCTCGCCTACGAGCTGCTGTCGCGTGGCGGCGAGCCGGCGGCACCGCGCGTGCCGAAAGGCCGGGTGGTCGGCCGGGCCGAGGCGCTGGCGCTGCTGCCGGGCCTGCCGCGCAACGACCTGAACGGTGCTGCCATCTGGTCCGACGTGCAGATGCTGAACGCCGATCGGCTGCTGCTCGAATGTGTCGTCGACGCGGCAGCACACGGCGCCCTGGTCGCGAACCATGTCGAGGCGCTGGGCTTTCTCGGCACGCCCGAACGAGTCACGGGTGCCAGGGTCCGGGACCGGCTCTCCGGCGGCGAGCTCGAGATCCGGGCGAAGCTCACGATCAATGCGGCCGGGCCGCATGCCGGCCTCCTGCTGGATCGGCTGCCGGCCCGCTCCGGGCGCGGCTTCGGCGGCCTGGCGCGCGGCATGAACATCGTCGTGCGGCGGCCGCTGGCGACCGACCACGCCCTGGCGGTGAGCAGCCGGCGTCGCTCGGACTCGCTCGTGCCACGGGCCGACGGGCGGCTCTTCTTCATCCAGCCCTGGCAGGGGCTGGCGCTGATCGGCACGAGCCATTTGCCCCATGCCGGCGATTCGCCGGAGCTCACCGTCGACGAGCCCTGGCTCGACGATTTCCTCGCCGAGATCAACGACGCCTGGCCGCCGGCCGCCCTGACGCGCGCGGACGTGCTCTACTGCTATGCCGGCCTCACCCCGGCGGCGAAGGAGGCCCGCGGCAGCGAGGTGGCGCGCACCCGGCGCGGGGTCGTGATCGACCACGGGCCCACGGACGGGATCGAGGGTGTCGTGAGCCTGCAGGGAGTCAAGTACACGACCGCCCGGCTGGTCGCCGAATCGGTGGTCGACCTGGCGCTCGCCAAGCTGGGCCGGCCGGCGGTGCCCTGCCGAAGCTGGCGGGAGCAGCTCCCCGGGGCGCGCGGCTTCACTGCCGGGCCGGCGCTGGCGGCGGCGCGCCAGCGGGCACCCGAGGGCGGGCCGGAGATCGAGCGGCTGGTCGTCGACCATGGCGCCGGCTGGACCGCCGTGCTCGACGGGGCCGGCGAAGGCCCGCTCGCCGGTGAAGCGGTGTTCCGCGCCCGCGTGCGCCACGCCGTCCGGCACGAGATGGCCTGCACCCTGGACGACGTGCTCGTCCGCCGGCTCGACGAGGTGGCCCGGGGCCGGCTAGACAGGGCGCGCCTGGAGGCGGCCTCCGGCGTCATGGCCGAGGAGCTCGGCTGGACGCCGGCCGAGCTTGCCGCCGCGGTCCTCGACTTCGAGACCGGCCTCGCCCGTCAGGGTGCGGCACTGGGGCATCACCAGCAAACGACGAGGGAATCCGCCGATCATGGAGCCTGAAACGCCGGCCACGGACGCGCCGATCCTGGTCACGGGAGCCACCGGCTTCGCCGGCGGCCATCTGGCGCTGCGCCTGCGCCGGGACGGCCACAAGGTCCGCGCCCTGGTCCGCGACGGGGCGAAGGTCGATCACCTGAAGGCGGCCGGGGTCGAGCTGTCCCAGGGCGATCTCCGCCGGGCCGCCGATGTGGACCGGGCCGTCGCCGGCTGTGCCAAGGTCTATCACATCGCCGCCGTCTACCGCACGGCGAGCCACCCCGACAGCTACTACCAGGACGTCAATGTCGGCGGCACGGTCAACGTGCTCGAGGCGGCGCAGAAGCACGGCGTCGAGCGGACGATCCACTGCTCGACCATCGGCGTGCACGGCGACGTGCAGGAGTTCCCCTGCACCGAGACGAGCCCCTTCAACCCGGGCGACATCTACCAGGAGACCAAGCTCGCCGGCGAGATGAAAGCGCAGGAAGCCTTCAAGGCCGGCCTGCCGGGCGTGGTCTTCCGCCCGGCCGGCATGTACGGGCCGGGCGACCTGCGCTTCCTCAAGCTCTTCCGCTCGGTCAACAACGGCCGTTTCGTCATGTTCGGCTCGGGCGAGACCTTCTACCACCTCGTCTACGCGGACGACCTGATCGACGGCATCCTGCTCTGCGGCACGCACCCGGCTGCCCTCGGCGGCACCTTCATCATCGCCGGCGACCGCTGGGTCTCGCTGAACGAGTGGGTCGGCGAGATCGCCAGGGCGCTGGACGTGCCGCCACCAAAGCTGCGCCTGCCCTTCTGGACGCTCGCCGCCGCCTCGACCGTCTGCGAGACGCTGTGCAAGCCCTTCGGCATCGAGCCCCCGCTGCATCACCGCCGGGCCTCGTTCTTCATCAAGAGCCGCGCCTTCTCAACCGAGCGTGCCCGGACGGTGCTCGGCTACGCCCCCAAGGTCACCCTCGAGGAAGGCATCCGGCGTACGGCGGCCTGGTACATCGAGCAGGGCCACATCACGAAACGCCGGGCCACCGGCTAAGCGCCGATGCCCCCGATGGTCGTAGGCCCCTTGAAGAAGAGCTTCTGGGCGAGCCCCTACGAAATCAGCAGATGCAGTGTCCGAAAGCCGCTGGCGGGATAGGCCGCCGGCGTCGCGGGCCGGTGGGGAGCGATCGCTGAGGTCCTTGCCAGCAACTCCTCCAGGAACACGCGCAGCTCCATGCGGGCGAGCGCGCCGGGGCAGACGTGGATGCCGGCGCCATAGAGCAGGTTGTCGCTCGGGTCGCGATCCAGGCGGAAGACGTCGGGATCCTCGAAGACCCGGGGATCGCGGTTGGCCGCGACCCAGTTGACGGTCACGCGGGCACCGGCCGGGAGGCGGCGGCCGCCGATCTCCACCGGACATGTGGTGACGCGCCGATTGGTGACGAGCGGGCCGTGCAGACGCAGGATCTCGTCGGCGGCCGGTCCGGCCAGCGAAGGGTCGGCACGCAGCCGGCTCTGCAGGCCGACATCGCTGGCGAGGTATTCGGCCAGGATCTCACCGACGCGGCGATGGTGCCGATCTTCGCCCACCGTCCAGTTGCGCAGGATGCTGGTGATCTCGTCCTCGTTCAGGCGCCGGCCGTGGATCGTCTCCCTGCGTGAGCGCCACGGCGACGTCGGTCTCGGGCGTCGCCCCGACGGCGATGCGCGCGGCGATGGTGTCGCGGATCAGGTCCTGGAACTCGCCGGCGATGCGGGTCGCGGCACTTGGTCGCGCGCGAGCGTGCCTCGTGATTGCGCGCGACCCAGCGGCGCAGCCCGCGAGCTCGTCCGGCCAGCCGAGGAAGGCGCACTGCACGCGCACCGCGAACGGATGGGCGATGGCCCCCATCAGCTCGACCGGGCCCGCCGCGGCGGCGATCAGCGCCGCGGCGATGCCGCGGCAGACGGGCTCGAAGGCGTCGACGCGGCTTCTCGTGAAATACTTCTCGACGATGGGACGCCAGGCGGTGTGCTCGGGCGGGTCCATGCCGTTCGGCACGGTCAGGCGGTTGGAGACGGCGTTGCTGAAGGTCGCGTGGTCCAGCACCGCGCGGGTGACGTCGGCGCGTTGCGGAAGAGCGACCATTGCATGTAGTCGCTCCAGGCGACCGGGCACGTCTCGCGCATGGCGTCATACGCGGCGCGCTGATCGGACTGCACCTGATGCGAGCGCGGGTCCCAGTCGGCATCTGGCGTGTCGTTCATGGCTCTTGGACCTCCAATGCCGTCGCCTCGGCCCAGTCTGCTACAATCCCCTGTCCGCTCAAAGCCGCATCGCGACCGGCGGGATGGCGCTCGTCTCGAGGGAGGCGGGGACACGAGAGCCATCCGAAGTCGCCGATGGGGAAAGAGGAAGTCCCATCTCGTCCACAAGGGAGCTATCCCTTCGCGTCGGCGCCGGCGATCGATGCAGCGGGTGAGGCCGATGTCGGAAGGGTGACCGCCGCCTCGAACCCGGACGATTTGCCTGGCCGTGGTGATCTGAGCACGAGCCGGCGCCGACGCGATGCGGTCGGCGATCGCGGCGGCGATGGCGAGGCCGAGGCCGCTGCCGGAGGTGTGCTGGCTGGCGCGCTCGAAGCGGGTGGGTCAGGCGGCTCAGCGTCTCGGCTGGCACGACGGGCCCCTCGTTGGCGACGGTCAGCAGGCCGCTTTCGCTCAACGTCACCTCGACGGGAGACGTCGCAGCACCGTGCCGCAGCGCGTTGTCGACGAGGTTACGGCAGAGAATGCCGAAGGCGTCGGGATCGAGGTCCGACATCACCGGCCGACCCGCGAGCGTCAGGGTGACGCGGTCGCGGGTCGGCGTCCGGCCGAAGTCGTCCACGACAACGCGCGCCACGAGCCGCAGGTCCGAGCTGCGATCCAGCCGCAGCCGGCCGCCTTCCGCCCGGGCGAGCTGCATGAGGCGCTCGGCGAGGCGGGTGAGCCGCTTGAGCGTCGCCTCGATCTCGCCGGCCCGTCGTTCGGCCTGCGGGTCGGCGGTTTCCGACCGCAGGCGCTGGGCCTGGGCGATCGCACCGGCGAGCGGGGTCCGAAGCTCGTGGGCGGCATTCGCGGCAAAGTTGCGCTCGGCGTCGAAAGCGGCCTTCAGCCGGTCCAGAAGGCCGCTCAGCGTGGCCGCGATCGGGGCGATCTCCGCCGGCAGGTCCCTGGCCGGAACGGGCGACAGATCGCGGGCATGGCGCGCTTCGAGCCTTTCTCGAAAGCGCCGGAGCGGTGCGAGATTCGCCCGCACGGCGAGAACGACCGCCAGGAGCGCCACGGGGATCACGACCAGAACCGGCAGGCCGAGGCCCATCTGGATGTCGCGCGCGATGGCGGCGCGGTGCTCCATTGGCTCCGCCACGGTGATCCGGACGGTGCCCCGCAGCGCCTCCTCGCTGTAGAATCTGTGGGTCGCCGTCTGGGCGAAGCCGGGGCCGTCATAGGTGGGAAAGATCAGGGGATCGGCGGTGTGGGACTGGAGCAGGATTTGTCCGAGGGCGTCCCGCACGACATAGGTGAAGTGCTCGTCGTGCTCGCGGATCTGGGCGAGCCGCTGGGCGTCGTCATCCGCCTCGCGGTCGACGATGTCGAGGACGGCAAGCGGCAGGAGGCGTTGCGCCGTTTCCTGCAGGGTCGAGTCGAAGACCTCCTGCATCTCGTGCCGCAGCACGATCGCCGTCACCGAGGCGGCGGCGATCCAGAGCAGCGTCAGGAGAGCGCCGATCGAGATCCCGAGCCGTGCCTGGAGGCTGCGCGGCAACCTCATGGCGTGCCCAGCCGATAGCCCAAGCCACGCTCGGTCTCGATCACCCCGGCCCCGAGCTTCTTGCGCAGCCGGCTGACATGCACCTCGATCGTGTTGCTCTCGACCTCGGCATCGAAGGCGTAGAGCTTCTCCTCGAGCTGCGCCTTCGACAGGAGCTGGCCGGGCCGTGCGAGGAACGTCTCGAACAGCGCCCATTCGCGCGCGGTGAGCTGGATGGGCCTGCCGGCCCGGCGGATGCTGCGCGCGGCGAGGTCGATGTCGAGCGCGCCGTGGGTGATGATCGGGTTCGGGTTGCCCGTGTAGCGCCGTGCCACCGAGCCGATCCGTGCCGAGAGCTCGGCGAGGTCGAAGGGCTTGACGAGGTAGTCGTCGGCGCCGGCGTTCAGGCCTTCGATCCGGTCGGATACCTGATCGAGCGCTGTCAGGATGATGACGGGCGTGACGTCTCCCCGGACGCGCAGCGCCTTGAGAAAGCCGATGCCCCGGCCATCCGGCAGCATGAGATCGAGCAGGATCAGATCGTAGGCGGCGCTGGCCAGCGCATCGCCCGCCGCATCCAGCCGGGTGACCCAGTCGACGGATTGGCCGTCCCCGGCGATCTGGTCGCGCACGGCGGAGCCGAGGACCGTGTCGTCCTCGATCAGCAGAAGGCGCATGGCTCTCGGCTCCAATTGTTCCGCGTGCCTTCTTATACCTTTCCGGCCTGACGCGAGGCTGACGCTCACCGGGCCGACGCTTCAGGCTGCCGTCAGCTTCAAGGTGCATGCTCCGCGCGAGATGGCCGCAACACGGAGCCCCGCGCATGAGGAAGACCCTGGCAATTCTGGCCTTTTTCGCCGTCCCGCCGGCCGGGGCGGCGCTGGCCGACGACGACTGCACGGTGCCGATGGCCGAGTGGCAGCCGCGCGAGGCGGTTCAGCAGATGGCGGACGCGCAGGGGTGGGCCGTGCGGCGCATCAAGATCGATGACGGCTGCTACGAGATCAAGGGCCGCGATGCGGCCGGTCGCGCCATCAAGGTCAAGATCGATCCCGCGACGCTGACGATCGTCGAGCTCGAGCTCGACGACTGAGAACGTGCCAACCTGCCTGCTCCTGACGTCGAGCTGAAGCGAAAACAGCGCCGCTGTCAGCAAGCCTTCAGGTGGCGGCTCCACATTGATCGCATCGGCTCGAAGGAGACCCGGACCATGAAGAGAAATCGAGGATCACCCACGCTTCAATCAAGGGAGAAGATCATGCGCACGCCGTTCATCATTGCCGCTGTCGTGTCCGCGTTCGCCGCGACGGCATCGGCCGCCCCTTCACGACCCCGTACGTGCTGAGCGCGGTCCATGCGGACTTCCTCACGCAGCTCGAGAAGGTCGCCGAGACACCGGGCGAGATCGGCACCGCTGCCCGCGCCGCAGCCGACCTTCTGGCGGCGCACAACGAGGCCGAGGAAAGGGTGGCCCTGCCGCTCCTCGGGCTCACCGAGGAAGTCGCCGAGGGCAAGGCGGTGGACGATCCCGAGGCGACGCTGGCGAGCCTGGAGAGCCTGCAGGCGGAGCTGCCTCTCCTGGTCGAGGGGCAGGCGGAGGCCATCGGTGCCCTGGTCAAGCTGTTCGCCGCGGCCGAAGCGGAGGGCGAGGCGGATGTCTCGCGTCTGGCCGAGCGGATCATCTGGCACGAGCTGACCGATGCCGAGATTCTCTATTCAGCCGCGACACTCGTCGGCGCCACCGTCCAGGCGGGCATGGCCGACGCGGATGTGGAGAAGAACTAGTGCGATCGGGGCCGCTCTCCGACCGTGACCCGATCTCGATGGCGAACGCGGGCCGGCGGCGCACGCGCGGCTCGCCCGGGGAGAAGCTCGAGCGTTGGTGATGCTTGCGAGGCGGGTGCCGCGGGCTCAGGATTGCCCGGCATGAAGCCGGCGGGGAGACTGATCTCCCCGCCGGCCCCAGCGGATATTCGCCAGCGAGATGGCTGGAATGGTGGAGTGAACCCCGCCCCGCCGACGCCCGCAACATCATCGGGAATCGGCCAACGCTCCGCCTATGAAGGGAATACTGCCTGGCTCGACCCGCGCTCAGGCCTTGATGCCACCCTCCATCAACCCCTTGAAGAAGAGCTTCTGGGCGAAGGCGAAGGCGATGAGGCCGGGGGCGGTGACGATCACGTAGACGGCGGCGATGCGCGGCCAGGCCCACTGGCCGAGGCCGCCCGCGGCATGCGCCAGCATGACCGGCACGGTGCGCGCACTCTGGTCGTTGGTCAGGGTCGAGCAGAGCAGGTACTCGCCCCAGGCGGTGACGAAATTGACGATGATGATGACGACGAGGCCGTTCCTGACCAGCGGCAGGCCGACCATCCAGAGACACTTCCAGGGGCCGGCGCCGTCGATCTTGGCCGCATCGAAAAGCTCGCCCGGGACGAGCTGGAAGACGCTGCGCATGATCAGGATGGAGACGGCGAGGCTCAGCGTGATGTAGGGCAGGATCAGGCCGGCCGTGCTGTTGATCAGGCCGAGGTCGCTCTGGATGCCGTAGATGGTGATGATCGAGACGACGCGCGTCGGGAAGTAGAGCGACGCGATCAGCATGGCGATGATCCAGGCCTTGCCGCCGAACTTGAGGTGGACCAGCGCGTAGCCGGCGAGCACGGCGCAGAAGCAGGTGATGACCACCGTGAAGCCGGTGACGAAGACGCTGTTGAAGAGGTTGATCGGCAGCGTGTCGATCTTCTCGATGACGTAGCCGTAATGGGTGAAGTCGAAATTGCGTGGCCAGAGATTGCCGCGCATCGAATCCGGCATCGACTTGATCGAGAGGAGCAGCACCCAGAGCAGGGGCAGGATGATGATGGCGCAGAAGAAGAGGATGATGCAGTGGCGGATGACGGCGGCCCGATGCAGCACCGGGTTCCTCTGCATCGGGATGGCGGCGGTTGCGGTTGCCATGATCTTCAGCCCTTGCGCCGGAAGAGGTAGAGGAGGCCGCCGACGAAGACCATCATGAAGACGGCGCCGATCATGCCGATGGCGGCGGCGAAGCCCTGGCGCCAGAGCCCCGTCTTGAACGCCTGGTCGTACATGAAGATCGTCCAGGTGTAGGTCGGCGAGTCGCGGTCGAAGCCGCCGAAGATCAGGTACTCGTCGATCACCGCCATGGACGTGCCGAAACGCAGCACGATCAGGATCATCATGATCGGCTGCAGGGCCGGCAGGGTGACGTTCCAGAAGATCTGCCACTCGTTGGCGCCGTCGACCCGGGCGGCCTCGGTCAGCTCCTTGGGGATCGCGGCGAGGCCGGCGAGGAAGAAGACGGTGTGATAGCCGAGCCCCCACCAGACCTCCATGATGGCGATCGACGGCAGGGTCAGCGCCGTGCCGCCCAGCCATTGCGGCGCGGTCTGGATGGTGAAGACACCCAGCACCTCGACCAGGAAGTGATTGATGGGCCCGACCTGGAAATTGTACATCCACTTCCAGAGCACGAAGATCAGCGTGCTCGGGATCACCGCCGGGATCAGGATGATGACCCGGTAGACGGTGGCGACGCGCTGGTTCTGCACCCGGTCCACGAGGATGGCGAGGAACAGCGGCAGGATGATCGTGCCGGGCAGGAACATCGCCGTGAAGAAGGCGGCCCGCCCGAGGCCGGCCCACATCAGGGGATCGGTCAGGGCGTCGGCATAATTGGCGAAGCCGACCATGTTGGCCGGCTCGTTGGTGAGGAACTGGTAGTCGGTGAAGCTGATCCAGACGACCCGGACGATGGGCCAGACCTGGTAGCCGACGAAGAAGACCAGGGCGGGAAGGAGGAAGAGCCAGACATTGGCCCGGGCCCATTGCGCCCGCTCGGCCGATGTTCTGGGCTGGGTCAGGGTGCTCGCCCCGGCGGTCAGCTTCATGGCGTCGAGACAATCCTCCGGGTCGCTCCGGCCCCTGAGGGCGGAGCCGGTCTACAGGAGCAGGCGAAAGACGGGGCGGCGGCCGCCGATGGGCTCGGGCCGCCGCCCCGGGTCGCCGGTCGCCGGAACGGCGACGCCGTTCCTAGCCGCCGCCGCGCTTCATCTCGGCCTGGACGGCCTCGACGACCTTGGCGAGCGCCGCCTTGGGGTCGCTCTCCTCGCCGGTGAGGTAGGTCTCCCAGATCGGCTTGCCGATGACGAACTGCTGCAGGCCGAAGAGATGGTTCTGGATGGCCCTGGCCCGGTCGAGCTGGCCGCGGACGAGGTCGACGAAGGGTGGCAGCCAGTCCGGCCGGTTGGCGTTCCAGCCGGCGTAGATCGAGGCGTAGGGCGGCAGCTGGCCCGGATGCGCGGTCGCCGTGCCGGCGATCGAATCCTGCCAGATCTGCGGGTTGTAGGTCAGCGCCTTGATGTACTCGGCCGCCTTCTCCTTGTTCTCGCCGTGCTTGAAGAGGGCCGAGCCCGTCGTCCAGAACACGGTGGAGCCGGCGCCGCCCTTGAACTTCGGCAGGCCCGCCATGTTCAGCATGGTCGGGTCGTCCCAGTACTGCGCCATGCGCAGCGGCGCATTGAAGTACTTGGTGTAGAGACCGACGCGCTGGGCGGCGAAGGCGAGCTCGTCCGGCGTGCCGTTGACGCCGCCATCGGTCGTCCCCTCCAGGAGGATGTCCGGATTGGCGACCGCCATGATGTTCTTCATCAGGATCAGCGCCTCGACGGCGGCGTCGCTGGTGAAGTCGAAGAGGCCCTCGGACGTGTAGACGTCGGGCGACATCGAATGGGTGAAGGGGGCGAGCGAGCGCCAGCCATGCGCGTCGAAGGTGGCGCCATAGGGGGCGGCGCCCGAGTCGACGATGGTCTGCGCCGCCGCGAGATAGGCGTCCCAGTCCTCCGGCGGCATGCCGCCGAGCCCGGCCTGGTCGGTGATGCCGGCGTGCCAGCTCATGCCGATCACGTCGAGCAGGAACGGCCAGCTGTAGAGCTTGCCGTCGATCGAGCACTCCTCGCGGATCGCCGGCAGGATGTCGTCGATCACCTCCTTGGGGATGTAGTTGTCCCAGGGCTCGATGACGTCGGCCTCGATCATCGCCGTCATCTCGACGAACGGCGTCATGCCGACATAGACGTCCCAGGTGCTCTTCTGATCCTTGGCCTCGGCGACGAAGCGCTCGATGCCGAAGCCCTCGACCGGGGCGATCTGGAAGTTGAGGTCGGGGAAGCCGGCGTTCACCTCCGGGATGGCCGGGTGCAGGTCCGGGATCCACTGGTAGAAGGTCGGCGTCAGGGGGCGGGCGGCGAGCGCCGACCGGGCACCCATGCCGAAATTGGCGGCGACGCCGACACCGGCCATGCCGAGCCCGGCGGTCACCGTGCGCGACAGGAACTGCCGGCGGTCGATCTCGCCGCGCAGCAGGCGCCTGCGCCATTGCTCCTGAAGGATCAGCTCGTGCTCTTTCCGTTCAGTCATGGTCGAACGTCCCTCCGAAGCTTGCTTGGCGTTTGTCGTTCTTGGCCTTCGAGCAGTTATAATCGGGGCCGTGGCCTTGGCAACATCGAGTCTGCTCAGGGATCCGGGGTGCCGGTCGGGGCTCCGTCCGGCCGCCCTTCCTCCTGCCCCCGCCGGTAGATGACGAGCTCGCCGCTCTCGCCGGTCAGGATGCCCGGCCCCGGCTGCAGCTCGTCGGGGCGCGGCGGGTCGAACGGCTCCATGCCGCAGCCGGCGAGCAGCAGGATGCCGGCCACGAGGACCAAGCTCATAGCCACATCAGAACCGGACGCGCGTGCCGAAGCTGCTGACGAGGATGTCGTCCACATCGTCGCCACCGCGCAGCTCGGCCTTGTGCCAGCGCAGCCCGAAATAGAGCTCCGTGCCGTAGCGGGTCCAGTCCTGGACGATGGCGAAGCCGGCCGAGCTGCCGTCCGCGGTGATGGCCGCGGCCGAGTTGATCGGCCGGTCGTCCGCCCAGTCGTAGTCGACCGAGAAGGCGGTCGGGCCAAGGGACACCAGCTCGGTGATCACCCCGAGCTTGCCGTAGAGCGTCGAGTAGTCGCGCCCGTCGCGGATGTCGCGACCCGCATTGAACGTCGCGTTGAGGCCGGTCGGCCGATGCAGCATCGAGCCGGAGCTGACCAGCCGCACGTCGACATCGTCGATGTTGGGCTGCTGCACGGCCGCCGCCGCCGTCGCCTCCCAGGTGTCGTTCCGGCCGGCCCAGTAGACCGCACCGTCATAGCGCTGGTTGCTGGCGAACGAGGTGGCCAGCGAGAAGCCGGCGAGGCTGGGCGTGTCATAGCGGATGCGGTCGCGGCGCGACCCGTTCAGGTTGCTGAAGACATCGGAGATGCTGATGCCGGTGAGGTCGCCGTCGCTGACGAACTGCAGGCCGCCCGCCGTGTCGGCGATCGCCGAGTACTGGATGACCGAGGTGCCGGAGATGTCCTGCAGCCCGGCGCCGTCGGATGCCATGGGACCCTTGCCGAGCGCCAGGCGGCCGAAGCGGGTGCTGTCGACATAGGCCTGGACGATGCGCTGGTCGGTGAAATCGCCGGCGTCCTCGTTGTCCTGCGAGACGCGGAAGGAGGGGTTGGGGGCGATGCCCAGCTCGATCGCCGTGCCGATCGACAGCGTCTCGTCGATCCGGCCGGTGCCGACCAGGCGGACCCTCGAGACCGAGTTGCCGTTGTCGACGAAGTAGGTCTTGGTGCTGTCACCATCGTCGGCGACGTTGATCATGCGGTTGATGTGGCCGGAGATGGCGACCTCGATCTCCGGTTGTCCGGAGGTGATGACGCGCTCGGGCATCGTCTGGGCCGGTGGGGTCTCGGGCGCCACCACCTCGAAGGCCGGCGGCGGCTCGGTCGGCTCGCCCTCGAAGGGCACCTGGGCCACCTCGGCCGTGCCTTCGGCCGCCTCGAGATCATCGAGACGCTGCCGCATCGCCTCGGGCTGGCGGGTCTGCTCCTCGAGCTGCCGGGCCTGGGCCGCCAGCTGCTCGGCCTGGGCCTCGATCAGCGCCCGGAGATCGCTGGCGGTCTGCGCGGCCACGGGTGCCGGCACAAGGACGGACGCGCCGAGGATCATCGAGCCGAGAAACGCCGCCTTGTTCGTCATGATGGCCTCCCGCGACCCCACGCCATTTTCGGCGAGGCTGCTGAACCCGGCGAGGAGTTGCAAGGGGATAAAGCGGCGAGCCGACGCAATGCCGGCCACCTGTGGCCCGTGCATCGGCTCGCCGCCGGCCACTGACGCTGCGAGGAGCCTGTCCGAGAAATGGCCACCGCCTGCACGCGCACCCTTCCTGGCTCTGGGCGAGGAGACCGGCCCGCCGCGATGCGGGGCCATCGTCAGGGCCGGTCGACGTGGCCCAAGGCCAGGAAGGGCGCGCCCCCGGGTCGCTCTCCGGCGGGCGAGGCCCGCCCGGCGCCGCCTCGCTGATGCTGCGGCATCGCCTTCGTCGCCGCTCCTTGCCCTCGCCCGCCAGAGAGCGATGCAGGCGGTGGCCATTTCTCGGACAGGCCTTGTGGGCTGGCACCCGTTAACGACTGGGGAGCGCGATGCCGCGCAAGGGAGTTTTCGTCTACGCCTGGGACCTGCTGGACGAGGGGGTCGCCACGGTGGCCGGCCGGCTCAGGGATGCCGGCGCCGATTCGCTGGCGCTGGCCACGTCCTATCATGCCGGCAAGTTCGTCCGGCCGCACGGCAAGTCGGGCAAGGTCTACTTCCCCGACGACGGCACCATCTATTTCCGCCATCGCCCGGAACGCTATGGCCGCGTCCAGCCGGTGCCAAATCCGATGCTCGAGGATTTCGACCCGCTGACCGCCCTGGCGGAGACCGCCCCCGATCTGGCACGGGTCGGCTGGACCGTCTGCTGTCACAACTCGCGGCTCGGCCGTGCCTACCCGGAGCTGATCACGCAGAACGCCGTGGGCGACGGCCTCTTCTACAGCCTCAACCCGGCCCATCCGGACGTCCGCGAGTACGTGGTGGCCATGGTCGTCGACGAGGCCGAGCGCTACGGTCTCGATGCCGTGACGCTCGAGACGCCGGGCTGGCTGCCCTACGAGCACGGCTATCACCACGAGTTCGCCCTGGTGCCGCTCGATTCCTGGATCGGCTTTTTGCTCGGCCTCTGCTTCGCGCCGGCCAGCATGGCGGGGGCCAAGGCCGCCGGCATCGACGCCGAAGGCCTGCGGCGCCGCGTGGCCGCGCACATCGAGGCCTGGTGCACGGCCGACATCGCCGCGACGCCCGCGCGGGCGGGCGAGTGGCAGCTCGCCGACGTCGTCACCGATGGCGAGCTCGGCGCCTATCTGCGCTGGCGCTGCCAGGTGGTGACCGACCTCGTCGCCGAGATCCGCGACCGCCTGCCCAAGGCGACGCAGCTGCGAATCATCCCTTCCGTGCAGCGGCCGAGTGCGCGGAGCTGGTATGAGGGCAGCGACCTGGCGATGCTGGCCAAGGTCTGCGATGCAGTCGAGATCTGCGCCTACGAGCCCTCCGCGGCGGCCGTCGCGGCCGACGTCTTCGACGTGCGCCGCAGGGTCGGCGACGCGGCCCGGCTGCATGCCATCCTCAGGCCGTCGCACCCCGATCTCGGCGGCGGTGCGGAGACCGTGGCGGCGGCCCGGGCCTTGCGGCAGGCCGGGGTCGAGGGCCTCGCCTTCTATAATTACGGCCACTGGCGGCTCGCCGCCCTCGAGCATGTCAGGGCGGCCTTCGCCGTCTGGGAGGAGCAGCTTTGAACCGCTACGCTGGACGAACCGTGCTGATCACCGGCAGCGGGCGGGGCATCGGCCGGGCGACGGCGCTCCGGCTCGCGAAGGAGGGTGCCGCCGTCGCCGTGCTCGATGTCGACAGCGAGCCGGCCCACGAAGTGGCGCGGATGATCGGCGCCATGGGGCGCACGGCCGTCGCCCT
>JAWKVR010000027.1:0-55253 GCA_041397945.1 Geminicoccaceae bacterium
AGTCAACTGCCAAGGCCGCGGCCATTTCCGCTCAGAGCGCGTCCAGGACCGCCCGTGCCTCGACGAGATCGCGCGCATCGAAACCTTCGGTGAACCAGCCATACAGAGGCGTCAGCAGGTCATGCGCCCGATCCCGCTGGCCCTGATTGGCGAGCAGTCGGCCGAGCTCAGTCGCGGCGCGCAGCTCGAGGAGCCGCCCCTCCTGGCCCCGCGCGATCTCGATGGCACGCCTGTAGCTGCGCTCGGCGGCAGCGGCTTCGCCCCGCGCAAGACGCAGATTTCCCTCGATCCGGTGGATGTCCGGCTCGATCCAGCGCTCACCGCTGGCCTCGATCTGGCGCCGCGCATCACCGAGCCGCGCCTCGCAATCGGCATGGCGGCCGAGCGCCAGGAGTGAGGTCGCCACGGCACTGTGCAGGAACGGCAGGAAGACTGCCGTTCCGGTCGAGACGAACCGCGGCAGCGCATGCCCGGCAACGGCAAGGGCCTCTTGATGCCGGCCCGCCAGGGCATGGGCCACGGCCTGCCAGGCAAGCGAGAAGACCTCCCACGTACGGATTCCGTTCACCTCGCTGTAGGCGAGGTTCTCCTCATTGATCGCCGTCGCCCGCGGGAGGTCCCCGATGACGGCATAGAGCAGGTTCGCGTGGCCGAGCGTATAGGCGATGGTCAGGGGATGCCGGGACTCCCGTGCCAGGGCGATGGCGGAATCCGCTGTCCGGATGGCCTCGTCCAGTGCCCCGCGATAGCCGAGGCAGATGGCCTTGTAGATGAGAGCGGCAGCCCCAGGGTCCTGACCGACCATGCTCGAGAGTGCCCGATGCCGGCTAGGGTCATAGTGCTCCCAGGCGATCTCGATGTTCGAAAGAGCCTCATCGATGCGACCCAGCATCGACTGCGTCGTGCCCAGCACACGATAGGCGACGAGGGTTGCGGCGTCGTCGCCTCGACCCTGTGCCCGTTCGACCATCTCCTCGGCGACCCGCAGCGCATCCTGATGCCTCGCCTGCACGTAGCGCACGGCCCAGTTGCCATAATAGACCGGCAGCCAGAGCGCGCTCTCGCCGATCTTGCGCAGCAGCGCCAAGGCGCGCTCGTACTCCACCCCGGTCTCGGCCGCACCATAGCCGTAACCGCCGATACAAGCCGGGCCGATGAGGGTTTCCAACTCCAACACACGCTCGCGCTGCAACCGGTCGTCGCCGAGGCTGGAGACGAGATCCACGGCCTGTCGCAGGTTGGCGATGGCTTCGAGATAAGCCGGCCGGCCAGCGCCTGACGGCCGGCCGCCTCGAAGTGCCCGATCGCCGACTCGACCAGCCCGGCCTCCCTGGCATGGTGGCCGAGGAGCTGCGGCAGGGCTCCGGCGGTCTCCAGCGCCTCGAGGATACGCCGATGCACCGCCTGGCGTTTCGACCGGAGCAGGCTTTCGTACGCGGCGTCGCGGACCAGCGCATGCTTGAAGAGGTAGGTCGCCTCGGGCGGCGCGCCGCGGCGAAAGATCAGCTCGGCCGCAGCGAGCCGCTCGAGTGCCGACCCGACCTCCGGCTCCGGTTGCGGCGAGATCTCGGCGAGCAGGCGATAATCGAACTCGCGGCCGATGCAGGCCGCCGTCTGCGCCACCTCCTTGACCGGCTGCATGCGGTCCAGCCGCGCCATCAACGAATCGTGCAGCGAAGTGGGGATGGCGAGCGTGCTGAGCGGCGCGTCCAGGACGAAGGCGTCCGGGGTCTCGCGCAGCATGCCGGATTCGAGCGCTGTCTTGGTCAGTTCCTCGATGAACAGCGGCACGCCATCGGTCTTGGCGGCGATTTCGGCCAGCAGCTCGTCGGGCAGGCTCTTGCCACCTGTCAGCCGGGCGACAATGGCCGCGGTGTCGTCGCGGCCGAGGCGGTTCAGGGCGAGGCTGGTGACAATCGGGTGGCCGCCAAAGCCGTGGCGGAAGATCGGCCGGGCGGTGACCAGGAGCATGACCCGAGCGGCCCCGATGCGATCGAGGCAGAGATCGAGCAGCTCGAGCGTCGTCGGGTCGATCCAGTGCGCGTCCTCGACCACGAACAGCACCGGCTGAACCCTGGCGAGGCCGACAAGCTGGTCGGCCAGGGTCGAGAGTGTACGGGTCCTGACCTGCTGCGGCCCGAGGTCAAGGGCGCCGTAGCGCGCCGCACCGTCGAGGCCGAGCAAGGTCGCCAGGAACGGTGCCGCAGCCGGCATGTCGACTCCGGACCTGGCGATCAGACGTTCCACCTTGTCGAGTTTCCGCTCGAGAGGATCGTCCTCGGCGAACCCTGCTGCCCTGGTCAGGTGCTGGATCACCGGCCAGAGCGCGCTGTCGCCGTGATAGGGCGAGCACTGGTAGCTGATGCGGGTGTGTGGCTCGGCGGCCACCGCGTCGATCAACCCGCGTGTGATCCTGGACTTGCCGATCCCGGCCTCGCCGGTCAGCAACACGACCTGACCCTCGCCGCTGCCGGCCTTGCGCCAGCGTTCCAGCAGCAGCGATAGCTCGTGGTCGCGGCCGACTATCGCGCCGATCGCCCCAGTACCACGCGCCTCGAAGCGGCTCTCGATGGCCCGCTCGCCCTGAATTGCGAAAGCCTGCAGCGGCTCGGCGATGCCCTTGAGCGGGTGCCGGCCGAGATCCTCGAGATCGAAGAGATCGCCCAGGAGCCGACGTGTCGATTCCGCCACGACCACCTGTCCCGGTGCTGCCAGGGCCTGCAGCCGGGCCGCCACGTTCGGCGTCTCGCCGACTACCGTCTCTTCCCTGGCCGCCCCCTCGCCGATGAGGTCGCCAACGACCACGAGACCGGTGGCGATGCCGATCCGAACCGCCACCGGCTCGCCGGATGGCGTGCGCACCCGCGCGATCGCCGCCGTGGTCCCGAGCCCGGCCCGGGCGGCGCGCTCGGCGTCGTCCTCGTGCGCCGCGGGAAAGCCGAAATAGGCGAGCACCCCGTCGCCCATGAACTTCGCCACATGCCCCTGCAGCCGCGAGATCTCGCCGGCCACGGTGTTCTGGAAGTCCCTGAGGAGCTCACCCATCTCCTCCGGATCGAGCCGCGCCGAAAGCGCCGTCGAGCCAACCAGATCGACGAACATGACTGTGAGCTGGCGTCGCTCGGCGGGGCCAGGGCCGGTTTGCGGCACGTCGCCCGCAGGGTCCGTGGCCAGCCGGCAACGGCCTTGAGCACCGTCTTCCGCGGCCCGAGCGGCAGGCCGAGCTCCTTGAGATCGGCGTCGGTCAGGTCGGCGAGATTCTCGGCGGTCAGCTCGGCGTCGAGGAAGGCCGACGCGTAGCGGTCCAGCCCCAAGCCGCGCAGCCATTCCCCGACATCCATCCCCGCTTCCCGGCACGGATAGCCATCTTATCGCGCGAATATAAAGGGAATGGCCGGATCGCGCGACTTACATGGTGCATTCTTCGGCGTAGGCGTCGGCGTGATCCTCGAGCACCGTGCCGATGATGCGGTTGGTGACGTTGCCGCTGGCGTCGACATAGGCCTCGCGGACGTAGATGTCCTGGATCGGGTGCTGGTTCGGGCCGAAGCGGAAATCGCCGCGCACCGAGACGAAGTCCGCGGCGCGCAGCGCCTCGCGGAACGCGTCCTGGTCCGAGAGGTCGTCACCGACCGCATCCATGGCGCTCAGCAGCAGGTTGGCCGTGTCGAAGCCCTGGCTCGCGTAGAGTGTGGGATAGCGGCCGTACTTCTCCTTGAACGCGGCGACGAATGCCTTGTTGGCCGCGTTGTCGAGGTCCGGCGACCACTGCGAGGTGTTCTTGATGCCGACCGCCGCGTCGCCGACCGCATCGAGCAGCGTGTCGTCGAAGGAGAAGGCCGGGCCGAAGAACGGGATCTCCTGGCTGATCCCGGCCTGCGCCGCCTGCTTGACGAAGTTGATGCCCATGCCGCCCGGATAGAAGAAGAAGACCGCGTCGGGCCCGGCCGCCCGGAGGTTGGCGAGCTCCGCCGCGTAGTCGGTCTGGCCGAGCTGGGTGTAGACCTCGCCGGCGATGCCGCCCTTGTAGAACCGCTTGAAGCCGGTCAGCGCATCCTTGCCCGCCGGATAATTGGGGGCCAGCAGATAGACGTTGTCGAAGCCCTGCTGGGCCACATAGGCGCCCATCGCCCCGTGCAGGTCGTCGTTCTGCCAGGCGACGTTGAAGTAGTTCTCGTGGCAGCCCTTGCCGGCGAGCGCCGAGGGCCCCGCATTGGGCGAGAGATAGATCATCCCGTCCCGCACCAGCTTCGGCACCACTGCCATGGCGACGTTCGAGAAGATGATGCCGGTCATCACCTGCGCCCCGTCGCGCTCGACCATGCGCTGGGCGATCTGCACGCCGTTCTCGGGCTCGAGGCCGTCATCCTCGACCAGGAGCTCGACGCGATCGGTGGCACCGGCCATTTCCAGCGCCAGGCTGAACCCGTCGCGCACGTCCTCGCCGAGATAGCCCGCCCCGGTCGAGAGCGTCGTCACCATGCCCACCTTGACCGGCTCGGCCGCCGCTGCCCCCGCGAGCAGGCCAAGTGCCGCCACACCGCCGATCAGCCCAAACTTGAGTCCCATGCCACCCTCGCTCTTGATTGCTCTTGGCATCCGCCAGATGCCCCGGCGGTAGCGCGAAGCAGGGGGCAAGGCAAGGCCGGCCCGGCCGGCCGCCTCAAGGCACCGCACCGGGCGCCCGTGAGGGCGCCGCGGCGGAGGTCGGCCAGGGCCTCGTTCGCCCGCTCGAGCGGATAGGGCGTCACCTCGGTCTCGACCCCGGCAGCGGCGGCGAGCGCCAGGAATTCCTCGCCGTCGCGCCGGGTCAGGTTGGCGACCGAGACGACCCGCCGCTCGCCCCAGAGGATGTCGTAAGGGAAGCCCGGGATGTCGCTCATGTGGATGCCGCCGCAGACCACGACACCGCCCTTCCGCACGGCCCGGAGTGCTGTCGGCACGAGTGCGCCCACCGGCGCGAAGAGGATCGCCGCGTCGAGCGGCTCGGGCGACGGCGCGTCGGACCCGCCGGCCCAGGCAGCACCCAGCCGGCGGGCAAATTCCTGCGCCGCGGCGTCGCCGGGGCTGGTGAAGGCGAGGAAGCGGCGGCCCTGATGCCGCATGACCTGCGCCAGGATGTGCGCCGCGGCACCGAAGCCGTAGATCCCGATCACCTTGGCCTCGCCCGCCATGACCAGCGAGCGGTAGCCGATCAGGCCGGCGCAGAGCAGCGGCGCCAGCGCGGCGTCGCCCGGCCCCTCCGGCAGCGGGAAGACATAGGCGGCATCCGCCACGCAGGCTTCGGCATAGCCGCCATCGATGGTGTAGCCGGTGAAGCCGGGCGCATCGCACAGGTTCTCGCGCGCGCTCCGGCAATAGGGGCAGGCCCCGCAGCTGTGGCCGAGCCAGGGCACCCCCACCCGCTGACCTACCTCGAGCCCGGCCACGCCGCTGCCGAGCGCCGCCACCCGGCCGACGATCTCGTGGCCCGGCACCAGCGGCAGCTTCGGCTCGGTGAGCTCGCCGTCGACGACGTGCAGATCGGTCCGGCAGACCCCGCAGGCGGCAACCCTGATCAACACCTGCCCGGGGCCTGGCACCGGTGTCGGCAGCACCCGAAGCTCGAGCGGCTCGCCGGCCCGCGTCAGGACCATGGCCCGCATCTCTTCCATGCCTGCTCCTTTCCGCTGCATGGCGCCCATCCTGCCTAGCAGGTCGGCACGGGCGTGCGAACCGCTCCCGGCTGCTGCGGCGCCCGCGGCATGGCCGTTGTCTCGCCAGACGGCTTCGGCCATAGATGCGGCCCAGTCGGGTCGACCCAGGCCGGTCGGGTCAATCAGGGAGGATCGAGATGAGGATGAACGTTGCTGCCGCTCGCAGCACTGGTGGCTGGCATCGCCGGCCAGGCCATGGCGAGCGACACCAGGTGGCGCTGGTGCCGGGCGGGCCGCACCCCTATTTCGCGGCCTGGGCGGATGTGGCGGCGGCCGCCATGATTTCGGCATCGAGGCCGAGTATCGCGTGCCGGCCGCCTGGGAGCTCTCCTGGGCAGAATCGAGATGATCGAGAGCCTGGTGGCGCAGGGCTTCAATGCGTTCCTGGTCTTCCCGGGCGACGCCAACGGCACCAATGCCACGCTCGAGGAGCCGCGCCCTCGACATCCCGTCGGCGGCGCTCGCCGGCTGCACGGTCGACCCCACAGCGGCGAGCTTCTGCCTCGGCACGGACGTGGCACGCTCGGCCTATCTCGGCACGAAGGAGCTGGATCGAGCGCATGGGCGGGTCGGGCAAGATTGCCCACTTCACCGGGCTTCTCGTCGATCCCAACACGCAGCTCCGGATCGAGGCGGTCGAGCAGGCGGGTGGCGGAGGCTGGCGGCGGTCGAGATCATCCAGGTGATCGCCGACATCGACGCGGCCGGAGCCGGCGGACGGAGGAAGATCGCACGCCTTCCGCGGCGCGCGGCGCGGAGGTCGACGGCATCGTCACCACCGCCCGGGTCCTGGCCGTGGTCGCCGCCACCTCGCTCCGCAATCTCGGCGACAAGCGCATCAAGATGGTCGGCACTGACCATGACGAGGTGGTGCTCGGCGCCATCGAGGACGGCTTGCCGACGGCACCATGCTGCAGAACCCTTATGGCCAGGGCTATATCGGCCTCTATGCCATGGACCTGATCCGGCAGGGCTGCACCATGAAGGAGGATGCGCCCTGGCAGCAGACGGCGCAGACGGCGCACTTCATCGACAGCGGCACGGCCTTCGTCGATGCCGACAAGGTCAAGGACTACCAGGCCGCGATGGTCGCCGTGACGGATGAGATCATGGCGACCTCAAGGACGACTTCCTGGTCTGCAACTGACCCTTGGCGACGGCGACGACCGGGCGAGGCGGGGCGGGGGCCTGGGCTCCTCGCCTCCAACGAGGTCGGCCTGGCGCTGCTGATCGCCGTGCTGGTGGCGATCTTCGCCACGGTCAACCCGGGCTTCACCTCACCCTTCAACCTCTTCGCGCTCAGCCGCGTGATGGGCATCGACATGGTCATCGGGCTGTCGATGATGGTCGTCCTCGTCACCGGCGGGCTCAACCTCGCGGTCGGCTCCATCGGCGTCGCCTCGGTGATGCTGGGCGGCTGGGCGATGCAGGTCGCAGGCGTCCCCGTCCTGCCGTCGATGACGCTCGCCATCGCCTTCGGCGCCTTCCTCGGCTGGATCAACGGCCAGCTCACCGTGGATGGGGGTGCACAGCTTCATCGTCACGCTGGCCACCATGTCGCCTTCTTCGGGGCGATGATCGTCGCCACCAAGGCCGAGGCCTTCAACGCCCTGCCCCGCTCCTTCGTCGATCTCGGCAAGCTGCGCTATGGCGGCTTCGTCGCCGGCATGCTGCCACTGGCGCTCCCTTCGTCGCCGTCGTGCTCTGGCTCTTCTTCAACCGCACCAGCTCGGCCGCGAGATCCTGGCGGCCGGCGCCAACCCCGCGCCGAGCTCTCCGGGGTCCGGGTCAACTGGACCGATCATCGTGGCGCACGCGCTCGGGGTGCCCTCGGTGCCCTTGCCGGCCCATGCTGGCGGCGCGCAACGGTGCCGCCCCTCCTCCATGGCCGGGCATATCGGCATGGGCTGGCTGTTGCCGGCCTTCCTCGCCCCGGTGCTCGGGCGGCACGCTTCGACCGGCGGTGATCTCGGTGGTCGGCACCGTGCTGGGTGCCGCCATGGTCACCATCATCACCAACGGCCCCTGCAGCTGCAGGCCTGGCGAGTTCTGGGTGCAGATGTTCCTCGGCCTCATCCTGCTCGCTGCCGTGCTGCTCGACCGGGCGCGCAGCGTGCTGGCCGAGCGACGGCGGAGCGTCGCCTGATGAGGCGCATCTGATGCTGCAGGCGATCCGCGGCAGCGACTGCTCCCTGGCCTGTTCGTCGTGGCGCTCGTCGCTGGCGCCGCGCTCGCCGTGTTCCAGCCGGCCTTCTCTCGCCCTTCAACCTCTACGTGCTGCTGATCAGCTTCGCTCTGGGCGCTGGTCGCCATGGCGCAGATGGTGATCATCGCCATCGGCCAGGATGAACCTCTCGGTCGGCGCCATCGGCGGGCTGGGTGGCGATCTCCTTCGCCGGGTCAATGGAGGTCTGGGGCCTGCCCGTCCCGCTGGCCATCCCGCTGGGCCTCGCCATCGCCGCCCTCTGCGGCCTCCTGAACGGGGTGATGACCCACGTGATGGGCATCAGCGCCTTCGTCATCACGCTGGCGACACTCGATCTTCAAGGGCCTCAATATCGGCATCACCGAGGCGCAGCCCTTCTATGGCGTGCCTCGAGGTGGTGAAGGGCCTTCGGCAATGCGCGCACACGGCCGCCTTCGAGGGCCTGCCGCACATGCTGATCGTGCCGGTGGTGGCCATCGTCCTCATCTGGCTGCTCTTCAACCGCATGGTGGTCGGCCGGCAGATGCTCGCCCGCGCCAACCGGCATGCGGCCGAGCTCTCCGGCATAAGGGTCGGGCGGCTGGTCGTCATCGCCCACGTCATTCTCCCGTTCTGCTCGCCGCCATGGCCGCATGCTCGCTGCCGCCCGCCTCCAGCTCGGCCAGCCGACCATTGGCGACGACTGGCTCATCCTCTCCTTCGCCGCCCCGGTGACTGGCGGGGCGGTGCTGGCCGGCGGGCACGTCTCGGTGATCGGCACCTGCCTCGGCGTGGTCATCGTCACGCTGATCAACAACGCGCTGGTGCTGCTGGCATCGACCCCTTCGTCCAGCTCTTCCTCGGCGGCCTGATCCTGATCGCGGTCGGCCTCAACCGCTGGTGCGCGAGCGGTGGTGGAAGCGGCGCCGGCATGACGGAATCCGTTCTCGCGGTCGAAGGGGCCACCAAGAGCTTTCCCGGCGTCAAGGCGCTGGACGGCGTCGACTTCGTGCTGCGGCCCGGCGAGATCCACGCGCTGCTCGGCGAGAACGGCGCCGGCAAGTCGACGCTCATCAAGATCCTGACCGGCGTGCACCTGCCCGACAGCGGCACGGTCCGGCTTTTCGGCGAGCCGGTGCGCTTCAGGCGAATGCCAGGGCCGCCATCCAGGCCGGGACTCAGCGCGGTCCACCAGGAGCGCAACCTGGATCCCGCGGATGAGCGTCGCCGAGAACATCATGCTGGAGGACCTGCCCGAGCGCCTGGGCTTCGTCGACTACGCGGCCGTCAACGAGCGCGCCCGGCACTGGATCGAAAGGGCTCGGCCTCGCCATCCGCCCGACCAGTCCGTGCGCACGCTGAGCGTGGCGCAGATGCAGCTCGTCGAGATCGCCAAGGCCCTCGTGCTGGAGGCGAAAATCCTGCTCATGGACGAACCCACGGCCTCGATCACGCCGCACGAGACCGAGGTGCTCTTCGGCCTGCTCCGGCAGCTCAAGGGCCAGGGGGCCGCCATCGTCTTCGTCAGCCACAAGCTCGAGGAGGTGTTCGAGCTCTTGCGACTGGGTGACGGTGCTGCGCGACGGCAGGAACGCCTGCAACGGGCCGCCGATCGGCGAGCTCGACCGGGGCGACGTGGTGCGCTTCATGATCGGTCGCGACGAGCGCACGGCCCGGCTCGCGAGAAGCCGGTCGATGCCGCCAGCGTGGCGCTCCGGCTCGCCGGCGTGGCGACCAGCCTCGGCCATGCCGGCATCGACCTCGAGCCCGCCGGGGCGATCCTGGCCTCTACGTAGGCCTGGTCGGCGCCGGCAGGAGCGAGTCGCCATGGCCCTGGTCGGGTTTCGGCAGGATCACCGGCGGCACGGTCGAAGTGGCGGGCAAGGCGGCAGCGATCCCCGACGACGGCGCTGCAGCGCTACCGCATCGGCTATGTCAGCGAGGACCGCAAGGGCGAGGGGCTGATCCTGATCCACGATGTCGGCCGCAATATCGGCATCACCATCTGGCGCCGGCTTTCCGGCTGGCTCGGCTGGCTTGGTGAGGGCAAGGCCAGGGGCGCCGCCCGGCCTTTCGTCGAGAAGCTCGCCATCCGCACGCCTTCCATGGGCCAGAAGGTCGGCAACCTCTCGGGCGGCAACCAGCAGAAGGTCTCCGTCGCCAAGTGGCTGGCCGCGGATTGCGACATCCTGATCGTCGACGAGCCCACGGTCGGCATCGACATCAAGACCAAGACCGACCTGCACGAGCTGCTCTGGGAGCTGGCCTCGGCCGGCAAGGCGATCCTGCTGATCTCGTCCGACATGCCGGAGATGGTGGCCCTCGCCGACCGCATCCTCGTGATGGGCGGCTTCCGCATCCTGGGCGAGGTCGGGAACGACCACGACTACGGCCGGATGAGCACCGCCATCATGAACCATATCCACGCCGCCGAGGCGGCCTGAACGAAGGGGGACGACCATGCAGCGGATGGGTCACGTGATCGGCCTGAAGCCCGAGCACATGGCGGAGTACAAGCGCCTGCACGCCGCGGTCTGGCCCGAGGTGCTGGCGCAGATCGCGCGCTCGAACATCAGGAACTACACGATCTTCCTGCGCGAGCCGGAGAACCTGATGTTCGGCTACTGGGAATATCACGGCACCGACTTCAAGGCCGACATGGCGGCCATGGCCGAGAACGCGAAGACAAAGGAATGGTGGAAGCTCTGCGGCCCCATGCAGGCCCCGCTCGAGAGCCGCGCCGAGGGCGAGTGGTGGGCGCGGATGGAGGAGGTTTTCCACACCGATTGATTGGCGTCGCAGACCGCGCAAGGCGCGACTCTAGACGGCAAGGAAGTGGCTCGTAGCGACGGCGAAAGCGTTGGCGCCATGCGCAACCCGTGATGGCTGGCCCTTGGCACCCTGTGCGACAATGGTCCTGCCGGGCTTCGGCACATTGGGCCTCTGCAGCCCGGTTGCCTGCCAGAGCATCCGTCCATTGATCGTGACAAAATGCCCGTTCATGCCCGGAATCGGGTTGAGGGAAAAAAACGGGAACCGCGGGGGCTTTGTCGGCTTTCCGGCCTGTTTGGTGGTCTTGTGCCGCCGACGTTCGGGAATGTCCTCCAGGTCGAGGATCACGGTCGCGTCGCCGGAGGGCATTTCGCAGTGGCTTGCGTTGTCGGCGCAATGCGCGGCCTGCTTGGCAAGCAAGGTAATCGCTTGGCGAAGCTCGTCCGCTTTTGCCCCGAGCTTGCGACTCTGCTCTCGCTCGTTGCTCCAGACGAACTGGTCCGGATGGTTCAGAATGAAATCAATGTCATGGATCCAATCGAGATAGTCGAGCCGAAGCCTGCCGCATTCGTTCGTGACGTCCTTCTGCAGCATGAGATCGAAATGGTTGGGAACAGGCGGAAGATTGGAGCAGGTCTGGTAGTCCTTGCACATTATGCTGAAGGGCACCGCATGGTTTCCCGCTACCGATTTCGGGAAGTTGAAGCCCGTCATTATCATTTTCTCGGGAGTTAATCCATTTTCTTCGATAAAGCCACCATTTTGTATATGGCGAAGTTTCAATGCTTTCTTTTGTGCGATATGCTGGACTGTATTACTGAACTGGGCTGCCACGTCAAATCCCTGAATGCCAATGCCGTGGCTGGCATTCAGTTCAGCTGAAATTTCACTCTGCTCTTCGGTGCCTTCAGTCTCGATCTGCAGGACGATATGAAGGTCGCCACCGGTTTGAATACCGCAGCAGAAAGCATCGCCTTTGCTACTGCGCCAGAGATCCGGCTTGCCGGCACTCCAGAGATCGACACCCTCCTTGGTCAGACGAACATCACGCAACTGTCGGAACGAATTCAAGGCAACGCTCGAGACGAGCAAATATATCGAATAACTGTTTACGACGAAGTTCCGCGCAAAATCGAACTGCGCAGAAGCACCGAAAAGGCCGTAACGTGCATGGGCTTCGGCGGAGGCGCTCAAGGCCTTGGCGAGCTGTTCAGTGGATTCGACCTGCTCGACCATCAGGGCCGAATTTTGGCCGTCCGCATTGGTGACTTCCTCAGGAGGTGTGCGAATGATGGCATCCCCCATGATAGAGCCTGTCACGGTGTCAATGCCAATGCCGAAGTCATGGCCGGGTACGTAGTCGATGTACTGATCCATCGCATGCTCCTGTGCCCGGAGATCCTGCATCGGCTTTCAGCGCCGTTGCAGGATCTCGGAGGCTCGTAAACGGCGGAAAGCTACATGTTGAGCAAACTATCGGTGGCTGTGATCAGTTCGCCGATCGACTTCGCCACGGCCGTTCCCCGCAAGCCCGGAACCGGAATGATGGCGATCATTCCACCAGCCATCTGCAACATGAGCTGACGGCCCTGATCGATCTCCTTCAGGCGGGCCGCCTCCGGACAGAGTTTGTGCTCGAGGACGTGGAGGCGGTAGGCACGGATGGCGGCGGCCTGCGCAGTCTGCATGATCACTGCCTGATTTTCAGTCTTCGAATGCGCTCGCCAGAAGGTCAGGTCATCACGAAGCATCATCACGAACTGCAGGCGCTTCTTCGGGCTGGCCAGGCATGTCAGGTTGGGGCTCGCCGACTTCCAGGCGAAAATCGTCTTGAATTTGTCCTGTTCCTTGGCTGTCGGCGAGAACTCGGCGGTTTCCACCTTGTCTTTCGGGGCCGTTTCGGCCCAGCCGACGAATGCCTTTCCGCCGGCTTCGAGAACGCCGCTACGCTCGTGTGGCAAGAGCTTCCATTCGACTGTTGGCGGCTGGGGCGACGTGTTCCCACCGCCAGCTGTCGTCAACATCGGCCGCACCATGGTCTGAAAGCCCGTCCATTCGGCCGCGAGCTTGTCGAAGTCCTTCTCACCCTTCTCGAGCGGACGACCGATCTGGCCGTCCATGCGTTCCTTGTGGTGCATGTAGAAGACGAGGTTGGTCAGATCGTTGAGGTCGGTCTCACCGCCTGCGATTGCTGCCGCCACGGCAGTGGGCCAGACAAGCGGCGCGTCGTTGAAGAACTTGCGCGCTGGCGGAGCGAAATCGCCGAGTCGGAACATGATGCAGTCTCCATCGTAGCGATTGGGCAAACGAACAACGGCCCTGCACCTGTTGGTCCCGGAACGTTCGCAATACTTGTGATCAGGAGAACCGGCCTGCCGGAGTCGCGACAGGTCACCACCCGCCAAGTGAAGCGTTCAACCAAGATGGGCAGTTGTGCCGATGCGCGTCTGGATACCAGGAAGAGTTACTGGAGCCGACAGGGTCTCAGTCGTCTTGCCCCTCGACCAAGGCGATGGTCACTTTCGCATGGTCGGACAGGTGTGGCCGACGGACATGCAGGTGTGCCACCTGCTTCTGCCACGTGACCGGCTCGCCATCGACGTCGATGCGCCAGGCTGATCCGTCGAGTGGGTCGACACCGTCAATTCTCGTGATATGCGCCTCGGCGAGGCCAGCCCGGTTCACGAACTCCTCAGTGCTGACCTCGCAGTGCAAGCCCGGCCGCATCAACTCTGCCACCTGCAGGACGTCGTCGACGCCCATGCCGGTCTGGTGGGGTATGCCCGAGAATGTCTTGGTCGCTCCAGTGCCGTAGTCGACTACCAACTCGATTGTCATCGCTCGGCGCTCCTGATTTCTTCGGCGCAAGGGCCACCGCGAACTCACGCCGCGAAGTTGCACTCTTGCGTGCAGCGATCGGATCTTCGCCGCACGTGCCTACTACTCCTTCTTTCTTTTTCCTTGACTGTGTATACACTCATGATTGTGCGCCACTGTCAGAAGTTCGCGTAATTCCGACATGCGGCGGCATGGTCGTCGATATGAGCTCCCGAACCAGCAAATAGGAACATGTTCCGATGCGGCAATGTCTTATCATATCGACATTCCTGATTGCTGGCGGGTCCGTTATGGCGGCGGAAGCCCCGTCCTTCGACTGCACGAAGGCCGATGGCACGATCGAGGAGCTGATCTGCGGCGATCCCGGAGCTCGCGGCGCTCGATCGGCGGCTGGCGGAGGTCTACGGGCAGTCGATCGGGGTGATCGAGGGGCTGGACGATCCGGGGATGCGCTGGCCTCGCTCAAGGCCTACCAGCGGGGGCTGGATCAAGGGCGGAACGACTGCTGGAAGGCGGACGACCAGCGGGCCTGCACCGCCAGCGAATACCAGCGCCGGATCGCGGTCCTCGAGGCCACCTGGCAGCTCGTGCCGCAGCGGCGACCCGGTCTTCTACATGTCTGCGCGGAGGAGCCGGCGAACGAGATCGTCGCCACCTTCTACGAGGCCGAGCTGCCGGCGGTGCGGCTCGAGCGCGGCGACCGCACCGAAGTCGCGGTGGTCGAGCAGACCGGCTCGGGCAGTCGGTACGAGGGCGAGTTCGGCCTCGTCTTCTGGATCAAGGGCAAGGAGGCGCAGGTCGAGTGGCCGCAGGGCACGAGCTTCACCTGCCGGGTCCGCTCGTGAGCGGCGCTGCGACCGTCGCCGCCCTTACGTCTTCGCCGGCGGCTGGGTGACGGGGTTCTGCGTCGGCGCCAGGGGGCCTTCCTCGCCCGGCGGGTCGTAGGTCGCCCAGCCCTCCTCGCGGTTGGTCGAGGGCAGCGCATCGTGGCGGATGTGCCGGTGCATGTAGGCCTTGGCGATGAAGTTGGCCGTCAGCGGCGCCGTCAGGAAGAGGAAGAGGGTGATGACCAGCTCGTGGAACGAGAAGTCGCCCTCGAGCACCGTGAAGTAGATCATCGAGGCGATCAGCACGGCGCCGACGCCGACCGTCGTGGCCTTGGTCGGCCCGTGCAGCCGGGTGACGAGGTCCGGCAGCTTGACCAGCCCGAAGGAGCCGATCAGGGCGAAGCTGCTGCCGATGACGATCAGCAGGGCGACGAGGATCTCGGCGATCAGCGCAAGCATGGCCTACTCGATCACGTCGCCGCGGAGAATGAAGCGGCAATAGGCCACGGTCGAGATGAAGCCGACCATGGCGATCAGGATGGCCGCCTCGAACAGTACCGAGCGGCCGTGGTGGATGCCGTAGAGGACGATCAGCGCCAGGGTGTCGATCACCATGGTGTCGAGGGCGAGGATGCGATCCGCCATGGTCGGCCCGACCGAGAGGCGCCAGGCGGTGCAGAGCAGCGCCGCCGCCAGGGCGATGAAGCCGTAGAGGAGGGCGAGGTCGATCATCCGAAGATCTCCCGGAGCCGTCGTTCGTAGCGGTCCTTGATGCCGGCGACCGTGTCCTCGACGTCGGGCGCGTGGAGGCCGTGGACGAGCAGTGCCCGACCATCCGCGGAGAGGTCGCAGGAGACCGTGCCGGGCGTCATGGTGATGGTCCCGGCGAGCATGGTGATGGCCTCGGGCGAGTAGATGTCGAGCGGCACGGTCATGAAATTCGGCCGCAGGCGCTCGACCTTCCAGAAGAGGATCCACCAGGCGACCTGGACATTGGCGACGACGATGTCCCAGAGCACGATCAGCGTGTACTCGACGACCCTGGGCAGCTTGTGGATCGCCGGCGCCTCGGGCCAGAACCGGCTGGTGTAGAGCGGGATCACGATGCCGAGGAACAGGCCCATGACGACGCCGCCGAGCGTGATCTCGTTCATCAGCGCCAGCCAGAACCCGACCAGCACCAGGGTGATCAGGGGATGGCGCAGCCAGCGGCTGTGAAGCTTCATTCCTCCACCTCCTCGGTCGGGGCGGGCGTGGCCACACCGAGCACGGCCTGGATGTAGTCCACCGGGTCGTGGAGCTGGGCCGCCGTGGCGTCGACATAGCGGCCGACGGGTGCCGCGAACGCGGTCAGCAGGCCCGTGCCGAGGAGAAAGAGCGCCACCACGGTGAGCGGCACGGGCCAGGCCGGCGCCGGCTTGAACGGCGGCTCCGCCCTCGGGGTCCGCCGGGTCCTCGACCGACACGGTCCGGCCCTTCCAGAAGACCAGGCTGCCGGCGCGGGAAAAGGCGGTGATGGCGAGCAGCGAGGTCACGAGGATGATCGCCCAGATCCAGGGCCAGAGCGGGTCGATCTGCACCGCCTCCAGGATCAAGAGCTTGCCGATGAAGCCCGAGAGCGGCGGCAGGCCGCAATAGGCGATCGCACCGATGAAGAAGAGGCCGGCCAGGAGATCGCCCTGCGCCGGGACGGGGGCGAGCTCCAGCCGGTCGTCGGTCGGCCCGCGGCGCAGTGCGATCTGGTCGACCAGCAGGAAGAGCGCTGCGGCGATCAGGGTCGAGTGCAGGAGGTAGTAGAGCCCGGCCGCCGTGGCGACGGGGTCGAAGATGCCGATGGCGGTGAAGAGCGTGCCCATCGAGCCGATGACCGAGAAGCAGATCATCCAGCGGAGCGAGCGGGCGGCGAGCACGCCGACCATGCCGAGCACCAGGGTGACGAGGGCGGCCGGCAGGAGCCACGGGGCGGCGACCCAGGCGGCATCGCCCGCACCGGCGCCGAAGATCGAGATGTAGACCCGGATGATGGCGTAGGCGCCGACCTTGGTCATGATGGCGAAGAGCGCGGCGACCGGCGGCGAGGTCGAGGCATAGGTGGCGGGCAGCCAGAAATGCAGCGGCACCAGCGCCGCCTTGACGCCGAAGACGACGAGCAGCAGGAGGGCGCCGAGTTGCAGGATCGCCTGGTCGCCGGCCGGCACCTCGCCCACCTTGACCGCGAGGTCGGCCATGTTGAGCGTGCCGGTGACGCCGTAGATGAAGGCCACGGCGAAGGAGGAAGAGCGTCGCGCCCGCGTGGTTGACGACTCCGTGGTGGGGGCGGGCCCGCCGCCGGCGCGGCCCGACGCCGTGCAGCATCAGGCCGTAGGAGGCGATCAGCAGCACCTCGAAGAAGACGAAGAGGTTGAAGATGTCGCCGGTGAGGAAGGCGCCGTTCAGGCCCATGAGCTGGAACTGGAAGAGCGCATGGAAATGGCGGCCCCGGGTGTCGTCGCCGGCGCTCGCATAGACGAGGACGAGCAGCGCCACGATGGAGGTCAGGAGAAGCATCATGGCTGAGAGCCGGTCGATCGCCAGCACGATGCCGAAGGGGGCGGGCCAGGCGCCGAGCTCATAGACCATGACCTCGCCGTTGGCGGCGCGAATCAGGATGTGGATCGCGACCGCGAGGACCACCGAGACCGAGGCGATGCCGAAGATCCGCTGCAGCACGAGGTCGTGGCGCATCGCCAGCACCATGACGGCGGCCATGAGCGACGGCAGGACGATCGGCAGGGCCAGGATGTTGCTCAACGGCCGCCCCCCTCGCCCGGCTCGGTCAGCCGGCCGGTCTCGTCACCGTCGACATGGTCGCTGCCGGTCTCGAGGAAGCTGCGCAGGATGATGACCACGATGAGCGCCGTCATGCCGAAGGAGATGACGATGGCGGTGAGCACCAGCGCCTGCGGCAGGGGGTCGGTGTAGGTGTCGAGATGCAGGCTGAGGATCGGCGGGCGGTCGATGACGAGGCGGCCCATGCCGAAGATCAGAAGGTTGACCGCGTAGGAGAGCAGGGCGAGGCCGACGATCACCGGGAAGGTGCGCGCCCTGAGCACGAGATAGACGCCGGCCGCGACCAGGACACCGACACCAGAGGAAACCAGGAGCTCCATCCCGCCCCCTAGTTCGCTGCCGGCACGACGGCCGGGTCGATGAGCTTGGAGGGGTCGACGTCCATGGGCCCTTCCGGCACCTCGAGATGCTCGGCGATCCGGCCGATGCGCGAGAGATTGGCGAGCGCCAGCATCACCGAGCCGACGACGCAGAGGAAGACGCCGAGGTCGAAGCCCATGGCCGAGGCGACCTCGACCTCGCCGATGAACGGCACGTGGAGATAGGTGTAGGTGCTCTTGAGGAAGGGCCAGCCGAAGAACCAGGCGGCGATGCCGGTGAGCCCGGCGGCGAGCACGCCCGTGGCGATCATCGCGTGATAGTCGACCCGGGCGCGCTCCTGCGCCCAGGCGAAGCCGCTCGCCATGTACTGCATGAGCAGGGCGATGGCGACGACCAGCCCGGCGATGAAGCCGCCGCCCGGCTCGTTGTGGCCGCGCAGGAAGATGTAGACGCCGACCATCAGCGCCAGCGGCAGCATGGCGCGGGTGCCGACGACCATCATCATCGGGTGCCGGTCGGCGGAGCGCGCCTGGTCGGCCTGCCATTCCATCAGGCGGCGGCCGCAGGCGCCCTGCAGCGCCGTGTCGAGCAGGGCGAAGATCGTCAGCGCCGCGATGCCCAGCACGATGATCTCGCCATAGGTGTCGAAGCCACGGAAGTCGACGAGGATGACGTTGACGACATTGGTGCCGCCGCCGCCGGTCTTCGAGTTGGCGACGTGATAGTCCGAGATCGTGGAGAAATCGCGGGTCAGCACGGCATGCATGGCGAAGGCGATGCCGAGCCCGGCGAGGCCGGCGATGATGCCGTCGCGCACCCGGCGGCCGGGCGGGCTTTCCGGCAGCGACTCCTTGGGCAGGAAGTTCAGCGCCAGCAGCATGAGGACGACGGTGACCACCTCGACCGAGATCTGGGTGAGCGCCAGGTCCGGTGCGGAGAGGTAGAGGAAGGCGACGCTGACGATCAGGCCGAGCACGCCGACCACGATCAGCGCAAAGAGCCGGCGCCGGTGCAGGACGACGACGGCGGCACAGGCGGTGATGAGCACGAGCCAGGTGCTGACGGCGATCCAGGGGGCATGCAGCGGTGCCCGCGTGCCGGCCTCGAGCGAGCTGCCGAGGAAGCCCGCATAGCCGATGACGATGGCGGCCGAGATGGTGATGGCGAGGTAGCGCTGCAGCGAGCCGTTTTGCAGCGCCGTGGTGCCCCACCGGCTCCCGGCGACGACGAGCTCGATCAGGCCCTCGAAGATCGCCTTGGCCTCGGGGCGCCAGAAGAGCTCGCGCAGCCGCAGCCCCTCCCGATAGCGCCAGAGCAGGAGGGCGCCGCCGAGCACGGCGGTGATGCTCATGAGGAGTGCGGGGGTGATGCCGTGCCAGAGCGCCAGCGAGTATTCCGGCAGCCGGCCGCCGGTCACCGCCCCCGCCGAGACGGCGAGCAGCGGCCCCACCATGGTGTTGGGGAAGAGGCCGATCAGCACGACCAGGAGGACGAGGATCGCCGGCGGCGCCCACATGCCGAAGGGCGGGTCGTGCGGCGGGCTCGGATAGTCGGTCCGCTGCCGGCCGATGAAGACATGGAAGACGTAGCGGAACGAGTAGGCGGCCGAGAAGAGGGCGGCGAGCGTGGCGAGCGCCCCGACGACGAGATGGCTGCCGAGCCAGTCGGCATGGGCCGCGGCCTCGAGCATCAGCTCCTTCGAGAGGAAGCCGTTGAAGGGCGGGATGCCGGCCATCGAGAAGGCGGCGACGACGGCGATCGTGCCGGTGACCGGCATCAGCATCATCAGCCCGCCGAGGCGGCGGATGTCACGCGTGTGCAGGCTGTGGTCGACAATGCCCGCGGTCATGAAGAGCGCGCACTTGAAGGTGGCGTGGTTGATGATGTGCAGGACGCCGGCCACGGCGGCAAAGGGCGTGCCGAAGCCGAAGAGCATGGTGACGAGGCCGAGATGGCTCACCGTCGAGTAGGCGAGCAGCGCCTTGAGGTCATTCTTGAAGAGGGCGATCCAGGCGGCGATGGTCATCGTCACGAGGCCGGTCGTGGCGACCAGGTAGAACCATTCCTCGGTGCCGGCGAGCGCCGGCCAGAGCCGGCCCAGAAGGAAGATCCCCGCCTTCACCATGGTGGCGCTGTGCAGGTAGGCGCTGACCGGGGTGGGTGCCGCCATGGCGTGCGGCAGCCAGAAGTGAAAGGGGAACTGCGCCGACTTGGTGAAGCAGCCGCCGAGAATCAGCAGCAGCGCCGGCAGATAGAGCGGTGACGCCTTGATCAGCTCGCCCTGGCTCAGGATGACGGTGAGGTCGTAGGAGCCGGCGATCTGGCCGAGCAGCAGCATGCCGGCGATCATCGAGAGCCCGCCCGAGCCCGTGACGATGAGCGCCATGCGGGCACCCTGGCGACCCTCCGGCAGATGGTTCCAGTAGCCGATCAGGAGGAACGAGGAGAGGCTGGTCAGCTCCCAGAAGATGAGCAGGAGCAGGATGTTGTCGGAGAGCACGATGCCGACCATCGCCCCCTGGAAGAGCAGGAGATAGGCCATGAAGCGGCCCATCGGGTCCTCGCGGGAGAGATAGAACCGGGCATAGGTGATGATCAGGAGGCCGATGAAGAGGATCAGCCCGGCGAAGAGGAAACCGTAGCCGTCGAGGAAGAAGTTCACGTCGAGGCCGAGCAGCGGCAGCCATTCCAGGCGGAACTGCAGGACCTTGCCGGCCAGCACGGCCGGGGCCTGGACCAGGAGCAGGAGAAAGGCCGTCAGGGTGACGAGAAAGGTGGCGGTGGCGCAGGTGTTGCGGCCCGCGCGGATCAGCAAAGGCGGCAGCAGGGCGCCGACGAACGGCAGCAGGACGATGAGGGCCAGTTGCATCAGGTCTCTCGGCGGTGCCTTCCCGGGACGGCACGCGTCATCCGCGCCCCGGCCCCCCGGCCTTGAACCACACGGGCCGGAAGGTCAGCAAGCCCTATCGGAACGGGGCGTGGTGCGGGCCGGCACCTCAAGCCGCCGGCTCGACGAGGTGATCGAGCTCGATGGTGACGGCACCGAAGCGGCCTTCCGCCTCGATCCGGACCGGCCAGTGCGGCAGGCCGCCGACATCCGGCGCCAGCCAGAGGCGGGCCGGCGGGCGGCCCGCGTTGTGCTCGTCCGTGCGGTCGCCCCAGCGTTTGGAGCGGCCGGCGAGCAGCTCGCCATCGGCGGTGCAGAAGAGCGCCCCGCCACGCGGCGCCGGGAAGGCCGCCGGATGGACCGGCCCGGGCGCCGGCGCGCAGTCCATGAAGAAGCCCATGACGCGCTTGCCGTCGAAGCTCCTCCCCTCGAGCCGCTTGCCGGCGGCCGCCTCGAGCAGCCCCTGGAACGCCAGGGTGAAGGGGTCGGGCCCCACCATCAGCTCGGCCGGAACGGGCTCCCGGTCGCCCCGGCTGACCTCGTCGAGAGCCACCCCGGCGACGGTGCCATCCGGGGCGAAGTCGACCTGCCAGTGGCTGGCGCGGTCGTCGTCGCGCGCACTCCGACCTTCGTACCGGTCGACGCTCGGCCCCTCAGGTGTGAGCCGGCCGGTGGCCGACCCGGTGCTCTCGAACTCGAAGAACCAAGCGACGGCGCCGGTGGTCCGGGCCGCATAGCTCAACCGGTAGGCATCGGATCCGGTACGCAGATCGACCTCGAAGCGACCGATCTCGATCCCGGCCCAGCGCACGCTGTAGCCCGCCTCGACATTCGCCGCGGCAGCAACCGCCGGCAGGCCGCAAAACGGCAGGCAGAGAGCGAGGGCGGCGAGACGGTGCATGGGGTCGAACATGCGCCGCCGCGCCGCCCGGTCAAGTGGCGTGCGCCTCTATCGCGCTCCTGCTTCGTTCCACGTACCCGGCAAAAGCGGGCAATTCCTCATATGCGGATCAGGCGCCCACGCTGAGCCGGCCCTTGGCGGTCTTCGCCGGCGTGATGCGCAGCTCCACGTCCTGGCCGAGGTCGCTCAGAGCCTGGAGGAGGCGGTCGGTGGAGAACCTGGCGATCTTGCCGTTCATCAGCGCCGACACGCGGGGCCGGTCCATGCGCATCAGGCTGCCGGCCTGGGCCTGGGTGAAACCCCGATCCTCGATGATCGCGGCCAGCCGACGCATGAGCTCGGCGCGCAGGACGAGGTCGTCGGCATCATCGAGACCGAGCGCGTGAAAGGCGCTCCCCTCGGCGATCGTGACGACCTCCAGCTCTACTATATCGACTTCCCCAAGAGGTGCCGCGGTTCCGCCACCGCCATGGCCTGACCAGCCGCAGGCCGCCCCGGTCTCGCGCAGCCTGCGTAGGATGGCAGGTCTAGCCTGCCGCCCGGATGGCGCTCCACGCGCGCTCCGGCGTCAGCGGCATCGAGATGCGTGATGCCATAAGGCTCCAGCGTCGAGCACGGCGTGGACCACGGCGGCGAGGCCGCGGTGATGCCGGCCTCGCCGCAGCCCTTGGCACCCAGGCAGTTGGTGGTCGCCCGGCACGGTCGTGACGACGAGTCCAGCAGATCGTCGGCGCGGCCCGGGCGTAGTCGTATGAAAACTCTGCAGTCGGGCTGGCCCGAGGCGTCGTAGACGACGTGCTCGGTCAGCGCCTGGCCGATCGCCTGGGCCACCGCCATGCACCTGGCCCTCGACCAGGAGAGGGTTGACCAGCGTGCCGAAATCGTCGACCGCGCTGTAGCCGACCAGGGTGATCCGCCCGGTCTCCGGGTCGACCTCGACCTCCGCCACGTCAACCTGGCAGCCGTTCGGGCAGGTCGAGGGCGGGGTGTCGGTCACGAGCTCGACATCCAGGGCACCCTTGGCGTCGATGCCGAGCTGCGCCAGCGTCACCCGCCGGTCGGTGCCGGCGACGCGGAACGAGCCCGCCTCGAAGACGATGTCGGCCTCGGCCGCCTCGAATGCTCCGGAAGCCAGCTTCATGCCTTCTCGACCACGGTCAGCGGCTACCTCGAAACGCCGCCTCGCCGGACATATCAGCGAGCGCGAGCCGCCCGTGCCGCCGCCATAGAGGAGCTCGTCGCTGTCGCCCTGCAAGATCAGTCCAGGTCGAAGGGCAGGCCGAGCCGGGTGGCCAGCACCTGGGCGAAGGCCGAGCGTAACCTGGCCGTAGTCCATGCCGGTGACGAAGGTGATCCCGTCCGTCCGGGGCGAAGCGGATGCCATCTCTCCTTGCCCTGAGGTGCAATCACCTCCTCGGCATAGGTGCAGTAGCCAGGCCGCGCTGGCCCTGGCCTCGCTCGCTGGCGCCGTGCGGCGAAGCCGGCGCGTCGGCCACCTCGGCCCCTGGTCCCGGCACGGCCGCGATCACTGTCGCAGACTACGCCGACGCCATGGTGAAGGGCATGGCCGTGACGGCGGCACAGTTCTGCCGCCGGAGCTCGAGCGGATCGCGCCCGGTCTCGCGGGCGGCCTGCTCGACCAGCCGCTCCATCATGTAGACCGCCTCCGGCCGCCCGGCCCCGCGATAGGCGGTCATCGGCGTGGTGTTGGTCAGGACCAGCTTGACCCGCACAAACATGAGCGGGGTCTTATGCCGAAGAGCTCGGCAGGTTCTTCTGGATGACCCGGTCGGGATGGCCGGGCAGAAGCCCGCCACATAGGCGCCGGCGCTGCCGAGCCCCTCGACCCGCACGGCGAGGAAATTGCCCTCATCATCCAAGGCGAGCTCGGCATCGAGACCAGATCGCGGCCGTGGTAGTCGGTCGTGAAGCTTTCGCTGCGGTCGTTCACCCGCTGATCGGCGACCTGACTCGCGCCGCGTCATGAGCGGCAGGTGCTCCGGGAAGACCGAGGCCTTCATGCCGAACGAGCCGCCGATATCGTCGGCCAGCACGCGGACCTGCTCGACCGGTGCCTCGACCAGCCCTACCCGGTGGCCCCGGAGCGAACACGTTCTGGCAGCCGGTGCGCACCGTCCTGCGGCGGCCATCCCGGTAGTCGACCACCGCCCCGCGCGGCTCCATCGGCGACCATCACCGGTTGGCCGACGATCTTCAGCCAGCCTGTGACGATGCGCCGCACGCTGGAACGCCTCGACCGCCGCCTCGTCGCCAAAGGCGAAGTCAGCGCCATCGTTCGCAACGCCTCCTCGTGCAGCAGGGGGCGTCCGCGTCGCGCGCTTTCCAGCTCGACCAGCACCGGCAAGGCGTTCACCTCGATGCGCTCGGCCGCATCGCATACCGCCATCGTCTCGGCGATCACCACGGCATAGGGCTGGCCCACACTGGCGCACCCGGCCGCGCGCCAGCGAGGGATGCGGCGGGACGATCATCAGGCTGCCATCGGCGCTCTTGAAGGCCGACCGCAGGGCAGGTCCAGGCAGCCCTTGGCATCCAGCTCGGCCGTGGTCAGCACCATGACCACGCCCGGTGCGGCGCGCGCCGCGCCTCGACGTCGAGCTTCTCCAGCATCGCATGAGCATGGCTCGAGCGGACGAAGAGGGCGTGAGCTGGCCCTCGGGCAGAAAATCGTCGGTGTAGCGCCCATCACCCCGCAACAACCGCGGGTCCTCCTTGCGCGTCACCGACTGGCCGACGCCGAATTTCGGCGGAAACCCGCCAATGGATCCATCTCGTTCATCGTCCCGCTCCCGCTTGCGCCGCCTGCCGCCGGCTCCGGCGCAACCACTGTTCCTGCTGCGCCACCCGGCAGGCCGGGATCCCGGCGTTCAGGTGATCGGTAGCCGAGCACCCGCGGCAGCCAGAGGGCAGCTCAAGGAAAGGCGATGACGAGGCCGAGCGCTGCCGTCATGGCGAGCAGCAGCCAGCCGATCCAGACGAAGGTGCTCTCCATCGGCACCCCGGCGAGGCGCGACGTGACCATCAGGTTGACCGCCACCGGCGGCGTCACCTGGCCCATCGCGATGGTGATGGCCATGACCACGCCGAACCAGACGAAGGACCAGTCGAGGGCGGTGGCGATCGGCACCAGGAGCGGCAAGGTGATGAGATAGATCGAGATGCCGTCGAGCAGCATGCCGGCCACCAGCAGCATGAGCATCACCAGGAGCAGGACGACCAGCTCGTGGCCGCTCACCGCAGGCAGCGCCTCGGCCGCCATGCGGAAGGCACCGAGCGTGGCGCCGGCCCAGGCGAAGATGCCGGCGAACGCGATGATCGCTCAGCACCGCCGAGATCTTGGCGCTCTCGACCAGCACGGCATAGATCGGCCCAGCCGAGGCTGCGATGAGCCAGTGCCGACAGGAACCGTAGGCCACCGCCACCACCGCCGTCTCGGTCGGCGTGAACAGGCCGCTGCGCAGGCCGCCGAGAATGATGACCGGCGCCAGCAGCCCCGGCAGGGCACGCCGGTCTGCCAAGGGCGGCCGGCCGGCCGCACCGCCGACCTCGGCGACGCTGCCAGAAGCCATGCCGCCGGCTGAGCAGCAGCGCCGGCACGCCGATGGCGACACCAAACCAAGGCCGGGCGCCAGACCGGCAGCGAACAGTGCGCGCAGATCGGTGCCCGGGCACCAGGACCACCACCGGCGATGAGCGCTATCGAGGGCGGGATCAGAATGGCGGTCGAAGCACCCGCCGCGATCAGCCGAAGGGCCTGGGATAGCCCGCCTTGTGCATGGCCGGGATCCTCACCGTCGCCACGGCGCCATCCGCCGGCCCCGAGCCCAGCATGCCGCCACCGTCAGGCAGACCGAGGATGGCGACCACCACCAGCCGCCGCGCCGCGGCCGATGCAGGCCTCGGCGAAGGTGACGAGCCGTGCCGCCACGCCCGAGCGCTCGAACACCATGCCGGTCAGGATGAAGAGCGGCGCGGCGATCAGCGGGTACTTGGCGACGGCTTTTCCAGGTGTTGGTGCCGACCGTGCCGAGCGCCGCCATGTCGAGGCCGACGAGAATGCCCGCCACGCCGCCGGCGCCGAGCGCCACCGCAATCGGCGTGCCGATCGCCAGAAGGGCGAGAAACACCAGCACCAGCGGCAGATTGGCCGCGTCGAGCACCACCACCCCGAGGTCTCGCCAGCCGCGCCAGCACCCGCAGAATGATCGCGACCGCCAGGACCGGCAGCCAGATCGAATAGACCCAGCTCGGATGGCCGAGCCCGGGCGAGGTCTCGCCCCAGTGCCACTCGTCGAACGCCACCTGCCCGCCGAAATAGACGACCAGCGCGAAGAGGGCCGTGGTGACGGCGAGGGTCGCGAGCTCCGCCAACCCGCCAGGCGCCGGGGGCAGACGCTCGAGCAGCCGAGGTGATGCGGATGTGCTCGTTCGTCGCGAGGCTGCCGAGGCGCCGACGAGGTCGTGAAGACGAGGAAGAACCGAGTATTCCTCGGTGAAGGCAGAAGGAGACGTTGGTCAGGTAGCGGACCACCACGTTGGCGAGCGAGATCAGGCAGATGAGCGCCATCGCCGCCGCCGCCAGCGCCTCCTCGAGCCGGACCGGGACGCGGGGGCCCGGTGTGGCGGCGCCGTGCTCCGCCGGCGCCGGCCGCTCCCCTGCCATCCGCTAGCGCTGCGCCACCGACTCCTCGGCCACTGCTTCACGAGATCCGCGCAGGCCTTCTCGCCACGCCTCGTAGACCGGGCGGGTCGCGTCGACGAAGAACCTGCCGCTCCTCGTCGGTCAACCGGACGACCGTGACACCATGCCCTTCGATCTCCTCGATCAGGCTCTGAGTCTTCATCCCGTCAGCCCCCTGCGCCACCTCGACGCCTTGGGCACCGGCATCGACCGCCGCCGTGCTGATCTCCTGGTCCTCAGGCGTGAACAGATCCCAGACCCTCCTGGTTGTGCGAAGATCAGCGAAAGGGTCGGCGACGGCGCCAGAGCGTCGCATTCGTCTGCCCGACTCCACATCTTCGAAGACGTCATAGATGGTGAGCGGGTTCTCCTGGCAATCAACGGCACCGGTCGAAGGGCCGGCTGCGCGTCGGCCCAGCTCATCTGCGTCAGGTTGGCGCCGAGGGCGGTGAATGTCGTTGAATCGGCGAGCCGACGACGCATCGGCGCCAGCCATGTCGGCCGGCGTGCGGATCGCCACCTTCGAGTTGGTGACCTCGCGAAAGCCGTTCTCGGCCAGGCCAGCGGCACCGCATTCTCCCGGATGCGCTCGAAGATACCTCGCCGTTCGGCCCCTGGGTCAAGGCGTCGAGCGCCGTAGTCGGGCATCAAGAACGGCATGGAGAAGATCTTCATCGACGATCTGCGGCGACCAGTTGATGGTCGAGGCCGACCGCCATGTCGATCAGGCCGCTGCAGGGCGGCGCCAACTCGCGGTCTCTGCTCGCCTGCAGAGGGCGCCCCGGAGTAGATCACGAGCTTGATGCGCCCGTCCGTCCGCTCGCCCACCAGCTCGGCCCAGCGCTCGGCGGCGAGCCCCAGGAAAGGGTGCCGGAACCACGGTCGAGACCCGGTACTCGTCCTTGTAGGTCTGCGCCAGCGGCCCCGTGCCCATGAGGGCCAGCAACAGCCAGCCAGCAGCATGCTCGTCCTGCGCATCATCGCCATCCTCCCCGATGCTCCTCGCTTCATGGCGATCCTTCTGCCACAGGGGGCGCCGCCACGGGCCAAGCCCCGAGCACCGGTCAGCCCGGCCCTTCTTCCCGGATCGCCTCCTGCGCTGAATTTGCGATGCATGTGTGGCCGAGCCGAGCCACCAGCGAGACGCTCCAGCACGGTCTTGGCACGACGGCACCTCGGCATAAAGCCGTGGCCGACGACGCCCATCAGGAGGAGGCGCAGATAGCCGGCGGCGCCGGGGCGGCGGCCTCGCCCATGCGCAGCGCCGAGGTGAAGAGGAGCATGCGACCACCATGACCAGCGACATCATGAAAACCACCTGCAGGCCAGCCAGGGTCACCGGCTGCCAGTACCACCAGGCGAGCGGTGCGGTCAGGGCGAGCACCACGAGAGCCTGATAGAGCACGGTGACGGTCGGATCGAGCGTCGAGCCGAGCCGCAGCGAGATCACGGCGAAAGCGCTGAACACGGCTTCCGGCAGCACCACCAGGGCATAATGCTCGATCCCGCCCGAGAACGGGCCGAGCATGACCACCACGCCGAGAAAGCCCACCGCCGTCGCCGACAGCGTCGCCAGCCGACCGTCTCGCGCAGCAGCAGGGGCCGCCAGCGCGGTGACGAACAGCGCCTCGGTGATCATCCTGGATCGCGGTGACATCGGCGAACGGCACGTAGACGAGGGCGGTGAGCCCGCAGAGCATGGAGCCGACGGCGACCGCAACGCATGCAGCCGAAACCCCATGGGATGGCGGATCTGCTCCCGGTTCATCCAGAAGAGCGGCGTCATCAGCGGCATGGTCAACACCGCAGGAACACGATGACGATGACCGGCAGGTGCTCGGCGGCGTTGCGCACGAAGACCGCCATGATGAGCGAAGGTCGCATAGGCCAGCACGACCAAGGAGCGATGCCAGGAGTCGCCGCGGCAGCGGCGGGCCGACCCGCTCGAGCAGCGTGGGCGGCAACAGAGCCAAGTCGGCACCAGACGGGCAGAGCCGGTAAGCAACCAAGAGTTTAGAGGGCCGGCCGCGCCGCCGGTCACTCCTTTCGCGTCGGTCCAGGCGGTCGTTCAGGCAGGATCCGGCGGCGGACCAGCTCGAAGCCGAGATCGACCACGACCGGCCTCGAAGGCCGGCCGGCCTTGCGCTCGAGCAGCAGCCGGGCGGTCTCGCGGCCGATCCGCTCGCCCGAGGATCCGCACCGTGGTCAGCGCCAGCCCCGGCCTCGCCCGCATAGTCGAAATCCTTGCCCGAACCCGGCGACGGCGAGCTCGCCCGGCACCGCGGACGCACGGCCGCCTCGGCGATGGCGCCGAAGGCGGCGGATCGCTGCCGCAGAAGACGGCATCGCAATCCGGCCGACGCTCGAGCACGGCGGCGAGATTGCCGCAACTCCTCGACCGAGCCACCCCGTCCCGCCGGAGCCGAAGGCCCGAGGCTCCCCGAGCCCGCGTTCCGCCAGCGCTCCCGGTAGCCCGCATGGCGCCGCACCCAGCCCGCGGAAATCGTCCGGCCAGGGCCCGCCGACAGCGCGACCGCCGATAGCCGAGATCGGCGAGGAACGCCGTCATCGCCCGCCCGGCGGCGAAGTTGGAGAAGCCCACCGCCATGTCGACCGGCTTCGCTCGGAAGCTGCCAGATCTCGACCACCGGCACGCCCAGGCCGCGCGTCGCCCGCTCGAGCAGGCGGCGTGCCGCCGGCGTGTGCCAGCGCTCAGCACCAGCCCGCCCGGCCGCCGGCCAGCACCGCGCGCAGGAGCGCCTCCTCGCTCGAAGAGGAATACTCGGTGGTGCCCAGCAGCAGATGTTCTGGCCCGCCTCGCGCAGCACGGCGCCGAGCCCGGCGATGGTGGAGGCGAAGATCGAGGCCGGCGAGGGTCGAGACGAGCGCCGCCACCAGCCGGCTCTGCCGCGACGCGAGCGCGCCGGCCGCCGCGTCCGGCACATAGCCGAGCTCGGCGATCGCCGCCTCCACCCTGGTCCGGGTCCGTCGGCCGCACGCGGCCGGCTCCTTGAGCACGCGGCTGACCGTCATGGGCGAGACGCCGGCCCGGGCCGCCACCTCGCCATCGTCGCCAGCCCTCGCCGTCCCTGCCATTGTCACCGGCCACGCGATCCCTTGACGCTGGCGATGTTAGCTACCATATCGCCAATCCACGGAGGGGACCATGCAGCAGGCCCGGGCCTGAGCGAGGGCGACCTCGCCTTCTATCGCGAGAACGGCTACCTGATGATCGAGGACGCCGTCTCGCCCGAGGATCTGGCCGAGCTGCAGGCGGTCGCCCGCGACTTCATCGACCGCTCGCGCCCGCGTCGCCAGAGCAACGGCATCTACGACCTCGACGAGGGCCATTCGCCGTCCAACCCGCGCCTGACGCGGATCAGCTGCTGGCGCTTACGTCTTCGACCGCGTGCTGCGCTGGAACCATGAAGAGCTACTTCCGGCGCTCCTCGGCACGACGTCGTCCTGCAATTTCGAAGCTCAACACCAAGGCGCCGGGCGGCGGCGGGCGGCCGTGGAATGGCACCAGGACTGGGCCTTCTACCCGCACACCAACGACGGCATGCTGGCCTTCGGCCTGATGCTCGAGGACGTCGACGAGGCCAACGGCCCGCTCATGGTGATCCCGGGCTCGCACAAGGGCCCCCTGCTCAGCCACCACAACAACGGCGTCTTCGCCGGTGCGGTGAACCCGGCCGACCCGGACTTCCACTTCGACCAGGCCGTCACGCTCACCGGCAAGGCCGGCTCGATGACCGTCCACCATGCCCGCACGCTGCACGGCTCGGCCCCCAACCGGAGCGACCGGGCGCGGCTCATCCTCTTCTACGAGGCCTGCGCCGCCGACGCCTGGCCGCTGCTCGGCGCCGGCTCCTACATCCACCGCCTGCCGCAGCGCGAGATGTGGGCCGACCTGCTCGACCGCATGGTCTGCGGCGAGCCGGTGATCGAGCCGCGCATCGAGAAGGTGCCGGTGCGCCTGCCGCTGCCGCCGGCCCCCGACGCCACCTCGATCTTCAAGACCCAGAAATCCGGCGGGGCGCGGAGCGCTTTCGCCGCCTGAGCTTCAGGACTACGCTGGTCGACGAAAAAACAACATGGAGGGAGGCAGGAACCATGCTCGAGACGTTGAAGGGCGCCCTCGCGGGCGCCGCCCTTTTGGCGCTCGCCGCGGCACCGGCCACGGCCGCCACCACCCTCACCTTCGGCGGCTCGGACGCCGTCGGCACCATCCTCGATCGCGGCAACGCGATGTTCTCGGAGCTGGTGACCGAGCGCACCAACGGCGAGGTCACGGTCAACTTCATCTCCGGCGAGCAGCTCGGCACCGACATCGACGTCATCCAGGCGATGATGCAGGGCTCGGTGGCGCTCTATGGCGACGTGGTCGAGTGGTACGGCAACTGGGTGAACGACTTCAACATCATGAGCTGGGGCTTCACCTTCGACAACAACGACCACATGCAGGCCTTCCTCGACAGCGACATCTACGCGGCGCTCGCCGAACAGCTGCGCGAGGAGCAGGGGCTGCGCATCCTCGCCGCCGCCCCGACCCAGCCGCGCATCCTCTTCGCCACCCGCCCGGTGCAGACCCCGGACGACCTCACCGGCCTCAAGATGCGGGTGCCGGAGATCCGCGCCTACCTGCTGCTCTGGCAGACGCTGGGCACCGAGCCCTCGCGCCTCGCCTGGGGCGAGATCTATCTCGGCCTCTCGACCGGCACGGTCGAGGCCGCCGAGGGCCCGGTCGCCTCGGCCTATGCCGCCAAGCTGCACCAGGTCGCGACCAACGTCATGCGCACCGACCACCTCGTCTCCACCTATCACATCACCATCAACGAGGACGTCTTCCAGAGCCTGACCCCCGAGCAGCAGCAGATCATGCTCGACACCGCCCGGGAGGTGACCCAGTGGGGCCGTGCCGAGGCCGAGCGCCAGACCGAGGAGACGGTGGCGCAGATGGCCGCCGAGGGGGCCACGATCCACGAGGTCGACGTCGCCCCGTTCGCCGAGAAGGCGCGCGCCGGCGTCGAGGAGATGGAGAAGGACGGCGTCTGGTCGCCCGGCCTCTGGCAGAAGATCCGCGACATGGCGCCCAACTGACGCGAGTCTTCCTGCGATGATCGACTTGTACCGGCGCCTGCTCGGGCTGCTTGGCCGGCTCGAGCAGGCGCTGGTCGTGCTCCTGCTCGTCAACATCGTCCTCAACATCCTGGCCCAGGTGATCTCCCGCTACTTCTTCGGCAAGCCGCTCGTCTGGGTCGAGGAGATCGCCACCTATTCCTTCATCTGGGCCACCTTCCTCGGCGCCGCCCTGGCGCTCAAGTACGACCGGCACGTCAGGATCGACACGTTCGTCGCCCGCCTGCCCGAGCGGCGGGGGGCGCTCGCCCGCGCCCTCGTCTTCCTCGCCATCATCGCACTCCTCGTCACCATCCTGCCCTCGCTGCCGGGCGCCATCGGCATCGAGATGCGCCGCAGCTCCATCGCCCTGCCCGTGCAGATCCCGTCGGGCTGGTTCTTCTCCGTCCCTCTCGCCGTGGGCGCCGTCTCGATGCTGCTGACCGCCGTCTTCAAGGTGCTGGTCGAGCTGCGCTTCGCCCTGGGCGGCGAGCGGCCGCCCCTGATCATGCAGCCCTTGCCCGAGGACCACGACGACGACGACGCCGTGGAGCAGGCGATGCTCGGAGACCGCCTGTGAACGTCTGGATCATGTTCGTGGCATTCGCGGTGCTGGTCGCCATCGAGGTGCCGATCGCCTTCGCGCTCTGCGCCAGTGCCGTCGTCTGGCTCACCCTCGAGAGTCCGATCCCGCTCACCATCGTCATCCAGCGCATGGCCTCGGGCCTCGACAGCTTCCCGCTGCTCGCCATCCCGCTCTTCATCCTGGCCGGCTCGCTCATGAACCGGGCCGGGCTCGCCGCGCGCATCTTCGCCTTCGCCCTCTCGCTCTTCGGCCACGTCCGGGGCAGCCTGGCGCATGTCAACGTCGCGGCCTCGATCGTCTTCGCCGGCATGTCCGGCGTCGCCCAGGCCGATGCCGCCGGGCTCGGCACGGTCGAGATCCGCGCCATGCGCAAGGCCGGCTTCGACCCGGCCTTCTCGGCCGCGGTGACCGCCGCCTCCTCGATCATCGGCCCGATCATCCCGCCTTCCGTCATCATGGTGATCTACGCCGTCCTGGCGCAGGTCTCGGTCGCCGACCTCTTCCTCGCCGGCATCCTGCCCGGGTTCCTGATGGGCGGCCTCTTGATGGCGCTGATCTACTGGATGGCGCGGACCGGCCGCATCACCGCCCCGACCCGGCCGCGGGCCACGATCGGCCAGGTCGGCGCCACCTTCGTCCAGGCCCTGCCGGCCCTCTTCGCCCCGGTCATCCTCGTGACCGGCCTGCTCTCCGGGGCGGCCACGCCCACCGAGCTCGGCGCCGTCACCGTCGCCTACGCGATGATCGTGGGCTTCGCCCAGCGCGAGCTGACCTTCAAGAAGCTCCACCTCTGCCTGGTCGAGACGGGCATCACCACCGGCGTGCTGGTCTTCATCATCGCCGCCGCCGTGCCGTTCGGCTGGGTGGTCTCGGTCAACAACCTGCCGGCCGCCCTCACCTCGACCCTGCTCGGCATCTCCGACAACCCCTACGTCATCCTCTTCCTCGTCAACCTGCTCCTGCTCGCGGCCGGGCTGGTCATGGAAACCACGGCCATCCTCCTGATCGCGGTCCCGGCCCTCCTGCCGCTCGCTTTGGCGCTGAAGATCGACCTCGTGCATTTCGGCATCATCATGGTGCTGAACCTGCTCATCGGCGCCACCACCCCGCCCTTCGGCGTCATCCTCTTCATCATGATGGACATCGCCAGGATCAGCTTCGCCCAGATGGTCCGGGCCATGCTGCCCTTCTACATCCCGCTCGTGGCCGCCCTCCTCGTCGTCACCTTCTGGCCCGACCTCGTGCTCTTCGTCCCGCGGCTGATCGGCGGCTGAGTCGCAGCCAACGCGTCACGGCGGTCCCAGAGCCGGACATCAGCTCTCTGGACTGACAGTCCATACGGTTCCGGCTGGCTGCCCGTCCGTGGGATGCACTTCCGCACCGGCGCCAATCATCAGATCGGACACGATCTTCGCCGAAAGCCGGTCCACCGCCATGGCGAGCTCCCTGCGAAGCAGGGTCGCGCCGCCGGCTGCCATCTCGAAATAGCCGTGGTCGTCACCCCGGTAGACCCAGGTGCGCTCGTAAGATCGGCCGCGCGTGGTCGGCGCGGAAAACCGCGGCGTTCGCCGTCAGGAACAGGGCGCCTGCGGGATCGTCACCGCCCCACAACTCGGAAATGCGGCGTGCGGCACGCACCTCCAGGACCTGCCCGATCGGCTCCGGCGAAGCCTCGATGCAGGCGGCCGGCACATCCAGGGCCCTGAGACCTGAACAAGGTCCGGCCGGCGACGTCTTCGGCAGCCGCGACGAGCCGCTCGCGGAAGTCCCGTCGAGCCTGGTTTTGCTCGACCGCCCGCACGAGACTGTCATGCGCTGCCTGCGCCGGGCGTCCGGCTCCGCCGTCCCGGCGCCGATCCCGGCACCGACTACCGCACCGACCGGCGCCAGCGACGACCCCGGCGACGAACGCCACGCCGGCAAGAACGATCATGGCGCCCCCGAACGCCGCACCGAGGCCGCCCCTCATCGGCGGCTTCGCCGGGCTCCTTCAGGAGGCCGACAGCAATGCCGTGCCAGGCGACGCTGGCCATCGCCCCTGTGGCGGCACCGGTCTTGGCTCCGGGGTGCGATCCAGGACGACAGGCACTTTGTCCGCCGTACCTTCGCAGCTGACCATGTAGCGCCCAGTCACCGGACATTCAGCGACATCTGCGGGTGTCGGCGGGATCGCCACCACATCGGATCCGCACGCCGCGACCAATACCACGAGCGTGGCACTGCAAAGAAGAACAAGACTGCGTTTCAGCAGGAAAGACATGTACTACAACTCCCCCGATATTTCGGACTGGCAGGATCAGCTAGGGTCAGCATTTTGCTTAGCTGGCATCGGGAGGATTTCGCCCGACTTATATCAACGACACATCAACCCCCAAGCCGACGACAGTAGGGTCAGTTCTCCCCGTCATTGCCATTCCCCGTCGCCGGCACGAACGTGCTAGCGCGATGTGGCGAAGCGCCGGCGCTGGGGAGATGCCCATGCGACAGTGGACGCCCATCACGGTGGCAATCGCCATCTGCCCTGACCGCCACGGCAGCGGCGCGCGGCAGCGAATCGCCGCCCCTCGCCACCCTGGCCCGCCTCGACCCGTCCAGCGTCACCGTCTCCGGCATCTCCTCCGGCGGCTTCTTCGCCCACCAGTTCCACGTCGCCTTCTCGTCGCTCGTCGAGGGCGCCGGCATCATCGCGGGCGGCCTATGCCTGCGCCGAGCAAACCCTGGGCCCTCGGCTTCAACCCGCTGGCGCGGGGTGACCATCGCACTCGGTCTGCCCCGCTCGCCCGCGGGGCTTTCGATCCCTTCGACCTGTGGCTGCCGGACGCCCCCGATGCCGAAGAGGCGATCGCCGCCGTGCGGGCCGAGCACGCGGCGGACCGGATCGACGACCCGGCCAACCTCGCCGACGATCGCGTCTGGCTCTTCCTGGGCGACGCCGACGGCATCGTGCCGCTCGCGACCATGCAGGCGCTGGAAGGGGTCTATGCCGGCCTCGGTCTCACCGACCCGGCGCTCGAGTTCGAGCGCAACGCCGAGGCCAACCACGGCCTGCCGATCGAGGAATTCACCGGCACGACCGAGCATACGAAGCTGGGCTGCGGCGATTACGGGCCGCCCTTCCTCATCGACTGCGACTTCGATGCCGCCGAGCGCCTGCTCCGCCATCTCTACCCCGCCGGATTCGCGGAGGAGCCTGGAATACCCGACCCCGACCGCCTCGCGGCCTTCGACCAGAGCGAGTTCTTCGACGCCGACGACCCCAGCGTCAGCCTGGCGGCGACCGGCTTCCTCTACGTCCCCGAGACCTGCCGCGACGACGCGCCGCCGGGCGAGCCCTGCCGGCTGCACGTCGCCTTCCACGGCTGCCAGCAATATGCCGGCCTGATCGGCGACGATTTCTACATGGACGGCGGCTACAAGCCGCTGCCGAGGCCAACCGCATCGTCGTGCTCTACCCCCAGACGACGCCCTGGAGCGCGCCCTCGACCCCACCGGCCTCACCGCCAACCCCAAGGGCTGCTGGGACTGGTGGGCTATAGCGGCCCCGACTACTTCCGCCGGGAAGGCCAGCAGATGCAGGCCGTCCATGGCATGATCGAACGGCTCCTGCCGCAGTGAGCGCGGGCGCCCGGGCTCAACCGGACGCCGGAAAGCTGTCCCGCGTGCGATTGGCGAAGGCCACCAGCGACAGCATCACCGGCACCTCGACCAGCACACCGACCACCGTGGCGAGCGCCGCCCCCGACTGCAGCCCGAAGAGGCTGATCGCCACCGCCACCGCCAGCTCGAAGAAGTTCGAGGTGCCGATGAGCGCACAGGGTGCGGCCACGTCGTGCGGCACCCGCCACGCCCAGGCGGCGGCATAGGCGACGAGGAAGATGGCATAGGACTGGATCAAGAGCGGCGCGGCGATCAGGAGGATCAGGAGCGGCTGCGCCAGGATCATCTCGCCCTGGAAGCCGAAGAGCAGGACGACGGTGGCGAGGAGCCCGATCACCGACCAGGGCTTGAGCCGGGCGATGAAGCCCTGCACCGCCGCCTCGCCCCGCGCCCCGCCCCCCGCCTGCGCCGACACCCGCCGGCGCGTCACCACGCCCGCCGCGAGCGGCAGCACGATATAGAGCACGACGAGAGCAAAGAGCGTCTCCCAGGGCACCACGATGTCGGTGACGCCGAGCAGCACCGCCACGATCGGCGCGAAGGCGAAGACCATGACGAGGTCGTTCACCGAGACCTGGACCAGCGTGTAGGCGGGATCGCCCCGGGTGAGCTGCGACCAGACGAAGACCATGGCGGTGCAGGGTGCGGCACCGAGCAGGATCAGCCCGGCGATGTAGCCCTCGGCATCGGCCGGCGGAATGAGGCTGGCGAAGACGTGGCGAAAGGGGAGCACGCCGAGGAACGCCATGGTGAAGGGCTTGATCAGCCAGTTGACGACCAGCGTGATCACCAGCCCCCTTCGGCTTGTCGCCGACATGCCGGCAAGCTGGCGAAGTCGATGCCGATCATCATGGGATAGACCATGGCCCAGATCAGCACGGCGACGACGAGGTTGACCGACGCCAGCTCGACGAGGCGAGGAAGCCGAACGACGCCGGGCAGGAGGTTGCCCAGCAGCAATCCCGTGGCGATGCAGCCCGCCACCCAGAGCGAGAGCCACTTCTCGAACGTCCCGATCCCGCCGCCGGGGCCGTCTCGATGGTTGCCGCCTCGCTCATGCTGCCGCCTTCACGCCGCGCGATCGCCGCGGCTGCCCCGGCCATATCGGGCACGCCCCAAGGCGGTGCTGCCGCGGGGCGACGGATAGTCGAGCCGCCGGCGGCGATCAAGCCCGTCGCCCGCGCCCCGCCCGCCGGTCGCCAAAGGCCGGGATTTCTCTACACTGCGCGCCAGCCACGCCGTGCCGCAGGAGGGCCGATGACCGAGACCGAAGCGCCGCCGCGTTCCGACGAGGACATGCTCGACGAGGCGCTGGAGCGCGACGACGGGCCCGCCCTCGAGGCCCTGCTCGCCGAGCAGCCGCCGGGCGAGGCGCTGCGCCTCACGCTCGAGCTGTCGGTCGAGGATCGCAACCGGATGCTCGGCCTGGCTCAGCGCCGAGGCGGCCGCCCGATCGTCGAGGAGGCGCCCGCCGAGCTCGCCGCCGAGATCGTCGAGGAGCTCGACGCCGGGGTCGCCGCCAGCATCGTCGAGGAGCTCGACAGCGACGATCAGGTCGACCTGATCGACGAGCTCGACACCGCGGACGCCGAGGCCATCCTCGCCCGGATGGACCCGGCGGACGCGGCCGACGTCCGCCGCCTCATCCAGTACGACAGCGACACCGCCGGCGGCCATGGTGGCCGGACCTTCGCCTTTCGCGTCGACGAGACGGTCGGCGCCGTCCTGCGCGGCCTCACCGTCGAGGACGAGGATTTCGAGCGCTATCGCGGCCAGCACCCCTATGTCGTCGATGCCGAGGGCCGCCTCCAGGGCGTCGTCTCGCTCCGCACCCTGCTCACCATCCGGCGCGGCACGGTGCTCCGCGACGTCATGGCCAAGGCGATCTCGGTGCCCCCCACCGCCTCCATCGACGAGCTCGAGAACCTCTTCGACGAGCACCCGTTCCTCGGCATCCCCGTCACCGACGCCAGGGGCGTGCTGATCGGCGTCGTCTCGCGCATCGCGATCGCCGAAGCCGTCCAGGAGCGCACCGAATCCGACAGCCTCAAGATGCAGGGCGTCATCGGCGACGAGCCGCTCCATGCCGACCTTCGTCCGCCCGCCGCCGCCTCGCCTGGCTCCAGCGCCAACATTCGTCCTCAACATCATCGCCGCCAGCGTCATCTCGGCCTACGAGGGACGCGGCCGCCGTCATCGCCATCGCCGTCTTCCTGCCCATGGTCTCCGACATGCGGCTGCTCCGGCAACCAGGCCGTCGCCGTCTCGCTCCGCGAGCTGGCCCTGGGCCTCACCCGCCCCACCGACATCGCCCGTGTCTGGCTCAAGGAGATCTCGGTCAGGTCATGAACCCTGTCCCGCCTTCTGATCGGCGTCGTCTGCTGGGTCTGGAAGGGCAATCCCTGGCTCGGCGTGGTCATCGGCACGGCGCTTGCCATCAACACCATGATCGCGGTATCGATCGGCGGCATCGTGCCCCTCGTGCTCAAGCGCTTCGGCACCGACCCGGCCGTCGCCTCCGGGCCGCTGCTCACCACCGTCACCGACATGGCGGGCTTCTTCCTCGTCCTCAGCCTCGCCACCATGATGATGCCGCTTTTGGTCAAATGAGGGCCGGTCAGTGGCACCTCCTCCTGATCGCCCTCTCCTGGCGCTCACCGGCCCGGCCCTCGCGAAAGTAAAGGAAGATCTTCAAGACCATCGGCAACGACATGTACGCCGACCCGCTCTACGCCCAGGACTTCATGCAGCCCTTCCAGAGCCACGGCGTCTACGAGGTCGACGACGTCGGCATCGTCATCCGCGGCAAGTTCATGGCCCGCCCCGGCCGCCAGTTCGTGCTCAGGAAGGAAATCTACGACGGTCCAGCGCGCGTTCGAGCAGCACCCAGGAATCCAGTTCGCCCGCCGCGAAATCCGGCGTCCGCATCGACGGCACATCAGAACAGCACGCCCGCCGCCGGAGCCGCAGCCGCCAACGCGGTCCCGGCCAGCTAACTGCCGGAAAACGAGCGACGACCGGTAGGGAAGACAGAGCATTCGAGGAGGCACACCTCCTCCCGAGCACCACCGTTTGTTTTTAAATGTTTGTATAACGGGGTCAGGACTCTTTACGCCGCCCCGTCTCGCCGCTAAATTTTGCCGGCATGCCTCGCGCACCCCGCACCGATGTCGTTGTATAACGGGGTCAGGACTCTTTACGCCGCCCCCGTCTCGCCGCTAAGTTGCCGGCATGCCTCGCGCACCCCGCACCGATGTCGGCGGTCTGGTCTATCATGTGCTCAATCGCGCCAACGCACGGGCGAGCCTGTTCGACGACGCGGGCGACTACCCACTTCACCACCCTCCTCGCCGAGGAGCGCAGTCGCGCGGGCATGCGGCTGCTCGCCTGGTGCCTCATGCCGAACCACTGGCACCTGGTCCTTTGGCCGCGCGCGGATGGCGATCTCGGCCGCTTCGTCCGTCGCCTGACCCAGCGCCACACCCAGGCCCCGTCACCGCCATCGCGGCACACTCGGTCAGGGCCACCTCTTACCAGGGTCGCTACAAGGCGTTCCTCGTGCAGGGCGACAGCGCATCTCCTCACCGTCTGCCGTTATGTCGAGCGCAACCCTGCGCGCGGGGCTGGTCGCCCTCCGCCCGCGACTGGCCGCACGGCTCGCTGGGAGCTGCCCCGCCGGGGCGGCGCGCCTGCTCGATCCCCTTGGCCCCTGCCCCGGCCACCCGGCTGGCCGCAGCGGTCGACCGGCCCGAGACACCGCTCGAGATCGAGGCGCTGCGCCGCTCGGTGCAGCGCGGCAGCTTTCATGGCGAGCCCGCCTGGGTCGCCGCCATGGCCGACCGCTTCACCCTGCGTTCGACCTCCGCCCCCACGGCAGACCGCCAAGAAGCGCCCCTGACGGACGACTCCGAATTGAATGAGTCCCTGGCCCTTTTTTGGCTTTTTCGGTTCGGCCGGAGCGGTCCTAGTGTTCCCGCTGCAGCTCCCGTTCGATTTCGTGGTCAATTTCCCGTTTCCGCTTCGCGATCCGCGCTACAAGGTCGCGGCGTCGCATTGCCGCGTTCCTTCGCCGCTCGCTCGATGGCGGCATCATCGGCGTGCTTCTCTTTGGAAGAGGGCGGCCATTTTGTCGTCCCTCTCCCACCCCGCCTGGAGTTCGCGCGCTTCCTCGTTCCCGACGAGAGCTTCAACCCCTGTAGTCGATTTCGTCCTGACGCATCTCGCGCTCGCGACGCTCTGCTAGCGCGCCGCTCCAACCCTGGGCGCGAGCCATCGGTCAAACCGGCCGATGACCAGGAGGCAACGGCGCCGGCGACCATCCACCCCACCACACCTTGCGGGAAGGCACGACCGGCGGCGAAGGTCAATACCTGGTCAATCATGCTGCACCTTTCTGACGTCTGTTCAATCGGAGGGTAGCGCGATTTGAAAAGCGGTCAGATCTGAAAAGGGTCAGGACTCTTTAGAGCTGGAGATGACCGCCCCCATCGTCAGCATTCGCCGCCTCCCCGTCAATACAACGAAGCCCCATGCACCATCGCACGCCGGCGTTCCAGCTCGCGCTGCAGGCCGGCCTCGCCCTTGGCCATGGCCCAGCGGTGGTTCCAGGCGAAGAGCGGCTGGAGGAGCGGTGCGAGGCGGCGAAGCCAGGGCTTCTCGGCCCGCACCCGCCAGTCATAGGTGGCAACCGTCTCGGGCCCCTCCCGCACCAGCGTCCAGGTGCCACGGCCGACGAGATCGCCATGAGCCTCGATCGACGCCCCGCGCGGCCAGTCACGTTCCACCTCGCGAAACTGCCAGCTTAGCATGTAGGGCAGGAAGCCGCGCGTCAGGACGTGGACGACCGGCCCGCCATCCGCCTCCTCGACCCGCACGTCCAGATAGACCTCCGGCCACCAGCGCGCGAGATCCATGGGCTCGCGCAGGATGGCCGCCACCTCGTCCGGCGAGCCCCGCACCCGCCATTGGCTGGTCAGATGGTAGTCGTTTGCCATGCGGCCATCCTAGCCGATTCCCGCCCCTCGCAGGAAGCCGCCCGCAACTCCCTCTGGTCCAGCCTGTGGACTTCCGGCAAATCCTGAAAGCCAAAAAAAGTGCCGGTTTCCTGGAGAACTTGCATGCACGTCTTTCGCTCCGACTGGGAGCCAGCACCCCGAGCGGCGCCACCGGGTGCCACGCTGCTCGCCATCGGCGACGTGCACGGCTGCCCGGCCCAGCTCGACGCCATGCTGGCGGTGCTGGCGGAAGTCGTCGACGACGCCCGCCGCCGGGGTCGCCGCGCGGAGCTGGTCATGCTCGGCGACTATGTCGACCGGGGCCCGGACAGCCCGGGCGTGCTACGACGTCTGCCCGACATAGGCCGGCGGCTCGAGCCGGAGGTGCCGGTGCACCTGCTGCTCGGTAATCACGACGAGCTCCTCCTCGATCGTCTCGGGGAGCCGCCAGATCCTGCCGCACTGGGCCACTGGCTCCGGCGGGGCGGCAGCCGGCTGCCCGGCATGACCCCCGCCCCGGACCTGGTCGCTCCCCCGACCGACGAGGAGCAACCGGACCTCGCGACCCTGGCCGCCCTCCTATCCGGGCTCGCCAGCCACCGGGTCATCGGCGACTACGTCTTCGCCCATGCCGGCATCGCCCCGGACCGGCCACTCGCAGCCCAGACCCTCGACGACCTCCTCTGGATCCGCGAGCCCTTCCTCGACGCCACCGACTGGCCCCATGGCTTCGCCGTGGTCCACGGCCACACCCCGCAGGGGCCCGAGGTGCTGCCGCACAGGGTCGGCGTCGACAGCGGCTGCTTCTTCACCGGCGTGCTGACGGCGGTCCAGATCGAGGATCGACGCCTGCGCTTCCACGCCGTCTCCGCCGATCCGGAGCCGCTGGAATTCCGGGAGCTGATCGAGGCCAGCGGCCAACGGCGGCGGTTTTCCGGCCCGACGCCCCTGCCGGGCTCCTGAAGGGCACCGGTTCACCTCATCACGAATGCTTATGCCCGCCCCCCGGTCGAGCTCCCCGACCACCTGGCTCGGGGCACTTTGGACCTGCAACGGGCCCGGGTTGGCGCATCCAATGCAACCAATCGGCTCGGGTTGTCGCGGATTCCGCGACAGCCCGCCCGAAAATGTCGCGATAAACGCGACATAACGATTCGTGATGGCGCGGATTCCGCGACATCGCACAGCCAACGAACCCGCGGAATCGACGAACGAACCCGCGATTTCGACGATCGAACCCACCGAAACGACGATCGAACCCGAGCCCGAGCCAACGAACCCGGCGCCCCTCAACCCGTTGAAAAAACACGCCTCTCGACGATCAGGCACCCATCCGGCCGGCGCCAGCGAACCCACGAACCGGAAAATGCCGATCGAACCCGAAAGCCACCGGCTTCAGGCTTGCGCCTGACGCAAAATAGGTTATTATTCCTATATCAGTGATGGCCCGCCGGCGCCGTCACACCCCTTCCTCCTCCAGCACCTTCACGCGAAAGCACTCGAGCGCCTGCGGCACGCTGCAATAGATGCCGACGACATGGATGATCGCCCGGACTCCGCCTTGCTGACGCCATTGTTGAGCGCCCCCGTGCAATGGATCTCCCATTCGCGCATCTTGCCGAGTGCCCCGATCATGGCGAGGTTCATCATCGAGCGGGTCTTCGCGTCGATCGTCTCGTCGCCCCAGCCGAAGCCCCAGGCCCAGGCCGTCATCGCCTCTTGAACGGCCGCGTGAAGTCGTCCGCCGCGGCGAGGTTCCGCTCCACATAAGCCTCGCCCAGCGTCGCCTTCCGCGCCCGCAACCCCTTCTCGAACAGCTTCGTCCATCTCTTCTCTCTCCAAATGAGCAGGTCGCCAGAGGGGCTCCAGGATGACCGCAGACGAGGAAGGCGAGCGGCGCGCGCAGCCTGACGGCAGGAGCACCGACTGACCGCGCCTGACGAAGTATGCGCCATCCTCGGGCCCCCCTCGGAAGCCGCGTGAAGGGGCCGTCGAGGGCTTCCAGCACCGTCGTCGCGGTCGTAGATGTCCTCGCGGAACAGCACCTCGCCGTCCTCGACCCAGGCGGTGTAGTAGGTCAGGAGCACCGGCATCGGCTTGCAGGTCGACCCGCGTGGTCGTGCCGCTCGTGATCGCCCTCCAGCCGGGCATGGCTCCAGGTTTGATCGCCTTCCATCAAGAGATCGGCGAGACGAAGGGCTGCTCGATCCGCACGCAGCCGGAGCTCAGGTTCCTGGCCGCCCGGTCGAACAGGCTGCGGTCGTTGGTGTCGTGCAGGTAGACGGCGTAGCGAGTTGGGGAACATGAACTTGACCCGGCCCAGCGCGTTGCCCGGCCCCGGCGCCTGGACCAGGTCACGGCGGGTCGAGCGCCCACCATCGACCACGGAGGGGTCGAGGACCTGCCGGTCGAGGACTTCGATACCGCCCCGCGCCAGATAGCCGGGGTCGGCCCGGATCAACGGCAGCTTGTCCTCGACGAAGATCGTGCGGGGCACGGGTCCAGGTGGGTTGAGCTCCATGTGGGGCGGGATCTCGTCCCGGAAGACGGTGCGCGGCGGTATTGCTGGCCGATCGGGTCCGCCAGACGAGGTCGCCAGTTCTTGTAGACATAGGTCGGCCCGGCGATGTTGACGAGCACGAAGTCGTCGCCGATGCCGCGCAGCACCCAGCGCGCCTGGAGGCTGAGCCGGAGCTGGTCGATGCGCTCCCCGACCGTCCGGTTCGCGCCCGAGCGTCCGCGGCCCGATGGCCCCGCCCGCCTCGAAGCCCATGGCGCAGCTGGAACCGCCGCACCGCCGCCACGACGGCCCCGTCATGGAGGTCACCCGCCCGGCACGGGCGCGAGGTCGCCCGTGACCACGAGCGCAGGCCGGCACGCGCGGTCCGTCATGCCCGGCCGCAGCGTTCGCCCGGCGGCACCCGGGCCAGCCGCCGGCAGCCTCGATGGTGCGGTAGCGCTCGAGCGCGTCCTGCAGGGCGAGGTATTGCGATGCTGCAGCGCCACTCCGCCCGACGATCGCGGTGAAGTTCAGCTGGTCGACCACACGCTGATCGTCCCTGGCGGACCTCGGTCAGCCACCGGCCGGTGGAAGTTCCAGCCAGCCGTAGGCCCGCCCGATCGCCGGGTGGCGTCCACCTTGCCGCGATAGAGGCAGGCAGGCGGCAGCATCGGTGAAGCGACCAGCTCGAAGGCGGCGATGGCGGCGGGATCGCTGCTCCGGGCGGCGTCGAGCAGCGCCGGCAGGCGGTCGCCGTGAAATCCACGGAGCCTGTGCCGCCCGCTCGCGGCGATCGCGCCAGGAGCTCCTCGCCGGCCACCGCCGAGCCGCCGGCCGGTCCTGCCGGGCGCCGTAGAAGTCCTGGACGAAGGGCACGGCCTCGATCGCGACGCCGCCGGCCTCACCGGGTGGCCCGTCGCCCCGAGGGCCGCGACCCGGGCCCTGATCGCCTGCTCGACCTCGCCCGCTGCTGCCGTCCAGGGCAGGGTCGCCGCCACCAGCACCGCCAGCACGACGAGGCGGGCGAGCCACCTCCCCGCCCCTGGCCGGTCCGTGCCCCGGGCCGTCCGGCAACGTACTCAGGGACAACGGAAGAGGCTGCCGCATCTGGTCGCCCATGGTGGCGACCACGGAAGGCATCGCCTCGATGTCGAACATCAGGCCTCGGCGAAATAGTAGGAATACTGCCCGGCATGGGCGGCGAGCGCGTCGTCCGCGTCGGTCGCCGGGTCGTCGAAGAAGCGCGGGCGAGGCCACCATGCAGCATGAGCAGGTCCTCGTCGCGCTGCCAGAAGCTGGCCGCCGTCGGGCTGCCGTGCAGCGTGCCCGAGTAACGCGCCGTCGGCGCCGAAGGTGAGCCGTTCGCTCGTCCCGGCGCAGGCCTCGGCCGACCCGACGGCCCAGCTTCCGGGCAGGTAGCCTCCGGCACCTCGTCCGCGAGGACCTGCCGGCGATGGCCACGGCACCGATATGCATGCCGAGAACTGCGATCGTGCGGACCCGTGTCGTCATTCCCTTGCTACCCACACTGTGGCCTGCTCGCTTCCTCCTGATGCACGGAATCGGGCGGTCTACTTCGCCGACCAACGCTATAGAGAATCGGCGAGCAGCCGGCGGCCGCCGCGGCGGCCATCGACGACTGGCGGTCGAGAACCGGTGAGGAACGAAGGTGCAACGATGTCGACGGCGGCCATCGCCGCCCTGATGCTGCTGGCGGTCGCTGCGACACGGCCGGCTCTGGCGCACAACGACTGGGGGCTGCCGTCGCCGGCGCCTGGTCGGCGGCTATGCGCTGAAGAGCTTCAAGGGCGACGGCGGCGGCGGGCACGAGCACGAGCGCAGCGCGCCCGCTGCGGCCCCGCCGGCCCCGGCGGTAGCGCCCGCCGCGGCCCCGGCCGCCGACTCGGCATCCCCGGATCGAGCAGAAGCTGAACACGCTCGGATCAGCTGCCGCCAAGGGCTACATCACCAAGGACGAGTACAACGCCCGTCGCCAGGCGCTTCCTGAACCAGCCTGATCGGGCACGCCGCATCGCGCACCGGCCCCCGCACGCGCGGCCTCGGCCGCCTCGCGGCCCTGGGCTTCGCCCTCCCTGTTGGCCGCCTGCGCCGAGAGCAGGCCAGTGCCGGAGCCGCCGGCCGGGAGGACTCGGCGGCCGCGCCCTTCGCCGGCACGGTCGAGCTGCGCTGAGGTCCAGGTCGCCCGTCCCGGCACGCCGGCGGCGGCCGCGGCACCTCGCCTACCGCGGCCGGACCTACCCTTCGCCATCGCCGGGCTCGGCGTCGACGGTGGCGATGCCGTCGATGCCGAGGGCGACGTCTACAATCTCCACGACCTGCCGACTTCTCCGGCACCTACACCGCCGGCCAGTACGGTGCGGTTGTCGGCGACGCCGGCACCGGCGACATTTGGCTCGAGAACGAGGAAGGTCATCCTCCATTTGAAGGCCGAGCACGAGGGCCTGAGGCTCGCCGTCGACGGCGCCGCCGTCGACATCCGGTTGCGAAGAACTGGAGCCGCGGCTCAGGTCGGTGCGGCGGCGGCCAGCTCGTCGAGCAGTGCCCTGGCCTCGACGAGATCGGCCGTGTCGAAGCCTTCGGTGAACCAGCCGTGGACCGCGCCAGCAGGTCCTGGGCCTTCCTCGCTCGCCCTGCCCGGCCCAGAGACGGGCGAGGCTGGTTGCGGCACGGAAAGCCCAGCGATTTCCACCTCCTGACGGCGAGCGAGGTCAGAGCGCTTGATGGAAGCATGCCCGCGACGGCCGGGTCCCGCCTGGTGCGGCCAGCAGCAGCTCCTTCAAGCGAAATATCTCCGGCTCCAAAGCGCTCGCCGGTCGTCCCGACCAGCTCTTCGGCCTGCAAGGCCTCGAGCCCGGCCTCTGGCGACCCCGCGGCACCGAGCACCTCCGCCAGCAGCGTCAGGTGGAACGACTCCTGAAAGACGGCGCCCGGAGGCCCGATAGCGTCGAGACCGTCCTGCATCTCTTGCAGTCCGGCGGCCCCTTGGCCGCCGGCGGCCAAGGCGGCACCCTGCATGATCCGACCGGCCGCGAGCACCAGCGCGAAGCCGTGCTCGGTCGCCGACCGCATCGCCTCAGCCGCGCGCTCGTCGACGATTGCCCATTCCCGCCGGAAGGCGTGAACGATGGAGTTCCAGTACAGGCCGCGCGACTCGGTCTAGGGATGCCTGACCTCCCCGAGCAGCGCCAATGTCTGCCCACCGAGTTCGCGGGCCCGATCCGGATAGCCGAGCAACCAGAGGGACCAGGCCCAGTAGGCATTGGCCGTGGCCCCGACTTCCAGGCCATAGCGAAAGGCGATGGGCCGACGCTCTTCCTGATCGAGCAGGGCGATCGATTGCTCGAAATGCTCGCACGCCAGCGACGGTTGCCCCGCCTGCACCAGGCTGACGCCCAACGCCAGGTGGCCCGCCGCGCGGGCGCCCGAATTCCCGGCCTGCCGCGCCAGCTCCAGGAGCTCGTTGGCGACTTCGATCGACTCCCGGTAGCGCGCGCTCACCAGGTCGAGCAGGTAGACGCCGAACAGCACCGGATAGATGACCTCGGTGTCGCCCACCAGCCGGCACAGCTCGCGCGCGCGATGATAGATCACCGCCGCCGCCGATGAGCCATAGCCCTGGGTCGCCATCACCACCGGGCCGAGCGTGCTCTGGAAGGCGAGCTCCTGCCTCGCCCTCTCCGGCGTCTCCGCCAGGTCCGCCAGCATGGCGAGCCCCTGGTGCAGGTGGGCGATCGCCTCGGGATACGCCGATCGCCCGGCCGCGCGGCGGCCCGCCTCGAGCCAGTACGTCACGGCCCGCTCGGTGACGCCCGCCTCGCTGTAGTGGCGGGCCAAGAGCTCGGGCTGCACCCTGACCACCTCGGGGAACCTGCTCTCCAGCAGCTCGGCAACCTGCTGGTGGTGCTGCTGGCGGGTGCGCCGCAGGAGCGACTGGTAGGCGGCGTCCTGGACGAGCGCATGCTTGAAGATGTACCTGGCGCGTGGCGGACGGCCACGCTGGTAGAGCAGCTCCGACGCCACCAGTTGCCCCAACCCGGCCTGCAGCGCCGTCTCGCCGACCGTGGCGAGGCCGGTGATCATCTCGTAGGCGAACTCGCGCCCCAGCACCGAGCCGAGCTGCGCCAGCTCGCGCACCTGCGGCAGGCGGTCCAGGCGCGCCATCAGCGATTCCTGCAGCGTGTCCGGAATCGCCAGGGACGCCAGCGGCCCGGTGAGCTCGTAGCGCCCGCCGGTGTCGCGCAGGATGTCCGAGGCGAGGATCGTCTTGGTCAGCTCCTCGACATAGAGCGGCACACCGTCGGTCTTGGCGACGATGTGCTCGACCACCTCGGCCGGCAGCGGCCTCGTGCCGGCGAGCCGGTTCACCAGGGCCTCGCTGTGCTGGCGCTCCAGCCGGTTGAGGGTGATCGGGGTGATGTGCGAGCGCGCCGGCCAGGGCGGCACGAACTCGGGCCGGGCGGTCAGCACCATCAGGAGCGACGCGGTCGGCGCCTGCTCGATCAGGAGTTCGAGCAGCTCCAGCGCCGAGGGGTCGGCCCAGTGCAGGTCCTCCCAGAGCTCGAGCAGCGGCTGCTGCTCGGCGGCCTCCAGGGTCATCGCGATGATCGCATCCTGGGTCTGCTGCTTCTGTTGCTGCGGCGTGAGCGTCAGCGGCGGGTAGCGCTCCTCCGGCAGCGGCAGCGACAGCAGCGAGGCAAGCAGTGGCAATGTCTCGCCGAGCGGCTGGTCATAGTGTTCGATCATGGCCTCGAGCTTGGCGACCCGCGCCGCCAGGGCGTCCTCCGCGCTGCCAGCCGGCCAGCCGCTTGAAATGCTCGATCACCGGATAGAGCGCGCTGTTGGTGTGATAGGGCGAGCAGCGAAAGGTGACCCGGGGCAGTCCCTCGGCGAGCACCCCGGCGCCCAGCCCGTCGATCAGCACGCTCTTGCCGATCCCGGCCTCGCCGCTGATCAGCACCACCTGGCCGCGGCGCTCGTCCTTGGTGCCCTGCCAGGCCCGGCGCAGCAGCCCGACCTCCTCGTCCCGCCCCACCAGCGTCGGCGGTGGCGCCCCGCTCTCGGTCTCGGCCTCGTCCGCCCGCTCGTCACCGGCATCGCGCAGGCCGGCAACCCCCCAGGCGACGACCAGCCCGGTGATGCCCTTCAGCTCCCGCGCACCCAGGTCCTCGTAAAGAAACGCGTCGCCCGCGATCTCCTTGGTCAGGGCACCGATCACGATGCCGTTGCGGCCGGCCAAGCTCTGCAGCCGTGCGGCGACGTTCGGCGCCTCGCCGATCACCGTCCGCTCCTGCGCCAGCCCCTCGCCGACCACCTCGCCGACCATCACGAGGCCCGTGGCGATGCCGATCCGGACCGCGATCTCGATCCCCTTGGCCCGCCCCGGCCCAGCGTTCAGCCCGCCCATCGCCTCGACGATCGCGAGGCCGGTCCGCACCGCCCGCTCGGCGTTCTTCTCCAGCGATTTCGGATAGCCGAAATAGACGAGGATCCCGTCACCCATGTATTTGGCGACGAAGCCCCCATACGCCTGGATCAGCCCGGTGCAGGTCTCCTGATAGGCGCGGATCACGTCCTGCAGGTCCTCGGGGTCCAGCCTCGCCGACAGCGCCGTCGAATCCGCCAGATCGCAGAACATCACCGTCAACGGCCGCCGCTCGGCGTCACTGACCGTGGCCGCCGGCTGCGACGTCGCAACGGCGGCCGCAACCGGCGCCGATGGCCGGATCGGCGCCAGGCCCGTTGATGCCGTGCCCGAGCTCGCCGCATGGGCCCAGGCCAGCGATTCCCCGCCCTGGTCCGTCGCCACCTTGTGGATCAGGACGAGCTGCCGGCGAAGATCCTCCAGCGCACCATCGTCCAGCCCGAAATCCCGCCTGAGGCGCTGATAAGAGACCGTGTTCTCGGTAACGAGAAGCCACGTCACTCGTGCCAGAACCTTGGCGAACTTCATGATGCCTCACGCCATGCCGGGCACCTTGCCCGGCGTATCGGACAGCTTTTGTTTGCTCATCCGCTTATGCGCCGCGGACCAGCATTTCACTATTGGGATTTGTGGGCCACATGCAGGGCGCGTCACCCGGCTCGGGCGCTGCCCACTGCCCGACATCGCTGGCAATGGCCGCAGCGTCGCGGTGAACCATCGGTGCCGGGCCGGCCGATCAGCCGCGGCGGCCCGTCTCGATCAGCCCCGCGGCGGCGGCGGCGGCGGCCATCTCGGCCGAGGTCTCGGCCAGCACGAAGGGCACGTCCGGATGCTGCGCCAGCTCGGCCACCGCCTCGTCCCGGGCGCCGCTCGTGACGTCGCGGATCAGGACGAGGCGCACCCGGCCGGGCCAGCTCCGGATGACGTCGTCGTACATCTCCGGGTCGTGCTGCCCGCTGTCGCCGATGAGCACGACCGGCAGGTCGGGCGAGACCGCCATCAGCTCGTTGATGATCTCGATCTTGTGGTCGTGGTCGCTGCGGATGAAGGGCGGGCGAAAGCGCAGCCCCCATTCGCGCAGGAACAGGACGGGGCGCTCGGGGAAACGGTGCAGCTTGAAGAACGCCTCGAGCGTCTCGTAGATCACCCATGGCCCGCGCGAGACGTAGAGCAGCGGGTTCCGCTCGTGGCCGCCGACGCCATCGGCCAATTGCCGGTAGAGCTCGGCGACACCGGCGAAGGCGACCCGGCTCTCCGCACTCTTCATCAGCATGCGCGAGATCATCCGGATCTTGTTGGCGACGCCGGTCGCCACGACGGTGTCGTCGAAGTCGCTGATGACCATGAAGCGGGCGGATGATGGTGCGACCAGCACCTCGCCGACCGCCTCGGCGATGGCCGGCTTGATCAGCTGGAGATGCACACGGGCGGTGGCGCGATGTGGCAGGAGCGGCCGTGCGAGCCGCATGCGCAGGCTGAAATAGCCGTCGCGATCGGTGATCAGCCCCTGCCTCTGGCTGTCGACCGTCGCGATCAGCCGCGCCCCGCTCACCCCGCGCCGCCGCATGCGCCGCACCACGTTCCACAGGCTGGCGGAGTCGGAGAAGTCACCCGGCCCGTCGCCTTCCGGCTGGTGCATGACGCGGCCCATCACGAAGAGCGCGTCGGTCGACGCGTAGCCGCGAAAGGTCTCGATGACGATCGGGCCCTGCCCACCCGTGCGCCGGACCGGCTTGGCCAGCAGCCGCAGCAGCCTGCCGGCGGCGGAGCGGAGCCTCGACTCCACGACGACCTACGGAGCGGCCGCCGTCGCACCGGGCTGGCGCCAGCCGGCCCGCCGCAACCCCGCCATCAGCGCCTCGACGATCTCGTCCGTCGCCCCATGTATCCGGAAGTTGGTGGCGGGGTCGGCTGCCCAGGCCGGCGAGGCCTCGGCCATTCGCAGGAGCGCCGCGCGCGCCGCTTCCGGCCTGCCGAGATTTGCCTCCGCTACCGCCACAAAAGAGTGCGCCATGGATCCTCCGCTGGCAGCGCCCAGCTGTGCGGTCGCCAGCATCTCGGCATACTCGCCACGCATCATGTGCTCGATAGTGATCAGATGGTAGTACCAGCCCGGCGGGCTGATTGTGCGGTCGATGGCCCGGCGTAGTAAGGCCTCGCCCTCCTCGAACCGGCCTCGGATGGCGAGGCGCCAGCCGAGTTGCGCGAGAGTGTCGGGATCGTGCGGGTTCCGTTCGAGCGCCAGGCGAGCGAGCCGCCAGCCCTCTTCGTAGTTGCCGCGATAGTGATGGATCGCGGAGAGCGATTTCAGGGCCTGCACATTCTCCGGATCGAGGGCGAGAGCTTTCGACGCAGCGGAGAAGGCAAGCGTGTAGGCGCGCTCGGCCGCGTCCGGTGACTTCGCGGCCGGAAAGCGGGCTTCGTCGAGATGGTGCCAGGCGAGCATCGCCCAGGCCTCGGCATAGGCCGGATCACGCCGGACGGCCGCCTCGATGCAGGCGCGCACACCGCCACGCTCGCGCTCGTCAAGGCTTCGTCGGTGCTGGTAGGCTCTGAGCACGCAATAGTAGCTCTCCAGTTCAGTGGGTACGTACGTGCCCACGCGGGCAAGGATATCGTTGCGGACCACGCCGTAAGGTTGCCCGAGTGTCGAGGCGATCTCGCCCGCCAGATCCGCCTGCAATTCGACGAGGTTCATGGTGGTCAGGTCCCGCGCATAAGTCTCGCTCCAGATCACTCGTCCGCTCGCAACATCGACGAGATGCGCGGAAAGACGGAACTGGTCACCGTCGAGGACCATCTCGCCGCTCACCAGATACGATACGTCCTCGGCCACGCGGCGATCGAGATCCGCTGCGTCGCGCTCGTCGTGACCAAGCGGAGCCAAGTAGAGCCGGAAATCAGGGAAGCGCATCAGGTTGCTGACGAGCTCGTTCGTGATCCCATCAGCGAGGATGCCGGTGCTAACCGACCGGTCCGCCGCGAGGAACGGCCTGACCAGCACCGAGGGGAGTCTCGGACTACCGGCTGCTTCTTCGCCGGACTGCCGCGGCTGGTGAATGCCCATGACGATCGCGACCAAGAGCAGCAGTGCGAGGAGTGCCGGCGGTCGCCCATCCAAACGCACATGGAGCTGACCGGAGCGTCAACTCGCCCAAAAAGCTGTCCGCGACATCCCGGACATCGCGGAGGACCCTGTGGTGCCTGCTAGGCCGTCGGCCTCGATCTCCCGTGTATCGAAGCGGGGAAGATATCCTTCGGAATGGATATAATGAGCTGATCGCAACGGCCGGGTCCGGCAGTAGCCGTCCAGATCGCGGCGCAGGCGACGCGCCTCGACACGGACGGTCGGGTCGTCTGCGGGTCGAAATCGTCGTCGCGGTCGAACACGGCTTGCGCAATCGTGAACCCTTGAGTCGGTCGGCGCGACCGCAAGCGCCCTTCTACGACGAAGCGCAGGAACGCGCGCCGCGGTCCGCTCGCCTGAAAGGTCGGCTCTGCCAGGATGCGCCGTGCGTAGCTGCTCCTGCACCAATGCGCGGCGGCTGTGGTGGCGTCGATCGCCTCGTCGATTGTGGCGTGTCCGTGTGCGGCCAAAGAAGTCACCCGCCGGGTCGGCGATTCCAAGTCTTATTCCGACAATTCAGCAGTGCGCCCCGACGATCGAAACCTTGTTCGATCGAGGTTTGCACTGATCTCCACGCGTCAGGTGCGAACCTGTTCTCGCGCTTCATGCTCTGCGCTCTCGGATGGGACGCTCTGTCCACTGGCCCCGTCACTTGGCTCGGGGAGGTCGTACAGTGGCGAGCGCCTATCGCTTCGTCGCCATCCGGAGCACGAGCTGGCCATGCGGCGATCCGCATCTTTGCGAGACGGAGCGCGCCGTCTGCGCACGACCAAGCAGTCTGGCGGGCGCGACGGGTGGACGGTCGACCCTCCTGCCCGGGAGGATCGAGTGCCAAAGACGCTGGCGGAGCTCGAGGCCGAGGCCCTCGACTTCCTGAACCCGGGCGAAAGCCGGGAGCCACGCAACGATCGGTCCGGTCGTTGACAGACGTGTTCTCAATCGAACGGAGGAAGATCGCATGAACGGTAGTCGCTGGGGGCGGCGATTCCGATCGCGCTCGCAGAGCCATGCTGGCGGTCCTGCTCCGCCGCGGATGCCGAAAGGCTCCAACATTCCTGATCGTCTCCGATGACGGGCTGGGGCGATCTCGGGCCCTATCTCGAGGTGAGGGCGCATGCCGACGCCGAACTTCGATCGCCTCGCCGACGAGGGTACGGTTCACCACTTCTACGGCCAGCCGAGCGTACCTTCCGGCCGCGGCCATCCAGACCGGCCGCACCAACCGCAGCGGCATGCGACCACCGTGGCCTTCCAGGGCCAGGGGCGGCCCGCCGGCGGCGGAGTGGGATGCCTTCGGCTCAATCCTCAAGGAGGCCGGCTACAAGACCTATCACCGGCAAGTGGCATCTGGGCGAGGCGGACCATGCGCTGCTCAACGCCCAGGGCTACGACGGGATGAAGTATGCCTCTTATCACCTCAACGCCTACACCTACCCGGATCCGAAATGGCACCTGGCGATGAGCCCGGAGCTGCGCCAGATGTTCGAGAAGATCACCACCGGCGCCCTCTCGGGCAATGCCGGCGAGAAGGCCGCAGTGTGGAAGGTCAATGGCGAGTATGTCGACACACCGGACAAGGGTGTGGTCGGCATTCCCTACCTCGACGCCTATGTCGAGGAGGCCGCGCTCGACTCGATGACGCCGCGAAGGACCCCGACACGCCCTTCTCATCAACGTCAACTTCATGAAGAACCACCAGCCGAACATCCCGCATCCGGATTTCGAGCAGAAATCCATCTCGGTCCAAGCACGCGGACCTGTGGTCGAGCTCGACGCGTGGTCGGCAACGCTGAAGAAGCTCGACGACCGGGCCTCGCCGACAACACCGTCGTCTTCTACACGGTCGACAACGGCGCCTGGCAGGACGTCTACCCGGACGCCGGCTACACGTCTTCCGCGGCACCAAGGGCACCGTACGGCGAGGGCGGCAACCGCGTGCCGTCGATGGTCCTGCTGGCCGAACCATGTCGCCGGCGGCAGCGTCAGCCACGACATCCTGGGCGGCCTCGATCTGATGGCCACCTTCTTCGCTGCTCGCCGGCAGCGAGCCGCCGAAGACCGCGAGAACAAGCCGATCATCTTCGACAGCTACGACATGACCCCGGTCATCACCGGCGCCGGCCCGTCCGACCGCAAGGACTGGTTCTACTTCACCGAGGCTATTGAGCCCGGGCGCGGTGCGCGTCGGTCCCTTCAAGTACGTCTTCTTCAATCTCCGGGCGACGACGGGCGGAGACGGGCGGCCTCTCGGCGACACCAACTGGGCCGGAAGGGTGCTCGAGAGTCGCCACGGAAGCGCAGTATCGATATCTTCCTGACGACCTGCAGGAGCGCCAGACATCTTCATGACGACCTTCACCGAGAGGCGCACCTGGGCCGTGGTCCCGGCCAACGAGTTTGGTGCAGAAGCTCATGAAGACCGCGTCGAGCAATCGTCGCGCAAGCTGCAGAGCGAGACCTACGCGGGACCGATCACGCTCACCCAGTACCACAGCGGTTCAAGCATGTCCGCGATGCGCTGGCCAGTATCGGCTTCCAACCTGTCGCTGCCTTCCGCAACTGACGTTGCTTTAGCGGCACCGGTGGCCTCGGGAACCCTGAACTGGGTTTCCGGCACTGGGGTGCCCAGCGCCTCGCAACCCGACAGGACCGCGGCCACGGATGGTAGATGTCCTGATCGAGACGCATGATCGCCCGGCTAGCGCCGGTCTGCTGGGTGTTGCCCTCAGGCGCTTGCGCTGGCACCACCCGCGATGACGTTCAACCACCCCCGCCCGCAAGCAGCCAGCCGGCCTCGCCACCCGCCGCCGACAAGGATGCGGCGCCGGGCGGGGCCGCGGGCGCCGGTTCGCCGCACGGCAACCTCGCCGCGGTCGGCCAGAAGCTCGCCGATCCGACTTCGGATGTCTGGGCGCTGTTCACCGAATTCGACTGGAGCTTCGTCCAGGGGGAGGCGACCTCCGAGTATCGCCATGCGCAAACCATGCTGTTCCAGCCGGTCCTGCCGGTTCCGCTCACCGACAATCTGAAGATGATCACCCGGCCGGTGGTGCCTGTGGCGAGCGTGCCGGTGCCGGATGGGACCGGCGGCGTCGATCGCAAGACCGGCCTCGCCGACATCCAGCTGCCCCTGCTCCTCGTGCCGAAGCAGGGCGTCTCGCTCGGCGGCAACAGCCTGACCTACGGTGCCGGGCCGACCTTCGTCTTTCCCACCGCAACGAGCGACGATCTGGGCAGCGACAGGTGGGAGGCGGGGCCGGCGCTCGTCGGCGTCCTCAAGAACCAGCATTTCACGGGAGGCGCGCTGGCGCAGTATTGGTGGTCGTACGCCGGAGGCAGCCCGTCCACCAGCCACGGCTCCCTCCTCTACTTTTTCTTCTACAGCCTGCCCGACGCCTGGCAGATTGGCTTCAACCCGACCATCACCTACGATCATGAAGCCAGCTCGGGCAACAAGTGGAGCGTGCCGATCGGCCTCACCGTCGCCAAGACCACCCGGATCGGCGGCACGCCGGTCAAGTTCCAGCTCGGCGGCGAGTATTTCGTCGTCAACCAGGACGACTACGGCCCCCGATTCCTGCTGAAGCTCAACATCATCCCGGTGATCCCGGCCCTGATCAAGGAGCCGCTCCTGTGATCCCCGAAGGAAGGAAACAATGATGATAGCCCGAAGAGCGAAACATATTGCCGCTGCCGCCGTCCTGACGCTGCTGGCGGCGTGCTCGACCACCGAGTCGCTCATTCAGCCGGCGGACCCGCTGCCGTCCTGGAACGACGGCGCCACCAAGGAGGCGATCACGACCTTCGTCGAGGCGGTGACGACCGAGGGTGGCCCCGACTACGTCGCACCCGCCGACCGGATCGCCA
>JAWKVR010000028.1:0-51721 GCA_041397945.1 Geminicoccaceae bacterium
ATCGGCGTGAGCCTCGAGGAATCCTTCGCCGGCGCCACCCGCAGCCTGGCGCTGCAGACCCACCGCTTCGACGAGGCAGGCCATGTCCTGCCCGACACGCGCAACCTGAACGTCAAGATCCCCAAGGGTGTTATCGACGGCCAGAAGATCCGCCTGAAGGGGCAGGGCGGGGCCGGGTTCGGCGGGGCGCCGGACGGCGATCTCTACATGGAGGTCGAGCTCCTGCCGCATCCCCGCTACACGGTGGATGGCCGGGACGTGAGCCTCGTCCTGCCCGTCGCCCCCTGGGAGGCCGGGCTCGGTGCGACGGTCAAGGTCCCGACCCTCGGCGGCCCGGTCAGCCTCGCGATCAAGCCCGGCGCGCAGTCCGGCCAGCGGCTCCGGCTCGCCGGGCGCGGCCTGCCCGGCAAGACCCCGGGCGACCAGTACGTCGTGCTGAAGATCGTCATGCCGAAGGTCGCGGGCGACGCCGACCGGGCCCTTCTCGAGCAGATGCGGGAGCAGATGAGCTTCGACCCCCGCGCAACCCTCGGAGTCTGAGAGATGGCAGCCGAAGACGATGTGCTCAGCGGCGAGCTGGTGGACGAGACGGCCCGGCTCGACCTCGGCGAGCTCTGCGCGCTCTGCGGTGTGCAGGCGGACCGCGTGGTCGAGATGGTGGAGGCCGGCATCATCCGCCCGGAGGGCGACCGGCAGACCGTCTGGCGCTTCTCCGCCGTCGCGGTCATGCGCTCGCGCAAGGCGCTCAGGCTGCGGCGCGACCTCGACATCAACATGGCCGGCCTCGCCGTGACCCTCGACCTGCTCGACGAGGTCGACCGGCTGCAGAGCGAGCTGAAGTCGCTCCGCCGGCAGCTGGGACGGCTGCAGGGCTAGCCGGGCGGCCGGCGCCTGGAGGTGTGCGCCCTGCGGGCAGGCGACAGGGCTCCGTGATCATGGTATCCTTCACGGTCCAACAATCAGGGGGAACCGACATGCCGACCTATATCGGGCTCGTGAACTGGACCGAGCAGGGGATCAAGGCCGTCAGGGACTCGGGCAAGCGCTACGACGCCTTCAAGGCGCTGGTGGAGGGCAAGGGCGGCAGGATCCACTCGCTCTACATGACCATGGGTGCCTTCGACATCGTGGCCACTTACGAGCTGCCGAGCGACGAGGCGGCGGCCGAGGTGGCGCTCAAGCTCGGCTCCGGCGGCAATGTCCGCACGCAGACGCTCAAGGCCTTCGACGAGGCTGCCTTCCGCAAGCTCACCGGCAGCGTCTGAACGTCGCCCCGGGCGCGGGGCGTCCGGTCAGGCCGGCTCGGCCGCGGCCTTGCGCTTGCGCGACCTGCCCTTCTGCTTCGCCGGCTTGCGCCTGATCCGGGTGCCGCTGCCCGTCTCGGTCGCGATCTCGAAGGCGCCGGTGGCCTTGACGAGGTCGCCGAGGCGCTTGTGGCCATAGGTGCGCGGGTCGAAGTCCGGGGCGAGGTTGGCGAGGCGGCTGCCGACATTGGAGAGGAAGACCCAGCCGTCGTCCTGGTCGAGATCGGCGATGATGCGCTCCAGGATGGCGAGCGCCTCCTCCGGCGGCTCGGCGGTGGGCGTGGCTTCGGCGTCGTCGGTCGGCGCGTCTGCCGCGGCCGGGGCCAGCAGGTTCTCGGTGTAGATGAAGCGGCGGCAGGCCTGGCGGAAGCTCTCGGGCGTCTTCTTCTCGCCGAAGCCGAAGACGTCGGTGCCCTGCTCGCGGATGCGGGCGGCGAGGCGGGTGAAGTCGCTGTCGGAGGAGACGAGGCAGAAGCCGTCGAAGCGGCCGCTCAGGAGGAGGTCCATGGCGTCGATGACGAGCGCTATGTCCCGAGGCGTTCTTGCCCTTCGTGTAGGCGAACTGCTGGTGCGGATGATGGCGTGGCGCGAGAGGATGTCCGCCCAGGCCTTGAGGCGCGTGCCCGAGAAGTCGCCATAGATGCGCCGCACGCTCGCCTCGCCGATCTTGGCGACCTCGGCGAAGAGCGCCTCGGCGATGCGCGGCGAGGTGTTGTCGGCGTCGATGAGCACGGCGAGGCGGCGGGTGGGTTCGCTGGTCATGGCTTGGCCCTTGCCTTATCGCTGGTGCGTCAGGGCGGCGAGGGCGGGCCGTCCGGGAAGGTGTTGCCGCCACCGACATTGTTGGCGGCCGACCAGACATGGCGGTTGCCGAGCGAGCACATGTCCTCCTTGCCGTTCTGGCCGATCTGGAAGGGTCCCGAATAGTTGGGGCAGAGGCACTGCACGGTGCCGCTGTCCTCGTCACCGTTCGGGTAGAAGCAGGGTGCCGTCATGCAGCCGGCATATTTGCAGGATGCGCAGCTCGACTGGCCGATCGGCACCTCCGCCGCGCCGTCGAGGCTGAAGACGGAGATCATGTCGGCACCCGGGAACATCTTCTCCTCCTCCCGGAGCTTCTCGTTGACCACATCGCAGACGGGCGCGTCGCCGACATTCGGGCAGAGGCTGCCATCAGGGCCGCAGCGGTCGACCGTCTCCTCGTAGACCGCCACGTTAAGGATGCCGAGGATGTCGACGAAGTAGGGGCCGTGCTCGATCACCGTGCAGGTGCATTCGGAGATGGTGTCGTACTTGCTGGTATCGCAGGGCAGGGGCCCGGCCGGCCCCGAGTAGAAGCACAAGGCGAAGGGCCCGCCCTCGCATTTCAGGAAGTTGGTCTTCGGGTCGCCCAGAATGTCGGCATAGGCGGGCGCGTTCGAAGCGTAGCTCGCCGCCTTCGCCGTCCGCTTGATGTTGAAGGTGAAACCCGGGCCATGGCGGAACCAGTCGAGCACGACCTCCCGGTTGCCCTGGCGGAGGTTCTCGAGGAAGACACCGCGCTTGAAGGCCTGCGCCGTGCGCAACGGGTCGTTCCTGAAGTCCGGGCTCCAGCGCTGCGCCGCTGCCGGATCGGCGAACAGGCCGAGCACAAGAAGAAAGAGGGCTGCGATGAGCCGACACGGTGCCTCGAGCCGCAACATGATTTTCCTCCCCGGGCCATGGGGAAGCCATACGCGCTTTTCAGGGAGAAGTTGACCCCCCAAAGCTGGCGGGGCGCGCCGCCCCGGCGCCAGCCGCATGTGGCGCTCAGCGGTCGCGCAGGGCGTCGATCAGCTCGGCCTTGCTCATGCGCGAGCGCCCCTCGACCTCGAGCTCGCGGGCGCGCCGCAGCAGCTGACGCTTGGTCCATTCCTCGTAAACCGGGCTCCTGCCGCCCTTGCGGCTCGGATGCTGCTTCGGGTTCGCCTGCGCATTGGCGATGCGTGCCGCCTTCTCCTTGGTCGCACCCTCGTCGCGCAATGCCTCGTAGGTCGCATCGTCCTTGATCGTCGGCCCGTGCTGCCCGGCCATCGGCCTGCCGTCCTTCCGCGGTCTCGCTGACAGGATCGTCGACGGCATGAACGACCGGCTGGCGGCTTGGTTCCAGGGGCGCGCTCAGCCAGCGTTCCGGTTCGACCGCGGCAGGCGGGGCCGGATCCCGACGCGGCCGACGACGGTCAGCACCCTGTTCCCGGATCGGCCACCGCTGCGGCAGACGCGGTCCGCCGACATCGGGTCACCCGATGCCATGCCGATCCCGGTTGTCGTCGGCACCGGCGAGGCGCGCCTCGGCGACCATTCGATTGACGCTGCCCGGTCAGCGTGCCGCCTCGGCCAGCGGTCGATGCATGGCGTCGTCGCGGGCGGGGGCCACTGGCATGTCGATGCTCGTTCCGGCGGCATGCCGCGCCGGGCAGGGCTGCCGGCCCACATGCGGCGGCAGGTCGGCGCCGATCCGCTGGGCCAGGAGCTCGAGCACCTTCCGGTCGACCGTCTCGTCGAACTTGCGGGCGACCCACAAGGGCGAGGCCAGCAGCTCCTCCGCCTCGGCCATGGTCAGCGTCCGCGGGCTGCCGCCGATGCCAGACCAGGCGACGAAGTGCCGGTTGCGCTCGGCCAGCCGGTCGCGGTGCGGCCCCTGCATGAGCAGGTTCTGGAAAAAGAGCTCGTCCGGCGCCTGGACATGGCGGAGAAAGTCGAGATAGCGCCGGGTCAGCTCCGCCTCGACCAGCCATTCACAGGTTCGGCGGCTGAGCACGCGCCACCACGAGCCCTTCCAGTGGAGCTCGAGGCCTTTGGGGATCGGCCGCGGGATCGGCGTCTTGACCAGCCGCCCCCGGCGCTCGAAGGCCACGAGCCAGGGTCGCCGGCGGATGTGGAAGGGGAGGTCATCGAGCCGCTCGCGGGTGACGTGGTCGAGCCCGGGTGCGGCCTCCAGCGCCGCCACGATCTCCGCCCGGCTCTTCAGCGGATAGTCCTGCATCGAGAGGCTGATCAGGTAGTCGAAGGGCGGGTCGGCGCCGAGGGCGGCGCGGATGGCCCGCAGCTCCGCCTCGACCAGCGAGATGCCCATCCAGGTGATCGGCTGCCGCTCGATGAAGACGACGTTCGGCCCCTCGCCCGCCGCCTCGCGCAGCTCGTCGTACACACCCTGTGGCGTGCGCGCGTCGACATGCAGGACGAAGAGGTCGTCGGCGTGCCGGATCGCCGTCATCAGCCAGGCGAGCTGGCCCGGCAGCTTGTAGCCGCTGATCGAGTAGGCGAGGCGCATGGGCTCCGATGATCCGCGCTATGGATTGGCGGAACTCTAGCGATGATCGGTAAATGTCCGGTTAAGCCCCGACCGGTCGAACAACGAAGAAGACGACGCCGTAGCTCGCCCCGTGCGCGTCGTGGAGCGCGATCTCGCGGCGCATCTCGTCGAGCACGCCGGCGAGCGGCGGGGTGGCCGTGGGCGCCAGCTCGTCCAGCCGCTGGCGCAAGGGCGCGTAATAGGCGGCCCAGTCGGAGGCTGGCGCCCAGTGCCGTGCGGCCACGTCATAGCCCGCCGCCACGATCTCGGAGCGGATGCCGTCCGCGTCCCGCATGTCAGGGTAGCCGTCGGCCCAGAAGGCCACGGCCTCGGCCGGCGTGCGGCTGCGGGCACCGCCAGGCGACATCGCTGAAGACGACCCGCCCCGCAGGGCGGAGCAGGTTGCGCCAGGCGGTGAGGGCCGTGCCCCGGCCGACGGCGTAGACGGCCGACTTCGCACCAGACGAGATCGAGGCTGGCGGCGGCCAGAGGCGGTGCCACCATGTCGCCGGTCACGGCGACGACCCGCCCCCGGTCCGCCTCGCCGAGTGCCCGAAGGATCACCGCTGCGCGATCGACGGCGAGGATCCGTGCCGCTGGCAGGGCGCCGGCGAGGAACCGGGTCGCGGCCCCCGCCCCGGCCCCCATGTCGGCGACGACCGGGGCCGGTCGCAGGGCGGCCCGGACGAGCCCGAGCACCTGGCGCCGGGTCTCGACCGAGCCGGGGCCGAGCAGCTCGAGCCCCTTGAACAACGTCGCGTAGGCCGCCTCGAGGGCAGCCTGCGCGTCGTGCCCGGGCGGCTCAGCAGGTGTCACAGCCGACGCCGACCCAACGGCTCACCAGGTCGAGCGTGCTCTCGCCGGTCTCGAGCGGCCGCGCCGGATCGGCGCTCCAGCCGGTCATCGAGGCGTCGTAGAGGCGCACGTTCTCCTGGCCCAAAAGCTCCGAGAGAACGAACCAGTTGGTGGCCGCCCAGTGCCCGGTGTTGCAGTAGCTCACCACGGTCTCGATCCCGCTATCCGTCACCTCGGCCGGCACCAGCGCTGCAATCTCGCCCCGCTCCTTCAGCCGGCCGTCGGCCGAGAAGAACACCGCCTGCTCGAGCCCGAGCGCATCCGGCAAACGGCCCGGCGCCCGGGCCGGCCCGGCCTTGGTCTCGCCGGTATACTGCGATCTCGGCCGCGCATCGAGCCGCAGCACGGCAGGATCGCCGAGCGACCGCTCGACCTCCGCCGTCTCGATCAGCAAAGCAGGGCGGACCTCGGCGGTGAAGGTCGCGGGCGTCACGCTCGCGGCCCCGGTCGCCACCGGGCGGCCGGCACCCTCCGTCCAGCCGCGCCAGCCGCCGTCGAGGATGCTGACCTCGTCGTGGCCGAGATAGTCGAAGGTCCAGTAGACCCGGGCGGCGGCACCGAAATCGCTGGCATCCGCACCGCTGTAGACGATCACGACGTGGCTCGCATTGTCGATGCCGAGCCCGCCGATGAGCGCTTCGAGGCTCGCCACCTCAGGCGTCATGCCGGGCACGCCCGCGACCTCGGTGCGCCAGCCGGCCTTGCCGTAGTCGGCGTGAACGGCGCCCGGGACATGGCCCTGCGCGAAGGCCGTGGCGGCATCGTCGCCGCTGCGGATGTCGACGATGCGCAGGTCCGGGGTGCCGAGCTGGCCCTCGAGCCAGTCGGCGGAAACGAGGGGCTCGGCGGCCGAGGCCGCGGCGGCGATGGAGCCGGTGAGCACGAGGGAAAGGGCGAGCAGCCGCATGGCGCAACTCCGCTGGAGAATTATCAATTCCCCATCTAGTCGCGCAATTTAGCAATTCAATACAAATAATAAGTGTAATATACTCAGCCCGGCGCGTCCCGCATCCAGACCACGATGCGCTGATGGAAGGCGGGCAGGTGGGCCGCCGCCCACTGCTCGAGCTCCCATGGCCGGCCGCTCGGCACCATCGCTGCCAGCGCCAGGAAGACCCAGGCCGGTTGCTGCAGGCCGGCGACGCTGACCGGCAGCTCCTCGGCCAGGTACTCGTCGGCCTCGTAGTGGTTGATCCGCCGGAGCTCGCGCAAGGACGGCCGCCGCAGCAGGCGCCCGGCCACCTCGGCCGTGGCATCGGCGACCAGCACCGGGTAGCTGGCGCCGATCGCGGCCTCGCGGCGATAGCCGGCCAGCACGGCCGGAGCCAGCTCGCCCGGGACGATCGGCCGACCGAGCACGGCGGCCAGCACCTCGTCGTGCGCCAGCGTGCCATAGAGGAAGACATCGGCGCGGCCGGCGGCCCGCACCGGGATCAGGCCGGCGTCGGCCGGCTGCAACGGATCGTCGAGCATGACCGCAGAGCCCCGTTTCCCCTTGCCTGCACCAGCCGCCCGATATCGCGCCCCTGCCCCGAACGCGCAACCCTCGCCATGCCCATCCCGCCCGCCTCCCCGATCTGCTATCCCCGGCGCACCGGCGAGACGGCGCGTGCCGGGGCGGGCGGATGGAACGGTGGCGATGGGCGAAGAATCGAGTGGACGGTCTACCGGCCCGGCGTCGGGCGTGTGCGATGAGCGGGCGTCGGCCGGTCGGCGGCATCCTCTTCGACAAGGACGGCACGCTGATCGACTTCCGCGCCACCTGGCTCGCCGCTTATCGGGGGCTGCCGCCGAGCTGTGCCTCGCGGCCGGCCTGGCCCCCGACTACGCGACCACGCTGCTCGACCGCAGCGGCTACGACAGCCTGTCCGACAGCTTCGCCGCGACCAGCCCGCTGCTCTGGGCGACCAACACGGCGATCGCCGAGCGCTGGGCGGCCGAGCCGGAGCTGCGCGGCCGGCCCGGCCTCGTCGAGCTGGTGCTGGCGCATTTCGACGACGCCGAGCGCTATCCGGCGGTCGCGGTGGGCGATCTCGCCGCCCTCTTCCGGCGGCTGCAGGGGCGCGGCCTGAAACTCGGCGTGGCCACCATGGACAGCACCGCCAAGGCCGCGGCGGCGGTGGCGCGGCTCGGCCTCGGGCTCCAGCCTCGACTTCGTCACCGGCTATGACGGCGGGTTCGGCGAGAAGCCCGGGCCGGGCATGGTGCGGGGCTTCTGTGCCGCGACCGGACTCGGGCCGGAAGAGGTCGTGGTCGGCGATACGGCGGCCGACCTGCAGATGGCCCGGGCCGCCGGTGCGGGAGCAGCAATTGGTCGGTGCTGACCGGCGCTACCCCGCGCCACCTGCTCGACGCCCTGGCCGACCATGTGCTCGAGAGCGTGATGCAGATCGAGAACGTGCTCTGACAAAAGCGCTGCGCCGTCCGGCCGAAGCCAGACGGCGCCGCAAACCATCGACTCGGATCAGGCGTTGACCTTGTCGCGCGGGGTCTTGCCCGGCTTGAACTTGATCGCGGTGCTGGCGGCGATCTTGATGGTCTGGCCCGTCTGCGGGTTGCGGCCATCGCGGGCCGGGCGGTCGACCGTCTCGAACACGCCGAACCCGGCGATCGAGACCTTCTCCTTCTTCACCAGCGCTTCCTGAATGCTCGCGAGCACGGCCTGGACCGACTTGGCAGCTCCGGCCTTGGTCGTGCCAGTGGCGGCCGCGACGGCCTGATTCAAATCGTCGAGGGTCATGAACACACTCCCTTGTCCATAAAGACTGCACGGCGCTGTATCATGAATAGTTTTGGTTGCGAATACCCGAAAGATGGCGACCTGCCGGGCCTGGAGCCTTTGAAATCCGCTGTTGTGGCAAAACCATAAGGCGAGAGCCCTCCTCCGAAATAGCCGCCGGACGCCATCGGGGGCGATGCCGGTGACCGCCGTCGAGGTGCCGAAACGAAGCCCTATCAAGTGCTTGTCTGGTCGCCGGCCATTGCCTTTCAGGGCTCGATGGCGCGGGCGACCTCGACGAGATTGCCGTCCGGATCACGGAAATAGAGCGAGAGCAGCGGACCCGTGGCACCATGACGTCGCACCGGCCCGTCGATCACCGGAAAGCCGACCGTGGCCATGCGGCTGGCCACCTCGTCGAGATCGGCGTCGGTCAGGAGGCAGAAATCACCGCTGCCCGGGGTCGGCAGCGCCGCCCGGGGCTCCAGCTGGCGGGCCCCATAGTGCAGGTTGATCTTCTGGTTGCCGAACGCCAGGGCATCCCGGCCCGGGGCGAAGGTCACCCATTTCATGCCCAGCCCCACCACGTAGAAGCGTCGCGTCGCCGCCTCCTGCGTCACGGTCAGCACGATGTGGTCGAGCCCGGTGATCATCGGCCCTCCATGCGCAGCACCCACGCCTCGTCCATGCTCAGGTGATGGCCGATCTCGTGGGTCAGCACGTCGAACACGACCTCCTCGAGCGCGCAGCCGCGCTCGCACCATTCGACCAGGATGGGCAGGCGGAAGAGGAAGATCATCTCCGGCTCGCTCGGCGGCAGCGCCGCATGCCGCTCGCTGATCGGCACCCCCTGGTAGAGCCCGGTGAGCTCGAGCGGGTCGTCGATCTCGAGCGAGTCGAGCACGGCCTCGCCCGGCCAGTCCTGCACCATCACCGGCACCGGCCCGAGGAGCCCGCGGATCTCCTCCGGCAGCTCGCTCAGGATCCGCTCGCCGATCGCCGCGAGCTCGTCGATCGATGGCGGGAGGGCGCTGCCGCTCGACGCATCCGCTGCCATGCCCCCTCCCGCCGCGACCGGTATCGACGCTCAGCCGGCGCCCTGCAGCAGCCGCCGGTGGAAGAGCGGGCCGCCGGCCATGCCGTGGCCGGCCTTGGCGAGCGCCAGCACGGCGAGATCGACCAGGGGCTCGAGCAGCACGACGAGCATGTAGGCGGCGAAGAACAGGCCCACGGCCTGCAGGTTCGCGGCACCGAAGCCACCGCCATAGAGCGACCAGAAGGCCACCCAGGTGCAGATGCCGCCCTGATAGGTGACCGAGAGCTTGAGGACGTCGCCATAGCCCAGGTCGACATAGGGCGTGCCCGCCGGGATGATGCGCCGCGCGAGCGCGGCGACGGCGAAGAGCGGCACCAGCAGCGTGGTCACGTTCATGCCGTATTGCGGCAGGTCGAAGGGCGCGAAGAAGACGCCCTGGATGAGGAGGCCGAGCGCCAGGCCGACCGCCGTCGGCACCAGGCCGAAGAGCAGGAAGAGCGTGGAGCCGAGGATCAGATGCACCTCGGAGACACCGACGGGATGGTGCGGCAGCACCTCGAAGAAGGTGAGCACGAGGCCGGTGGTGATCACCGAGCGCAGCGCCAGGGCGGCCGGGTTCTCCAGCCGGAGCGCGTCGAGCGCGCGCCTGCCGGCATAGCCGAGCGCGCCTGCAGCCGTGGCGAAGCCGAGAACGGATTGCGCGCCGGTTACGACGCCGGGTTCCATATGCATGTCATGGTCCTTTCTGTCCGCAAAGTTGCACCCCGTGCGGAAGTTGCCGAAGAAGGCATGACCGGGACGGACATCGCTGCCCACGCCCCGGGCAATGCCGCGCTGTCGTTGCTGGCCGGTCTCCGGGCTCGTGAGCGGACATCACCGGACGGACCGCCTTCCCGCGACAACGCGCAGTGGCATCGTGGCCCGTCTTCACTCACCTACCGTTGCGGGGGCAGCGCCGGCTTGACGTTTGCGCGGACCGGCTTCCCGTTTCATCACCGCGCCGGGCTTGCGCCCGCCTTGGTGACACCAGCAACAGCGCGAATCGGCACAGAAATCGTCGCCGGAGTCAATCGGGCACGACCGAAGTGCCCGTCGGTCAATCGCCGAGCCAGCGATACAGCACCCAGGCGTCGACCAGGCCCTCTGCGGGATGGCGGAAGGCGCGCGGCAGCGGCCCGACCCGGAGGAAGCCGAGATCGTCCCAGATGCGCAGCGAGGCGGTGTTGGTCACCGCGACCATATTGAACTGCATGGCGAGATAGCCGAGCGCCCGCGCGGCATCGAGGCTGTGCACGCCCATCGCCCGGCCGACCCCGCGGCCGCGCGCCGCGGGCCCGACCATGAAGCCGGCATTGGCGACATGGGCACCCTGGCCCGGCTTGTTGTCGGTGATGTAGTAGGTCCCGAGCAGCGTGCCGTCGGCCGGGTCGGTGGCGACGAAGACGGTTCGGTGCGCGTCGATCCACCAGTGTCGCGCCGCCTCGTCCAGGTCGGGGGCTCGGGATAGGTCTCGCCGGCGCGCACCACCGGCTCGACGATGCGCCAGACGGCCGGCCAGTCCGCAGCCTCGTACGGGCGGATGACCAGCCCGGCGGCCGGCTCGCCGCGCATGGCCGGCCCGTCAGCCGAGCTTCTGGGTGACCTCGCGGATCGAGTTCTGCATCACCCGCTGCGCGGCCTCGCCGCCGAGCTTCTCGGTGAGCAGCCGGCGCGTGGTGGCGACCGCCAGCTCGGCGGCCCGGGCGCGCACGTCGGCGACGGCGCGGGCCTCCTCCTGGGCGATGCGGTCCTCGGCGAGCTGCGTGCGCCGCTGCACGAGCTGCTCGAAATCGGCGCGGAGCTGCATCTCCAGCCGCTTGGTCTCGGCCGCCGCACGGCTGCGGATGTCGGCTGCCAGGCTCTCGCCTTCGTGCAGCTGCCGCTGGTGCTTGGCGAGGAGCTGCTTGGCCTCCTCGTGCAGGCGCTTGGCCTCCTCGAGCTCGGCGCGGATCTTCTCCGAGCGGGCATCGAGACCACCCAGCACATGCTGGCGGATCGGCTTCCAGACCAGGGCGATCAGGATGACGAGGGCGACGAGCAGCCAGAACTCGATCATCAGGCGACCTCCTGCCGTGCCTGGGCGAGCGCCGCCCGGGCCTCGTCGGCGCCGACGCTGACGCCGATCAGCCGTTCGGTCGCCGCCTGCGCCACTTCGACGGCGACCCCCTCGAGCTCGCCCAGCGCCTTGTCACGGGCCGCCGCCACCTGCGCTCGGCGGCGGCGATGCGGGCGGCGAGATCGCGGTCGAGCGTGGCGGTGCGGCTGGCGACATCCGCCGCGATCGCCTCGCGCGTCGCCTTGATCTCGGCCTGCGCCTTGGCCTGGGCCTCGGCCACCACCGCCTCGTACTGCTCGAAGGCCTCCTCGGCATCGACGCGCAGTGCCGCCGCCTTGTCGAGATCGGCGGAGATGCGCTCCTGCCGCGTCTCGAGGATGTCGGCGACGCGCGGCAGCGCTTTGGTCTTGAGCAGGTAGTAGAGTGCGATGAAGCAGAGGATCAGCCAGAGGATCTGCGTGGCGAAGGTCGAGGCGTCGAGCTGCGGCATGCCGCCGCTCTCGTGCTCGGCCTCGTGCACGATGTCGGCCGTGGTCTGCACGGCCTCGTTCGCCGCCAGCGCCTGGCCGGCGGCCAGCACGAGCGGCCCGAGGCCGCAAAGCCAGCCGACAACCGCAGATCTCTTGCTCATCATCACCACCCTCGTTCGCGCGACGGACATGGCGACGGCCACCGCTCGCCGGCGCCGCCGCTGGTCGTCCGCTGCTTCAGGTGAAGAGGATGAGGAAGGCGATCAGGAGCGCGAAGAGCGCCACCGCCTCGACCAGCGCGAAGCCGATGATGGCGAACGGGAAGACCCGCTGCTGCACCGACGGGTTGCGGCCGACCGTCGAGATCAGGGTCGAGAAGACATTGCCGATGCCGATACCGACACCGAAGAGCGCAATGGTCGCAAGACCGGCGCCGATCATCTTCGCAGCTTCGAGTTCCATCGATCAACTCCACTCGGGTTCGTTGGATTGGATATGGGTTCTTGGGTCGGATCGCGCAGCGCCCCTGCCCGGGCGCCGGTCGATTCAGTGCATGTGAATGGCGTCGTGCAGATAGAGGCAGGTGAGCACGGTGAAGACGTAGGCCTGGAGGAACGCCACGGCGAACTCGAAGCCGGTGAGGGCGACGGCGATGGCCAGGGGCGCCACGCCGAACACGCCGAGCGCGATGATGAACCCGGCGAACACCTTCATCATGGTGTGGCCGGCCATCATGTTGACGAAGAGACGGACGGAGAGGCTGATCGGCCGGACGCAGTAGGACAGGATCTCGATCGGCACGAGCAGCGGCAGCATGTAGGCGGGCGCACCGCTCGGCGCGAAGAATGTCAGAAAACGCGCCCCGTGCAGGTAGAAGCCGTAGATCGTGACACCGACCCAGACGCAGAGCGCCATGAAGAAGGTGACGATGATGTGGCTGGTGAAGGTGAAGCTGCCGGGGATCATGCCCAGCATGTTGCCCATGAAGATGAACATGAAGAGCGTGAAGATCAGCGGGAAGAACCGCATGCCCTCCTTGCCCGCGTTCTCGCGGACCAGCCCGGCGACGAACTCGTAGGACAGTTCGACGAGCGATTGCAGCCGCCCCGGCACCAGCGCGTGCTGCCGGGTGCCCAGCACCACGAAGTAGTAGACAGCCGCCACCGCGATCACCATCCAGAGTGCCGAATTGGTGAACGAGAGATCGACACCCTCGATCAGGATGCGGACGATCGGCTTGATCTCGAACTGCTCGAGAGGACCTGCCACCGGTTACCCCACTCCGCCCTGGACCGGGCCACTGCCCTGGTCGCCTGTCATCACTGCCCCTGGGCCGGACCGTTGCCGTCCCCGCCCATCCACCGGCGCAGATTGCGGAATGCATTGAGCATTCCGGCCGCAGCACCGAGCATGAACCCGCCGATGAACAGAAACGGACCCGTGCCCAGCCAGGCATCGAGCGCCCAACCGAGCAGGCTGCCACCGGCGACACCGGCGACGACCTCGATCCCGGCCTGCATCCCCCGACCCCAGTCGAAATGCGGCCGCTCCGCTGCGTCGTCGCTCGTCCGCTTGTCCGAACGCGCCTGCCGCGTGGCCGCCAGCCTGGCATCGAAATCGCTGAACCCGGGTGGTTTCCCGTCCTCCGGCATCCGTCCCTCACCTCCACAACAGCGCCAGCACCGCGCGCACGCGACAGCAAACGCCCCGGCAGAGGCGCCGCGAACCTAGAAATGCCTCGCAGGGGTGTCAATCCTTCAAGCACCCGCCGGCACCGTCAGGTTGCCGCAGTGCGGCAGGCGCACACTCAGGCGGTGGCGCGCAGGCGCTCGGCCTCGTCGAAGGCGACCGAGACCAGCTTGGACACGCCGCGCTCGGCCATGGTGACGCCGAAGAGGCGATCCATCCGGGCCATGGTCAAGGGATGGTGGGTGACGACGAGGAAGCGGGTCTTCGTCTCCTTCGCCATCTCCTCGAGCAGGTCGGCGAAGCGCTCGACATTGGCGTCGTCGAGGGCGGCATCGACCTCGTCCAGCACGCAGAGCGGCGAGGGCTGGGTGAGGAAGAAGGCGAAGACCAGCGCCAGCGCCGTCAGGCTCTTCTCGCCACCGGAGAGCAGGCGGATGTTCTGCAGCTTCTTGCCGGGCGGCATCGCCTCGAGCTCGAGGCCGGCATTGAGCGGGTCGTCCATGTTGGTCAGCCGCAGATGCGCCTTGCCGCCGCCGAAGAGCCGCTGGAAGAGCTGGCGGAAATGCCGGTCGACATCGTCGAAGACGGCCTCCAGCCGGCCGCGCGCCTCGCGATTGAGGGTCGAGATCGCCCGCTGCAGCCGCTCGACGGCCTGCTGCAGCTCGCCCGCCTCGTGCTCGAGCCCGGCGATCTCGGCGGCCAGCTCCTCGCATTCCAGCGCGGCCCGGAGATTGACGGCACCCAGCCGCTCGCGCGACGTTTTCAGCTTCTCGAGCCGCGCCTCCAGCACGTCTGGCGGCTCGCCCTCGAGCGAGCGCTCGACTCCGCTCGCCTCGGCGGCAGCGAGCGCCGCCTCGATCGGCTGGCCGAGCCGGCGCGTGGTCTCCCGCTCCAGCTCGCGCTGCGCCTCGCCCAGCCGCTCCACATCGGCGAGCGCCAGGGCCGAGCTCTCGTGCGCCCGCGCCAGATCGGCCTCGGCGGCACGCCGCCGCGCCTCGCATGCCTGCAGCTCGCTCTGGCCGCGGCGAGCGCTGCGGCGGCTTCGCTCGCCTCGCGCTCCGCGGCATCCAGCTCCTGCCGCAGCGCCTGGCCCGGATCGTCGCCAGGGTTCGCCGCCACGGCCCGGGCCAGCTCCTGCTCCAGCCCCTGCAGCCGCTGCCGGGTCACCACGAGATCCGCCCCCGCCGGTCGAGGTCCGCGAGCAGATGCGCCAGCTCGTCGGCCAGCGCCCGGCGCTGGTCTCGGGCACTGCGCTCCTCGGCATCGACCGCTGCCCGGCGCGTGCGCAGCCGCTCGGCCTCGGCCCCGGCCTCGGCATGGGCCGCGGCCAGCCGCTCGCTGGCCGCCGTCGCCGCCGCGAGCCCGGTCGTGCCCGCCTCGATCTCCGCATCCAGCCCCTCGAGCTCGCCGCGCAACTGCTGCGCCTCGGTGTCGAGGCCGGTCACCGCGTCGGCCCGATGGCTCTTGCGCAGCTCCGCCTCGCTCTGCCGCCGCTCGTGCAGCAGGCGGGCGGCGAGCGCATCCTGTGCCGCTACCCGCTGGCCCGCTTCGGCCTCCCCGGCGCGCAAGGCGGCCGCCTGATGCGCCTGCGTCGCGGTGCCGAGCCCGGCCGCCAGTGTTCGCACCTTCGCCTCGGCCTCGGCCAGCACCGCCCGGGCCGCTACCGCCTCGCCGTCGACCGGCTCGAGAGCGTGCGCGTCGCCGGCCTCTCGAAGCTCGGCCAGCGCCTGCTCGTGCTCGGCCCGCTCGGCCTGGCTTCGCGCCTGCGTCTCGGTCAGTCGCTGGCGCTCCACCTGCCGATGCCGCCGGGCCACGGCGGCCGTCTCGCGCCTGGGTCGCCCGCTCGATCGCCGACGCCAGCTCGCTCCGCTCCTTCGCCAGCGCCGTCTCGGCATCCTGCGCCGTGGCGAGCGCCGCGGCCGCGCTCTCCACGGCCCGGGCCAGCGCCGCGCGGTCGTCGTCCAGCCCGGCGAGGCGGATCTGCAGCGCCTGACGCCGCTGCCGCTGAGCCAGCCGGCGACGCATGGTGTCGTCGGCCTCGGCACCGCGCACGAAGCCGTCCCAGCGCCAGAGCCCGCCATCCGCCATGACCAGCCGTTGGCTGGGCCAGGCCCGGCAGCAGGCGAAGTGCCGTGGCCCGGTCGGCAACGAGCCCCACTTGGCGGAGCCGACGCATCAGGGCCGCCGGTGCGGACCCGGTCGGCGAGCGGCACGGCACCCGCCGGCAGGCCTGGCGCCGCTGTCTCGCCCGGCACTTCCTGCCAGTGCGTCGCCGCCGCCTCGTCCAGCCCGGCCATCAGATCGTCGCCGAGCGCTGCCGCCAATGCGGTCTCGCAGCCGGCGGTGACGCGCAGGAGATCGAGCACCGGCGCCTCGGCTTCCGGGGTCTCGAGCTGCGCCAGCGCTTCCGCCTCGGCCGCCAGCTTGAGCCGCTCCGCGTCGTGCGCGGCCAGCGCCCGCTCGGCCAGCACCAGCGCCTCGCGGCCCTCGGCGAGCTGCGTCGCAGCCGTGCCGAGCCCCGTCTCCAGCTCGACCGAGCGAGCTTCGAGCCCGGCGAGCCCGGCCGCCAGCTCCCCATCCTCGTCCGGCTGCTCCGGGGTGAGGGCGGCCAGCGCCGCCTCGGCCTCGGTCGCGGCGCTCGTCGTCTGGCCGAGTGCCCGCTCGATGCCACTGGCGGCGCTCGGCGAGGCCGGCAAGCGCGGTGCGCCGGCGGCCGATCTCGGCATCGAGCGCTGCGACCCTTACCGCCGCCTGCCGCACCGCCTCGTTCGCCGCCTCCACCTCGCCCTTCAGCCGGTCGAGCGGGGCACCCGCCGCGTCCGCTCCACCTGCGCCGCCTCGAGCGCGGCATCGGCCCAGGCGAGGGCGGCCGCCGCCTCGTCGCGCTTGCGGAGCGCCGCCTCGACCAGCGCGTCGTCGGCGACATCGGCGAGCCGCAAGAGCTCGGCCTCGACCGACCGCAGCCGCCGGTGGCGCTCCTCGTGCCGGGCGCGCGCGCCCTCGAGCCGCCGCTCGAGCTCGGCCCGCCGCGCGCTCGCCTCCTGCACCTCCTGGCCCAGCGCCTGCAGCCGCCGGGCAGCAGCATCGCTCGACGGGCCGATCGCCGCCCGCTCGGCGGCCAGCGTCTCGATCGTCGAGGCGAGCTTGCGGTCGGTCGCCAGGATGGTGTCGTGCCGGGCACTGCCGGCGTCGATCGCCTCGCCCAGCACGGTGATCCGCGCCTGCGTCTCGTCGCGATCGGCCTGGAGCCGCGTCCGCTCGGCCTGCTCCTGGGCGGCGATCGCTCCATCTGCTCGACCCGCTCGACCAGCCGCGCACGCAGCGCCAGGGCGACGCTGGCCCGATCGCGCAAGGCCGGCAGTCGACGCACCGCCGCGTCATGCGCGCCGCCTCGGCGGCGGCCGCCCGGGTGCGCTCCTCGCCCAGCCCGCGCCGGGCCAGGGCCAGTGCCTCCTTCGCCGCTTCGAAGGCGGTGCGCCCGGCGGTGATGCGCGCCAGGACCAGCCAGGCATCGAGGGCGCGGATCTGGCCCTGCAGCTTCTTGTAGCGTTCGGCCTCGCGCGCCTGCTTCTCCAGCGCCGTGCGCCGCTCCGCCAGCAGGCCGAGCTGGTCGGTGACCCGCTCGAGATTGCTCTCCGTCGCCGCCAGCTTCAGCTCGGCCTCGCGTCGGCGGCTGTGCATGCCGCCGATGCCGGCCGCCTCCTCGAGCAGGCGACGGCGCTCCTCGGGCTTGGCCTCGACGATGAAGCCGACCTGACCCTGGCCGACGATGGCCGGGCTCTTCGCCCCGGCGCCCGCATCGGCGAAGAGGAGCTGGATGTCGCGGGCGCGCACCTCGCGGCCGTTCAGGCGGAAGAGCGAGCCGGTGCCCCGGCCGATGCGCCGGCTGATCTCCAGCTCCTCGGAGTTCGGCAGGACGTGGATGGCGGTTTCGCCCGCGGCCTGCGGCGGCCGCTTCAGCCCGAGCGCCACCTCGGCGAGGTCGAAGGGGGCGCGCATCGCCGAGCCGCCGAAGATGACGTCATCCATCTCGCCGCCGCGCAGCCCCCTGGCCGAGCTCTCGCCCATGACCCAGCGCAGCGCCTCGACGATGTTCGACTTGCCGCAGCCGTTCGGCCCGACGATGCCGGTCAGGCCGTGCCCGATATCCAGCTCGGTCGCATCGCAGAACGACTTGAAGCCGCTGACGCGGAGACGCACGAATTCCAAGGAGCAGGCCACAACATCTGGTGAGGGTAGCCGAAATCTACCACCAGATGCCGTCGATGCAAGCGCTTAGGCTGTTACGGTGCGGCGGCGTCGATCACTTCCGCGAAGTTCTCGATCCCGTGATTGCCCGTCAGCTTCTTGCCGTTGACGACGAAGCTCGGCGTCGAGTTGATCCCGTATTCGTTCTGGCCGTCCAGCCGCACCTGCAGGATGGCGTCCATCAGGGCCTCGTCGGCGAGGCACGCCTCGGCCTGCTCGCGCGACATGCCGCCGAGCTGGGCGAGCTGGACCAGCGCCTCCTTCGGGTCCGCTGCTCGCGCCCAGCGCGTCTGGCTCGAGAAGAGCGCGTCGATGAAGGTGAAATAGCGATCCGGCCCGGCGCAATGCGCGAGTGCCGAGGCGAAGAGTGCCGACTGGTCGAGCGGGAAGTCGCGCATGACGAGCTTCGCCTTGCCGGTGTCGATGTAGCGTTTCTTGAGTTCTGGCAGGGTGTCTGCCTGGAAGGCCGCGCAATGTGGGCAGGTCAGCGACGCATACTCGATGATCTCGACGGGTGCTGCGGGATCGCCCAGCACCTGCTCGACGAGCTCCGTCGCCTGTGCCGACGGGGCCGGCAGGGCGAGGCCGGCCATGGCGAGGCCAGCTCCGGCAGCGAGACAGGACCGACGTTTCATCGCGAGCTCCCCTTGGGCATCATCTTGGTTCGGGCGTGACAGGGTTATCTGGGTCGAACGGCGCTTCGGGCAAGGCGTGCTCAGCCGGCGGCCCGGCGGGCCATGATGCTGCGGCCGAGCGAGGCGAGCGCCTGGCCGAGCTCTTCATCGCCCACCTCGGCGATGCCCGCCGCCACCGCCAGCTCTTCGTCCGCCGTCAGGCTCCGGCGCGCCGGCGGTGCCGGCGGCGGGGTGCGGCGCAGCGGCATCTGGACGATCCTGAGCTGGCGCACCGTGCGAAAGCCGAAATAGTCGTTGATCCGCTCGATCAGCTGCGGCCCCATGTGCTGCAGCTCGAGCGCCGCCCCGCCGGCCGCCTGCAGCACCAGCGTGCCCCCCGCGACCGCCCCCCCGGGCGAACTCGATGCGCAAAGGCTGGCACCGCCTGGCCATGCCGGCGCCGACGATCTGCGGCCAGTCCTCGAGCACGCTCACCTCGGCGAAGCCGCGCTTCCGTCGCGGCGGGCGAAAGAAGATGCGTCAGCAGCCGCGACAGCGCCGCCGTCGTCCGCTGCTTCTGTCGGCTCTGGGAAACCGCCCTCGTCTGCTCCACACTTCCAGGCCCGCTGTTTCGAGCCGAAAGCTAGCCCGTCCGTGCCGTCACCGCCAGCCGTTCTCCCCGCCGCCGCGACGCGGCTCCGCCGCACCCTGCTCGACTGGTACGACGGGGCGAAGCGCACGCTGCCCTGGCGCGCCGGCCCGGGGGTCGCTGCCGACCCCTGGGCCGTGCTGGTCAGCGAGATCATGCTGCAGCAGACGACCGTGGCCACGGTGCAGGCCCGCTTCGGCCCGTTCCTCGCCCGCTTCCCGACACCGGCGGCGATGGCCGAAGCCGGGCTGGACGACGTGCTGCACGCCTGGCAGGGGCTCGGCTACTACCGCCGGGCGCGCGGCCTCCACGCCTGCGCTCGTGCCATCGTCCGCGACCATGCCGGCCGCGTGCCGGGCGAGCCTGTGGCCCTCGCCGCGCTGCCCGGCATCGGCCCTTACACGGCGGCCGCGGTCGCCGCCATCGCCTTCGGCCGGCAGGTCGTGGCGGTCGACGGCAATGTCGCCCGGGTGCTCGCCCGGCTCACCGCCCACGACCGGCCGCTCTCCGCCACCAAGGCCGAGCTCTGGCCCCTGGCCGCCGACCTCGCCGGCGGCACCCGGCCGGGCGACCTGGCGCAGGCGCTGATGGAGCTGGGTGCGCTCGTCTGCATGCCCCGCCAGCCGGCCTGCGCCACCTGCCCCTGGGCCTTCGCCTGCCGGGCGCATGCCGAGGGGCGGGCCGCCGCGCTCCCGGTGAAGTCGGCGAAGCGGCCGCGGCCGGAGCGCCGGGCCGTGGCCATGCTGATCCGCGACGATTGCGGTCGGCTCTGCCTGCGCCGCCGGCCGGAGGAGGGCCTGCTCGGCGGGCTGATCGAGCTCCCGGCCGTGGCGCCCGAGGCACTGCCGCCCGGCGAGTGGCAGGCGCTCGCGGGCACCGTCCGCCACGTCTTCACCCATTTCAGCCTCGAGGTCACCATCGTCACCGGCCGGCCGGCCGGGGCGCTCGGCGACACCTTCTTCCATCCGCCGAGCCGCCTGCACGAGCTGGCCCTGCCCACGCTGACCCGCAAGCTGCTCCGCCATGCCGGGGTCGAAGCCCCCTTGACCGACCAGAGTGGATAATTGCCTCGATGCGCGACATATCGGACCCTGAGGCAGACCCGTCGCCCAATCGTCCGGCGGGAAGCCCGTGTCGGGCTGGCACAAAACGACGTTGAAACTCATCAGGGGGAGAGCTGCCATGGGTCGGTTGAGGTTGCCGCGCGCTCTGATCGTCGGGTCGCTGCTCGCAGCAGGGCTCGTCTCCATGACCCACGCCCAGACGGCGAACATGCCGCCGCTTGCGGCGCGGGACGGGCAGGTCACGCTGCCCTATGCCGAGCAGAAGTTCCGCGGCAGTGTCGGCACGACCTATCTCAACTCCGATGCGCCGCAATTCCCGGCCCCGGTCACGGCACCCGAAGGCGCGCCCAATGTCCTCCTCGTGCTGCTGGACGATGTGGGCTTCGGCCAGTTCGACGTGACCGGCGGCGGCGTGCCCTCGCCGGCGATGGATGCGCTCGCCGGGGAAGGGCTGCTCTACACGCGCTTCCACACCACCGCACTCTGCTCGCCGACGCGTGCGGCCCTGCTCACCGGGCGCAATCACAACGTCTCCGGCACCGGCGTCATCACCGAGCTCGCCACGGGCTATGACGGCTATACCGGGATCATCCCGAAGGATACCGCGACGGTCGCCGAGATCCTGCGCCAGAACGGCTACACCACCGCCTGGATCGGCAAGAACCACAACACGCCGATCTACGAGACGAGCGCCGTTGGGCCCTTCGACCACTGGCCGAACGGCCTGGGCTTCGATTATTTCTATGGCTTCATGGCCGGCGACACCAACCAGCTCCGGCCGTATCTCTTCGAGAACCAGACGCCGATCGGCACGCCCCAGGACGCGGACTACTACCTGAGCGTCGATCTGGCCGACAGGACGATCGACTGGCTGCGGACGATCGAGGCGATCCAGCCCGACAAGCCATGGTTCGCCTATCTGGCACCGGCCGCCACCCATGCCCCGCATCAGGCCCCCAAGGAGCTGATCGACCGGTTCAAGGGCCAGTTCGACATGGGCTGGGACGCCTACCGCGAGCAGACCTTCCAGCGGCAGAAGGAGCGCGGCATCATCCCCGAGAACGCCGAGCTGACGCCGCGCCCGGCGAGCCTGCCTGCCTGGGACAGCCTGGACGAGGACCAGAAGCGGCTCTACACGCGGATGATGGAGGTCTTCGCCGCGTTCGGCGAGCAGGTGGACCACGAGGTCGGCCGCGTGCTCGACTATGTCGCCGGCCTGCCCGACGCGGACAACACGCTGATCATCTACATCGTCGGCGACAACGGCGCTTCCGCCGAAGGCGGCTTCGACGGCACGCTGAACGAGAACGCGTTCTTCAACGCCTACCTGATGACGGCGGAGGACATGCTGCCGCGCATCGACGAGATCGGCACCGAGCTGCATTTCAACCACTTCCCGGCCGGCTGGGCCTGGGGCGTGGACAGCCCCTTCCAGTGGACCAAGCAGGTGGCGAGCCACCTGGGCGGCGTGCGCAACCCGATGATCGTGAAATGGCCGGCCCGCTACGCCGGCGGCGGCGAGACGCGCACGCAGTTCCTGCATGTTATCGACATAGCGCCGACGATCCTCGACGCGGCGGGCATCGCCGAGCCGCGCAGCGTCAACGGGACGGCGCAGACGCCGATCCAGGGCACGAGCTTCCTGCCGACGCTGGCGGACGCGCAGGCGGCGGAGGTGGACCAGCCAGTATTTCGAGATGTTCGTGAACGCGGCATGTACAAGGATGGCTGGTGGGCCGCATCGCTGGCGTTCGAGCCTCGGGACCCGGTGCGGGGGCCTTCGACCCCATGACCGCACCCTGGGAGCTCTACAATCTCGACGAGGACTTCACCCAGGCCCGTGACATCGCCGCCGACAACCCTGAGAAGCTGGAGGAGCTGAAGGCGCTCTGTGGGCCGAGGCATCGCGGAACAAGGCGCTGCCGCTCGACTGGCGCGGTGCCGAGCGCTTCAGCGCCGAGCTGACGGGCAAGCCCAACCTCGCGGGCGACCGCACGACATTCACCTATCCGGGGCCGCTGGCCGGGCTGCCCGAAGCCTCGTCGCCGGACCTCAAGAACAAGTCGTTCACCGTCACGGCCCGGTCGAGATCGAGGACGGCGCCTCCGGCATGATCTTCACCCAGGGCGGCAACACCGGCGGCTGGGCCTTCTATCTGAAGGACGGCGTGCTCGGGCGGCGCACAACTTCATCGATGTCGAGGTCTACGCCGTCGCGAGCGCCGACCCGGTGCCAGCCGGCGCGCACGAGCTGACGATGCAGTTCACCTATGCCGGTGGCGAGGAGATGGGGGCAGCGGCACGCTGAGCCTGGCAGTGGACGGCACCGAGGTCGCGAGCGGCGAGATCGCCCGGACGACGCCGTTCAAGTACTCGCTGTCCGAGAACCAGGACATCGGCTCGGACACCGGAACGCCGGTCACCTACGACTACGCGACCCCGCTCACGTTCGAAGGGGCGCTCAGCGAGGTGGTCGTCGACCTCCAGAGATGAGGGCTCCCGAGCGACACCGCTAGAACCCGCCCGGCTGCCATGCGTTGACGAGATGATGCGGCAGGCCGAAGCGGCGGATGGCGACCAGGTCGAAGCGGCAGTCGAGACCTGCCAGCGGGGGTGGCGGCCGAGGAAGTGCCGGGCGGCGTCGGCGATGCGCCGCCGCTGGCGCGGCCCCAGCGCCTCGAGCGCCGCAGAGAGCGACGGGCGCGCCTTGACCTCGACGAAGACGACGCAGTCGCCCTGGCGGCAGACGAGGTCGATCTCGCCCCAGGGCGTCGCCGCCCGCCGGGCCAGCACCCGGTAGCCCTTGGCCGCCAGCCACCAGGCGGCGATCGTCTCCGCCCGGCGGCCGCGCTGCTCGCTGGCCTGGCGATCCATAGGACTCAGCCCGCGCCCGGCCGGCGGAGCGCCAAAGCGCGCCGGTAGAGGAGGGCGCGCGGCTGGCCGGTCGCCTCGGCCACCCGTGCCGCGGCCTTGCCGGGCGGCAGCTCCCGCAGCGCCGCCTCGAGCAGCCCGTCCAGTGCGGCCTCGTCGAGCACCTCCGGCGCCTCGGGCGGCGGGCCGATCACCAGCACGATCTCGCCTTTGGGTGCCGGCTCCCGCGCCAGGGCCGCGGCGAGCTCGCCCAGCGACCCGCGCCGCACCTCCTCGTGCAGCTTGGTGAGCTCGCGGGCGATGGCGGCGGGGCGCTCGCCCAGCACCTCGGCCGCGAGGCCGAGCGTGCCCGCGATACGCTGCGGCGATTCGAAGAGCACCAGCGTCGCCGGCACGGCGGCCAGCTCCTGCAGCACGCGCCGCTTCGCCACGCCCTTCGCCGGCAGGAAGCCCTGGAAGAAGAAGCGGTCGGTCGGCAGGCCCGAGATGGCGAGCGCCATGATCCCGGCCGAGGGGCCGGGCACGGCGCTGACCGGCACGCCGGCCGCGATCGCGTCTCTGACGAGCTTGTGGCCGGGATCGGCGATGGCCGGCATGCCGGCGTCGCTGATCAGCGCCAGCGTGCCGCCGGCGGCGAGCCGCTCGACCAGGCCGGGGCGAACCCTCGCGGCATTGTGCTCGTGATACGGCCGCAGGCTCGCTGCGATGCCGAGCGCGGCCAGCAGCCGGCCGCTGTGGCGGGTGTCCTCGCAGAGCACGAGGTCGACGGCCGCCAGCACCGCCTTCGCCCGCTCGCCGATGTCGCCGAGATTGCCGATCGGGGTCGCCACCAGATAGAGGCCAGCAGCGAGTTTACTCGGGCGCCGGCCTCCCCTAGTTTCGTCCGCGCAGGTTTCGCGCAATGGTTTTACGGAATCGGGCGATGGCGAGGTCAAGAGACTCCCTTCCCTGGCTCGCCGCGGTCGGTCTGATCCTGGCGCTGGCCGGTTGTGCCAAGGAAACCACCGGCCCGGTCTACGAGCAACCGCCACCGGTGGTGGCCGAGCCGGAGCCGGTGCCGGTCGGGCCGGTCAAGATCGCCCTCCTCCTGCCCCTCAGCGGCCAGGCGGCCAGTGTCGGGCAGGACATGCTCGATGCGGCCGAGATCGCCCTCTTCGACGTCGGCCCCACCGACATGACGCTCCTGCCCCGCGATACCGGCGGCACGCCGGCCGGGGCCACCGCCGCCGCCGAGGACGCCATCGCCGCCGGCGCCGAGCTCATCCTCGGCCCGCTCTTCTCCTCCTCCACCGCCGCGGTCGCCACGGTCGCCAAGGAGCACGGGATCAAGGTCGTCTCGTTCTCCAACGACACGGCGGTCGCCGGCGGGGATGTCTGGGTGCTGGGCTTCCGCCCGGAGGAGCAGGTCGCCCGCGTCATGAGCTTCGCCCGCGAGCAGGGCCTGATGCGCATCGGCGCCCTCGCCCCGGACGACGCCTACGGGCGGCGGGCCATCAACGGCTTCACCGCGGCGCTCCAGGGCTCCGTCGCCGGTCTGGACGGCCCGGCCTATGCCTTCTACCCGCCGGACGAGCGCGAGGCGGCGCGGGTGGTCCGCGAGTTCACGGGCTACCGCGAGCCGCCGGAGGACAGCCCGCCCGGCACCAGCGGCAACACCCGCATCTTCGATGCCATCCTGATCGCCGATGGCGGCGCCAGGCTCCGCTCGATCGGCGCCCTGCTCGCCTTCTACGACGTGGACCTGCGGACCACCCGCCCGCTCGGCACCATGCTCTGGGAGGACGATCCCCGGCTGCTCTTCGAGGAAACCCTGCAGGGCGGCTGGTATGCCGGCCTCTCGCCCGAGGGCGAGCGCAATTTCCAGGCGAAGTTCGAGCGCACCTTCCAGCGCAAGCCGGCGACGCTGGCCGGCCTCGCCTATGATGCGACGGCGCTCGCCGCCGTGGTCGCGGCCAGCGACCGCAGCTTCCCGCGCGACGTGCTGGTCGATCCGAGCGGCTTCATCGGCCGGGCCGGGATCTTCCGGCTCAAGGCCGACGGCACCACCGACCACGGCCTCGCCGTGCTCGAGATCGACAACGGCACGGCGATCGTCGTCCAGCCCGCCCCCGACACCTTTCTGCGCTCGCCGCTTACGCAGTAGCGGCCCGCCGCAGCGTCAGCACGTAGTGGGTGAAGGCCGGCAACAGCCAGCCGGGCACGAGACGCTCCCACCGCAGCCAGCGATCGGCGAGCGCGCTATTGGCCATCACGCGGAAATAGCGCACCGACCGCCGATCGAAGCCGGCCGCGGCAAAGCCCCGGGCGAGGGCGGTGGGAATGCTGATGCGCTCCTGGCCATAATACAGGCGCCGGCCGTCCGGCAGGGTGCGGTCGACGATCGTCTGCCAGCCGCGCTGCTGAAAGAGCCTGGCCTGGAGCAGCGGGTTCCAGCCATTGGTGTCGGCGATGACGACATGCCCGCCCGGCCGGACCAGGGCGCCGAGCGTCGCATAGAGCTGCTGTCGCGGCTCGACGTGGTGGAAGGCCTGCTCCATCCAGACCAGGTCGAAAGCGGGCTCGGACGCGAGCTCGAAGACGGAGGCCAGCCGGAACTCCAGATCCAGCTTCCGCCCGATGATCCGCTCGACCACCGCCTGCCGCGCCGCCGCGACCGCGAGGCGCTCCCGGTCGACGTCGATGGCCAGGACCGAGCAGCCGCGGAGCGCGAACCAGAGCGCCTCGGTGCCGCAGCCGGCCCCGATCTCGAGCAGCCGCGCACCCGGCTTCAGCTTGGCCAGCGCCTCGATCTCCTGGCTCTGGCTGGCATAGTGGTGACGGGCATAAGGGCCGAAGTGTCGCCGGTAGCTGCCGTAGTAGTGGTCGAGAATCGCCGCTTCCTTCGCCTCCAACACCGAATGGTGCAACCACCAATCGAGAAACTCGTCGATGGACACTATGCCGTTGAACTCTTGGTTCGACGTCATCGCTTCCAGCCTCCATCCCAGAAATTGCGAGCTTCGGCTTGCTCACCGGTCGCCGGCTGCGTCAACGGCGCGACACCCGCAGTCATACCGGACTACCATTCGATGCGAGCCCTCGACAACCCCCGAGTGTCAAACTATAGCGTTAATCTATTAATGGTTTAAATCGGGTTCCGACTTGCGCTCATGACCACGATGGCACCACGCACCGACCGGCTTCCCGTCGTCAGCGACGCAGGCATGGGCAGTCGCGGAACACGACCGGTGGAGAGCGGCGACGTCGTGCCGCTCGACACGCTGCGCGGCCCGGTCCGCCTCGGTGACCACGAGCCTGCCGATCCGGGCATCGAGGAGTCGCTGCTGCAGAGCAGCGAGCGGCCGATCATCCGCCTCCTGATCGTCGAGGACGACGAGGAGGACTACGACCTGACCGAGGAGCTGCTCTCCCGGGCGCCGGAGACCCGCTTCGAGGTCGTCTGGGCGAGCAGCGTCGAGGCCGGCCTCAGGCAGATCGCGACGGACCGGTTCGACGCCTGCCTCGCCGACTACCGCCTCGCCGGCCGGACCGGCCTGGAATTCGCCGAGATCGCCATCCGCCGCGGCTTCAAGCGGCCCATCATCCTCGTTTCCGGCGTCGGCGACGCGGAGCTCGAGCGGGCGGCCCTGGAGGTCGGCATCGCCGACTATCTCGACAAGGACGAGCTCGACACCGGCCGGCTCGACCGCTGCATCCGCTTCGCCATCAACCGTAGCCGCAACACCCGGCGGATCGACCCGCCGGCCGCCACCGACCGGCTGACCGGCGTCGCCAACCGCACGCTCTTCCTCGATCGCGTGCACCAGGCGCTGGCCGCCGCCCGCCGGCATCGCCTGGGGGCCGGCGTCATCGCCCTCGATCTCGACGGGTTTCGGGCCATCAACGAGCGGCTCGGCCACGATGCCGGCGACCGGCTGCTCGGCATCGTCGCCGAGCGCCTGGGCCATCGCCTGCGCGAGACCGACACCATCGCCCGCTTCGACGCCGACAGCTTCGCCGTGCTGATCGAGAACCTGCAGCGGCCCGAGGACGCGGCCCTCGTCGTGCAGAAGCTGATGGAGGTGATCGAGGCGCCCACGGCGCTGGCCGGCGAGGTCCTGCGCCCGACGGCGAGCTTCGGTGTCGCCCTCTACCCCATCGACGCCAGCTCCGCCGACGAGCTGCTCCGGCTCGCCGAGGCGGCGATGCATCGCGCCAAGCAGGCCGGCGGCCGGGCCTGCCGGTTCCACGACACGAGCCTCTCCGCCGTCAGCGGCCGGATCACGCCGGCTCTGGCCGGCCGGATGGTCGAGCCGGCGCCGAAGGGGGGCCTCGATCGTGCCCTCCAGGAGCAGCGCTTCGAGCTCCACTTCCAGCCGCAGGTCACCCTCCGCTCGCCTCTGGTCGGCCTCGCCGCCCGGCCCCGGCTGCGCGACCCCGAGCGAGGTGTGCTCGGTCCCGACCGCTTCCTCGCCATGGTCGAGGGGCCGCAATTCCTGCCGCGCCTGACCGACTGGATGATCGAGGCCGGTGCCGCTCAGCTCGCGGCCATCCGGGCCGCCGGCTGCCGGGTGGACCATCTCGCCATCCCCATCCTGCAGCCGCCGGGCGACGGCTGGGTCGAGACCGCCGACCGGGCGCTCCACGCCCTCGGCCGGCATGCGCTCGAGCCCGCGAGCCTCGAGCTGGAGTTCGACGAATCGACGCTCTACGAGGACCGCACCAGCGGCCTGCGGACGATCGACCAGCTGCGCAGCCGGGGCATCCGTGTGGCGGTGCGCGGCTATGGCGACGCCATGCTCTCCCTGACCCTGCTCCGCGACCAGGAGATCGAGACCCTGAAGCTGGCGCAGTCCCTGCTCGAGGGCGTGCCGGGCGACCGGCACCGGACCCTCTTCGCGGACGCCGTCATCCAGCTCGGCCGGCATCTCGGGGTGCGGCTGGTTGCCGAGGAGGTGCCGGGCAACAGCCAGCTGCAGATGCTCAAGCGGGCCGGCTGCGACGCCGCCGAATGCCTGATGAGCGACCCGCCGATGACGCACGAGGACATCACCCCCTGGCTGCTGCGCCAGCAGCGCCGCCGCGAATCGCTGCTTTGACCGGCGGCGCTCAGGCCGGCGTCTGCCAGCCGGTGGCGAGCCCGCTGTCGAGCGTCAGGGTCGTGCCGGTCATCGAGGGCGAGCGCACGATGAGCTGGACGGCACGGGCGATCTCGCCCGCACCGGTCGCCCGCCCGAGCGGCGTCGCCTCGACCAGCTCGGCGAAGCGCGCCGGGTCCATGCCCGGCGCCGGCAGGGCCTGGCCCAGGGCGAGATTGACGGCGCGGATGCGCGGGGCGAGCGCGCGTGCCAGCACGGCGGTCAGCATCTCGAGCCCGGCCTTGCTGATCGAGTAGCTCAGGTAATGCGCCGTCGGGTTGGCGACGCGCTGGTCCGAGAGGTTGACGATAAGGCCGGGGGCGGCCGCCGGCAGCTGCGCCACATAGGCCCGGGCGAGCAGGGCCGGGGCCTCGAGATTGACGGCGAGCTGCCGGCGCAGGGTCGAAGGCTCCAGGGTGGGCAGTGAATCGGCGACGAAGAGAGCGGCATTGTTGACCAGCACGCCGAGCGGCTCGCCGAGCGCGCGCGCAGCCGCCCCGATGACCGCGTCGCCACTGCCGGGATCGGTGAGGTCGCCCGCGACCACGACCGCCCGGCCGCCCTGCGCGCCGATCGCCCCGGCCAGCGCCGCGGCCGCCTCGGTCGCCCGGTTGCAATGGATCGCCACGGCGAAGCCCAGCTCGACCAGGGCCAGGGCCAGGATGCGCCCGACGCGGACGGCACCGCCGGTGACCAGGGCGGTCGGCAGGAGGCCGCTTCCGTCATCGTCGCAGGTGACTGGCTCGGGGGCGGCCGGCATCCTATCTCCATGCGGAGTCGTGTTGGAGTTGGCTGGTGAACATCATCCTGGGCGGCGTCGCCCTCTACGGCATCCTGGTCGGCGGGCTCTATCTCATGCAGGACAGCATGATCTTCCGCCGCGACATGGCCGCGAAGGGCAGCTACCCCCTGCCGCCCGGCAACGAGCGGCTGGAGCTGCGCGCCGCCAACGGCGACCGGCTGATCGGCAATCTCGTCCGTGCCACGGGCAAGAGCCGCGGCCTCGTCATCGGCTTCAGCGGCAATGCCTGGAACGCCGACGACTGCACCACCTTTCTGGCGCACCGCCTGAAGGATGTCGACATCGTCGTCTTCCACTACCGGGGCTACAAGCCGTCCGAGGGCCGGCCGAGCGAGGCGGCGCTCTTCGAGGATGCGCTCCTGATCCACGACACCATGGTCAAGGGGCTGGCACCCGAGCGCACCTACGCCTTCGGCTTCAGCCTCGGCTCGGGTGTCGCCGCCTATCTCGCGGCGCAGCGCCCGCTCGCCGGCCAGCTCCTGGTGACGCCCTTCGATTCGATCGAGGCCGTGGCGGCCAGCCGCTACATGGTGGTGCCGGTGCGCTACCTGCTCAAGCACCCTTTCCGCAGCACGGCGCACCTCGAAGGCAAGTCGGTGCCAACCGCCGTCATCCTGGCGAGCGACGACCGGATCGTGCCGCGCGAGCGCTCGGAGCGCCTGATCGAGGCGCTCGTCGACCCGGTCATGATCGAGACCATCCCGGAGAGCACCCATGGCGGGATCTACGACATGGAGGTGATCGACGGCCTGCTGCGCGCGGCCCTGGACCGTCTCGAGGCCCGCGCGCTCGCCAACGGTGCGGTCGCGGCGGCCGGTTGAGGCCCGGGGATGACAGGCTTGCGGGTGCTGCTGTGGCTCGTGGCCTGCTGGCTGACCCTGGGACCCGCACGGGCCGATCAGGACGATGCCCGCCTCGACCCGCTCTTCGCCGCCCTGCAGACGGCAGGGTCGGAGGAGGCCGCCCAGCCGATCGAGGCGGAGATCTGGCGCATCTGGGACGAGACGCCGGACCCGGCCAGCGCCCGGCTGATGCGCCAGGGCAGCCGGGCCATGGGCGCCGGCGCCTTGCCGCTCGCGGTGCTGAGCTTCAACCGGCTGGTGGAGCGCGAGCCCGGCTTCGCCGAGGCCTGGAACAAGCGGGCCACGCTGCACTACCTCATGGGCAACTACGCCGCCTCCATCGACGATATCGAGCACACGCTGGAGCTGGAGCCCCGGCACTTCGGCGCCCTCTCGGGCCTCGGCCTCATCATGCTCGGCCTCGACCGCCCGGCGGCGGCGCTCCGCAGCTTCGAGGCGGCGCTCGCCGTTCACCCCTATCTGCCCGGTGCCCGGACGCATATCATCGAGCTGCGGCGCCGGCTCGACGGGGACCCGATCTGAGGCCGGCCGGCGGGCGCGTGCGCCGGGGCACGAGGCGGCCGTGACGGCCTGGGTCGAAACCGTGGCGGGGCCGGAGGCGGCGACGTTGCGCCTCGGCGGCAACTGGCGCCTCGCCCATCTCGCCCGCCTGGACCAGGACCTCCAGGCCGCCCTCGCCCGACTCGGCGAGACGCCGCCGCGCCGGGCGCGCATCGTGGCCGAGGAGCTCGACCAGCTCGACACCGCCGGCGGCTGGCTGATCGTCCGCACCATCCGCGCCCTCGAGGCGGCCCGGGTGGCGGTCGAGCTGGTGGGCGCCCGGCCGGCGCACGCGGCCCTCCTCGAGCTGCTGCGCTGCTCGCAGGCCGCCCCCTGCGACCCGCCGCCCCGCGACCACCCCTGGCTCCGGCTGGTGCTGCGCACCGGTGCCGGGACGGTGCACGCGGCGAAGGAGGCTGCCCGCTTCCTCTCCTTCGCCGGGGCCGTGACCCTCTCCCTCCTGCGCCAGCTCCTGCGGCCCCGCAGCCTGCGCTTCACCTCGATCGTGCATCACATCGAGCAGACCGGCGTGAACGCCATCCCGATCATCGCCATCATGGCGTTCTTCATCGGCATCGTGCTCGCCTACCAGGGCGCCGACCAGCTCCGCCAGTTCGGGGCGGAGATCTTCACCGTCAACCTGGTCGCCGTCTCCACCCTGCGCGAGCTCGGCGTGCTCCTGACCGCGATCATGGTGGCCGGCCGCTCCGGCAGCGCCTTCACCGCACAGATCGGCACCATGAAGGTCAACGAGGAGCTCGACGCCATGGAGGTGATCGGCCTCGACCGCTTCGCCGTGCTGGTCACGCCGCGCCTCGTCGCCCTCGCCGTCAGCCTGCCGCTCCTGACCTTCCTCGCCAACCTGATGGCGCTGGTCGGCGGCGGGCTCGTCGTCATCTTCCTTCTCGACATCCCGACCGTGCTCCTGCTCCGCCAGCTCCAGGCCGCGGTCGGCATCGACCTCTTCGTCGCCGGCATGATCAAGGCGCCGGTCTTCGCCGTGCTGATCGCCACGATCGGCTGCTACATGGGGCTCCAGGTCGAAGGCAATGCCGAGAGCGTCGGCCGGCTGACCACCCAGTCGGTGGTGGTCTCCATCTTCGCGGTGATCGTCGTCGACGCCCTCTTCTCCATGCTCTTCGCGACCTTCGGGATCTGAGCCATGGCCGCCCCGGAGCATGTCATCGAGGTCGAAGGCCTGGTCACCACCTTCGGTGCGACCACCGTCCACGATGGCCTCTCGCTGCGCGTGCGCCGGGGCGAGATCATGGCCGTGGTCGGCGGCTCGGGCACCGGCAAGTCGGTCCTGATCCGCACCATCACCGGCCTCCTGCGGCCGAAATCCGGCAGCATCCGGCTCTTCGGCGAGGATCTGGGGGCGCTCGGCGACAGGGCGCGCCAGGCGCTTCGGGCCCGGACCGGCATGCTCTTCCAGGACGGCGCCCTCTTCGGCTCGCTCACCGTCGCCCAGAACATCGAGGTGCCGCTCGAGACCTGGCACCGCCTGCGGCCGGGCCTGCTCGACGAGCTCGCCGGGCTCAAGCTGGCGCTGGTCGGCCTGTCGCCGGCGGCGGGGTCCAGATACCCGGCCGAGCTCTCCGGCGGCATGCGCAAGCGCGCCGGCCTGGCCCGCGCTTTGGCGCTCGACCCCGAGATCCTCTTCCTCGACGAGCCGACCGCCGGGCTCGACCCGATCGCGGCCGCGGCCTTCGACGAGCTGATCCGCTCGCTGCAGGCGGCCCTCGGGCTGACCGTCGTCATGATCACCCACGACCTCGACACCCTGCAGCGCACCGCCGATCGCATCGCCGTGCTGGTCGACAAGGACACCACGATCGGTACGCTCACCGAGCTGCGGGCCAACCCGCACCCCTGGATCCAGGCCTATTTCGCCGGCCCGCGCGGCCGTGCGGCGGCCGGTGGAGAAAGCTGATGGAGACCCGGGCCAGCCACTTCATCGTCGGCCTCTTCGTGCTGCTGCTCAGCATCGGCACGGTGCTGTTCGGCGTCTGGCTTGCCAAGCGCGACGTCGACCAGACCTTTACCACCTACGAGATCCTCTTCCAGGGCTCGGTCTTCGGCCTGCAGCAGGGCAGCCAGGTGGTGTACAGCGGCGTGCCGGTCGGCCGGGTCACTGCCATCGCCATCGACCGCGACGACCCGACCAGGGTGCTCGTCACCGTCGAGCTCGCCCAGACCACGCCTGTGACCTCCGCCACGACCGCGATGCTGGTGCCGCAGGGTGTGACCGGGCTCGTCGTGGTCGAGCTGCGCGGCGGCGACCCTGCCGCCCCGCCGGCCGTCGCCCCCGATGGCGGGCCGCCGCGCATCGCCGGCCTGCCCTCGGCGCTCGAGCAGGTCTTCACCTCCACCCCGCTGCTCCTCGCCCGCGGCGTCACCGTGCTGGAGCGGCTGGGCACGGCACTCTCGGACGCGAATATCGCAGCCCTCGGCGACACGCTCGACCATCTCGAGGCGCTGACCGGGACTCTCGCCTCGCGCGGCGACGACCTCGACCGGCTGCTCGGCGTCGGGGTCCGGCTCGGCGAGGAGGCGCGCGCCACGCTCGAGGCCCTGAAGCCCTTGGCGGCACTCGGCGAGAGCGGCGGGGCGGCCTTGGGCGAGGTCGAGGCGGCGGCCGGTGCTGCCCGGAACCTCGCCTGGCGGATCGACCGGCTGCTCGCCGAATCGGAGCAGCCGATCGTCGATTTCGGCGATGGCGGCCTCTACGAGTTCGGCGAGATGGTCCGCGAGATCCGCGTGCTGGTCGCAGCACTGAGCCGCATTGCCACCGACTTCGAGCGCGACCCGGCCGGCTTCATCATCGGCGGCAGCCGCCGCGGCTTCACCCCGCCATGAGGCGCCTGCGCCCCGGCCGGCTCGGTCGGCGCAGCCTCCTGGCCGGCGCCCTCGGCCTGCCGCTTTGCGCCTGCGCCTCGCTCATCCCGCTCCCCGGGCAGCGGGCGCCGACCCTCTACAACCTGACGCCCAAGACGACCTTCAACGAGGGGCTCGACGAGCTCGACGTCCGCATCCTGGTGGAGCCGCCATCCGCCGCCGGCGGGCTGAACACGGCGCGCATCGCGCTCAAGCCCGACCCGACCCTGCTCGACTACTACGCCGACGCGCTGTGGGTCGAGGTGGTGCCGATCATGGTGCAGACGCTGGTGACCGAATCCCTGGACGCCAGCGGCAGCCTCGACGTGCTCGGCCCCGACGCCCAGAGCCTGCGGCCCGACTATGTCCTCAGGCTGCACATCCGCGAGTTCCAGGCCGAGTACGACCAGGGGCTCGACCAGCCGCCCTTGGTCAATGTGCGCCTGCAGGCGCGCCTCCTGGGCATGCCGCGCCGGCAACCGCTCGCCAGCTTCGCCGCCCAGCAGTTCGCCCGCGCCGACGGCACCAGCCTCGATCGCGTCGTCCTCGCCTATGACGAGGCGCTCGGCGGCGTGCTCAGGCAGATCGTGCAGTGGGTGGTGACCGAGATCGCCCGGGCCGAGGGCGCCATGTGACGACCTGTCCGATCGTTGGGCTTGCCGGAATATATCGATCCAATATATATCGGGTCGAGATAACGATGGGGCCCTCATGGACGTCAAGACACTCTGCCTCGGCGTGCTGACCGCGCAGGACCTGACCGGCTACGACATCAAGCGAACCTGCGAGGAGGTGTTCCGCTACTTCTTCGTCGCCGGGTTCGGCTCGATCTACCCGGCGCTGGCCGAGCTGCAGCGCGACGGGCTGGTCACCGTCACCAGCGTCGAGCAGAAGAAGCGGCCGGACAAGAAGGTCTACCACATCACCGACGCCGGCCGTGCGGCGCTGGAAGCCGAGCTGGTCACCACGGCACCGCGCCACAAGGTGCGCTCGGAGTTCCTGGCGCTCATGTACTTCGCCCACCTCCTGCCGCCCGAGCGGGTGGACGAGGTGCTGGGCGAGATGATCGAATCCTTCGAGACCATGCTGGTCGACGACCTCGCCGTCTTCGACGGCCCGGCGGGGCCGCCCGAGCTGACCCCGGGCCAGCGCTTCGCGCTCGGCTTCGGCCGCACCGTGCTCGCCGCGGCGCTCGCCTATTGCAAGCGGCAGCGGCCGCAGCTGGCCCGCCGCCTCAAGGGCGGGGCCGGCCTCGACGAGGCGGCCGACCTGCCGCGTGAAGCCGCCAACGACCCGGCTCCGCGGCCGGCGACCCTGGCCGGGGAATAGCCATGCGCCGCGCCACCCTCCTCGCCGTGCTCCTGGCCCTGGCGGTCGCCGGCTGGCTCGCCTCGCCGCATCTGGCCCCGCTCCTCGGCCTCGCCCCCGCGGCCGCACCGGCCGGGCCCACGGCCCCGGCCGTCGAAGCGACGGCGAGCGAGCGCCTGACCCGGGTCCGGGTGCGCCGCTCGGTGGCCGAGCCGATGGCGCGCCAGCAGCTGCTCAACGGCCGGACCCAGGCCAACCGCACCGTGCGCATCGCCGCCGAGGTCGCCGGCGAGGTGATCGAGATCCAGGGCGAGAAGGGCGACCATGTCGCCGAGGGCGATCTCATCGTCCGCCTCGACCCGCGCGACCGCGAGGCCGCCCTGGCCGAGGCCAGGGCCACGCTCGAGCAGCGGCGGATCGAGGACGAGGCGGCCGAGCGCCTGGGCCAGCGCGGCTTTCAGGCCGAGACCCAGGTCGCCGGTGCCCGGGCGGCGCTCGAGCAGGCCCGCTACCAGGTCCGCCGCAGCGAGGTGGCGCTGGAGCAGACCAGCATCGCGGCACCCTTCGCCGGCGTGCTCGAGGAGCGGCCGATCGAGCTCGGCAGCTTCCTCGAGGTCGGCGACACGGTGGGCACCCTCGTCGAGCTTGATCCGCTCCTCGTCGTCACCGACGTGCCCGAGGCGGCGATCCTGAGCATCGCGCCGGGCAGCACGGCCGAGGTGAAGTTCATCGACGGCACCCGGCGCGAGGGCCGGGTGCGCTTCGTCGCCCGCCAGGCCAACGCGGCTACCCGCTCCTTCCGCGTCGAGATCGTGCTGCCCAACCCGGATCTCAGGATCCCGGCCGGCATCAGCACCACCGTCGCCATCGACCTCGAGCCGGTCCCGGCCCACGCCGCCTCGCCCGGCATCCTGGTCCTGGACGATCGGGGCGTGCTCGGCGTCAAGTCGGTCGACGACGCAGGCAGGGTCGCCTTCCATGCGGCCGAGATCGTCCGGGCCGAGGGCGACGTCGTCTGGCTCGCCGGCCTGCCTTCGACCATCGACCTCATCACCGTGGGCCAGGGCTTCGTCACGCCCGGCCAGGCGGTCGAGGCCGTGCCGGAGGCCACCGTTGCCGCCCTCGTCGCCGGCGGCGACTCCGGAACTGCGCCCGGAACCGGGCAGTGAACGCCCTCATCGCCACCACCTTCGAGCGCACCCGGGCGGTCCTGCTGATCCTGGCCCTGCTGCTGGTCGCCGGGACCGTCGCCTACAACAGCATCTCGAAGGAGGCCGAGCCCGATATCCAGATCCCGCTCGTCTACGTCGCGGTGCCCTACGAGGGCATCTCCGCCTACGATGCCGAGCGGCTCCTCGCCCGGCCGGTCGAGGCGGAGCTGCAGGGCCTCGAAGGGGTCAAGGAGATCAAGTCGGTCTCGGCCCAGGGCCGGGCGACCATCACCGTCGAGTTCGACACCGGCGTCGACATCGACCAGGCGGTGAGCGACGTCCGCGACAAGGTCGACCGGGCCAAGGCCGAGCTGCCGGCCGGCGCCGACGAGCCGTCCGTGCAGGAGATCAACCTCGCCCTCTTCCCGGTGCTCGTCGTCACCCTCTCGGGCGACGTGCCCGAGCGCGAGCTCCTGCGCCTCGCCCGCGACCTCCAGGACCGCATCGAAGGCCTGCGCAACGTCCTCGAGGTCGAGATCGCCGGCGAGCGCGAGGAGCTGCTCGAGGCGATCGTCGAGCCGCTCGCGGTCGAGAGCTACGGGCTCGAGCTCGAATCGGTGGTGCGCGCCGTCGATCGCAACAACCAGCTCGTCGCCGCCGGCGCCCTCGATGCCGGCGGCGGCCGCTTCAACCTCGAGCTGCCGGGCGTCTTCGAGACCTGGGAGGACCTGATGCGCCTGCCGCTCAAGGTGGACGGCGAGGCGGTCGTGCGGCTCGGCGACGTCGCCTCGGTGCGCCGCACCTTCAAGGACCCCGTGGGCTTCGCCCGGGTCGACGGCCGCCCGGCCCTGGCGCTCGAGGTCAGCAAGCGCATCGGTGCCAACATCATCGACACCATCGCCGAGGTCCGGGCGACGGTCGAGGAGGCGCGCCAGGGCTGGCCGCCCGGCGTCGAGGTCGGCTACGCCCAGGACAAGTCGGACAATGTCCGCTCGATGCTGACCGACCTGCAGAACAACGTGCTCGCCGCCGTGCTCCTCGTCATGATCGTGGTGGTGGCAGCCCTGGGCCTGCGCTCCGCGCTGCTCGTCGGCTTCGCCGTCCCCGGCTCGTTCCTGACCGGCATCCTGGTGCTCGGCCTCTTCGGCCTCACCATCAACATGGTCGTCCTCTTCGCCCTCATCCTCGCCGTCGGCATGCTGGTCGACGGCGCGATCGTCGTCACCGAGCTCGCCGACCGCAAGATGTCCGAGGGCATGGCCAAGCGCGACGCCTACCGGCTCGCGGCCGAGCGCATGGCCACGCCGATCATGTCGGCGACGCTCACCACCCTCGCCGCCTTCCTGCCGCTCCTCTTCTGGCCCGGCATCGTCGGCGACTTCATGAAATACCTGCCGATCACGCTGCTCGCGACGCTCGCCGCCTCGCTCCTCATGGCGCTGGTCTTCGTCCCGGCCCTGGGCTCGATCTTCGGCAAGGCGACCGCCACCGACCCCGCCACCATGAAGCTCCTCAACGCCAGCGAGGGCGGCGACCTGCGCGAGCTCGGTGGCGTCACCGGCTGGTATGTCCGCGTGCTCGACCGGCTGCTCCGCCGCTCGGCCCTCGTGGCGCTGGCAGCAGGCCTGATCGCCGTCGGCGCCTGGTGGGCCTACGGCACCTATGGCCGCGGCGTCGAGTTCTTCCCGAGCGTCGAGCCCGAGCGCGGCCAGCTCATGGTGCATGCGCGGGGCGACCATTCGGTCCGCGAGCGCGATGCCCTGGTATCGGAGGTCGAGCGCCGCATCCAGGGCGTCGAGGGCATCCGCCAGGTCTACGCCCGCACGGCCCTCAGCTTTCGCGGCAACGGCATCGACGAGGACGTGATCGGCATCCTCCAGCTCGAGTTCGAGCCCTGGCAGACCCGCCGCCCGGCCGTGGAGATCTTCGCCGAGATCGCGGAGCGGGTGGACGGGCTCGCCGGCATCCATGTCGAGGAGCGCGAGGAGGAGGCCGGCCCGCCCGTCGGCAAGCCCATCCAGGTCGAGATCGGCTCGAACCTGCCCGACCGCCTGCCGCCGGTCGTTGCCGCCATCCGCGAGCATGTCGACGGCATGACCGGCCTGCGCGAGGTCACCGACAGCCGGGCGATTCCCGGCATCGAATGGCGGATGCGGGTCGATCGCGAGCAGGCCGGCCGCCTCGGCACGGACATCGCCACCATCGGCGCCCACGTCCAGATGGTCAGCAACGGCGTGCTGCTCGGCACCTACCGCCCCGACGACGCCGACGACGAGGTCGACATCCGCGCCCGCTTCCCGGTGGAATACCGCAATCTCGGCCAGCTCGACCGGCTGATCGTCAACACCGCCAAGGGCACCATGCCGGTCTCCAGCTTCGTCGATCTCGGCGCCGAGCCGCGCACCGGCGACCTGACCCGGATCGACGGCAAGCGCATCTACACGGTCAGCGCCGACGTCGCCCCCGGCGTCCTCGCCGACGACAAGGTCCAGGAGCTGCGCGCCTGGCTCGCCGCCCAGGATTTCGACCCCGCCGTCTCGGTCGTCTTCAAGGGCGAGGACGAGGAGCAGCGCGACGCCCAGGCCTTCCTCTCCAAGGCCTTCGGCGTCGCCCTCTTCCTCATCGCCATCATCCTCGTCACCCAGTTCAACAGCTTCTACCAGGCGGGCCTGATCCTCTCCGCCGTCGTCTTCTCGACCGTCGGCGTGCTGCTCGGCCTGCTCGTCACCAACCAGCCCTTCGGCATCGTCATGTCGGGGATCGGCGTCATCGCCCTCGCCGGCATCGTCGTGAACAACAACATCGTCCTGATCGACACCTTCAACGAGCTGAGGAGACGCGGCCTCGACGTCCGCGAGGCCATCCTGCGCACCGGCGCCCAGCGCCTCCGCCCGGTCATGCTCACCACCATCACCACCATCCTCGGCCTCGCGCCGATGGTGCTGAAGGCCAATGTCGACCTCTTCGCCCGCACCATCACCCTGGGCGGCCCGTCCGCCGACTGGTGGGCCCAGCTCGCCACCGCCGTCGCCGGCGGCCTCACCTTCGCCACGCTCCTGACGCTGGTCCTGACCCCCTGCCTCCTCATGCTCCGCCAGACCACCGCCGACGGCTGGCAGCACCTCCGCCACCGCCTCCGCAACCTCCGCCGCCGCCGCACCGCAGCCCAAGGCAGCTTCCAGGGGGCACCGGCGGAGTAGGGGAACCCTGAAGGAGGCTCGGCCCGAGAGCCTGGCCAATGACATGAAATGACAAGGGCGCCACGGGCCGATGGCGCCCTGCGACGCCGCCAACGGCTTGTCGCCTCCTGCGCGGCCAGCCTCCGGTCTTACTGATCCCACGGAGGCAGCGATCGAGAAACTCAGGGACGTGCTTCTTCAGGTCGCCAGCCCAGCGACGCCAATACACTCCCGGATCGCCGCAGATCGCGTCGAGACGGCTGCATCGAGACTGCCACATCTATACGGATAAGATCGATCTTGGACCACCGAGCAACCTATCACCTTCACCCACACATCGCTCGGCTGCCAATGATCGGAAGCGGAGCGTCGATCCGTCTTGCAATGATACGGCATGACAGGATTAGGCGCGCTCGTGCTGAGCGGCACAACGGTGCAGCCGGGACTGCTATTTTGGGTGAAACGTGACGACAGGACCCGCTTCCCATCTCGGGTCACGGAAACCGCCTTCAGTCACATCACAATCACACCGATGCCCGGATAGAGCGTAGTGGCAGCTGCCTGTATCCGAGCGATGTGCCGGCTCGACGTTACTGCGTCGTCGGTGCGACTTCATCAGCCAAAGCTGATCGAAATGCCAGAGCCTGCCGCGATTGCTTTCGTTTGCCCGACGACCGACATCGCTCGGACTTGCCTCCGCCGCCACAGCCGCTAGCCTGCACCGGCCGAGACGCCGCGGCCGGACGCCAGCGGGAGGGGCCGGCGGGATGGACGAGTTCGCGCTGACCGGCATCTTTCTCTTCGTGCTCTTCCTCCTCCTGGGCTCGGGGGTCTGGGTGGCGCTGGCGCTGCTCGGCGTCGCCCTCGTCGGCATGGAGCTCTTCACCTCCAGGCCCGCCGGCGACGCCATGATCACGACGATCTGGACCGGCGCCTCCTCCTGGACGCTGACCGCCCTGCCGCTCTTCATCTGGATGGGCGAGATCCTCTTCCGCACCCGGCTTTCCGAGGACATGTTCAAGGGCCTCGCCCCCTGGCTCGCCAACTGGCCGGGCCGGCTGCTGCACACCAATGTCGTCGGCTGCACCGTCTTCGCCGCGGTCTCGGGCAGCTCGGCCGCGACCATGACCACGGTCGGCAAGATGTCGATCCCGGAGCTCCGGCGGCGCGGCTATCCCGAGGAGATGATCATCGGCACGCTGGCCGGCTCCGGCACGCTCGGCCTGATGATCCCGCCATCGCTGATCCTCATCGTCTACGGCGTCACCATCAACGAATCGATCAGCCGCCTCTTCATCGCCGGCATCATCCCGGGCCTCACCGTGGCCGCCCTCTTCATGGGCTATGTCGTCGTCTGGTCCTGGCTCCACCCCGGCCGCATCCCGGGCGGCGAGGCCCATGTCCCGTTCATGGCGAAGCTCCGCTCGAGCGGCGGGCTCCTGCCGATCCTGGGCCTCATCCTGGCCGTCCTCGGCGCCATCTATGCCGGGCTCGCCACCGCCACCGAGGCCGCCAGCTTCGGTGTGGTCGGTGCCCTGCTCCTCGCCCTCCTGCAGGGCTCGCTCACCCGGGAGAGCTTCACCGCGAGCCTGATGGGTGCCGTGCGCACCTCCTGCATGATCGCCTTCATCCTGATGGGTGCGGCCTTCCTCTCGCTCTCCATGGGCTTCACCGGCCTGCCGCGCGCACTCGCCGAATGGATCGCCGGCCTCGGGCTCTCGCCCCTGATGCTGATCGCAGCGCTCACCCTCTTCTACATCGTCATCGGCTGCTTCCTCGACGGCATCAGCGCCGTCGTGCTCACCATGGCCGTGGTCGAGCCCATGGTGCGGGCCGCCGGCATCGACATGATCTGGTTCGGCATCTTCATCGTCGTCGTCGTCGAGATGGCGCAGATCACCCCGCCCGTCGGCTTCAACCTCTTCGTCATGCAGGGCATCACCGGCCACAACATCCTCTACGTCGCCCGCACCGCCCTGCCGTTCTTCCTCCTCCTCGTCGTCATGGTCGGCCTGCTCGTGGCCTTCCCCGGCCTCGCCACCTGGCTGCCCGAGCAGATGCGCCAGACGGCGGCGGGCTGAGTGCTGCTTCGGGCTTGCCGCCGCCGGCCGGCCGCCCCACCTTCGCCGCCATGAGCGCTCAGAGAGGCCCCTTCGACCGTGCCCGGCACCGCCGGCATCGGCGCCGCTTCGCCGGTGGCCCCGACTTCCTGCGACGGGCCATCGAGGAGCGGCTGCTCGACCGGCTCGACGACATCCGCCGGCCCCTCGGCCGCGTGCTGGTGCTCGGCGCCCAGGATGGCGGCCTCGCCGCAGCCGTCCGCCGGCGGCCTGGCGTCGACGGGGTCGTCACCGCCGACGAGCTGGCCCCGGCCGACGTCCTGCTCGACGAGGAGCTGCTGCCCTTCCGCGAAGGCGCCTTCTCCACCGTGCTGAGCGCCATGAGCCTGCACTGGGTCAACGACCTGCCCGGGCTCCTCGCCCAGGTCCGCCACTGCCTCGCCGCCGACGGCCTGCTGCTCGCGGCCTTTCCCGGCGGCGAGACCCTGCACGAGCTGCGCCAGGCCCTGCTGGCGGCCGAGCTCGACATGACCGGCGGTGCCGGGCTCCGCCTCTCGCCGATGATCGACGTGCGCGATGCCGGCGCTCTCCTGCAGCGCGCCGGCTTCGCCCTGCCGGTCGCCGATATCGAGCGGCTCACCGTGCGCTACGCCGAGCCGCTCCGCCTGCTGATGGACCTGCGCGCCATGGGCGAGGCGCAGGCGCTGGGCGAGAGGGCCCGTGGCCCCCTCCTCCGGTCGGTGCTCGGCCGCCTCGACGCCACCCTGCGCGAACGCTTCGCCGACCCCGACGGCAAGGTGCGGGCGAGCTTCGACATCGTCTCGATGACCGGCTGGAAGCCGCACGAAAGCCAGCCCAAGGCGCTCCGCCGCGGCTCGGGCGAGGTCAGCCTCGCCAAGGCCCTCGGCGTGCCGCTCGAGGTGGTGCAGGGCAAAGCCGAGAAAAAGTAGGACGGGGCTTCAGAAGCTCTCGACGGGCGGCAGCTCGCGCGGCGCCGCCGCGCGCTGCTGGCCATGGTCGAGCTGGCGCGCCAGGCGCTCGCAGCCGGCAGCGGCCTTGCCGTTGCCGTAGAGCGGCTCGGGGCGCAGGTCGTAATGCACGACCTCGGGTTGCTGGCCGGGGCGCGCGTCGACGAAGAGATCGAGGCTGCAGCCGGCGAAGGCATAGCGCCAGTACTGCACATTGCCTTCGACGCGCACCAGCGCCGGCTCGCCGAAGACGCTGCGCAGATCGCCGGAATCCATGCCCACGAGCTGCACGTCGCGGGCGAGATCCGGCACGGGCGCCGGCGGCGGCAGGCCGCGCCAGAGCGGCGGCGGGGCGAGATAGGCCTCGATCGGCAAGGGCTCCGGCCCGCCGGTGCAGCCCGCGAGCAGGGCCAGGGCCAGCACGCAGCCGCCGAGCCTGCCAAAGCGGCGGCCCGCCGTCCCCCTCAACATACCCAGGGACCCGACGCGCGACCCGGGCTGCAGCATGGCGGCTACCGGTCGTCGATCATCGAGATGCTGCCGGAAAGCTTGCCGCCGCGCTCGATCTCCAGCTCGCCATAGCGGACGTCGCCCTTGACCCGGCCGGTGGCGCGGATCAGCAGGCGGTTGCGCACGGTCAGCTCGCCCTCGTAGATGCCGCTGATCTCGGCATCCTCGACCGACGCCTTGCCGTTCGTGAAGCGGCCGCTCTCGGCGATCTCGATGGCCCGGGTCTCGTTCAGCGTGACCTGCACGTCGCCCTCGACGATCAGCCGGTCGCAGGATGTGATCTCGCCCGAAAGGCTGATCCCCCGACCGACCATGAGCCGCTTGCCACCGGGATCGACGGTCGCCGCAGGAGCCGGCGTGGGTGCCGGCGCGGGCTCGACGCCACGACGCGGCGCATCGGATGGCAGCGGCATCGGCTTCGCCTCGGCCACGGGCCGCGCCAGCGGCGCCTCGGCGCGAGGCTCACCGCCCGGAGTCGTCTCGTTGTCTTTTCTGCGAAACATCGAAGGTTCCTGCGTGCTGCGGTTCTGGAGGTCGCCCGATGCCGAGGCGGGCGGAAGGCCGCGAGGTAGAGCCTGTTCTGGAAAGCCTCAACCGAAACTGTTCCTCAGCGGATCGCGAGGAGTTAGACCCTGCCGGCTCGGGAAGTCAAACCGAAAGGAACCTCCGATTGTCATCGCACCGGTGCTTCCAATCGTTCCAGGATGGGTTGATGACTTCCCGCCACGAACCCCGCACTGGACGTGCGCCGGTGGCCTGCTAAACGGGCGGCGGTTCGACAAACGGGGGATACCAGGCGCATGCAGGTCGCTGCCGCAACCGGCCAGAAGCTCGATGTCCTCGGCATCGGCAACGCCATCGTCGACGTGCTGAGCCACAGCGACGACGGGCTGCTCACCGAGCTGGGGCTCGAGAAGGGGGCGATGACGCTCGTCGACGAGGAGCGCTCGGAATTCCTCTATCGCCGCATGGGCCCGGGCCGCGAGGTCTCGGGCGGCAGCTGCGCCAACACCATCGCCGCGATCGCGTCCATGGGCGGCAGCGGCGCCTATATCGGCCGGGTCCGGGACGACGCGCTCGGGCGGATCTTCGCCCACGACATCCGTGCCGCCGGCGTCCGCTTCGATGCCGCGCCGCAGCCCGACGGCCCCGCCACCGCGCGCTGCCTGATCTTCGTCACCGACGACGCCCAGCGCACCATGCAGACCTATCTCGGCGCCTGCGTCGATCTCGGCCCCGAGGAGGTCGACGAGGACCTCGTCCGCCGCGCCGAGGTCACCTATTTCGAGGGCTATCTCTACGACAAGCCGGCCGCCAAGGCCGCCTGCCAGAAGGCCGCCGACATCTGCCACGCCGCCGGCAGGAAGCTGGCGCTGACGCTGAGCGATTCGTTCTGCGTCGAGCGCTGGCGCGCCGAGTTCAGGGAGCTGGTCGAGAAGCGCGTCGACGTCCTTTTCGCCAACGAGAGCGAGATCAAGAGCCTCTACGAGGTCGAGAGCTTCGACGCGGCACTCCAGCAGGTCCGCCGCCATGTCGGCTTCGCCGCGCTGACCCGCGGCCCCAAGGGCTCGGTGGTCGTCAGGGGCGACGAGGTGCACGTCATCGACGCCGTCCCGCCGGCGCGACTGGTCGACACCACCGGGGCGGGGGACCTCTACGCCGCGGGCTTCCTGCGCGGGCTCACCGCCGGCTGCGACCTCGCCACTGCGGCCGGCTCGGCTCGGCCGCGGCCGCCATCATCGGCCAGTACGGGGCGCGGGCCGAGGCGCCCATGACCGGGCTCTTCGCCGAGGTGGCCGGCTGAGCGATCGCCCGTCGCGCGATGCAACGCTCGAAACTAACCAAAGGGTTGAAATTCGCGGCGACCTGACGTAGGTCGAAGCCTCCGCCGGTGCGGGCCTCGTGGGTCCGCCCCGGGCGCATGCGAGAGGCATCCCGCGATGAGCACCCCCAAGCTCGCCCAGGAGCTCAACGATCTCTGGGCCGCCGAGGGACGGTCGTACCGACTCGGCCGCCATGGCGTCGCCCATCTCTGGGCGATCTGGACGACCGGCCGACTCCGGCCAGCCGCTGCTCTTCATCGTCGGCAGCGAGGAGCGCGCGGTGGCCCAGGCTCATGCCTGGGCCAATCCCGACGCCGGGGCCAGGAAAGCCGACCAGCCGGCCAGCGCGGCCGCCTGAGCCGCCGCCCGGTCAGCGCCGTAGGGTCAGCGCCGGTCGGCGTTCACGAAATAGGACGGGAAGAGCATGTCGGCCCGGCCGGTGAGCAGCACCGCCCGCTCGACCCGGCGCCGGCCGAGGCCGAGCTCACGGCCTTCCGCCATGGCATAGCGGACGAGCGCGTCGCGCTCGCGCTGGCGCCGCTCGAGCCCGGCGAGGAGGCGGGCCGGCAGCTGGAAGAGCGCGCGCGCCGCGCGGCGGGCGAGGCCTTCCCGGGGCAGGGCCGGGGCCAGGGCGAGCGTCGGGCGTGACGGGCCGAAGGCGCCGACGAAGGTGTTGCCGAGCTGGGCGGCGAAGTTGAGCGACATGGCGATTGGCCCTGGAGCGAGTGGTTTGGCGACGCGGATATGGGCGCGCCCGTTGCCGCCGCAATGGCGCAAAAGAGAAGCCTTCTGGCGTCGCCGCGACACCGCCTGTCGTCAGGAAAATTTTCGTTGTTTTTCAGATGGTTGGATGGGCTGTCGGCAGGCCCCGCAGGGCCGGCGGAATTGCATGCCTGCCAACGAAAAAGAACGGGGCCCGAAGGCCCCGTTCCACAGACGCGAACGCCCGGCTCAGGCGGCGTTCGAGAGCGCCTGGTCGAGGTCGGCGATGATGTCGTCGACCGTCTCGATGCCGACCGAGAGCCGGATGACATCCGGCCCGGCGCCGGCCGCGATCTGCTGCTCGGGGGTGAGCTGGCGGTGGGTCGTCGAGGAGGGGTGGATGATCAGCGTCCGCGTGTCGCCGATATTGGCGACGTGGCTGATCATCTGGCAGTTGTTCACCACCTTGACCCCCATCTCGTAGCCACCCTTGACGCCGAAGGTGAAGAGCGCACCCAGCCCCTTCGGGCAGTACTTGTCGACCAGCGGCGTGCGGTTCTGCGGCAGCCGCGCATAGGAGACCCATGTCACCTGCGGGTGATCGGCGAGCCAGGCCGCGACCTTGTCGGCATTGGCGACATGCCGCTCCATCCGAAGCGGCAGCGTCTCGACCCCCTGCAGGATCAAAAAGGCGTTCATCGGCGACAGGCACGGGCCCATGTCGCGCAGCCCGATCGCCTTGTTGCGCACGGTCATCGCGAAGGCGCCGAAGGTCTCGTAGAAGCGCAGGCCATGATAGGCGGCGCACGGCTCGGTCAGTTGCGGGAACTTGCCCGACGCGGCCCAGTCGAACTTGCCGCCTTCGACGATCATCCCGCCGATCGAGTTGCCCTGCCCGCCGATATACTTGGTCAGCGAATGGACGACGACGTCGGCACCCCATTCGATGGGCCGGCAGAAATAGGGGGTCGGGCAGGTGTTGTCGACGACCAGCGGGATCCCGGCCGCGTGCGCGATCTTGGCGATCACCTCGATGTCGGGGACGATGCCGTCCGGATTGGAGGCGCTCTCGATGAAGAGGGCCTTGGTCTTGCCGTCGATCGCGGCGCGGAAATTCTCGGGCTCGCGCGGGTCGACATAGGCGACCTTCCAGCCGAACTGCGGGAAGGTCTGGTTCATCTGGCTGATCGAGCCGCCGTAGAGCTTGGACGACGAGACGATGTTGTCGCCCGGGCTCATCAGGTTGAGGAAGGTGAGGAACTGCGCCGCATGGCCCGACGCGGTGGCGCAGGCCGCCGTCCCGCCCTCGAGCGCTGCGACCCGCTCCTCGAGCACCGAGACCGTGGGGTTGGTGAGGCGCGAGTAGATATTGCCGAACTGCTGCAGGTTGAACAGCGAGGCGGCATGGTCGACGTCGTCGAAGACGAAGGACGTCGTCTGGTAGATCGGCGTGGCCCGGGCACCGGTCGTCGGGTCGGGAGCCGCGCCGGCATGGATCGCCAGGGTCTCGAAGCCGTATTTCGGTTGCTCGCTCATTTTTCCACTTTCTCTTCTGGATGCGGCCCTCGGCCCGTTCCTATAGCCGGGTCGGGCACGCTGCGAACCGACATTCGTCACAATGCCGGCAATTCGCCGGCCGCCGAAAACGGGGGTGACGGGGCCGGAGCTTCAAGGCATGGTGTCCGACGAGGGTGCATCGAGCGATCATGAATGCGCCCGTAAGGCAGTCCGGGACGTTTTCAGGGTGCATCCCTCGGCGGCCTGCCGGCAGCGTCGCCCTCGGCAATCGGACGAGCGCCATTAGGCCCTTCATCCGCCCTCTGGCTGCTGCGGTTGATCCGAGGCGGACTCGACATACCTCGCGAGGCCGGCCGAAGGTCTTGCGGATGGCGCGCTTCCCGTACCAGATGGCGTGCAGGCAGGCCGCTCCCGCACGCGGCCGGCAGTCATGCCGCCGTGAGCTGTGCTAGACTTGGTGTGTCAGCAAGATGCCGGGCCGGCCGCGCCGTATCGGCGATGCCCGGCCAGGGCTTCTGGGGGTGACAGGTAGGCCTTGATGTCCGACGTGATGCCGCGTGTGATCCTCGACGAAGCTGGTGGCGCTCGCCGTGCACCATCTCGGTGACGGCGGGCGGCCAGGGACCTCGTCGACCAGGTGCTGGCCGAGCATCGGATCTCGCCGCCGCCGCCGTCGAGGCACCCTCGCCGGCCGAGCGGCTGCGGCGGTCGACCGGCTGTTCGGTCGCGTCAGATGGGCGGTCCGCGATCGGCTGCCCGGTGGCGCCTCAGCCGCCACCAGCGGCCCGCCAATGCCGCCTTGCCGGCCCATCCGCCCATGCCGACCGCTGTCTGCGGCAGCCCCGTCACCGGCGCCGGCTATCGCCGGCGTCGGACCCGTCTCTGCGCCGGGCCGGCCCGCATCCCGCCCTGGGCGCCGACCCGGCCGCAGCAGGCCGTGCCGTCGGATGCCGCCCCGCTCCGCGGCGCCCGTGCCCCCGGCGGCGACGATTCCCCAGCTCGAGCGCCCCGCACCTTCATCCCGACCATCGTGGCCCCCGGGGCCGAGCCCGGAGCCAAGGGTGCCCGGAGCCGGCCGGGTCTTCGGCCCCCACTTGCCGAGGTCGACCCGCCCTTGCCCGAGGTCGACGAGACCCCGGCCGCCGCACCGGGCCCGGACGCCTCGACTCCCTTCCGCCCGAGCCGGCGGGCCCGAGCCGCCGCGGCATCCGGCAGGTTCAGCCGTGCCGCCGCCGCTTCGCGGCCGGCCGCCGCGGCGCGGATGCGGCCACGCCCGGCACTTCCGCCACCAGGAAGGTCCGCGCTCGCGCCTTTGGCACCGCATCCGTCGCACCACCGCGAGCCGCCGCCCTTGCAGGTCGAGATCGTCGACGACCTCTACGGCATCGAGGCGGCCTCGCGCCGCCGCCGCCGTGTCCTCATTGGCCTCGCCGGGGTCGCCGCCGTCGCCGGGGCCGCCTGGCTGGTGGTGCTGGCCGATCTGCCGCAGGTCTCGAGGGACTGGGTGGCCCGGGTCGTCGCCCGCATCGACGACCGCCGAGGCCGGCCGAGGAGAGCCCGCCGGCATCGCTCGAGGCGCTCGAGCTCAATCGCCCGACGTCGCCGCCGACCAGCCGAACAGGGTGCCGGCCAATGGCACGCGGCTCGCCCTCGGGCTCGACCAGGCGCCGGAGCCGGCCGCCGGGCCGACCGCCGCTCCGGCCGTACCCGGGGAGGAGGCGGCCCGGGTCTTCATCCACTATGATGCCGACGCCGCCAGCGCCAGCGCCGCTGCCGCGGCCCTCTATGCCCGGCTCGCCGAGGCCGCCGCCTACGCGACGGTCGTGCTGCGCGACGTGCCTTACGCCATCGGCAACCACCGCGTGCGCTACTACCATGCGGCGGACCGCCCCGCGGCGATGGCGCTGATCGAACGGCTCGGCAGCCCGCCGGGGACCGACTGGCAGCTGCAGGATTTCCGGCAACTACCGGCCCCTGCCGGGGTGCGCGGCACGCTCGAGGCCCGACCGTTCCGACCGACAGGCTCCCGGGCCAGCCGGCCGCTCTGGAAGCAGCCGGCCCTTGGTCGTGCTGAGCTGCCGGGCGACGCCGCGGCTTCGCCAGAAGCACGCCCGGTTCACGCCGAGCCAGCCGATCTCGCCGAGCCGCCCGTGCTCGATCTTCGGGCAGCGATCCCATGATCACGTCGAGCCCCGCCGCGCGCGCCTGCGCCGCCGCCGCCGCGTGGCGCACGCCAAGCTGCATCCAGATCACCTGGCCGATCCCGATCGCCGCCTCGACCAAGGGCGGCACCCTCCTCCAGGCGGCGGAAGATCTGCACCATGTCCGGCCGCTCCGGCAGGCTCAGGAGATCAAGGATAGACAGTCGCCCCTGGATCTGGCCGGCATGATGCGGGTTCACCGGGTCGATCTCGTAGCCGCTGTTCAGGAGATAGAGCATGGCGAAGTATGACGGCCGCATCTCGCTCGCCGAGGCGCCGACCATGGCGATCCGATTCACCTCCTTCAGGATGCGGCGGATCAGGGCGTCGTCGTAGACCAGCGGCTCGTCCATCAGCATGCGGCCCTCAAGCCGGCACCGCGAGCAGCGGCCGGTTGGCCCGCCGCAGCACCGCCTCGGTGGTCGAGCCCCTGAGCGCATCGAGGAAGCCGTGCCGGCCCTCGGTCGTCATCACCACGAGATCGGCGTCCGTCGCATCGGCCTCGGCGGTGATCGCGTCCACCACCGGCCCCTCGCGGTGATGGCGCTCGAGCCGCTGCGCCAGCCAGCCCGCCACCGCCGGCTCGGGTGCCGTCGCAGCCGGGCCGACATGCAGCAGATGCAGCCTCGCGGCCTGCGCATCGAGCATCGACCAGCCGGGTCACCGCGGCGATGGCCGGCGCCGGGTCGGGCTTGCTGTCGATCGGCATCAGGATGTTGGCGAGCCTGAGAGCGCCGGTCGCCGGCTCGACGAAGCCGCGCGCGTCATGGGGCAGGAAGAGCGTCGGCACGGCGGCACGCCGCGCGATCGCCGCGGCCACCGAGCCCCTGAGGCCAGCGCGGCGGGCCATCCTCGCATGGGTGGCCAGCACCACGAGGTCGGCAGCCGCGGGTCGATGCTGGTCGCGACGAGGTCTCGACCGTGCCGCCGCCGCCGAGATCGGCCTTGCTCACCCTGATGCCACGAGCACCTCCTCGACGCTCAAGGTGGGCGCCCAGGTCGAGCAGGCCCCAGCTCGCCAGCGTGTCGCGCACGCCCGGAAAGGCCTCGAGCGCCGCTGCGTCGTCGAGCTCGCGCCCGGCATTGTGGACCACCGCGAAGCGACCCCTGGCCGCCACGGCGAGCCTGAGGCCGTGCGCGAAGGCGGCCCGCCCCGCCTCGCCGAGGTCGGTCGGATGAACGATGTTCGAGAAGCGTCCCGTGGTCTTGGTCATGTCCTGGATCATCCGTTTTCCTGGCCGGGCCAGACTGGCGGCCGCTTGCTGACGAAGGCATCGAGACCGGCACCGAAGGCGTCGCCGAGCGCATTCTCGACGATCACGTCGGTGGTCAGGTCATAGGCCTCGGCGATCGGCAGCTCGATCTGCCGGTAGAAGGCCCGCTTGCCCAGGGCCAGCACGTCCTTCGGCTTGTCGAGCAGCCGGGCGCAGAGACCCGCCGTCGCCGCCGCCAGCTCCGCCTTCGGCACCACGGCGTTGACGAGACCGAGCCGCAAGGCCTCCGCCGCGTCGATGAAATCGCCCGTCAGCAGCATCTCCATCGCCGCCTTGCGCGGCACGTTCCGCGACAGCGCCACCATCGGCGTCGAGCAGAAGAGCCCGTACTTCACGCCCGAGGTGGCGAACCGGCTCTCCGCGCTGCAGACCGCGAGGTCGCAGGCGGCGACGAGCTGGCAGCCCGCCGCCGTGGCGATGCCGTCCACCTCGGCGATCACCGGCTGCGGCAGGTCCTTGAGCTTCAGCATCATCGCCGAGCAGCGGCTGAACAGGCGATGGATCGCCGCGTGCCGCCGGTCCCGCCCGATCTCCTTCAGATCATGCCCGGCCGAGAACGCCTTGCCGTGCCCCGCCAGCACCACCACCCGCGCCGTCGGCGACCGGGCGATCCGGTCGAGCGCCTCGTGCAGCGCGTCGAGCAGCGCCATATCCAGGCTGTTGAAGGCCTTCGGCCGGTTCAGCGTCAGCCGGGCCACGCCGCCCTCCTCCGCCTCGATCAGGTTCGTCTCGTCGCTGCCCTGCATGCCCGTCCCCTCCTGGCCGCCGCGCGGAAGCTACAGGCAAACCCCGCCCCGGGCACGCCCGAATTCATCGCCCCGCCGGCCGCACCACGCCCGCCTCGGTGACCACGAGATCCATCGGGATGTCGTGCCACTGCGGGTAGATGGTGGGGATCGCCGCCAGCGCATAGCCCACCCCCAGCACGAGCGGCCGCTTCGCCGCCAGCGAAGCCAGCGTCCGGTCGAAGAACCCGCCGCCATAGCCCAGCCGATAGCACGCCGCATCGAAGCCGATCACCGGGGCGATCACCACATCCGGCACCACCGCCTCGGCCGTCGCCAGCGGCACCGGGATCTTCCACACCCCCGGCACCAGCTTCTCCCCCGGCGCCCAGGCGCGAAAGACGAGCGGCTGCCCCTTCGCCACCACCACCGGCAAGGCGCAGCGCCCGCCGGCCCCGACGATCGCCTTCATCAGCGGCCGGAGATCCGGCTCCGCCTTGAACGGCCAATAGGCGCTGACCACGCGCCCCCGAACCGGGCCGATCGCCGCCTCCAGACGGTCGATGACCCGCGCGTCATGCGCCTGCCGGCACGCTGCCCGAAGCGCCATGCGCAGCCCCGTCAGCCGCTCGCGCTCCGCCTTCCGCCAGCGCCGCACATCGGCCTCCTGCGCCGGGTCCCCCGACGGCTTCGAGCCGGCGGGCGGCATCAGGTAAGCCGGGTCCAGCTCGTGCATGAAGCAGGGCGGCGAGGCAAAGCGGGGCGCCTCCTCGTCGTCGCCGCTCACGGCAGCATCACCTCCGCGTCCGGCCGCCGCAGGCGCTCGCCCCGCCGTGGCAGCCGCCCGCAGGTCGTGGCGATGCCGAGCTCCAGGCTCATGGCGATGCGCTCCGCCCGCTCGACGAAATGCGCCGCCGCCGCCGGCGGGCAGACCTCGCGGGCCGTCGCCTTGAACAGCGCCAGCCAGCGGTCGAAATGGCGATGATCCACCGGCAGCCGCGCATGGCGCTCCATCGGCTGGCCGTGATAGGCGCCGCTCATGAGCGCCACCGACGACCAGAAGGCGACCATGCGCCGGAGATGCGGCTCCCAGTCCGCGATCCGCGCCTCGAACACCGGCGCCAGCAGGGGATCCTCGCGCACCTTCGCATAGAACGCGCGCACCAGCCGGTCGATC
>JAWKVR010000029.1:0-49981 GCA_041397945.1 Geminicoccaceae bacterium
GAGCCGCCACCGACACCCACAACACCCTCGCCCCCTCCGAGCCCTTCGACGCCGCCACGATCACCGCCGGCGGCCCGATGCTCGAGCGCATCATGCACCGCCTCCTCTGGCTCTACGCCGACTACTGGCGTGCCGCGCGCCGCGTCCTCGTCGAGGCGATCGAGCCCGAGCTCCCCACCCTCGGCCTCGCCCCGCTGCGCACCGCCTGCGACCCCGCCGTCGCCCTCTTCGTCTTCACCGACGAGACGGGCGCAACCGCCGGCGCCGGCTACCTGTCGCTGCTCACCGGGCGGGTGCTGGCGCGGTATTGAGTGGCCTGATCGGTTGGCAGTTGCATGTAGCTACATTCTGGCGTTACAATGAACTTCGAATGGGACGAGAGCAAGCGCCTGCGGAACATCCGCAAGCACGGCGTCGACTTCATCGGCGCCACGGCGGTTTTCGATGGGCGGCCTGTCTTCACGTATTACACACCGCGCGACGGTGAGGACAGGTGGGGAACTGTCGGCCTGATCGACGACAGGTTTCATCTCGTGGTTTGGACCTGGCGCGGTGAAGGGATGCGGATCATTTCCGCCTATCGGGCCGATGACTGGGAAATCCGGGAGTATCGTAAGCTATTCGGCTGAAGAGCTGGCAGCGAAGCGCCGGGCCGGGGAAGACCGGACGGATCGCACCATGAGCCATGACGAGGCCATGCGGCGGCGTGCGGCGGATGCCGAGGCACCGCGGCTCGATGACAGCTGGCGGGACTCCATCATCCTGGGCCTGCCCGAGCCCAAGAAGCAGATGACACTCCGCCTCGATGCCGACGTCGTGCGGTGGTTCCAGGGCCAGGGGAAGGGCTATCAGACCCTGATGAATGCCGTGCTCAAGGGCTATGTCGAGCACCAGAGCCAGAAGCGCGGCCGCGGAAGCCGGTAGCGTCCGAGCTAAAAGGGTCAGGAACCTTTGGGTAGTATATTCCTATATCATGTCACGTCTCATGCATCTTCCCCGCTGTCGTGACCAACGCCTGTCCAAAAATCCGGTGGGGCCTGCGGGGAGGCGCTGCCTTCCCGCTCTCTGTGTGACCCGGCATCGCCGAGTGCGGTATGATTCCGCCCCTTCGGCTGCTACGACCCGGCTACCCTCGAACCAGCGACCCGCGCCGCCGCCATGCCCCTCGAACGCTACCAGGCCCTGCTCGACGCGGGCACGATCGTCCAGGACCCCGTCCAGCGCTCCGTGGCCGAGCGGCTCGAGGTGCTGGCGCGCACGCTCGAGCGCCAGCCGGCCCCCGCGACTGAGCCGGCGCGGGGCCTCCTCGGCCGGCTGATGGGCCGCACCCCGGTGCCGGCGGAGCCGGCGCCGAAGGGGCTCTACATCCACGGCGGCGTTGGCCGCGGCAAGTCGATGCTGATGGATCTCTTCTTCGCCGAGGTGCACATCGCGGCGAAGCGGCGCGTCCATTTCCACGCCTTCATGCTCGACGTGCAGGCCCGCCTCCATGCGCTCCGCCAGGCCAGCGGCAAGGGCGACCCGCTGATCCAGGTGGCCCGCGCCCTCGCCACCGAGACCCGCCTCCTCTGCTTCGACGAGTTCCATGTCGTCGACATCGCCGACGCGATGATCCTTGGCCGCCTTTTCGAGGCCCTCTTCGCCGAGGGTATGGTGGTCGTCGCCACCTCCAACTGGCCGCCCGACCGGCTCTACGAGGACGGCCTCAACCGGGTGCGCTTCCTGCCCTTCATCGACCTCCTGAAGGAGCGCCTCGACGTCGTCGCCCTCGACGGCCCGGTCGACTACCGCCTCGAGCGCCTGCGCGACCTGCCGGCTTACCACTACCCGCTCGGCCCCGAGGCGACCGCCGCCCTCGACGGCATCTTCAAGGCCCTCGCCGACGGCGTGGAGCCGGCCGCGGCCGAGCTCGAGGTCAGGCCCGCCGGCTCGACGTGCCCCTGGCCGCCGGCGGCGTGGCCCGCTTCGGCTTCGCCGATCTCTGCGCCCAGCCGCTCGGTGCCGCCGACTATCTCGCCATCGCCGGAAGGTATCACAGCGTCGTTCTCGACGGCGTGCCGCTGCTCACCCCGACCGCCGCAACGAGGCCCGGCGCTTCATGACCCTGATCGACGCCCTCTACGAGTGCCGGGTCATGCTCTTCCTCCTCGGCCGCGGCCCCGGCAGCCCAGCTCTACCCCAGGGCGATGGTGCCTTCGAGTTCCAGCGCACGGCCAGCCGGCTCATGGAGATGCAGTCCCGCGACTGGCTCGAGGCCTGCCGCAACCGCCCGGCCGACGGCCCGACGCCCGGCTCGAGACCTTCGCGCTGACCTCGGACCTGATCTGAAACGGCGGGAGGAGCCTTCGATGTCCGGCCTCCTCTACCTCATCCCCATCGCCCTTCTCCTCGGCTTCCTCGGCCTCATGGGCTTCCTCTGGGCGTTGCGCACCGGCCAGTTCGACGACCTCGACGGCGCCGCCGAGCGCATCCTGTTCGATGACGACGACGACGAGGCGCCTGCCGAGGACAGCGGGACGAAGAAGGGGGAGGGGCGGGAGTAGCCGGCCGGGTCGTCGAATCCCCGGGTTCGTTCGTCGTGAGCTGTCGCATCTGATGCGACTCTCCCGGGTTTTTGTCGCATGAGATGCGACAAATCGGGGTCGCCTGTCGCAGAATCTGCGACAACCCGGGCCGAGGAGTCGCGGATTCTGCGACAGTCGACCCCATGAGTCGCGGAATCTGCGACAACCGACGACGAACGAACCCGGGAAATTGACGATCGAACCCACCGATTCGACGATCGAACCCGGGCTTTCGACGAACGAACCCGAGGGCCCGGGCCAGCCGTTCCGCGCCTCCGGCCGCCTTCCCGGCCGCGAAGGAACCCGAAAAAGCGTGTGTTGCCGAAGGAACCCGCGCGGCTTGACGGGGCGCCGAAACTAGGCTATAAATCCTATGATGCCGCTGAGCCTTCGGCCAGCTCGCGCAGGCGCTCGCGGGCGGCGAGCGAGAGCTGCAGGTGCAGCTCCTTCAGCTGCTTCTCGCCCACGGGCGAGGGTGCGCCGAGGAGCAGCTCCTGGGCCTGCTGGTTCATCGGGAAGGCGATGACCTCGCGCAGGTTCTCGGTATCGGCGAGGAGCATGACGATGCGGTCGAGCCCGGGGGCGATGCCGCCATGCGGCGGGGCGCCGAAGTGCAGGGCCCGGAACATGCCGCCGAACCGGTCCTCGAGCACCTGCCGGTCGTAGCCGGCGAGCTCGAAGGCCTTGATCATGATGTCCGGGCGGTGGTTCCGGATCGCACCGGAGGAGAGCTCCACACCGTTGCAGACGATGTCGTACTGGTAGGCCAGGATATCGAGCGGGTCCTTCGTCTCCAGCGCCTCCATCCCGCCCTGCGGCATGGAGAAGGGGTTGTGCGAGAAGGTGACGCTCTTGGTGTCCTCGTCCCACTCGAACATGGGGAAATCGACGATCCAGCAGAACCGGAAGACGCCCTTCTCAGAGAGATCGAGCTCCTGGCCGACCCGGTCGCGTGCGGCCCCTGCGAACTTGTAGAACTTGTCCGGCAGCCCCGCCGCGAAGAAGACCGCATCGCCGTCGCCGAGCCCGAGCTGGGTGCGGATTGCCGCCGTGCGCTCCGGCCCGATGTTCTTGGCGACCGGGCCCGAACCCTCGCCCTCCTTGAAGAAGATGTAGCCGAGCCCCGGCTGGCCCTGCTCCTGCGCCCAGGCGTTCATCCGGTCGCAGAAGGCCCGGCTGCCGCCCTTGGGCGCCGGGATCGCCCAGACGGCGGCCTTGGGGTCGCCGGCCAGGATGTTGGCGAAGACCTTGAAGCCGGAGCCCCTGAACGCCTCGCTGACGTCCTGCATCTCGATCGGGTTCCGAAGATCCGGCTTGTCGGTGCCGAAGCGGCGGATCGCGTCCCGATAGGCGATGTGCGGGAAGGGCATGGGCGTCACCGGCCGGTCCGAGAACTCCTCGAAGAGGCCGTGCATCAGGGGCTCGACCGCGCCGAAGACGTCCTCCTGCGTGACGAAGGCCATCTCCAGGTCGAGCTGGTAGAACTCGCCCGGGCTCCGGTCGGCGCGCGCGTCCTCGTCGCGAAAGCAGGGGGCGATCTGGAAATACCGGTCGAAGCCGGACATCATCAGGAGCTGCTTGTACTGTTGCGGCGCCTGCGGCGGAGCGTAGAAATGCCCCGGATGCAGCCGCGACGGCACGAGGAAGTCGCGCGCCCCCTCGGGCGAGCTGGCGGTCAAGATGGGGGTCTGGATCTCGGTGAAGCCGAGATCGGTCATCCGCCGGCGGATGCTCGACGTGATCGCCGAGCGCAGCCGGATCTGCCGCTGCATCTTCTCGCGCCGGAGGTCGAGGAAGCGGTATTTGAGCCGGGTTTCCTCGGGATAGTCGCGCTCGGCATTGACCTGGAGCGGCAGGGTGTCGGCGACCGACTGCACGTCGAGCGCCGCCGCCACCAGCTCGATCTCGCCGGTCGCAAGGTCCGGGTTGATGGTCTCCGGCGAGCGTGCCACGACAGCACCGGAAACCGTGATGACGCTCTCCAGCCTGAGCCCCTCCGCCTCGGCGAAGAACGGCTGCTCCGGCTGGAAGACGATCTGCGTGAGCCCGGTGTGATCGCGCAGGTCGATGAACAGCAACTGGCCGTGATCGCGTTTTCGGTGTACCCAGCCACTCAACCGGGCCTCGCTGCCGACCCAGCCTTTGGTAAGCTCACCGCAGTGATGCGTTCGATAACGGTGCATGCCGTCACTCTCGACCTGTAAGGAAAGGAAGGCTGCGGGCTCGCGGCCGCGCGTAAAGGTCACAACGCTCGCCGACCTGTCAAGCGGCGAGCCGATCCCGGCGCGACCAGCCTGCCACCGATCGCCCATGACCCTGATCACCGAAACGAACGACCTCCGAGCCGCCGTCGAACGCCTGCGCCAGGAGCCGTTCGTCACGATCGATACCGAGTTCATGCGCGAGCGCACCTACTGGGCGAAGCTCTGCCTGGTCCAGCTCGCGGGCGAGGCCGAGGCCGTCGCCATCGACACGCTCGCCCCCGGCATCGACCTGGCACCGCTGCTCGAGCTCATGGCGGATACGGCTGTGCTCAAGGTCTTCCACGCCTGCCGGCAGGATCTCGAGATCTTCCATCGCCTGATGAACGGCCAAATGCCGGCCCCGGTCTTCGACACCCAGGTCGCGGCCATGGTTTGCGGCTTCGGCGAGGAGGTGGCCTACGAGACGCTGGTGAACAGGCTGGCCAAGGCCAAGCTCGACAAGAGCTCGCGCTTCACCGACTGGAGCCGCCGCCCGCTCTCCGAGGCCCAGCTGACCTACGCGCTCTCGGACGTCACCCATCTGAGGACAATCTACAGGAAGCTGGAGAGCCGGATCCAGCAGGCCGGCCGGGCCGAGTGGGTGGCGGAGGAGACGGCGGGCCTGACCCAGCCCGGCCTCTACGTCACCGAGCCCGAGGACGCCTGGAAGCGGCTCAAGGTGCGCTCGCGCGAGCCGCGCTTCATCGCCCTCGTGCAGGAGCTCGCGGCCTGGCGCGAGCGCAAGGCGCAGGCCCGCGACCTGCCGCGCAACCGGGTGATCCGCGACGATCTCCTGATGGAGCTGGCGGCCCAGAAGCCCAAGGATCACGAGGCGCTGCGCCGGCTCGACCGGATCAACCTCGACCGCGAGAGCATGCGCGAGGTGCTCGAGGTGATCACCGCCGTGCATGCGCGGCCCGCCAGCGCCCTGCCGCAGCTGCCGCAGCCGAAGCCGCCGCCCAGGGGCCTGGGCCCGACCGTCGACCTGCTCCGGGTGCTGCTCAAGCATTGCGCCGAGGAGAGCGACGTGGCCCAGCGGCTGATCGCCACCAGCGCCGAGCTCGAGGAGCTGGCGCTCGACGACGCGGCCGACGTCCCGGCCCTCAAGGGCTGGCGTCGCGAGCTTTTCGGTGCGCGCGCGCTCGACCTCAAGGCCGGCCGGATCGGCCTCGCCATCCGCAACCGGCAGATCGTCCTGATCGAGCCGCCCGCGGCATGATCCTCGTCACCGGCGCCGGCGGCCTGATCGGCCGCCATGTCGCCCGGGCGCTCGGGCCCATGGCCAGGGCTCGCGGGCACGCGGCGCTCGACGAGCCCGGCCTGCTCGACGGCATCGAGGTGGTGATCCATGCGGGCAGGGACTCGCGGCTCGGCACGCCCGACTATCGCCTCGAGGGCGATGTCGAGCTGGCTCTGGCGCGACGGGCCGCCGAGTGCGGCCTCAGGCTGCTGACCCTGTCCTCGCGCAAGGTCTACGCCCCGAGCGAACGGCCCCTCGACGAGGCCTCGGCTCTCGGCCCCACGGACCGCTACGGGCAGCAGAAGCTCGCCATGGAAGAGGCGCTGGAAGCACTGCTCGGCCCCCGCCTCACCCGGTTGCGCATCGCCAACGTCTTCGGCTTCGAGCCCGGCCGGCCGAGCTTCATGGGCCGCATGCTGGACGGCCTCGCCCGTGACGCCACCATCACCTTCGACATGAGCCCGTTCACCACCCGAGATTTCCTCGACGCCGCCACCCTGGGTCGCATGGTCGCGGCCATCGCACACAGGCCGCCGGGCGGCATCCTCAATGTCGGCTCGGGCGTGGCGCTGCCCACCGGCCGGCTGGCACTGGCGCTCATCGAAGGCTTCGGGCGGGGCCGGCTGGTCGTGCTCGATGCTGCCGAACGCGACGTCTTCGTGCTGGACTGCCGAAGGCTCATGAACCTGGTCGGCCCCGGCACCGATGCGGCGGCACTGCTCGACGAGGCCAGCCGGCTCGGGCTCCGGCTCAGCGAATCCGCTCGGCCCTGAAGCGGCGGTCCGGCTCCGCCAGTTGCGCCTGGGCTTCGACCAGCGCCAGCTCGCGGCGCCCTGCGGCCAGGGTCGCCTGGACCAGGGCGAACATGGCGCTCGCCGCCGCCTCGAGGGCGCCGGATGGCTCGCCATAGCGCAGATAGTGGGCGAGGATCAGCGCCGTGAAGGCGTCGCCGGTGCCGTTGAGATGAATGTCGAGCCTGGGCGTCCAGATCACCCAGCTCCCGGTGTCGGTCTCGGCCAGGACGCCGAGCTCGCCGGGGCGCTCGGCGAGCTTCAGGCTCGTCGCCCCCACCATCCGCGGCCCGAGTCGATGGACGATACGGGCCGCGGCCAGGACGTCGTCGAACGTCGCGAGCTCCCGACCGGCCAGGTAGGCGAGCTCGAACTGGTTGGGCGTGACGATGTCGGCGGCCGGCACGGCGCGATCCCTGAAGAACTCGGGAATGCCCGGGCGCACGAAGAAGCCTTCGTCGAGGTCGCCCATGACCGGATCGCAGACATAGAGCGCGTCGGCACGGCGGGCCTTCACGTGCGCCACGGTCTCGAGCACCGCGAGGCCGAGCTCGGCATCGCCCAGATAGCCGGAAAGCACGGCGGCGCAGCGATCGAAGGCACCCCGCTCCTCGATCCCGCGCAGAATCTCGCGCACCTGGTCGACCGTCAGGACATGGCCGCGCCAGGTGCCGTAGCCGGTGTGGTTGCTGAACAGCACGGTGTTGACCGGCCAGACCTCGAAGCCGAGCCGCTGCAACGGGAAGACGGCGGCGCTGTTGCCGACATGGCCATAGGCAACGGCGGACTGGATCGAGACAATGCCATCCTGCAAGTTCGGGCCTCCGGGCTTCGACCGACCCGGTGAAGCCCACAAAATGGCCACTTGCCAGCGCCACGGCGGCCGCTAGTTCCGGAGCCACTTTCCCAGGAGAACGCCGATGCTGCTCGATCCGGCACAGTTGCGCCAGCACTACGATGCAGGTTCCCTCGACGAGGCCGATGCCGATGGTGACCCCGTTCGCCAGTTCGGCCGGTGGTTCGAGGCGGCGCTGCAGGCCGATCTCCACGAGCCCAACGCCATGGCGCTCGCCACGGTCGATGCGGCCGGCCGGCCATCGTTGCGCATGGTGCTGCTCAAGGGCTTCGATGCCGAGGGGTTCACCTTCTTCACCAACCGCGAGAGCCGCAAGGGGCTCGATCTCGCCGCCAATCCCCGGGCCGCCCTGCTCTTCTGGTGGGATCGGCTGCACCGCCAGGTGCGCATCGAGGGCCCGGTGGAGCAGATCGCCGAAGCCGATTCGGACGCCTATTTCCACTCGCGCCCCTATGGCAGCCGCATCGGTGCAGCGGCGTCGCCACAGAGCCGGCCGGTGGCCTCGCGGGCCGTGCTCGAGGAGCGCTTTCGGGCACTCGAGGCCGAGCATCCGGAGAACCCGCCGCGCCCGGCGCATTGGGGCGGCTATCGGGTGCGGCCGGACCGCTTCGAGTTCTGGCAGGGCCGCCCCAGCCGGCTGCACGACCGGCTGGCCTATCTTCCCGCCGACGCCGGCTGGCGGATCGAGCGGCTGGCACCCTAGCAGTCTGGAGCGAGAACAGGCACGGCCAGCCCGGGGCCTGTGCTAGAGACAGGCGGCCGGCAAGCATGGAAGGCAGGGCATGAGCGAGCGCAGGAACGTCTTCATCACGGGCGCCAGTCGCGGCATCGGCCATGCCACGGCGACCTATTTCGTTCGCCAGGGCTGGCGGGCGATCACCTGCTCGCGCGAGGTGGTGCCGGAAGGCTGCCCGCGCGACGAGCGCCATGCTCACATCACCGTCGATCTCGCCGATACCGCCAATCTGGGGGCCACGGTCGGCCAGCTCGAGGAGCTCCTCGACGGCGCGCCGCTGCACGCGCTGATCAACAATGCCGGCTACTCACCGAAGTCCGAGGCCGGTGCCCGGCTCGGCTGCCTCGATGGCGACATGGCCATTTGGCAGAAAACCTTCGCCATCAACTTCCTTGCCCCGGTCTTCTTCAGCCGGGCCGTCGCCCCGAGTCTCGCCCGGACCGGCGGGACCGTGGTCAACATCACCTCGATCGCCGGTCACCGGGTCCATCCCTTCGCCGGCAGCGCCTATGCCACCTCGAAGGCGGCGCTCACCGCGCTGACCCGCGAGCTCGCCGCCGACCTGGCACATCTCGGGGTCCGGGTGAATGCCGTCTGCCCGGGCGAGATCAACACGGCCATCCTCTCGCCCGGCACCGACAAGCTGGTCGAGCGCATCCCGCTCCGCCGCCTCGGCTCGCCCGAGGAGGTGGCCGCTGCGATCTACTACCTTGCTTCCGACCAGGCCTCCTACATCACCGGCGCGCCGAGATCCCGGTGAATGGCGGCCAAGACCTGTATTGACCGCTCGCCCGCCTACTCCCTGATGCCGCGCAGGCGCTCGCCACGGTGCCGGAGGAACTCCAGCGACACTAGCAAGCACCGAGATGGTGATCAGGATGGTGGCGACCGCGAGGTGATCGTCGGGCTGATGGCCTCGCGAATGCCGGACCGACATCTCCCGGGTGGATCGGTCCGTTGCTCGACGCTGGCGAGGAACAGCGCTGTCGATCACCACCTCTGGTCGAGGGAGGTGATGAAGGCGAAGAGGGCACCGCTGATCACCCCCGGCAGAGCGATGGCATCGTGACCCGGAAAAAAGTCGTGGTCGGATCGGCGCCGAGATTTGCGGTAGCCTGGGTCAGGCTGTAGTCGAAAACCGGAAAGCGTGGCAGTCACCGTATTGATGACGAAGGGCGTGCTGAGTTACGCATGTAGCGAGGATGATGCCGAGATAGGTCTGGGCCAGCCCGATGCGCGAGTAGAAGAAGAACATGCCGGCGGCGGAGATGATCAGCGGCACGATCATCGGCGAGATGAGTATGCCCATGATCGTCGCCCGAAACGGCATATGCGAGCGCGACAGACCGAGTGCCGCGACCGCCGAGAACCGCAGGCGACGACCGTCGCACCGGTAGCGATGAAGAAGCTGTTCCTGATCGAGTGCATCCAGCTGCTCGCTCGTCCTGAAGTCCCGATACCAGCGCAGCGAGTAGCCACGTTCAATGAAGGCCAGTATCCGCGCGTGAAGGTGAAGTAGGGCTCGGCATTGAACGACAGCGGCACGACCACGAGGATCGGGGCGATCAGGAAGAAGTTAAAGATCAGGCCGCAGATGACCCGGAACCCGTAGTACCAAGTGCGCTCGAGAGGGCCGGCATAGGTCGGGACTGCCATGCTCCTAGCCCAGCTTCAGGCGGTCGACGCCGATGATCTTGTTGTAGATGGTATTAGAGCACGATCACCCTGGCGAGCGGGTGATCGTGCCTTGCGCCGCAGCGAGCCCCCAGTTGAGCGAGCGCCGCAGGGCGTGCGTAGGCGATGTAGTTGCTGATCATCTGGCTCGACTGGCCGCCCACCCAGGGCGGGCGTGATGTGTAGTAGCCGACCGCCAGAATGTGAAGACGAGCACGCTTCGGCGCGCTGATGTCAGCGTCGTCTGCGTGAACGTAGACCCGCCAGAAGGTGTCTGACGGTTGGCGCCGAGCGAGCGGGCGCGTGGGCGCGCATGTAGACCGGCGGTGCGCGGCGCATCACGCCAACAGAGCGGCAGCACCATGAACGGCAGCAGGATGTGCGTCATGGCGACGATCGTGCCGTTCAGGTTGTGGACCATGGTAAGCCGGCCGTCGTCGTCGATCAGCCCCGACCAGACGAGGACGTCGTTGATCACGCCCTGCCGTTGCAGCAGCACGATCCAGGACGTGGTGCGCACGAGCAGCGACGTCCAGAACGGCAAGAGCACGAGGATCATCAGGAGGTTGCCGATACGCATCGGCAGATGGGCCATGAGATAGGCGATGGGAAAGCCGAGCAGCAGGGTGAGTGCCGTGATGGCGAGCGAGATCCAGAGCGTGCGCAGGAAGAGCGGCACGTAGATCTCCTGGTCGGGCGACACCCGGACGATATTGCCTTCGTCGTCATGGGTCCGGTCGAGCGCCGCCAGGAAGAAGCTCGCTGTGTAAGGTTGGCTCTCGCGCTTGATGACCCGCCAGGTGACCGGATCGCCCCAGCTGTCGTCGAGCTCGATGAAGGCTTCCTTGAAGGGCGCCTCCAGCTGGTCGGCGCGGCGCGCGGCACGCTGGATGGTGCTGCGCATGCCGCTGATCTCGTAGTTCAGCCTGGCACCGACCAGGCCGGTGGTCCGCGCCTCGGCGGCGGCAGTGAGATCCTTCGCGAGCGCCGCGAAGACCGGCTCGCCGGGCACGCCCTCGCCATCCCAGTCCTGCAGTGCTGCAGCTGTTTCGGGAAGGTGTGGCGATTTCCGGGTTCCGCACGCTGTTGAGCGCCGGCGCACGGCGATCGGCACAACGAAGGTGACGAGGATGAAGATCAGCACCGGCACCGCCGAGGAATGCAGTCAGCCGTCGCCGCTGCTCCGCCCGCGCAGGCTCACCTCTTCAGCGGCACGCCTTCCGGGCCGTCATCATCGTACGGGCAGGTACCGCCGATCGCCCGTTGTCGTTGCCCGCGCCATCCGCCTGCTCCGGCTTCGCCCGGATCGTAGCCTGCTGCGCCGCGAGCCCGAAGCGCCTGGCAGCGGGTCTTCAGCTCAGCGCAACATCCAGTTGCTGTAGCGCTCGCGATACTCGTCGCCGAAGTCGGTCCAGAACTCGTTGTCCAGGACGATCGGCGTCGCGTAGTTGTCCGGGTTGGTCGGCATGTGCGGGTTCATGTCGATGCCCAGGTCGGCATGCGTCGACACGAGCGGGGCCGAACTCGCCCGCGCCGGGCCATAGGAGATGTACTTGGCCTGGTCGGCGAGGCGCTGGCTGTCGGTCGCCCACTTCAGGTACGCGAGCACAGCGTCGAGGTTCTTGCCCTCGGCCGGTACGACCCAGCCGTCCCATTCCACGATCTGGCCGTCCCAGATGATCTTGATCGGCTGGCCCTCGACCTCGGCCGCGTTGAACAGGCGACCGTTGTAGGCCGACGCGAAGGCGACCTCCTTGTCCGCCAGAAGCTGCGGCGGCTGGCTCCCCTCGGTCCAGAAGATCAGGTGGTCCTTGATCGTGTCGAGCTTGGCGAGCGCCCGGTCGATGCCTTCCGGTGTCGACAGCACGTCGTAGATCTCGTCCAGCGGCACGCCATCGGCATAGAGCGCCCACTCCATGTTGGCCGCCGGCCGGTCCTGGATAGCCCGACGGCCCGGGAAGTTCTCGACGTCGAAGAAGTCGGCGATCGTGCTCGGCTGCTTGTCGGCCGGGAACATCTCGGTGTTGAAGGCCATGGTCGTCGAGTACACGATGGACGAGACGAAGCAGTCGCCGAGCGCGCCGGGCAGGAAGTCCTCACTGGCCGGGGTGCCGTCGGGGGCTGGTGCCAGCATCGTGTCGGGGTCGATCTCGAGCAGCACGCCCTCCTCGCAGAGCAACTGCGCATCGGACGGCAGCATGTCGACGAGATCCCAGGTCACGTTGCCGGCCTGCGATTGCGCGCGAAGCCCGGCCAGCGCATTGGCCGAGGCATCGTCGTTGAGGATCTTGATGTCCGGATGGAGCGCCATGTACGGCTCGTGGTAGGCTCGCTGCTGGCTCTCCGTGTAGGCGCCACCCCAGGACACGATGGTCAGGGTGGTTTCCGCCGCAACCGGGCCGCTGCCGAGGGCGAGCACGCCGAATGCCGCCCCGAGTACCGGGCCGTACTCCATAAGCTTACGCATAGGTTCCTCTCATGGTCTCTCCTTGATCGGCTTCGACCGATCTTGCGAATTCGAGCATGGACCGTGCCGGCGCGTCGCGCAAATCGCGGGCCATTCGGCAGCGTTCAGCCGGGATCGAGCGCCCGACAGTCCTCGGCCTGCCAGCCGACACGCACGGTCCTGCCACGGCCCAGCGTCGGGTGCTCGCCGGCGTTGGGAACCTTGACGATGAACTGGTCGTTGCCACAGACCGCCATGCGGGCGCGGATGTGGTCGCCGAGATAGATCAGCTCCAGGACCTGCGCCTCGAAGACATTGGGGCAGCTGCCCGCCGGCGGGTCGATGTGCACCCGCTCGGGGCGCAGCGACAGCGTCGACCGGCTGCCGACGCCGGCGATGTTGACCGCCAGGGCGCGGATCGGCGCGCCCGCGACCTCGACCGTGCAGTGCCCGTTCATGACCTCGCGCACGTCGCCGACGAAGCGGTTGTTCTCGCCGATGAACTGGGCGACGAAGGCGTTCTGCGGCTCCTCGTACAGCACTGGCGGGGGGGCAAGCTGCTGCACCACGCCGTCGTTGAAGACGGCGACGCGGTCGGACATCGTCAGCGCCTCGCTCTGGTCGTGCGTCACGTAGACGACGGTCACCGCGAGGTTCTCGTGGATGTGCTTGATCTCGTACTGCATGGTCTCGCGCAGCTGCTTGTCGAGCGCGCCGAGCGGCTCGTCCATCAGCACGAGCCGCGGCTCGAACACCAGCGCCCGGGCGAGGGCCACGCGCTGCTGCTGGCCGCCCGAGAGCTGGGCCGGGCGCCGCGACCCGAAATCGCCGAGCTGCACCATGTCCAGCGCATGCCTGACTTTGGCCTCGATGTCGGCCTTCGCCATGCGCCGCACCGAGAGCGGGAAGGCCAGGTTCTCGGCCACCGTCATGTGCGGGAAAAGGGCGTAGTTCTGGAAGACCATGCCGATGTCGCGCTTGTGGGGGGCGACATTGTTGATCTCGCGGCCGTCGAGATAGATCTCCCCATTGGTGGCGGTCTCGAAGCCGGCGAGCATCATCAGGCAGGTGGTCTTGCCGGAGCCGGAAGGCCCGAGCATGGTGAGGAACTCGCCGCGGGCGATATCGAGGTTCAGATCTTTGACGACGAGGGTCTCGCCATCGTAGCTCTTCTGCACCTCGGCGAAGCGGACGAATGCCTCTTGCTCGTTGGTCATGGGCTCTTTCGGCTGTGGTGTCGGATCGGCACATCCCGTCGGGTCGGCGTGCTCGAGGCGCAGTTCCCGCTGCCCTCTCGCACCCTCATCGCCACGTTGACGGCACTAGAGCTAGACAGGATACCGGCCAGTGTAAAGCCGACCTCTGGCTCGACCGAATGAACTGGAGATTTCGCGATGACCATCGCTCTATTTCGCGACGACGCGTATCTGCGCGACTGCCACGCCGTCGTGGTGGGAATGGACGAGCAGGGGGTCGAGCTGGATCGGTCCGTCTTCTACCCCAGTGCCGGCGGCCAGCCCGGCGACACCGGCTGGCTGGTGGTCGGGGGCGAGCGGCTGGCCGTCACCGGCACGGAGAAAGGGGCAGGGCCGAGCACCATCCGGCATGTGCTCGACAGGCCGGCCGGGCTTGCCGCCGGCATGGAGGTGCAGGCGGTGCTGGACTGGGAGCGGCGCCATCGGCTGATGCGCATGCATACCTGCCTGCATCTGCTCTGCCGGGCCGTCGACGGCGTGGTGACCGGCGGGCAGATCGGCGACGGCAAGGGGCGGCTCGACTTCGATCTGCCGGAGGCGCCCGACAAGGAGGCCCTGACCGAACGGCTCAATGGCTGGATCGCCGAGGATCGCCGGGTCAGCGAGCGCTGGATCGATGCGGACGAGCTCGATGCGCGGCCGGAGCTGGTGCGCACGCTCTGGTCAAGCCGCCGCGCGGTGACGGCCGCGTCCGGCTGGTGGAGATCGAGGGGGTCGACCTGCAGGCCTGTGGCGGCACGCATGTGCGGCGCACGGGCGAGATCGGGCCGGTGCGGATTGCCAAGATCGAGAAGAAGGGCCGGCAGAACCGGCGCGTGCAGGTGGTGTTCGCCGGTGACGGTGCCGGGGGTGGTTGATCCCGGCCCCGCCGACCGCCACATGCCGCACTGCAAAACCTTGTCCGTTCATCCTCAGGAGCGCCACATGGCCGAGAACTACCATACCGATCTCTACATCGACGGGGCCTGGCACCCGGCCCTGGCCGGCGGCCGCATCGACATTCTCGACCCGGCGACCGAGGAGACGGTGGCGACCGCGGCGCAGGCCGAGCGCGCCGACGTCGAGACGGCCATCGCCGCCGCCCACAAGGCCTTCCAGGGCTGGAAGGCGGTGCCGGCCTGGGAGCGCTCCAAGATCCTGCGCAAGACCGCGATGCTGCTCGAGGAGCGGGCCGAGAAGGTGGCGCGCCTGCTCACCCTCGAATGCGGCAAGCCCCTCGGCCAGGCCAGGGCCGAGGTCGTCACGGCGATCGAGCTGATCGACTGGTACGCCGACGAGGCGCGGCGCATCTTCGGCCAGACCCTGGCCGGCCGCAACGCCGACAGCCGCTTCATGACGCTCTACGAGCCGGTTGGCGTCGTCGGCGCCTTCACCGCCTGGAACTTCCCGGTCCTTCTGCAGGCCCGCAAGATAGGCCCGGCGCTGGCCACCGGCTGCACCATCGTCACCCGCCCGGCCGAGGAGGGCACCTCGTCGGTCGCCGAGCTGATCAAGTGCTTCATCGACGCTGGCGCGCCCAAGGGCACGATCAACCTCGTGACCGGCAAGCCCGAGGTGATCTCCGAGGCGGTCATGGACAGCGACCTCGTCCGCAAGGTCACCTTCACGGGCTCCATCCCGGTGGGCCAGCACCTGATCCGCCGCTCGGCCGACACGGTCAAGCGCATGTCCATGGAGCTCGGCGGCCACGGGCCGGTGATCATCCACGAGGACGTCGACCCGGTGAAGGCGGCCCTCGTCTCGGCCGCCGGCAAGTCGCGCAACAACGGTCAGGTCTGCGTCTCGCCGACCCGCTTCTACGTCCACAAGAAGCACGAGCAGGTGTTCACCGAGACCTTCGCCGGCGCGCTCGCCAAGATGAAGATCGGCCACGGCCTCGAGCCCGACACCGAGATCGGCCCGCTCGTCAACCGCAAGCGGCTGGGCTTCATCGAGGAGATGGTCGAGCAGACCAAGGAGGAAGGTGCTCGCGTCGTCACCGGCGGCAAGCGGCCGGCCGACATGAACCGCGGCTATTTCTACGAGCCCACCGTCTTCAGCGATGTCCGCGACGACATGCGGGTGATGAACGACGAGCCCTTCGGCCCGATCGCCCCGGTCACCACCTTCGAGAGCTTCGACGAGGTCATCACGCGTGCCAACAGCCTCAGCTTCGGGCTGGCGGGCTATGTGTTCACCCGCGACCAGAAGCTCGCCCAGGCTACCGCCGAGGCGCTCAAGACCGGCATCGTCGGCGTCAATACCTTCGCCGCCGCCACTGCCGAGATGCCGTTCGGCGGCGTCAACCACTCGGGCTTCGGCAAGGAGAACGGCAGCCAGGGGCTCTACGACTATCTCGACCTGAAGTTCGTCAACATCGCCTATGGCTGAGCACTAGCCGGCCATGACGGAGCCGCGCCCGCGGTTCACCGACCTCGTCCAGGGCCTGCCGGCGACGATCCCGTTCGTCGGCCCGGAGGCCCTGGAGCGGCGGCGCGGGCGTGGCTTCGAGCTTCGCCTCGGGGCCAACGAGAGCGCCTTCGGGCTCTCGCCGCTGGCGGCGGAGGCCATCCGGCGGGAGCTCGGCCGGGCCGCCTGGTACGGCGACCCGGAGGCCTTCGAGCTGCGCGAGCGGCTGGCGGGGCTGCATAGGGTCGGCCTCGATGAGATCGTCGTCGGCGCCGGCATCGACGAGCTCCTGGGCGTGCTGGTGCGGGCGGTCACGGGCCCGGGCGATCCGGTCGTCACCTCGGCCGGGGCCTATCCGACCTTCAACTACCACGTCGCCGGCTTCGGCGGCAGGCTGGTGGCCGTGCCCTACCGGGACGACCACGAGGACCTGGAGGGGCTCGCCCTCGCGGTGCGGCGGGAAGGGGCGAAGCTCGTCTATCTCGCCAATCCGGACAACCCGATGGGCACCTGGCACACGGGTTCGGCCGTCCAGGGCTTTATCGCCGGGCTGCCGGCCGACGTGCTGGTGCTGCTCGACGAGGCCTATGTCGAGCTCGCCCCGGCGGACACCGCCCCGCCGATCGACACGGCCGACCCGAGGGTCGTGCGCCTGCGCACCTTCTCCAAGGCGCACGGCATGGCCGGGCTCCGCATCGGCTATGCCATCGCCCACGCCGAGGTGATCGGCGCCATGGGCAGGATCCGCAACCATTTCGGCGTCAGCCGGGTGGCGCAGGCGGCAGCCATGGCCTCGCTCGACGATGCGGCCTTCGTCGCCGGCGTCGTCGCCGAGGTGGCGCGCGGCCGGGACGAGTATGCCGAGCTCGCCGCCCGGCTCGGCTTTGTGGCACTGCCGTCCGCCACCAATTTCGTCGCCATCGACGTCGATCCCGAAAAGGGTGGGCCGGAGCGCGGCCGGGCGCTGCTCGAAGCGCTCGCCGATGCCGGGGTCTTCATCCGCCGGCCCGGCATCGCCCCGCTCGACCGCTGCATCCGCGTCTCGGTCGGCACCGCCCCCGAGCGCGCGCGATTCGCCGACATCTTCAGCCGCATCGTGCGCGGTTTATAGGATTTATAGCCTAGTTCGGGCATGGTGTCAATCGCCAGCCGGGTTCGCTCGGCAAAATCGGCTTTTTGGGGGCGATGAAACCGGGGCGGCGGCCTGATCGTTGCGAATCGCCGGGTTCGATCGTCGGATTCTTTGGGTTCGCTCGTCGATTTCTCGGGTTCGCTCGTCGATTCGGTGGGTTCGCTCGTCGATTCCGCGGGTTCGTTCGTCGCCCGCTGTCGCGGAATCCGCGACAAGATCGAATGAATGTCGCGGAATCCGCGACATCACGAATGCTTATGTCGCAGATTCTGCAACGGATCAGGCGGCCCTGTCGCAGAATCCGCGACAACCCGAGCGAGAATGGCGCAGAATCTGCGACAAGCGGTGGCGCCACGGCGGAAAAACAGCACATGACCCGCGCTCGACCGCCCGTTTCGGCGAACCATCATCACGAATGCTTATGACCGCGGATGGTCGGGCTTGCCGGCGGCACGCGCCATGCATCCCTGACCGCGCCCTGGCGCTGCTCTTCGGCGTCGTGCTCGGCGCGTCGATGGGAAACGGCTTGTCGATGGGCTATTGGACCCGGGTCCAGTCCTGGCCATCGCAGATGAAGAGGACGCAGCCCTCGACGTTCAGGGTGTCGCCCTTCAGGGTCATGTTGGACTTGTAGGTCTTGTCGCTCTCGGGATCCCAGATCGTGCCGTCGGAATAGTTGCCGTCGCCTTCGGCTTTCATGTTCTCGACGATCGGCTTGCCGAGATTCGCGTAGGTCGGGTCATCGCCGTCCTTGGTCACCGCCTTGCTGATCGTGCCGCAGGTGAGCGCGGCATCGGCGGCGCAGGGGGCCATGGTGATCTCGATATAGGCGCCGTCTTCGTTCGCCTCGGACTTCCAGACGCCGTCCACCTCGGCGGCCAGGGCCGCTGCGGGCAGCGCCGCAACAGTCATCGCCAGCATCAGCTTGCGCATTCTTCGGTTTCCTTCCCATGGCAGCGCGGGCTCCGGCCGTTGCCGGCCGGGCACCGGGAGGCCGGATCGACCACCGCGCAAAGGTGCCGCCGGTGCCGGCGGCGATCAACCGAAACTTCAGGCTTGCAGTCGATTCCGGAGCCCTTCCGGGAGCGAGGGCCTAGCGCCGGTCGAGCCGGGCGAGCCAGGGGCCGAGGCGGTCGATGGCCTGCTCGATCGTGGTGCATCGCACCGGCGAAGGAGAGGCGGACATAATGGTTGCCGCGGGCGACGTGTCGAAGTCGTTGCCGGGGGTGATGGCGACGCCGGTATCGGCGAGCAGGCGGGCGCAGAAATCGACCGAATCGAGGCCGAAGCGGCCGATGTCGGCATAGAGGTAGAAGGCGCCGTCGGGTGGGACCAGGCGGTCGAGGCCGATCCTGGGCAAGGCATCGAGCAGCAGCGCGCGATTCTCGCCGTAGCCGGCGACCCGGGCATCGAGCTCGGGCTTCGCCCCGAGGGCGCCGATGGCAGCGTGCTGGCCCACGGCCGAGGGCGAGATGAAGAGGTTCTGGGCGAGGCGCTCGACCGGGTCGACCAGCTCGTCCGGCAGCACGAGCCAGCCGATCCGCCAGCCGGTCATCGCCCAGTACTTGGAGAAGCTGTTGACGACGATGGCGCGGGTGGAGCTGGCGGGCGCGGTGCTGCCCGGCCGGCCGTAGGTGATGCCGTGATAGATCTCGTCGGAGATCAGGCGCACGCCACGGGCATCGCACCAGCGGGCGATGGCGGCGAGCTCGGCCAGGTCGATCAGCGAGCCCGTGGGGTTGGCGGGGCTGGCGACGATGACGCCGTCGAGCGGCCCGCCGATCGCCTCGAGGTCGGCCACGGTCGGCTGGAAGCCGGAGGCGTTCGGAGGTGACCAGCTTCACGACCTCGATGTCGAGGGCCTTGAGGATGTTGCGATAGGCGGGATAGCCGGGCTCGGCCACGGCGACGCGCGCCCCGGCATCGAAGGCGGCGAGGAAGGCCAGGATGAAGCCGCCCGACGCCCCGGCGGTGATGGCGATGCGCTCGATGGGCACGGCCCGGCCGTAGGTGGCCTCGATGTGGCGGGCGATGGCGGCGCGGCGGCTGAGCCCGAAGAAGGCCTCAGGTAGCCCAGCGCGCTGCCGTCGAGGGCGGCGCGGGCGGCGTCGAGGGCGGCCCGAGGAGCACCGCCCGAGGGCTCGCCCGCCTCGAGGTGCAGCACGTCGCCGCCCTCGGCCGCGCGCTTGTTGGCGGCGGCCAGCACCTCATCACCAGGAAGGCTCGATGGCGCTGCGCCCGGAGACGCAGCTCCGGCTCCTTCGGTAGTCGCATGCTTCACCTCGCTCGGCGCCGGCCCGGCCGGCATGGGGGCTCGGCGCCGGCCGGGCCAGCATGGGGGCTCGGCGCCGGCCGGAAGCCGGCATGCCGTGTCCTTGGCAGAGAATGGTCAAGGCGGGGCGAAGGGCGACCGGTCGAGCGTTCTTGATGGAGGGTGAGGTCGCGCCTTCGACGCAGCCGGAACGGTGGCGCCGACGTCGCCGATCCGATACGGATCGGTCCATGGCTGACGAGCAAACCAGGCGGCGGCTGGCCGCTACATCCTCGCCGTCGACGTGGTGGGCTATTCCCGGCTGATGGCGACCGACGAGGCGGGCACGCTGGCCGCGCTGAAGGCGCATCGCAGGGCCGTGCTGGAGCCGGCGATCGCCCTGCGGGGCGGGCATCGTCAAGCTGATGGGCGACGGCGTGCTGGTCGAGTTTTCGAGCGTTGTCGACGCCGTCACCTGCGCGCTCGCGATCCAGACCGCGGATCAGGGCGGGGAGGCGGCCGGCGTGCTGACTGCGGATCGGCGTCAATCGGTGACGTGATCATCGACGGCGATGACATCTACGGCGACAGGGTCAATGTCGCGGCCGGCTCGAGGCCCTGGCCGAGCCCGGCGGGATCTGCATCTCCTCGATCGTCCACCTGAGAACGGCCTCGGCAGGCGCGTCGAGGCCGGCTTCGTCGATGGCGGCAAGGTCCAGGTCAAGAACATCGACCGGCCGATCGGCGTCTGGCGGTGGCGGGCCGGGTCGGCCGGCAGGGCGGGCGGTGAGCGTGGTGCCGCCGGCCGCGGCGGCTCGTCCGTCGCCGTCCTGCCGTTCGACAACATGTCCGGCGACCCGGAGCAGGAGTACTTCTCAAGCGGCATCAGCGAGGACATCATCACCGATCTCTCGAAGATCCGGCGGGCTCGTGGTATTCGCCCGGAACTCCAGCTTCGCCTACAAGGGGCGGCGTGTCGGACGTCGCGAGGTGGCGAGGGACCTCGGCGTCGGCACGGTGCTCGGGGCTCGATCCGGCGGGCTGGCAACCGGGTGCGCATCAACGCGCAGCTCATCGAGGCGGCCACCGGCAGCCATCTCCTGGGCGGGCGCTACGACCGCGAGCTCACCGACATCTTCGCCGTGCAGGACGACGTCACCCGGCATCGTCGACGCGCTGAAGGTCGAGCTGACCCGGGGCGAGGAGGCGCGGATCGCCGCCGTCCCCACCATGAGCCACGAAGCGCACGACCTCTTCCTGCGCGGCCGCGAGCACATCCGTCGCGGGGTGTGGACCCGGGCGATCCTCGACGAGGCGGTCCGGACCTTCGGGCAGGCGATCGCGCTCGATGCGGACTACGCGGACGCCCATGCCGGTCTCGCCTTGTGCCACAGCATCGATTTCCAGAACCGGCTGACCGGCGACCCGACGGCCCTCGCGACGGCGGGGCGGATCGTCGAGGTGGCCATCGCGAAGGGGCCGGACCTGCCCTTTCCGCACTGGGCCGCCGCGGCCATCGTCATCTGGCAGAAGGACCTGGCGCGGGCCAGGCGCGAGTGCGAGGCGGCGCTGGCGCTGAGCCCGAACTACGCGCTCGCCCACGCGACGCGCGGCCATGCCGAGATCTATGCCGGGACGCCGCTGAAGGCGATCCCGTATCTCGAGCGGGCGATCCGGCTCGACCCCGCCTTCACCCAGCAATACCTGCATTTCATCGGCTCGGCCTATCTGGCGGCGGGGCGCTACGAGGTGGCGGCCGCGACCTTCCGCGAGCGCATCCGGCTGGCGCCGGAGACGGACATCTCGCGGGGCCTCCTGATCGCGGCGCTCGGCCATCTGGGCCTGGTCGAGGAGGCGCCGGAGGTCTGGGACGAGCTGAAGCGGGTCAATCCGGGCTATTCGTTCGAGGCGCATCTGGCGCGGCTGCCGTTCAGCGACCCGGCCGACGCGGCGCGCATCGCGGCGGGCTTCGCGCGGGCCGGCGTGGCCGGCTGATCGCGGCGCTCAGGCCTTGCAGGGCTTCGAGTTAAAATCGGTTCGTGTCCCGACTTTATTTCGGTTCGTGTCCCGACTTTATTTCGAAAATCGGGACACGAACCGACTTTAACGATCGGACTCACCCGTTTGCGGGGCTCTGTCGGCCGGGCTCTCATTCGTGCCCGGCGGGCGGCCCAGCCTGGCGTGGCGCAGCTTGCGGCCGAGGGCCGCTTCGAGGCGTTCGAGAAAGGCCGTCGAGCCGAGGGGCCGGCCACTTTTGGAATGGCGGCGCAGCTCGTCGAGCTGCCAGCTCGGCGGCGTGTCGTCGAGAAAGGCCCGCCAGTCGGGCACGAGATGGTCGAGGCCGTGCGGCTCGACGAGGCCGTCCGCGCCGAGGCCGAGATGGTGAGCACTCGACCAGGGCCAGGCCGCGGCGTCGGCGAGAGGCCGGCGCGCTCCGGGTTGCGCTCGACATAGCGGATCGCGGCGAGGCAGTGCGGCTCGTCCATGGCGCACGAGCCGAAGCGTCCCTGCCAGAGATAGCCGGTCCAGCCGTGCCGGCGATTGACCGCCCGGGTGTAGTCGCGGTGGGTGTCGCCGATGGCCCTGGCCAAGCTGTCCGGCGCATCGGGGACGACGACCAGATGCACGTGGTTGGGCATCAGGCACCAGGCCCAGACGGCGACCCGGGCCGCTCGGCAATGGGTTCGCAGCAGGTCGCGGTAGAGGCGATAGTCGGCATCGGCGAAGAACACGGTCTGACGCCGATTGCCGCGTTGGGTGACGTGGTGCGGCACATGCGGAGCCACCGCTCGGGCGATCCTTGGCATGCGGCAGGCTTAGCAGGGTGAGGGCGGCGTTAAAAGCGGTTCGTGTCCCGACTTCCGGGGGTTAAAAGCGGTTCGTGTCCCGACTTCGAGCGCCGACTTCGAGCGACCGACGTTCACGCCTTGCAGAGCTTCCAGGGGCCGATGTCGACGTGGATGTGGTCGCGGTGCGCCCGGTCGTGGTTGGGGGTGAGCACGACGTTGAAGTGGCGGCAGGCGGCCCGGGCGAGGTCGTGGAGGAAGAGGCTGGCGCCGCCGCTGCGGCGTGGCCAGTCGTCGGCCACGCTGATCTGCCGGCCGTCGGCGGTGGTGAAGCCGGCGATGTCGAGCGCCTCGCCGGTGCTGTGCAGGCTCATCCGCCGCTGGTTGCCGGTCATCTTGCGGCAGCTGTAGGAGCCGTAGTGGCGGATCTCGGTGATGCGGCTGCCGAGGCGCCGATCGGCGAGGCGCTGCATCTCCGGCTCGAAGCGCGCCCAGGCCAGCAGCATCGGGCAGCTCGTCCGGAGCGTCGGCGCCATTGCGGCGCTGGTCCAGGTGACCACGACCGGTGCCGGCACGGCGCAGGCGCCGTTGGCCGGGGCGCCGGTCCAGGGGGTGAAGCGGACGGTCTCGGCGGCGAGCAGGGGCCGGCAGGTGGCCGGGTCGCTCGGCCAGCGCGTGGCCGCCTGGCGTGACGGCGAGGAGCCGGCGCAGGCGCCGAGCAGGAGGCCGGCCAGGGCGACGAGAGCGACGTTCCTCGTCAGCCAACCGGCTCCCGCGCGGTCTCGGCGATCGGCAGGTCCGGCTCCTTGATCGCCATCTTGCGCTGCCAGAGGAAGACGGCGCCGCCGAGGCCGATGCCGACGAGGTCGGTGACCAGCCCGCCCTCGATCATCAAAAGCGCCGCGGCGCCGATCACGAGGCGGAGCAGGATGCTGGTGCGGCCGAAGAACCAGCCCTGGACGGCGGCCGAGAGCATGAAGACCCCGACGCAGGCGGTGGCGAGGCTCTGGATGATGGCCGGCCAGGTGTCCATCATCAGCAAGGCCGGGCTGTAGAAGAACATGAAGGGCACGATGAAGGCGGCGAGGCCGAGCTTGAAGGCGGTGAGCGAGGTCTCGAGCGCCCTGGAGCCGGCGATGGCGGCCCCGGCATAGGCGGCGAGCGCCACGGGCGGGGTGATCGCCGAGATGACGGCGAAGTAGAAGACGAAGAAGTGGGCGATGAGCGGCTCGATGCCGAGGCGGATGAGGCCCGGGGCCACGACCGAGGCGGCGACGGCGTAGGCGGCCGTCGTCGGCATGCCCATGCCGAGCATGAGCGAGATGCCCATGGCGAAGAGCAAGGCCAGGAACTGGCTGGTGTCGGCGACGGTGAGCAGCATGGCGGAGAAGCGCAGGCCCACGCCGGTCAGGCCGATGACGCCGACGATGATGCCGGCGCAGGCGCAGACGGCGATGAGCTGGACCGCCATGGTGGCGGTCAGGTTGAGCGCCTTGACGATGCCGACGGGGCCGAGCCGGTGCGGCGTGAGCCAGCTCACCACGACCGCGGCGACGAGCGAGAGCGTGCCGGCGCGGATCACCGAGTAGCCCATGAAGAGGGCGGCGATGAGGATGACGATCGGCACGAAGAGATAGGCCTGCTTCGCCAGGACGTCGAAGCGCGGGAGCTGGTCCCGGGGCAGGCCCTTCATGCCGGTGCGCTGGGCCTCGAGGTCGACCATGAAGTAGATCGAGATGAAGTAGAGGGTCGCCGGGATCAGGGCCGCGACGGCGATCTCGGTGTATCTGATGCCGGTGACCTCCGCCATGATGAAGGCGCCGGCGCCCATGATGGGCGGCATGATCTGGCCGCCGGTGGAGGCCGCGGCCTCGATGCCGGCAGCGCTGCGCGCCCGGTAGCCGACGCGCTTCATGAGCGGGATGGTGAGCGAGCCCGTGGCGACGACGTTGCCGGCCGAGGTGCCGTTGATCATGCCCATGAGGCCGGACGCGAAGACCGCGACCTTGGCCGGGCCGCCGCGCGCATGGCCGGCGGCGGCGAAGGCGAAGTTGACGAAGTAGTCGCCGACCTTCGACGCCTGGAGGAAGGCGGCGAAGCAGATGAAGAGGATGATGTAGGTCGAGGAGACGGCGGTGGTCGGGCCGAGGATGCCGTTGTCGGTGTAGAGGTAGGTGAAGAAGCGGTCGGGGGCGTAGCCGCTGTGGGCGAGGAAGCCCGGCAGCCAGGGGCCGACGAAGGCATAGAGGATGAACGCCATGGAGATGACGACGAGCGCCAGCCCGGCCAGCCGGCGGGTGCATTCGAGGATCAGCGCCACGCCGGCCAGCGTCACCCAGAAGTCGGGGCGGGTCGGCATCACGCCGGCGCGGAACTGCAGGCCCTGGAGGTTGAAGAGGAGGTAGAGCGCGACCGCCACGGCGGCGGCGGCCATGGTCCAGTCGGCCGGGTCGATGCGGCTGGTGTCGGCCGGGGTCAGCCAGGCGAGGAGCATGGCGAGGCCGGTGCCGGCGAGCAGCGCCGGGGCGCCGATGGTGTAGACCCAGGGGGGCGGGTTCGGCAGGCCGGCGAGCTCGCGCAAGCCGAAGGGTGCCAGCATGGCGAGGAGGGCGACGGCGACCAGCACGGCGGCGACGAGGCGGAGCGGGCGCAGCAGCTGCTCCGGCAGGCCGCCACCCGGGCGCTCGAGCCGGGGCACCGCGTGGGTGGCGACCAGAAAGCCGATGCCGAGGCCGCCGGCGACGTGCAGGGTTCGAAAGGCCCAGGTCTCGAGCGGGAAGACGTTGAGCACCAGGAGGTGCCAGGCGGTGTAGGCGACGCAGTACCAGAAGACGAAGTGGTAGCTGAAGCCGGTGAGGCTTCGCTGGTTGCCGGACGCCGGCTCGTCGTCGACATCCCGGGCGATGATCACGCCGCCATCCGTGCCATTCGTCATCGGCAGCCTCCCCGACGGGCCTGCTTGCAACGGGCCTTCTTATAGCAGAAGGGCGGGGCTTGCGCCCCGCCCTCGATCACTCAGTCCTGGTATTCCGGCGGGATCAGGCGATCGGGGATGTCGAAGCCCTTCTCCTTGTAATACTGGACCGCCCCCGGGTGGAACGGCAGGAAGGTGTTGTGCACCCAGTTCTCGGGCAGCGTCTCCTTGGCGGCCGAGTGGATCTCCATCATGCGGTCGTGGTTGTCGAGCACCACCTTCAGGACCTCGTAGACGAAGCTCTGCGGCATGCTCTTGTGGGCGATGCCGAAGTTCCACATGGCGACCGAGTTCTGCGGCTCGTGCTGGCTGGTGTAGGTGTCGGCCGGGATCTCGAAGGCGCTGACCGGGAACGCCTCGACCAGCTTGGCCTGCTCTTCCGGCGTGAAGGCGAAGATGTTGACCGGGTTCTGCGCCTCGAGCTCGCTGAAGGCCGCGATCGGCAGGCCGGCGCAGAAGGCGAAGGCATCGATCAGCCCGTCCTTGACCTGGCCGGCGAGGTCGGAGGCGCCGCCGAACTGGTCGTTGGTCTCGACCCCGAGCGCATCGAAGAACTGCGGGAAATAGGTGCCGCAGGTGCCGCCCCTGGGGCCGTTGCCGACGGTCTTGCCGTCGAGATCGGCGACCGACTTGATGCCGCTGGATTCCAGCGCGATGATCTGGAAGGGCGTCTGGTACATGGGGAAGGTGGCGCGCACCTCGCGCATCTGCTCGCCCGGAGCGATCGGGCTCTGCCCGTCCCAGGCTTCGCGCGCCGGGCCCATGGTGGTCATCGCCATCTGGACGTCGTTGGTCTCGGTCAGGGCGAAGTTCTGGACGGGGCCGCCGGTCACCTCGGAGCTCGCCGGCACGCCCAGCATCTCCTGGATCAGCCCGGCCCAGCCGGCGCCGTAGATGAAATAGGTGCCGCCCTGCGAGGCCGTGCCGACCTTGATCGACGACGGCCAGTCGGTCTTGTCCTGGGCGGTGCCGGTGGCGGGTGCCAGCGCCAGGACGCCCGCGAGGGCTGTCATGCCGAGGCCGGTGAGACAAAGTCTCATCATGAGTGCTCTCCCTGAAAGAATGCCGTTTCCTAAGTCATCGGCACATACTTTTTTGACATAGTGGAAGGAATCCGCCCGGCAAGCGGGCAACATGTCGCCGGCGCGGGCTTATCGTGCTTGGGGCGTAGCCGCGAGCAGCCCGTCGAGGAAAGCCACGACCTCAGGTGCCGCCCAGTCGGCATAGCCGGCGTGGCGGAAGACCTCGTTGCCCCGGCCGTCGACGACGAGGGTCACCGGCAGGCCCGGGATGCCGAGCGGCTGGGCGGTCGCCATCTTCGGGTCGCGCCAGATGGTGAGGTCGTCGACGCCGATATCGGCCATGAAGGCCTGGAGCGCCTCGGGGCCGGCGCGATCCATGGCGAGGGTCCGGACCTGGAGGGGGCGCCCCTCGTACAGGCCCTGGAGAGCGGCGAGCGTGGGCATTTCGCGCTTGCAGGGCGCGCACCAGGTGGCCCAGAAGTTCAGCACGACGACCTCGCCGGTGGCGACCGCGGCAGCGAGATCGAAGCTCTGGCCGGCCATGTCCTGGATCTCGACCGGCGGCACCGGCACGGGCTCGCCCGCCTCGAGCTCCAGGGCGCGGGCCGGTGCCGTGAGGGCCGCGAGCAGGGCGACGAGGAGGACGAACGCGGTCAGCGGTCGTGGCATGGGCGGCGGCCTCACGATGGCAGTTGTGCGGTAACGGGATCCGGACGGACGATGACGAAGGCGACGAAAGCGGCACGCGATCTCTGGGGCGGACATTTCGCGACCGGCCCGGCGCCGCTGATGGAGAAGATTAATGCGTCGATCGGCTTCGACAAGCGGCTCTGGCCGCAGGACGTGCGGGGCTCCATGGCGCATGCCCGGATGCTGGCCGGGCAGGGGATCATCGCGCCGGCCGATCGCGACGCCATCCTGGAAGGGCTGGCGGCGCTCGAGGCGGAGCTCGCCGGCGGCAGCTTCGTCTTCGACACGCAGCTCGAGGACATCCACCTCAACATCGAGGCGCGGCTGACCGAGCGGATCGGCGAGCCCGGCCGCCGGTTGCACACCGGCCGCTCGCGCAACGACCAGGTGGCGACAGACTTCAAGCTCTTCGTCCGCGACGCCATGGACCGTGCTGTGGAGCTGCTGGCGGGGCTGGTGGCCGTGCTGGCGGAGCGGGCCGAGGCGGAGGCGGCGACGGTGATGCCGGGCTTCACCCATCTCCAGGCGGCGCAGCCGGTGACCTTCGGGCATCATCTTCTGGCCTACGGCGAGATGTTCATGCGCGACGTCTCGCGCTTCCGCGATGCCCGGCAGCGGCTGAACGAGTGCCCGCTCGGGGCGGCGGCCCTCGCCGGCACGAGCTTTCCCATCGACCGGGTGGAGACGGCGGCAGCGCTCGGCTTCGCGCGGCCCGCGGCGAACTCCATCGACGCGGTCTCGGATCGCGACTTCGCCCTCGACTACCTGGCCTCGGCCGCCATCGCCGCCGTCCACCTCTCGCGCCTCGCCGAGGAGCTGGTGCTCTGGTCGACGCCGCAGTTCGGCTTCGTGAGGATGGCCGAGGCCTTCACCTCCGGCAGCTCGATCATGCCGCAGAAGCGCAACCCGGATGCCGCCGAGCTGGTGCGCGGCAAGAGCGGCCGGGTCATCGGCCATCTGCAGGCGCTGCTGGTGACCCTCAAGGGGCTGCCGCTCGCCTATTCGAAGGACATGCAGGAGGACAAGGGAGGGGTGTTCGACGCGGTCGACACGCCTCGAGCTCTGCCTCGAGGCGTCGGCCGCCATGCTCGCCACGCTCACGGTCGACCCGGCGCGGATGCGGGCCGCGGCCGGCATCGGCTACACCACGGCGACCGATCTCGCCGACTGGCTGGTCAGGGTCAAGGGGGCAGCCTTCCGCGACGCGCATGGCAGCGCCGCGCGGGCGGTGAAGGCGGCCGAGGAGCGGGGCTGCGGGCTGCACGAGCTCGATGCCGGGACGCTGCGCGCGATCGACCCGCGGCTCGAGCCGGCGGCGCTGCTCGATGTCGACGCCTCGGTGGCGAGCCGGACGAGTTTCGGCGGCACGGCGCCGGCGCGGGTGCGCGAGGCGGCCCTGGCGTTGCGCGCGCGGCTGGCGGAGCTCGACCGATGAGGCGGCGGGCGCTGCTCGGGCTCGTGGCGGTCGGCCTGCTCGCCGCCTGCGGGCGGCGCGGCCCGCTGCGCCTGCCGGATGCCCCGCCGCTGGAGGAGCCGCCCGCGGAGAACTCGATCCGGAGCATTCCCGAGCCGGAGCCGACAGACGACGGGGCGACCGAGTGAAGGCCTTCACCTATCGCGATGGCGGGCTGGCCTGCGAGGCCGTGCCGCTCGAGGAGATCGCCCGGGCGGTCGGCACGCCGGCCTATGTCTATTCGGCCGGCGCCATGCGCGCCCGTCTTAGGGAGTTCCAGGCGGCGTTCGCCGACCGGCCGGCGCTCTTCTGCTTCGCGGTCAAGGCCAACCATAATCTCGCGGTGATCCGCACGCTCGCCCGGGCCGGTGCCGGCGCCGACACGGTCTCGGGCGGCGAGATCGAGCGGGCGCTGGCGGCGGGCGTGCCGCCGGAGCGCATCGTCTTCGCCGGAATCGCCAAGACCGACGACGAGATCCGCTTCGCGCTGACCGCGGGCGTGCTCCAGCTCAACGTCGAATCGGTGCCCGAGCTTTTGCGCATCGATGCCGTGGCGCGGGAGCTGCAAATGCGCGCGCCGGTGGCGTTCCGCATCAACCCGGATATCGATGCCGGCACGCTGAGCAAGATCTCGACCGGCCGCAAGAGCGACAAGTTCGGGGTGCCGTTCGACGAGGCGGCCGATCTCTACGCGCTGGCCGCCAGCCTGCCGGGCATCAGCCCCGAGGGGCTGCATCTGCATATCGGCTCGCAGATCACCCGGCTCGATCCCTTCGCCGCCGCCTATCGCCGCGGCGTCGAGCTGTTGCGGTCGATCCGGGCCGCCGGCATCCCGCTGCGCCGGCTCGATCTCGGCGGCGGCTTCGGCGTGCGTTACCGGAACGAGGAGCCGGTGCCGGCCTCCGCCTTCGCGACCCTGGTTCGCAGCCTCACGGCCGGGCTCGACGTCGAGCTGGTGTTCGAGCCCGGCCGGGCGCTGGTCGCCGAGGCCGGGGCGCTGGTGGCGTCGGTGATCTATCGCAAGGAAAGCGGCGGGCGGCGCTTCCTCATCCTCGATGCGGGCATGAACGTCTTGATCCGCCCGGCCCTCTACGACGCCTGGCACGAGGTCCTGCCGCTGGCCGAGCCGTCGCCGGATGCGCATCTCGAGCCCATGGACGTGGTCGGCCCGATCTGCGAGAGCAGCGACATCTTCGGCCGCGACCGCTACCTGCCGCTGCTCGATGCCGGCGACCGGGTCGCCTTTCTTTCGGCCGGCGCCTATGGTTCGGTCATGTCCTCGGACTATAATTCACGGGTGAGCGCCGCCGAGGTGCTGGTGGATGGCGATCGATGGGCCGTGGTCAAGCCCGGTATCGAGCCCCGCCGGCAGTTCGCCGACGAGACGATTCCGGACTGGCTGGACGCCGGGCCGGACGAGGGATGAGATTGGCCCGGCAGGCCGGGCCGAAGCCGAGGGGCGAGCGGATGGCCGAGGGCACCCTGCCGATGTCGAGCCGCAGCTTCAGCCGGAAGCTCGGCCTGGCACGGCTCGCGGTCACCTTCGAGCGGCTCTATCCGGCGCTCTTCCCCGCACTCCTGGTGCTCGCCGGCTTTCTCGCCCTGAGCCTCTTCGATGTCTGGCGCGCGGTGCCGGTCTGGCTGCACATGGCGGGGCTCCTGGGCTTCGCTGCGGCCCTGATGTGGAGCATCTACCGGGTGCGGGACCGGTTCCGCCTCGTCTCCCGCGATGCCGGTCTCGCCCGGCTGGAGCGTGACAGTGCCGCCCGCCACCAGCCGCTGCGCGCCCTCGAGGACCGGCTCGCCGACGACTGGCAGGACCCGGCCGGCCAGGCGCTCTGGCGGCGGCATCGCGAGCGCGTGCTGGCGGCGCTGGGGCGGGTGCGGCTCGCGCCGCCGCGCTCCGCTCTGCCGACCCGCGACCCCTGGGCGGTTCGTGCCCTGGCGCTGCTGGTGCTGGTCGTGGCCGTGGTCGATGCCAGGGGCGATGCCGGCCAGCGGCTGCTGCGCGCCTTCGTGCCGGGCACGGCCGGGGCGGTGGCCCTGCCGATCGAGGTGAGCTTGTGGGTGACCCCGCCGCATTACACGGGGCGGCCGCCCTTGACGATCGAGCAGACGCGCCGCCTGCAGAGCCTCGATGTACCGATCGGCAGCGAGGCGGTGCTGCAGCTGCACAACCTGCCCCTCGGCGCTGACGGGCGGCCCGAGGTTCTGTTCAACGGCGAGGCGCTCGGCCTCGAGGCGCTCGGCGAGCGGAGCGGCGAGGTCCGGCTCGATCTCGTCACGGCCGGCCAGCTCGAGGTGCGCAAGACCGGTGGCGAGCCGCTCGCCGGCTGGCAGGTGGCCGTGCTGGTCGACCATCCGCCGGAGATCGCCTTCGCCCAGCCGCCCCGGGCGACGCATCGCAGCGTCCTCGAGCTCGGCTACGAGGCCAGCGACGATTACGGCATCAGCCGGGTGGCGCTGGAATTCGCCCTCGCGGAGCGGCCCGAGGAGCGCGACCGCGCGGTGCTGGCGGAGCCGGCGCGCGCACCCACCGAGGTGGCGAGCACGACCTATCTCGATCTGACCGCCCATCCGCTCGCCGGGCTCGAGGTGACGCTGCATCTGGTCGCCGAGGACGGGCTCGGCCAGGTGGGGACGAGCGAGCCCGTGGTGATGGTGCTGCCCGAGCGGGTGTTCGAGCACCCGCTGGCGCGGGCGGTGATCGCCGAGCGGCGGCGGCTGGTGCGCGAGCCGAACGCGCGGCGGGCGGTGACCGCGGCGCTGGGCGAGCTGGCCGAGAGCCGGCTCGCCGAGCAGGCCGGCACTTCGGTCCAGCTCGGGCTGGCGGTGGGGCAGGCGCGGCTGCGCGGGGCACGCAGCGCGGAGGAGCGGCGGTCGGTCGTCGATCTCCTCTGGGAGCTGGCGCTGATGATCGAGGATGGCGGCCTCTCGGTCGCCGAGCGGTCCTTGCGCGAGATCCAGGAGGCGCTGCAGCGAGCGCTCGAGGAGGGGGCCAGCGAGGCCGAGCTCGAGGCGCTGATGGACGAGCTCAGGGAGGCGATGGACCGCTATCTCGAGGAGCTGACCCGCCAGGCGCTCGAGCAGATGCGGAACATGCCGCCCAACATGCAGATGCAGCCGATCGACCCGTCGCAGATGGTCGACCGGCAGTCGCTGCAGGAGATGATCGACCGGGCCGAGGAGATGATGCAGAGCGGGGCGCGCGAGCAGGCCCAGGCGATGCTCGAGCAGCTGCAGCAGATGCTGGAGAACCTGCAGGCCGGGGTGCCGCAGATGCAGCCGCATCCGGGCGAGCAGGCGCTTTCCGACCTGCAGCGGATGATCGAGCTGCAGCAGAACCTGCTCGATCGCAGCTACCAGATGCAGCAGGGCCAGCCGGGGCAGCAGGGCGAGCCCGGGCAGCAGGGGCAGCAGGGTCAGGAAGGCCAGCAGGGGCAGCAGGGCAGCGGGCAGGCGGCGGCCGAGCAGGATGCGCTGCGCCGGGCGCTGGGCGAGCTGATGCGCCGGCTGGGCGAGGCCGGCATGGACATCCCGAGGGCGCTCGGCCAGGCCGAGATGCAGATGCGCGGGGCGCGCGACGCGCTGCAGGAGGGCCAGCCCGGCCAGGCGGTCGGCCCGCAGGGCGATGCCATCGATCTCATGCAGCAGGGTGGCCAGGCGATGCTCGACGAGCTGCGCGAGCAGATGGCGAACCAGCCGGGTGGCGGCCAGGGCTTCGGCCCGGCGCAGATGGGCCGGCAGCGCGAGGGCCGCGACCCGCTCGGCCGGGCGAGCCGCAACGAGGGCGGCTGGGACAGCGAGGGCACGGAGATCCCGGCCGAGAACGATCTCGGCCGGGCGCGCGACGTGCTCGAGGAGCTCTATCGCCGGTCGCGCGACCAGGGTCGGCCGCAGGAGGAGCTGGACTACTTCGACCGGCTGCTGGAGCGCTTCTGACCCGCGTGCCGCGACTGCTGCCGTCACCCACCCAGGACGCCCGGCCGGCGGGCGCCGCCGTGGCGCTGCTCGTCTTGCACTATACGGGCATGCAGTCGGCGGCGGCGGCCATCGCCCGGCTGACCGATCCCGCGGCCAAGGTCAGCGCGCACTACGTGATCGACACCGATGGCGCCATCCTGGCGCTGGTGCCCGAGGCCTGCCGGGCCTGGCATGCCGGCGTGGCGGGCTGGGGGGCGATCTCCGACGTCAACGGGCAGTCGATCGGCATCGAGCTGGTCAACCCGGGGCACGACTGGGGCTACCGGCCCTTCCCGGCGGCGCAGATCGCCGCCCTCGTCGAGCTCGGCCTCGCCATCCGTGCGCGCCATGGCCTGCCGCCCGGGGCGGTGGTCGGGCACAGCGACGTGGCGCCGGCGCGCAAGATCGATCCGGGCGAGCTCTTTCCCTGGGCCGATCTCGCCCGGCACGGGCTCGGGGTCTGGCCGGCGGCGTGGGCGTGCGCGGCGCCGGACACAGGTGCCGCACTCGGGCACCTACGGGCGATCGGCTACCGGCCGGACCTGCCGGACACCACGCCGGCCAAGGTGATCGCCGCCTTCCAGCGGCACTGGCGGCCGGGCCGGGTCGACGGTCGGCTGGACGCGGCGACGATGGGCCTGATCCTTGCCGTGCGGCGCTTGTCCGACCCGCGGCCGGGCGCTACATGAGGTGCCGGGTGCGTGGCGGACGGGTGGCCGCTCGCGACCGGGCGGGGCGACCCGGCCGGCGGCGGGAGGAAAGTCCGGGCTCCACGGAAACACGGTGCCGGGTAACGCCCGGCGGGGGCGACCCCAGGGAAAGTGCAACAGAGAGCAGACCGCCCGCCGGGAAAGGCGGCCTTCGGGCCGGCCGATCTGCGGGTGACGGTGAAAGGGTGCGGCAAGAGCGCACCGCGGCGCCGGCAACGGCGACGGCACGGCAAACCCCACCGGGAGCAAGACCGAATAGGAGCGGCGGCATCTTCGGGTGCGACCCTGTTTCCGGGTAGACCGCTCGGGTAGGTTGCGCGAGGCGTGCGGCGACGCACGTCCCAGATGAATGGTCACCCCTCGATCCCGATCGAGGACAGAACCCGGCTTATAGGCCGCCCGCACCCACATTCTACCCATCGGCGTATGCGCCGACCCGCCCGGCAGGGATTTGTGCAGGACTTGTCCACAAGCCCGGCGGAATTGTGCGGCACTTATCCACAGAAATATTCTTGACAGCCCTTTAGCGATGCGTTTCAGCTTGTTAGAAGAGGTTCTCAGTGTGCTCTTTCAGCAACGAAAGGTTGACCGGAGGCCCCTACCGCGGATAGTCTTCCCTCACTCCGACAGACCAAAAAAGCGCTGCCTGTGCAAATCGATGGCTGTTCGAGTTAAGTTCTCGTTCGACGGCGTGGCGCGTTTTTCTTCTCGCTCGGAGACGAGGGGCTTGCAGCGTGAGGTCGCGCATTGGTAGAAATGCGCGTTGGGCCCGGATTGCCGGCAGGCTTCCCGGGGCGACAGCAGACGGACAGCGAGAGCGGTGCGGCGATTTCGACTTTCCAGCAGCTTTTTGACTTCGATACCGTGCCGGCTCCTGGCAGTGGTCGACCTTTCGCGTGACGGGTATTTCGGGGCGTTGGGCGAGCTGGTGCCGGGCGACCGGCCTGTGGATCGAATCCGGGGGCTGCGCCGTGGCCCATGAACCCGTCCTGCTCGACGCCATGCTGGAGACGCTGGCGCCCGCCGCCGGCGAGACGATCGTCGATGCCACGTTCGGTGGCGGCGGCTACAGCCGTGCCATCCTCGCCGCCGCCCCCTGCCGGGTGATCGGCATCGACCGCGACCCGGGGGCGGTCACCCGCGGCCGGGCGCTGGCCGCGGCGGAGCCGCGCTTTGCGATGCTCGAGGGCACGTTCGGCGAGCTGCCCCGCCTGCTCGGGGCCGCCGGCGTCGCCAAAGTCGACGGCATCGTCGCCGATCTCGGCGTCTCCTCCTTCCAGCTCGACGAGGCGGCGCGCGGCTTCTCCTTCCAGGCCGACGGGCCGCTCGACATGCGCATGGGCGGCACCGGCGAGACCGCGGCCGAGCTGCTCGCCCGGCTCGACGAGGCGGAACTGGCCCGCCTTTTGCGCGAGCTCGGCGACGAGCCCGAGGCCGGCCGGGTCGCCCGCGCCATCGTGCGCCGGCTGGCGGACCGGCCGATCACCACGACCGGCGAGCTGGTTGCCGTGGTCACCGTCGCCAAGCGGCAGGTGAAGCCCGGACGCTCGCCCGCGACGCAGGTCTTCCAGGCGCTCAGGATCGCCGTCAACGACGAGCTCGGCGAGCTCGACCGGCTGCTCGAGGCGGCGCCCGACTGCCTCGCCCCGGGCGGGCGCCTCGTGCTCGTCGCCTTCCACAGCCTCGAGGACCGGCGGATCAAGCGCTTCATCGACCAAGCGGCAGGGCGCGTCGCCCGGCCGTCGCGGCACCTGCCGCTGACCACCGAGGCGACGCGGGCGCGGCTGCGCTGGCTCGAGCGCAAGGTGGTGCGGCCCGGCGAGGCCGAGGTCCAGACCAACCCCCGGGCGCGCTCGGCGCGGCTGCGGGCGGCCGTCAAGCTCGCCGAGGAGGGCGAGGCGGTGGCGCACGGCGGCGCCGCCGGGCCGGCATTTGCGGCCTGGAGGGCGGCCGCATGATCCAGCGCTACGTGCCGGTGCTCCTGGTGCTGATCCTGGTCGCCGCGACCGGGCTCTTCCGTGTGAAGTACGCCGTCGTGTCGGCCGAGGGCGAGATCGTGCGGATCGAGCGCGAGATCGAGGCCGAGCGCTGGCGGCTGAAGACGCTCGAGGCAGACTGGGCCTATCTCGTGCGGGCCGACCGGCTGACCGCCCAGGCGCGGGCCCTGGACATGCAGCCCTTGCGGCTGTCCCGCGTGGTGCGCGCCGAGCAGATCGGCAACTACCGCAACCTCGAGCTGGCGCGCGAGGCGCGCAGCGCGCTCTTGCCCGACGGCGAGGCCATCGAGTTCCGCGTCAAGCCGGTCGCCACCTTCGATCTCGGGGTGCTCGAGTCCGGCGCCGACCAGCTCGGAGCCGAATGGTGAGCCGGCCCGCCGCCGGCGCCAACGCCCTGACGACCGCGCGCCTGCGGGTGCTGGCGCTCTGCTTCGTGCTCGCTTTCGTCAGCATCGGCATCCGCCTCGTCGACATGGTGGGCGGCGGCCACGCCGAGGCCGCCTTAGTGCCGCCGGGCGGCGACGACGCGCCGGACCCGCGCCGTGCCGACATCACCGACCGCAACGGTGCCCTGCTCGCGACCAACATCGCCACCCTCTCGGTGGTCGGCGATCCTGTGCGCATGAACGACCCGGATGCCGTGGCCACGGCCCTCGCCCGGGTGCTCCACGGCGTCGATGCCACCGAGCTGAAGACGCGCTTCGCCCGCGGCGGGCGCTTCGCCTGGATCAAGCGGCAGATCTCGCCCGTCGAGCAGGCGGCGGTGCTCGATCTCGGCCTGCCGGGCGTCGAGTTCCGGCTCGGCGAGCGGCGCGTCTACCCGCGCGGCAACGAGGTCAGCCACGTGCTCGGCTTCGTCGACATCGACAACCAGGGCCTCGCCGGCATCGAGTACGGCCTGCAGGACGCGCTGGTCGGCGGCAGCGAGCTCGGCAAGCCGCCCGTGCGGCTTTCGATCGACCTGCGCATCCAGCGCATCGTCCACGCCGCGACCTCGGCCGGGCTGCGGCGGTTCCGGGCGGACGGGGCCTGCACCATCGTGCTCGACATGGCGACCCGCGAGGTGGTGGCGCTGGTCAGCCTGCCGGACTTCGACCCCAACCGGCCGGAGCGGGCCTCGCCGGAGCAGCGCCGCAATCGCTGCACCAGCAGCGTCTACGAGCTGGGCTCGCTCTTCAAGGTGGTGAGCGCCGGCATGGCGCTCGAGAGCGGCGCCGTCTCGGTGCACGACCGGTTCGACGCCTCCGAGCCCCTGCAGATCGGCCGGTACCGGGTGCGCGACTATCACGGCCACAACCGCTGGCTCACGGTGCCCGAGGTCTTCGCCTTCTCCTCGAACATCGGTACGGCCCGGATGACCTTTGCCGCCGGCGGGGAGGAGAAGCAGCGCGCCTTCCTGAAGGCGCTCGGCCTGCTCGACCGGCCGGTGCTCGAGATTCCGGAGACGACCGCCCCGCTCGTGCCCGAGCGCTGGCCCGACATCGTCACCGCCACCGTCTCCTACGGCCACGGCGTCGCCGTCTCGCCGCTGCAGTTCATCGAGGCCGTGGCGACGCTGGCGGGCGACGGCCGGCGCGTGCCGGCGACACTGCTCGAGCGGCCGGCCGACGCGGCGATCGACGGCCCGACCGTGGTGTCGGCGGCCACGGCCCGCGACGTGCGCTGGCTGATGTGGCTGACCGTCGATCGCGGCACCGCCACCCAGGCGGCCGTGCCGGGCTATCTGATCGGCGGCAAGACCGGCACGGCCGACAAGCCGACCGCCGGTCGGCGCGGCTATGACGGGCAGGCGGTGCTGTCTTCCCTGGTCGGCGTCTTTCCCATCGACGCGCCGCGCTTCGCGGTGCTGACCATGCTCGACGAGCCGAAGGGCGACGCCAAGACCTACGGCTATCGCACCGGCGGCTGGACCGCGGCCCCGGTGGTCGCCCGGATCGTCGCCGAGGCCGGCCCGCTGCTCGGCGTGCCCCGGGCCGCGCCGGAGAGCGAGGCGGCCTTACGCGACCGGCTGCAGGTGACACCGGTCATGAACGGACGAACCCGGCGAATGGAGGACGGCTTTGCGGCTGCCAGCCTTACTCGCTGAGGAAGCCCGGCGCGAGGCGGCGCGGGGCCACCAGCCGGCGGCCGACGCCCGGGTCCTCAGCCTGGCGCCCGTGACCATCACCGGCATCGCCTTCGACAGCCGCAAGGTGGAGCCCGGCAACCTGTTCGCCGCCCTCTCGGGCACGGTGGCCGACGGCCACATCTTCATTCCGGAGGCGGTCCGGCGGGGTGCCGTGGCGGTGCTCGGCACGACCGCGGCCGAGGCCTATGCCCAGCTCGTGCCGGTCATTATCGACCCGGACCCCAGGCGCCGGCTCGCCACCCTCGCCGCCGCCTTCTACCCCGGCCAGCCGGCTTTCACGGCAGGCGTCACCGGGACCAACGGCAAGACCTCGATCGCCAGCTTCACCCGGCAGATCTGGGACCGGCTCGGCATCCGCGCCGCCAGCCTCGGCACGCTCGGCCTCGAGGGCCGCGGCCGCTGGCCCAGCGTCTCCCTGACCACGCCGGACGCGGTGACGCTGCATCGGGTCGCGGCCGAGCTGGTGCGCGGCGGCGTCGGCCATCTGGTCGTCGAGGCGTCGAGCCACGGCCTCGACCAGCAGCGCCTCGCCGGGCTCGACATCCATGCCGCCGCCTTCTCGAACATGAGCCGCGACCATTTCGACTATCACGGCAGCTATCACGACTACTTCATGGCGAAGCGGCGGCTGTTCACCGAGTGCCTGGTGCCGGGCGGCACGGCGGTCCTCAATGCCGACAGCCCGGAATTTTCGACGCTGGTCAAGATCTGCAACAAGCGCGGTTGCCCGGTCGTCGCGTTCGGCGAGGCCGGCGCAGATCTGAAGCTGCTCGGCCGCCAGCCCGACCTCACCGGCCAGGTGCTCGAGATCGCCGTGCACGGCCGCACCCATCGGCTGCGCACCCGCCTCGTCGGGGCCTTCCAGGCGCACAACGTGCTGGCGGCGCTCGGGCTCGCGGTGGCCGGCGGGGCGCCGCTCGAGCAGGCGGTCGAGGCTCTGGCCGAGCTGCGGGGTGCCCCCGGGCGGATGCAGCTGATCGTGCGCCACCCGACCGGTGCGCCGGCCTTCGTCGACTACGCCCACACGCCCGACGCGCTGGCCAAGGCGCTCGACGCGCTGCGGCCGCACACCAAGGGCCGGCTGCACGTCGTCTTCGGTTGCGGCGGCAATCGCGACAAGGGCAAGCGGCCGCTGATGGGCGAGGTGGCGGTCGAGCGCGCCGACCGGGTCTGGGTCACCGACGACAACCCGCGCAACGAGGACCCGGTGGTGATCCGCCGGCAGATCCTGGAGCCGCTCGCCGGCCGGGCCGGCAAGGTCACCGAGATCGGCGACCGGGCGGCGGCGATCCGGGCCGCCTTTGCCGCGCTCGAGCCCGGCGACGTCCTGATCGTCGCCGGCAAGGGCCACGAGCAGGGCCAGATCGTCGGCGACGAGACCCTGCCCTTCGACGACGCGACCGAGCTGCGCACAGCGCTTGCCGGGCTGGAGAGTGCGGCATGAGCACGGTCACCCTGAAGCCCTTGTGGGAGGCGGTGGACGCCGCCGCCGCGACCGGCGGCCGGAGCCGCCGCGACTGGCACGCCACCGGGGTTTCGATAGACAGCCGGACCGTCGGCGCGGGCGACCTCTTCATCGCCCTCGTCGGCCCCAACCGCGACGGCCACGACTTCGTCGCCCACGCCTTGCGCCAGGGTGCCGCCGCCGCCGTGGTGACGCATCGGCCGGAGGACGTCGACGAGGATGCGCCGCTGCTCGTCGTCGACGACACGCAGACAGCGCTCGAGGGCCTGGGCCGGTTCGGGCGGGCGCGCAGCCGGGCCAGGGTCGTCGGCATCACGGGCAGCGTCGGCAAGACCGGCACGAAGGAGGCGCTCCGCCACGTGCTCGCCGGCTTCGGCCGGGTCCATGCGAGCGCTGCGAGCCACAACAACCACTGGGGGGTGCCGCTCACCCTCGCCAACCTGCCGCCCGACGCCGACTTCGCCGTGGCCGAGCTCGGCATGAACCACGCGGGCGAGCTCGAGGCGCTGACCGCCATGGTCCGGCCGCATGTCGCGGTGATCACCGCCATCGCCCCGGCGCATCTCGCCTTCTTCGCCGGCACGGCCGAGATCGCCCGGGCCAAGGCCGAGATCCTCCAGGGCCTGGAGGCCAGCGGCACGGCGATCGTCAACGGCGACACGCCGCACGCCGATCTCCTGATCGAGGCGGCGTACGACCGGGCGGCCCGGGTGATCGTCTTCGGCACGCGGTCGGACGCCGATGTGCGGCTCGTCAGCCTCGATCTCGAGGCCAGCGGCAGCCGGCTCACGGTCGCCTTCGGCGGCCGCCGGCTCGAGCTGGCGCTCGCCGCACCGGGCCGGCACTGGGCGATGAACAGCCTCGCCGTGCTCGCCGTCGCCGATTGCCTCGGCCTCGACCTGGCGCAGGCGGCGGCCCGGCTCGGCGAGGTGCGGCCGCTCGCCGGCCGCGGCGGCCAGCGCCTGCTGCCCTGGCAGGGCGGCCGGATCCGCCTCCTCGACGAGAGCTACAACGCCAACCCGGCCTCGGTGACGGCGGCGCTCGACGTGCTCGGCAGCCAGGAGGGGCGGCGGATCGCGGTGCTCGGCGACATGCTGGAGCTGGGCGAAGGGGCCGGCCTGCTGCATGCCGGGCTGGCGCATGCGGTGCTGGCCGCGGATGCGTCCAAGGTCTTTCTGGCTGGGCCCCTGATGCGCGAGCTCTTCGACGCCTTGCCGGCGGCGCGCCGCGGCGCCTGGGCGGAGGACAGCGGGGCTCTGGCGCCCCTGCTCGTCGCGGCCCTCGAGCCCGGCGACGTGGTGCTGGTCAAGGGCTCGCTCGGCAGCGCCATGCGGCGTGTGGTCGAGGCGCTGGACGGGGCGGCCGCCCCGTCCGCGACGCCGGCGGGGGGCCAGGGCCGGTGATCCTCTATCTGCTTCTGCCCTTCGCCGACCAGGTCTCGGTCCTCAACGTCTTCCGCTACATCACGTTCAGGAGCGGCGGGGCGGCGATGACGGCGCTCCTGATCAGCTTCGTCTTCGGCCCGCCGGTCATCCGCTGGCTCAAGAAGAAGCAGCGCGAGGGCCAGCCGATCCGCGAGGACGGGCCGGAATCGCATCTTCTGACCAAGAAGGGCACGCCCACCATGGGCGGCATGCTCATCCTGATCGCGATCGCCGTCTCGACCCTGCTCTGGGCCGATCTCGCCAACGGCTATGTCTGGGTCGTCCTGGTGGTCACGCTCGGCTTCGGCGGGATCGGCTTCGCCGACGACCTGATGAAGCTGACCAAGCGCTCCTCGGCCGGGATCAGCGGCCGGATGAAGCTCTTCCTGCAGGGGACGATCGCTTTGGTGGCGGCGGTGGTCCTCGTCCGGCTGACGCCGGAGCCGCTCGACACCTCGCTGGCCCTGCCGTTCTTCAAGGACCTGCTGATCCCGCTCGGGATCTTCTTCCCGCTCTTCGGCATGCTGGTGATCGTCGGCGCCTCGAACGCGGTGAACCTCACCGACGGGCTGGACGGGCTCGCCATCGTCCCGGTGATGATCGCCGCCGGCTGCTTCGCGCTGATCGGCTATCTCGTCGGCAACGCCATCTTCTCGGGCTATCTCGGCATTCCCTTCGTGCCCGGCACGGGCGAGCTCGCCGTCTTCTGCGCCGCCATGGTCGGCGCCTCCCTGGGCTTTCTCTGGTTCAACGCGCCGCCGGCCATGGTCTTCATGGGCGACACGGGCTCGCTCGCCACGGGCGGTGCGCTCGGCACCGTCGCGGTCGCCACCAAGCACGAGCTGGTGCTGGCGGTGATCGGCGGGCTCTTCGTGCTCGAGGCGGTCTCGGTGATCGTCCAGGTCGTGTCGTTCAAGCTGACCGGCCGGCGGGTCTTCCGCATGGCGCCCCTGCATCACCATTTCGAGAAGAAGGGCTGGCTGGAGCCGACCATCGTCATCCGCTTCTGGATCATCGCCACCATCCTCGCGATGATCGGCCTTTCGACGTTGAAGCTGCGATGACGGCGATGGGCACGAGCGGGCGCATCGGCATTCTCGGCATGGCGCGGAGCGGGCGCTCGGTGCTGCGCGATGCCCTGGCCCGCGGCACCGAGTGCCTCGTCTACGACGACCGGGCGGAGAGCGTGGCTGCGGCCGTGGCCGAGGGCGGGCGCGCCGGTGCGGCGGGCGACGTCGCCGGGCTCGACGCACTGGTCGTCAGCCCGGGCGTGCCGCTGCATTTCCCCGCACCGCACGCCGTGATCGCGGCGGCGCGGGCGGCCGGGGTGCAGCTCACCAGCGACATCGACCTCTTCGCCGAGCGGCTGGCCGGGCGGACGGTGGTCGGCATCACCGGGACGAACGGGAAGTCGACGACGACCGCGCTGGCCCATCACCTGCTGGTGGCGGCCGGCCGGGATGCGGAGCTCGGCGGCAATATCGGCCGGCCGGTGCTCGACCTCGAGCTCGGCGGATCGGGGCGGGTCTTCGTCCTGGAGCTCTCCTCCTACCAGCTCGACCTGGCCCTGAAGCTCGCCTGCCGGGTCGCCGTGCTGCTCAACCTGACACCCGACCATCTCGACCGCCACGGCACGTTCGAGGCCTATGTGGCGGCGAAGCGGCGCCTCTTCGAGCTGCAGCCGGAGGACGGCGTCGCCGTGGTCGGCGTCGACGACGCGCCGTCCCGGGCGCTGGCCGACGCCCTCGCGGCCGCGGGGCGCAAGGTGATCCGGATCAGCGCCCTGGGGCCGGTGCCGGGCGGTGTCTGGGCCGAGGGGACGCTGCTGGTCGACGGCACCGGCGAGACGCCGCGGACGGTCGCCGATCTCGCCGGCATCGAGTCCCTCGAGGGCCGGCACAACCGCCAAAATGCGGCGGCGGCCTGGGCCGTGCTGCGAGCGCTCGGCGTTGCGGCCGAGGCGGCGGTCGGGGGCTTCGCCAGCTTCCGGAGCCTGCCGCACCGGATGCAGACCGTGGCGCGGGCCGGGGCCGTGCGCTTCGTCGACGACAGCAAGGCGACCAACCCGGAGGCCGCGATCCCGAGCCTCTCGAGCTTCGCCGAGATCTTCTGGATCGCCGGCGGCAAGCCCAAGCCCGGCGGCTTCGCCGCCCTCCTGCCGCATCTGGCGGCGGTGCGCGGCGCCTGGCTGATCGGCGAGGCGGCGGGCGAGATCGCGGCCACCTTGCCGGCCGTGATGCCGCGGCACCTGGCGGGCCGGCTCGATGTCGCCGTGCCGGAAGCCTTTGCCGCGGCGCGCACCAGCGCGGCGCCGGAGCCCGTGGTGCTGCTGGCCCCGGCCTGCGCCTCCTTCGACCAGTTCACCAGCTACGAGGCGCGTGGCGCGGCCTTCGCGACGCTGGCCCGCGAGCTTGCCGAGGGCGTCGCGGCATGAACGCCTTCGCGCGCACCGATCGCTCGCTGCTCGGCCAATGGTGGTGGACCGTCGACCGGTTCCTGCTGATCGGCATCGGCCTTCTGATCCTCTTCGGCATCATCATGGTGCTGGCGTCGAGCCCGCCCATCGCGCGCAACCTGAAGCTCGACCAGATGCATTTCGTCATCAAGCACTTCACCGTGCTGGTGCCGACGGCGCTCGGCCTCTTCGGCGTCTCGCTGCTGGCGCCGCGGGGCGTGCTCAGGCTCGCCGTCGGCGTGCTGGCCCTCTTCGCCGTGCTGACGCTGGCCACGCTCTGGCTCGCGCCGGAGATCAAGGGGGCGCATCGCTGGCTCTTCATCGGCGGCCAGCAGCTCCAGCCGTCGGAGTTCATGAAGCCGGCCCTGGCCGTCGTCACCGCCTGGCTGCTCGCCAGCCGGCCCGGTCTCGGCGGGCTGCCGGCGGCGCTCCTGCTGGTCGGGCCGACCGTGGCGCTCCTGCTGCTGCAGCCGGATCTCGGCATGGCGACGGTGGTCGTCGCCTTCTTCTCGATCCAGCTCTTCGTCGCCGGGCTCGGCTGGCTGCCCATCTTCGTCATGGGCGGCGCCGGCGTGGCCGGGCTCTGGGGCGCATACCAGCTCCTGCCGCATGTCCGCGAGCGGGTGGACGGGTTCCTCGACCCGACGGCCGAGGTCTACCAGGTCGAGCGGGCGCTGAGCGCCGTGCAGTCCGGCGGGCTCTTCGGCCGGGGGCCGGGCGAGGGGGTGGTGAAGTTCCGCCTGCCGGAGGCGCATTCGGATTTCGTCTTCGCCACCGTCGCCGAGGAGTTCGGCATCATCATCTGCCTCGTCCTGGTCGCCGTCTTCTGCGCCCTCGTGCTGCGCGCCCTCTGGCGCACAGCTCAACCCCAACCGCTTCGTCCAGCTCGCCGCCACCGGCCTCGTCGCGCAGTTCGGCCTGCAGGCGCTGATCAACATGGCGGTCAACCTCAACCTGGTGCCGACCAAGGGCATGACCCTGCCGTTCATCTCCTATGGCGGCTCGTCGCTGCTCGCGGTGGCGCTGACCATGGGCATGCTGCTCGCCCTCACCCGGCGCGGCGCCCGGCTGGAGCCCGTGCCATGGGGGCCGATCCTGGTCACCGCCGGCGGCTTTCACCGGCGGCCACATGTTCCCGGCTCTGGCGCTGGCACGGGAGCTGCGCGGCCGGGGCGAGCCGGTCGCCATGGTCACCGACAGGCGTGGCGCCCGCTTCATGCCGGAGGACCTCGAGGCCCATCTGGTTCGCGCCGGCAGCCCGACGGGCAGCCTGCCCAGGCGCCTCGCCGGAATTTGCGCCCTCGTCGCCGGCATCTTCGACGCCTGGCGCGTGGCCGCCGGCTCAAGCCCAGGGCCGCGGCCTCCTTCGGCGGCTATGCATCCGTGCCGGCCGCGATCGCGGCAGGCTCGCCGGCAGGCCGCTTCTCCTGCACGAGCAGAACGCCGTCTTCGGCCGGGCCAACCGGCTGCTGGCACGGTTCGCCAGGTGATCGCCCTCAGCTTCGAGGCGACCAGCGCCGTGCCCGAGCGCGGCCGGGCCCGGCTCGTCGTCACCGGCAACCCGGTGCGGCCGGGCTTCGAGGCGGACCCGGCCGGCTATCGTGCCCCCGGCCCGAACGAGCCGATCCGCATCCTGGTCATCGGCGGCAGCCAGGGGCCAGGATCTTCAGCGACGTGGTGCCGGCGGCGGTCGCCCTCCTGCCGGCGGAGCTGTCCCGTCGCCTGCGCATCGAGCAGCAGTGCCGGCCGGAGGACCTGGCCCGGGTGGCCGACGCCTACAAGGCGCACGGCATCGCGGCGGAGGTCGCCGGCTTCTTCACCGACATGCCGGCGCATCTGGCCCGGGCGCATCTCGTCATCAGCCGGGCCGGGGCTTCCAGCCTGACCGAGATCATGGCCATGGGCCGGCCCTCGATCCTGGTGCCCTACGCGGCTGCCGCCGACGATCACCAGCGCGCCAACGCGGAGGCGCTGGCCCGCGCCGGCGGTGCGGTGCGCATCCTCCAGGCGTCCTTCACCCCGGTGGCGCTGGCGGCCGAGCTCACGGCCCTGGCGGCGGCACCGGAGCGGCTCGAGGCCATGGCCACGGCGGCGCTCGCCACGTTCCGCCGCGATGCCGCGGGGCGGCTCGCCGATGCCGTGCTGGCGCTGACCGGCCCGACGGGAGAGAGCCGATGAGCCCGGTCCGCAGCCTGCGCATCCAGCCGCTCGATTGCGGCGTCATCCATTTCGTCGGCATCGGCGGCATCGGCATGAGCGGCATCGCCGACATCCTGCACGGCATGGGCTACGCGGTGCAGGGCTCGGACGTGGCGGAGAGCGCCAATGTCCAGCGGCTGCGCGACGCGGGCATGGCCGTCGCCATCGGCCACGGAGCCGAGAACCTGGGCGACGCCCGGGTGCTGGTGGTCTCGTCCGCGATCCGCCCCGACAACCCGGAGCTGGTCGAGGCGCGCCGCCGGCGGCTGCCGATCGTCCGCCGCGCCGACATGCTCGGCGAGATCATGCGCCTGCATCCCTCGGTCGCGGTCGCCGGCACGCACGGCAAGACGACGACGACGGCGATCGTCGCCGCCCTCTTCGATGCCGCCGGGCTCGAGCCCACCGTGATCAATGGCGGCATCATCAACGCCTACGGCACCAATGCGCGGCTCGGCCAGGGCGAGTGGATGGTGGTCGAGGCCGACGAGAGCGACGGCAGCTTCCTGCGCCTGCCGGCGACCATCGGCATCGTCACCAATATCGACCCCGAGCACATGGAGTTCTGGGGCAGCTTCGACGCGGTCAAGGAGGGCTTTCGCGACTTCATCGAGCGGCTGCCGTTCTACGGCCTCGCCGTGCTCTGCATCGACCATCCCGAGGTCCAGGCGCTGATCGGCCGGATCGGCGACCGGCAGATCCGCACCTACGGCTTCAGCGCGCAGGCCGACATCCGGGCGACCGAGCCGGTCTCCAACGCCAAGGGCTCGACCTTCGACGTCCTCGTTCGCGATCCTGCCACCGGCGAGCAGCGCCGCTTCGTCGATCTCCACCTGGCGCTGCCCGGCTATCACAACGTGCAGAACGCCTTGGCGGCCATCGCCATCGCCGACCAGCTCGGCTTCGGCGAGGACGTGGTGCGCAAGGCGCTGACGGGGCTCGGCGGGGTCAAGCGGCGGTTCACGGTGACCGGCGAGGTGGACGGCATCACCATCGTCGACGATTACGGCCACCACCCGGTCGAGATCCGCGCCGTGCTCAAGACGGCGCGGCAGGCGACGGCGGGGCGGGTGATCGCGGTCGTCCAGCCGCATCGCTACAGCCGCCTCGAGGAGCTGTTCGAGGCCTTCTGCACCTGCTTCGCCAATGCCGACAGCGTGCTGGTCGCCCCGGTCTACGCCGCGGGCGAAACGCCGCGGCCGGGCGTCGACCACGCGGCGCTCGTGGCCGGGCTGATCGGCCACGGCCAGCGCGACGTCGCGACGATCGAGGGGCCGGAGGAACTGCCGGCGCGCATCGCGGCGCTGGCGCGGCCGGGCGACCTCGTCGTCTGCCTCGGGGCCGGCAGCATCACCCAGTGGGCCAATGCGCTGCCCGAGCGCCTGCGGGAGCTGCGGGCATGACGGCCCGTCGAGAAGCCGTGCGCGGCACCATGCGCGAGCAGGTGACGCTCGCCCCGCTCACCTGGTTTAGGGTGGGTGGCCCGGCGGCCCGGCTCTTCCAGCCGGCCGACGCGGACGACCTCGCTTCCTTCCTCGCCGCCACGCCGGCCGAGGTGCCGGTGCTGGCCATGGGTGTGGCCTCCAACATGCTGATCCGCGACGGCGGCATCGGCGGGGTCGTGGTCCGCTTCGGCGGCCCGCTCGCCCGGATCGAGATCGACGGCACCACGCTGATCGCCGGCGCCGGCGCCTCGATCAGAAGGCGGCGCAGGCAGCCGAGCGCGCCGGGCTCGCCGGCTTCGAGTTCATGATCGGCATTCCCGGCACGATCGGCGGGGCGGTCCGGATGAACGCCGGCGCCTTCGGCGGCGAGACCAGGGACCGCCTGCTCTGGGCCGAGGCGCTGGACCGGCAGGGAGGCTGCACCGGCTGACCAATGCCGAGCTGGGCTTCGCCTATCGCAGAGCGCGCTGCCGGAGGACTGGATCGTGGTGCGGGCCGCCTTCGGCCTCGAGCGAGGCGAGCCCACGGTCATCGGCGAGCGATGGCGGCGATCAGGGCCGAGCGCGAGGCGGTGCAGCCGATCCGCGTCGCCACTGGTGGCAGCACGTTCAAGAACCCGCCGGGCAGCGCGCCTGGCAGCTCGTCGACGCGGCCGGCTGCCGCGGCCTGCGGCGCGGTGCCGCCATGGTGTCGGAGAAGCACTGCAACTTCCTCATCAACACCGGCGGTGCCACGGCGGCCGAGCTCGAGGCCCTGGGGAGATCGTGCGGGACCGGGTGGCGGCCCAGAGCGGCATTCGCCTGGAATGGGAAATCAAGCGGTTGGGCGAGGCGTCGCCGGATGTGGTGCCGGCCGAGCCGCGGCAAACCGTTGGAGAGCATCGATGAACCGTCACGTCGCCGTCCTCATGGGCGGCCTGTCCGCCGAGCGCGAGGTCTCGCTCGTCTCGGGCGAGAACTGCGCCGCCGCCCTCGAGGGGCAGGGCTACCGAGTGACCCGGGTGGATGTCGGCCGCGACCTGCCCATGGTGCTGGCCGAGCTCAAGCCGGACGTGGTGTTCAACGCGCTGCACGGCCGCATGGGCGAGGACGGGCGGGTGCAGGGCGTGCTCGACCTGATGGGCATCCCCTATACCCATTCCGGCGTGCTCGCCTCGGCCCTCGCCATGGACAAGCCGATGGCCATGCGGCTCTTCCGCAGCGCCGGCCTCGTCTGCCCCGAGGGCTTCGAGATCGAGTTCGAGGATCTGCAGGACGGGCCGCCGCCGATGGAGCCGCCCTTCGTCGTCAAGCCGGCGGCCGAGGGCTCGAGCGTCGACGTGGTGATCGCCATGAAGGGCGACATCGGCGGCCTGGTCGACCGCGAGGACATCGCCCCGGACACGCGCTTCTTGGTCGAGCGCTACGTGCCGGGCCACGAGCTGACCTGCGCCGTGCTCGGCGAGGAGGCGCTGACCGTCACCGAGATCAGGCCGAAGAAGAAGGGCAGCTTCTACGACTACCGGGCCAAGTACACCGAAGGTGTCGCCGAGCATATCGTCCCCGCACCCTTGCCCCGGCCGGTCATCGACAAGGTCTGCGACTGGGCGCTCCGCGCGCACTGGGTGCTCGGCTGCCGGGGCATCAGCCGCGCCGATTTCCGCTTCGACCCCGCGAAGGGCATGGACGGCCTCGTGCTGCTCGAGGTCAACACGCAGCCCGGGATGACACCGATGTCGCTGGTGCCGGAGCAGGCCAAGCATCGCGGCATCAGCTTCGGCGAGCTGGTCGTCCGGCTGATCGAGAGGGCGCGATGCGACAGATGAGGCAGCTCGCCTATCGCACCCGCCACGTGCTTCGCCAGCCGCCGAAGCCGCGCTGGCACGAGCCCCTGGTCAACGGGCTCGTGGTCGTCGGCTGCATCGCCGTGCTCGGCCTGACCGTGCATCTGGCGCGGGCCAGCGGCCTCACCGACCGGGCGCGCTTCGCGCTGAACGACCAGCTGGTCGCCCTGACCGACGCGATGGGCATGCAGGTGCGCGAGATCTTCACGGAAGGGCGCCAGCGCACCACTGCCGCCGAAATTGTCCAAATACTAGAACCGTATTATGGACAAAATATACTTTCAGTTGATATTGCCGCCCTGCAGAAGCGTCTGCAGAGCCTGCCATGGGTCCAGAATGCAACCGTCACCCGCCAGCTTCCCGACCAGCTCCGGACCCGTCTGGTCGAGCATCGGCCGATCGCCCTCTGGCAGACGGCGAACGGGCCGGCGCTGGTCAGCGTCGAGGGTGACATCATCCAGGTCAGGTCCCTCTCGCCCTACCGCCATCTGCCGATCCTCAGCGGTGCCGGCGCACCCGCGGCGGCGAACGAGCTGATGCGGCTGGTGGCCAGCGTGCCGTCGCTCGGCGAACGGGTCAGCGGTGCCCAGCGGGTCGACGGCCGGCGCTGGAACGTCTTCGTCGACGGTCGCATCGAGGTCCGCCTGCCGGAGCGCGGTGCCGCCGCCGCCTGGGCGCGGCTGGCCCGGCTCGAGGCCCGATCGGCGCTGCTCGCCCGGGCGGTGGAGGCGGTCGACCTGCGCCTGCCGGACCGGGTCGTCGTCCGCCTCGACGAGGCGATCCTGCAATCCGCGGCCCATGCCACACGGGGACAACAGACATGAACGCCAAGGCAGAGATGGCCTGGCAGCGCCTGCTGCAGAGCCAGCGCCGCACGGCGCGCAATGCCCCGTTCGGCCTGCTCGATGTGGGCAGCTCCAAGCTCTGCTGCTACGTCGTCCGCACGCAGAGCAGCGGCGGCTTCCAGCTCCTCGGTCGCGGCTACCAGTCGGCCGACGGCTTCCAGGCCGGCGAGGTGAGCGACGCCGAGGCGGCCGAGACCTCGATGCTGGCCGTGCTGCACGAGGCCGAGGAGGCGGCGGGCGAGACGCTGCGCGAGATCGCCGTGACCTGGTCCGGCGGCGCGCCCCGCGCCGGTCTCGTCAGCATCGAGCGCGACCTCGGCGGCCGCGTGATCGACGACGACGATCTCGACCGGGCGCTGGAATCGGTGCGCGCCACGATGGTCGGCAGCGACCGCGAGATCCTGCACATCCTGCCGGTCGAGATGCGCCTCGACGGCGGCCGGCCGCTGGCCGACCCGCGCGGCCTCGCCGGCCAGGTGCTGGAGTTCACCGGGCTCGTGGTGAGCGTCGCCAAGCCGGCCCTGCGCAATCTCACGGCCTGCCTCGAGCGCTGCCATCTCGACATCATGGAGGTGGCGAACGGTGCCTATGCCGCCGGGGTCGGCTGCCTGACCCTCGACGAGATGCGGCGGGGCGTGCTCCTGGTCGAGCTCGGCGGCGGCAGCACCAGCTATGCGCTCTTCCAGGGCGGCGCCCTCTGCCACCTCGGCCAGGTGCCCTATGGCGGCGAGCACGTGACCCGCGATCTGGCCTACGGGCTGAAGACCAGCCGGGTCTTCGCCGAGCGGCTGAAGAACCTCTATGGCGGGGTGCAGTGGCGCGCCTGCGACGACAACGTGCGGGTCGAGGTGCCGCTGATCGGCGATCAGCTCGAGCAGCCGACCGGCGAGGTGCCGCGCACGCGGCTGACGCAGATCATCCGGGCCCGGGTCGAGGAGACCCTGGGGCTGGTCCAGGAACGGCTCAAGGACGACTGGGAGCTGGTCCAGTCACGGCCGCCGCGCAGCATGGTGCTGACCGGCGGTG
>JAWKVR010000030.1:0-48026 GCA_041397945.1 Geminicoccaceae bacterium
CGCAACGTCGTCGATCGACCGCATTAGAGAGGTAAGTGGCGATGGCGCGCCGTAAAGCGTGCCCGGGTGCGAAAAATCTATCTGCGCCGCCGTCCGCCCCGGCGTGGCACGGGCAGGCGGCGGCCCTTGCGCATCGGCCCGGCCTTGGCCCAGGCGGCGCGGGCGAGCTCGGCGGCATGGGCGCGCTCGTGGGACTCGATGCGGAAGGCGAGCTGGCCGATGACCGTGTCGACATCGGTCAGCGTCACCGTGACGCTGTCGCCGAGGCCGAAGGTGTCGCCGTAGCGGATGCCGACAAGTGCCTGATGGTGCTCGTCGAAATGGAAAGCGTCCTCGCCCAGCGTGCTGACCGGGACGAGGCCCTCGGCACCGGTGCCGTCGAGGACGACGAAGAGGCCGAAGCGCTGCACGCCGACCACCCGTCCGGTGAACTGCGCGCCCTCCTTGTCGGCCATGTAGAGGGCCGTGTAGCGGGCCAGCGCCTGGCGCTCGGCCTGGACCGCCTTGCGCTCGGTGGCCGAGACCAGCCGGCCGAAGCGGTCGAGCTGCTCGAGGTCATAAGGACGGCCGTCCTCGGTGCCGGCGAGCTTCTCGTGGTGGATCAGCAGGCGGTGCACGACGAGGTCGCTGTAGCGGCGGATCGGCGAGGTGAAATGCGCGTAGTGGCGCAGGTTGAGGCCGAAATGGCCGAGATTGTCCGGCTGGTAGAGGGCCTGGGCCTGGGCGCGGAGCACGAAGCCCGAGACCTGCTCGCGCAGCGATGGCTCGACGATCCGCTCGAGCATGCGGGTGAAGTCGCCGGGCTTCTTGGCGGTCCGGCTCCAGCCGATCGAGAGGCGCTCCAGATATTGCGCCAGGGCCTCGAGCCGGACCGGGTCGGGCTTGTCGTGGACGCGAAAGAGGCAGGGCAGCTTCCGGTCGGCGAGGGCGCGGGCGGCCGCGACGTTGGCCGCGATCATCAGCTCCTCGACCAGCATGTGGCTGGCGAGGCGCTGGCGCTGGACGATGTCGGTGACCTTGCCGTCGGTGTCGAGGAGAACGCGCCGCTCGGGCAGCTCGAGCTCGATCGTGCCGCGCTTGCGGCGGGCGGCGGCGAGCTTCTCGTACACGGCGTAGAGCGGCCGGATGACGGATTCGAAGAGCGGCGCGGTCAGGGCGTCGGGCCGGCCGTCGGCGGCCTCCTGGACCTGCTCGTAGGTAAGCCTCGCCCGGCTGCGGATGAGGGCGCGGGCGAAGCGCCAGCGCTTGAGGACGGCGTTGGTGTCGAAGAAGAGCTCGACGGCGATGCTGGCGCGGTCCTCGTCGGGCCGGAGCGAGCAGAGGCCGTTGGAGAGGGCCTCCGGCAACATGGGGATGACCCGGTCGGGGAAATAGACGGAGTTGCCGCGCTCCAGCGCCTCCCGGTCGAGCGGGTCGCCCGGGCGGACATAGTGGGCGACGTCGGCGATGGCGACCACGGCGCGAAACCCGCCATCGGCGAGCGGCTCGGGATCGGCCCAGACCGCGTCGTCGAAGTCGCGCGCGTCGGCGCCGTCGATGGTGACCAGCGAGAGATCGCGCAGGTCCGTGCGCTCGCCGAGCTCCGGCTGGGTGGCGCGCTCGGCGACCGCCAGCGCCTCGGGGCCGAAGACGGTCGGCAGCTCGAGCTCGGCGGCGATCGAGAGGGCGATGGCGGCGGGGTCGGTGCTGCTGCCCAGTCGCTCGACGGCACGGGCGCGCGGTTGGGCAAGCGGCCGGTTGCGGTCGAGCGCGGCGCGCACCATGTCGCCATCGGCCAGCGTGAGGTCGCCGGGGTCGAGCTGCAGGCGGGTCGGCTGATCGCGGTCGGCGGAGCGGCGACTCGGGCGGAGGAAGAACGTGTCGCCGCTCGCCTCGACGACACCCACGACCTCGCGGGCAACCCGACTGAGCTTGCGGAAGAGACGGCCCTCGATGGCCCCCTCGGCGTCGGTCGAGAGGCGCAGCAGGGCGCGATCGCCGACCTCGAGCGGCGCCTCGCCGCCATCCGCGTCGAGCACCCGGATCGCGGCACCGGGCACGGCCGGGCTCTCGCCGACCAGCTCGCCGGCGTCGTCGATGGCGGTCACCTCGACGGCGGCCATGCCCGGTGGCGTGCCGGTGCGCTCGTAGCGGTTGCGACGCCCGGTGCTGCGATCGCGCGGCCCCCGGTCGCTACGGCCGCGGCGCATGGCTCAGGAGCCGCCGCCGGCGGCTGGCTTCTTTTTGGGCGCAGGCTTCTTCTTCGCGCTGGCAGCCTTGGCCGGCTTGGCCTTCGCGGGCGCCTTGCGCGCCTTCGCCTTGCCGCCCTTGGCCTCGCGGGCGGCGAGGAGGGCCACCGCCTCGTCCATGGTGAGCTCTGCCACCGGACGGCCCCTGGGGAGGCTGGCGTTGGTCTTGCCGTGCTTCACATAGGGGCCGAAGCGGCCGTCCAGGATCACAACCTTCTCGCCCGTATCGGGATGGGGCCCGAGCTCGCGCAGCGGTGCGGCGGGGGTGCGCTGTCGGCCGCGGGAGCTGCCCTCGGCGATCAGCGTCAGGGCCCGGTTCATGCCGAGGCTCAGCACGTCGTCGTCGGGCTCCAGTCGGACGAACTTGCCCTGGTGCTGAACGAACGGGCCGAAGCGGTTGATTCCGGCGGTGATCTCGGCGCCGGTCTCCGGGTGGGCGCCGATCACGCGGGGCAAGGCCAGAAGGGCGAGAGCAATCTGGAGGTCGATCTCCAAGGGCGCCAGGTTCGGCGGCAGCGAGCTGCGGCGGAGCGCGTCGCCGCTGCCCGATTGGAGATAGAAGCCGAAGCGGCCGTTCTTCAGCCAGACTTCCTCGGCCGTCTCGGGATCGACGCCGAGCAGCTTCTCGTCGCTGCGGGCTGACGGATCGCCATTGGCGTCGTCGTCGAGCTGGCGGGTGTAGCGGCATTCGGGGTGGTTGGAGCAGCCGATGAAGGCGCCGTACTTGCCGAGCTTGAGGCTGAGCTGCCCCTTGCCGCAGAGCGGGCAGATGCGGGGATCGCCGCCATCGGCGCGCGGCGGGAAGAGCTTGGCCGAGAGGGCGTCGTTGAGCGCGTCGATCACCTGGGCGACGCGCAGCTCGCTGACCTCGCCGATGCTGCCGACGAAGGGCTCCCAGAAATCGCGCAGCACCTCCTTCCAGCCGAGCTCGCCGGCGGCGACGCGGTCGAGCTGATCCTCCAGGGCGGCGGTGAAGGTCGGCTGCACGTAGCGGTCGAAGAAGCTGGTCAAGAAGGCGGTGACCAGCCGGCCGCGGTCCTCGGGCACGAAGCGCTTCTGCTCGAGCCGGACATAGTCCCGGTCCTGCAGCACGGAGATGATGCTGGCATAGGTCGAGGGGCGGCCGACGCCCAGCTCCTCCAGGCGCTTGACGAGGCTCGCCTCGCTGAAGCGCGGCGGCGGTTCGGTGAAGTGCTGCTCCGGGGTGACGCCGCGCTCCTCGACCCTGGTACCGGTGACGAGCGCCGGCAGGAGCACGCCCTCGCCGTCCTCGTCGTCGCCCGAGGGGTCGTCCCGGCCTTCCTGGTAGAGCTTGAGGAAGCCGTCGAAGGCAATGGTCTGGCCGGTGGCGCGAAGCTGCACCGCACCCTTTCCGTCGAGCACGTCGACGGTCACGCGGTCGAGCCTGGCCGCCGCCATCTGGCTCGCCATGGTGCGCTTCCAGATGAGCTCGTAGAGCCGGCCCTGGTCGTTGTCGAGATAACGGGCGACCATCTTCGGCTCGCGGCCGACATCGGTCGGGCGGATCGCCTCGTGCGCTTCCTGGGCGTTCTTGGTCTTCGTCTTGAAGATGCGCGGCTGCTCGGGAAGATAGGCGTCGCCGAAGGACTGGGCGATGCGCCGGCGGGCGGCGCTGATGGCGTCCCTCGAGAGCTGCACCGAATCGGTTCGCATGTAGGTGATGAGGCCGACCGTCTCGCCGCCGATCTCCGTGCCCTCGAAGAGGCGCTGGGCGGTCTTCATCGTCCGGTCGGCGGAGAAGCCGAGCTTCCTGGCCGCTTCCTGCTGCAGGGTCGAGGTGGAGAAGGGCGGTGCCGGGTTGCGGCTGACCTGCTTCTTCTCGATCGGGCCGATGGCGAGTGCGGCGGCCTTGACCTTCGCGAGCGCCGCCTCGGCGGCGGCGGCGTCCGGCAGGGCGAACTTGTCGAGCTTCTTGCCGGCGAGGTGGGTGAGCCGGGCCTTGAAGCGGGTCTGGTCCGGGGTCTCGAGCAACGCCTCGATGGTCCAGTACTCGCGGGCGACGAAGGCCTCGATCTCGGCCTCGCGCTCGCAAATGAGGCGGAGTGCGACCGATTGCACGCGGCCGGCGGACCGCGAGCCGCGCAGCTTGCGCCAGAGCACTGGCGAGAGGGTGAAGCCGACGAGGTAGTCGAGGGCGCGGCGCGCCAGATAGGCGTCGATCAGGCTCTGGTCGAGGTCGCGTGGGTGCGCCATGGCCTCGGTCACGGCGCGCTTGGTGATCTCGTGGAAGACCACCCGCTTGACCTCGATGTCCTTGAGCGCCTTGCGCTCCTTCAGCACCTCGAGGAGGTGCCAGGAGATCGCCTCGCCCTCGCGGTCGGGGTCGGTGGCGAGAATGAGGCGCCTGGCCTTCCTCACCGCCCGGACGATCTCGTCGACGTTCTTCTTCTTGCCGGGCAGCACCTCCCAGACCATGCGGAAATCGTCGTCGGGCAGGACCGCGCCATCCTGGCTCGGCAGGTCGCGGACATGGCCGTAGCTGGCCTCGACCTCGGGCGCATCCGCCAGGTATTTGCGGATGGTCTTGGCCTTGGTCGGTGATTCGACGACGACGACATCCATGCGGGGATTCAATCCATCCTCGGCCACGCAATCGGGGCCTGGTTCGTCCGTGGACCGCGGAGGCGGTCGAGGCCAGAGGTCGGTCGCAAATCCTGACCTTCAAGCCCGGCCGGCAGCTCTCCTGTCCGATAAGGTCAGGCCAGCGCCCTGGAAATCCGGTTGCCGGGATGGCGCCGCACGCGGCCGTCGAGCTCCAGGTCGAGCAGCGCCTGCTGCACCTCTGCCGGCGTTGCATGGCATTGGCGTATCACTTCGTCAACCGGCATCGGCTCGACCCCGACCAGCACGGCGATCCGGTCGGGGAGCGCCGGCGCCGGCGCGACGGGGCGCTCCACTGGCGGGGCCGCCCGCGGCTTCGCAGCCCTTCGCGGCGCCCGCGGCGGCGGCTCGGCCGGTGGCGACGGCCGGCTCCAGGCCGGCAGGGCTTCCAGCACGTCGTCGATCGAGGTGACGAGTGCTGCACCATCGCGCAGCAGCTGGTTGGTGCCGGCATGGCGCGGGTCGAGCGGCGAGCCGGGCACGGCCAGGACTTCCCGGCCTTCGGCGGCGGCGAGGCGGGCGGTCATCAGCGAGCCAGAGCGGGCGGCGGCCTCGACCACGAGGACGGCCGAGGCGAGGCCGGCGATGATCCGGTTGCGGCTGGGAAAATGCCGAGCCAAGGGCGGTGTCCCGATCGGCCGCTCGCTGACGACGAGCCCGTCGGTCGCGATCCGGGCCAGAAGCTCCGCGTTCTCCGGCGGGTAGGCGACGTCGATGCCGCTGCCGAGCACGGCGATGGTCGAGCCCGGCCCTTCGAGCCCGCCCTCGTGGGCCGCGGTGTCGATGCCGCGGGCGAGGCCGGAGACGATCACCAGATCCCGCTGGCTGGCCTCGCGGGCGAGGGCGCGCGCCAGGAACCGGCCATTGCCGCTGGCGTTGCGGGCGCCGACGATGGCGAGCGGGCGCCGTGCCAGAAGCTCGATCCGGCCTTGCAGGGCGAGCACCGGCGGCGGGTCGGCGATGGCCGCGAGCGCTGCGGGATAGGCGGGATCGCAGCTCAGCAGGAGCTCGCCGCCCAGGCTTGCGAGCGCTTCGAGCTCCTCCTCGACCGCCGCCTCGGCCAGAAGCTCGACGCTGTCGAGCTCGCCTTTCGCCTTGAGGCGTGGCAGGGCGGCAAGGGCGGCTTCGGCCTTGCCGAAGCGCTCGATCAGCCGGCAGAAAAGGGTGGCGCCGACGCCGCGCGACCGTGCCAGCCTGAGCCAGGCGCGGCGCTCGCTGCTCCAGGCGTTGGCCGGCTCTTCGGTTCGTTCGGCGAGGATGGGGACGGCGGCCATGGGCTCCGGTACTTCGATGATCGCGGATTGAGGCAGGAGATGGCCGAAAAATCAATCGAAGATAGAAATTGGTTGCAATTCTATCGCGTGACCGCCGGCCGGCCGCCACGCCCGACCTTGTTGCGCGCCCTGGCCGCCCGGGCGGCGAGCCGGCGCCCGGCCGGGTGTCGGGCGATCGATCTCGGCTGTGGCACGGGACGCGATACCCTGCCGCTGCTCGCCGCCGGCTGGCACGTCCTCGCCATCGATCCGGTGCCGGCAGCGCTCCGCACCCTCGAGGAGCACACGCCCCCGGCCTGGCGCCCGCGCCTGACGACGCGACTGGCGCGGCTCGAGGCCACGACCCTGCCGGCGGCGGAGCTCGTCAATGCCAGCTTCAGCCTCATCTTCGCGGCCCGCCCGCCGCTTCTCGCCGATCATCTCCGGTGCATCCATGCCGCCCTGGTGCCCGGCGGGCGCTTCGCCGGCCAGCTTCTCGGCCCGCGCGACAGCTGGGTCGAGACGGGTCAGGCGGTCGGCTCGGACCGGCGCCAGCTCGCGCATCTCCTCGCCGGGTTCGAGCTGGAGCGGCTGGTCATGGAGGAGACCGACGCGGTGACGCCGAAGGGCGAGGCCAAGCACTGGCACATCTGGCACATCAACGCCCGCAAGGCGGCGCTCAGGGGCTCTTCGCGGCGAAGCTGAGCTTGCTCTCCTCGCCCTTGAGGAGGCGGACGATGTTGGCGCGGTGCAGGACGACCACGATCAGCGCCAGCAGCACGTAGAGCTCGGCCGCCTGGATGTGGCCGATCAGCCAGGCGGCGACCGGTGCCGCGATCGCGGCGATGCAGGAGCCGAGCGAGACGTAGCGGGTGGCCCAGACGAGGACGACGAACACGACGAGGATGATCGGCAGGACCACCGGTGTCAGGGCGAGGATGACGCCCGCCGCTGTGGCGACCCCCTTGCCACCGCGAAAGCGGAGCCAGATGGGGAAGCAGTGGCCGAGGACCGTGCCCAGCCCGGTCGCCACCGCGACATCGGGGCCGAGCCAGTGCCAGGCGGCGAAGGTCGGCAGCCAGCCCTTGGCAATGTCGGCGACGAGCGTCGCCGCCGCGAGCCCCTTGCGGCCGGTCCGCAGCACGTTGGTGGCGCCGATATTGCCGGAGCCGATCTTGCGGATGTCGCCGGCCCCGCTGGCCCTGGCGAAGAGCAGCCCGAACGGGATCGAGCCCGCGAGATAGCCGACGACGAGCGCCATGAGGAAAGGCAGCCAATAGGCCGGGCCGCCGAGCGGATCGATCATGATGCCCCCGCAATCGGGCGCCAGCCCCCGGGACCAGGATCCGCGTGCTTGCGCCGTTTGCAGCAAAGTCTATCTTCATTGCGCGTGCGTGGGAAACCGTCTGGCTGATGCTGACCCGAGAAAACCTGCAGAACGGCTGGCTCGACCGGATCGCCCAGAATGCCAGGGCGGCCGGCGACACGACGCGGATCCGCACCGAGGCAGAGCTCGCCGCCTGTCGGGCAGGTGCCCTGGCCGGCCACAACCCGGGCCAGGATCTCTGGCTCTTCGCCTATGGCTCGCTGATCTGGAACCCTGCTTTCCACTTCGCCGAGCGGCGTCAGGGCGCCATCTGGGGCTATCACCGGCGCTTCTGCCTCTGGACGAATCTCGGCCGCGGCACCGTCCAGCGGCCGGGCCTGATGCTCGGGCTCGACCGCGGCGGGAGCTGCCGGGGCGTGCTCTACCGGATCGCCGCGGACCTGGTCGAGGAGGAGCTCACGCTGGTCTGGCGGCGCGAGATGATCACCGCCGCCTACCGGCCGACCTGGGTGCGCGGCCGGACCTCGTCCGGGCCGGTGCGGGCGCTCACCTTCACCATCAACCGCGCGCACCCGCGCTATGCCGGCAAGCTCGGCGAGGAGCGCGTGGTCGAGGCGCTGGCGACCGCCGCCGGGCCGCTCGGCCCGTGCTGCGACTACCTCTTCAACACGCATCGGCATCTGGCCGAGCTCGCCATTCACGACCCGCAGCTCGGCCGGCTGTGCGCCGCCGTGCGCGACCGCCAGGCAGCGGTGCTGGAACCGGCCCGGGCCGCGGCGGAATCCACGGCGCCGGCTACGAACGGTCCTTGAGGGCCCGCAGGCGACCGAACTCGGCGGCGCTGCCGGCCCGGACGAAGGGGTTGGTGGCGCGCTCCAGGCCGATCGTGCTCGGGACCGTCGGCTGGCCCGCCCGACGCAGGGCATCGATCTCGGCCGCGCGGGCGGTAAGGGCGGCATTCTCCCGGTCGACCCCGAGGGCGAAGCGGGCATTGCTCTGGGTGTACTCGTGGCCGCACAAGACCCGGGTCCGGTCGGGCAGCGCCATCAGCCGGCGGAGCGATTCCCACATGGTCTCGGGCGACCCCTCGAACAGTCGGCCGCAGCCGAGGGCGAAGAGCGTGTCGCCGCAGAAGAGGGCGTCGCTGGCCGTGAAGTAGTAGCTGATGTGGCCGGCCGTGTGGCCCGGCGTGGCGATGATCGTGGCGGTCTCCTCGCCGAACGCGAAGCAGTCGCCGTGGGTCAGCTGGAGGTCGATGCCCGGCACCTTGGCCGCCTCGGCGGCCGGCCCGGCGATCCGGCAGCCGTAGCGCTCCTTCAGCGCCAGGTTGCCGCCGGTGTGGTCGGCGTGGTGATGGGTGGTGAGGATCCAGTCGAGCCCGCGATCCAGCTCCGCCAGCCGCGCAGCGACCGGTTCCTCGACTGCCGGGTCCACGACTCCGGAGACGCCGCTCGCCGGCTCGTGCAGCAGATAGCAGTAATTGTCGTTGAGAATCGGCAGGAGCTCGATCTCGAGGGGCATGGTGGTTTCCTCTGATTTCCCTGCGTTGCTCTTCAATTACGGGGCGGACGCCCTATAGTGCAAGTCATGACAAGGGAGCTGGCCAGGCGATGCGGCCCGATATTGTCGAGCTCACAGAGTTCTACGCGAGCCGGGACGGCGAGTATGCGCGCCGTCTCATCAATCATCAGCTGCGCCGGATATGGCCGGATCTCGGCGGCATGGAGCTGCTCGGCATCGGCTTCGCCACGCCGTTCCTCGCCGCCTTCGAGGAGGCTGCCCAGCGGGTGGCGCTCATGCCGGCGACCCAGGGGGTCGCCGCCTGGCCGACCCCCGGCCGCAACCTCGCCGTGCTCGGGCGCGAGGACGAGCTGCCGTTCGACGACCGCACCTTCGACCGGGTGATTCTGGCGCATGCGCTCGAATGCAGCCCGCATGGCAACCGGCTGATGCGCGAGGCCTGGCGGGTGCTGCGCGACGGCGGCCGGATGGTGCTGATCGTGCCGAACCGGCGCGGTCTCTGGTGCTGGAGCGAGCGGACGCCGTTCGGCTTCGGTCAGCCCTTCTCGAAGGGGCAGCTCGAGCGCAGCCTGAGGAACCACCTCTTCGCCACGGGCGAGCTGCGCGGCGCGCTTTTCATGCCGCCGCTGGCGCGCGTCCTGCCGAAGGGTCGCCGCGCGGTGCGGCGGCTGAGCGTTTCGGTCGAGCGGCTCGGCCTCCGGCTGCTGCCGCATTTCGCCGGTGTCCTGATCGGCGAGGCGGTCAAGGACGTCTATGCGCCGACGCCGGAGTTCGCCGCCGTCCGACCGAGCAGCCGGCGCTATCTGCCGGTGCCGGAGGCGGTGACCGCCCGGGAGCAGGTCTGCCGGCGCAGCAGGCCCGCCGCCGCCCGGGCGGCTGTCGTCCCGCCGCCGTCGCACGTGGTCGGGCCCGGTCTCACGCCGCCCGCACGGCCGCTTCGCTGACGCCGATCAGCGAGCTGTCGAACGGCGTGGTCTGGTAGATCTCGTTGATCCAGTTGCCGAACAGGAGATGGGCGTAGGCGCGCCAGCAATTGCGCGGCGCCTTGGTCGGGTCGTCGTCCGGGTAGTAGTTGAGCGGCAGGGAGACGTCGCCGCGGCTGGCGCAGTCGCGGCGATACTCGTCGGCGAGGGTGAAGGTGTCGTATTCGAGGTGGTTGAACATGAAGACCTCGCGGTGGCGCGGGTCATGGACGAGACAGGCACCGGCCGCGTTGGAGACCGCCAGGAGCTCCAGGCCGGGCACCGCCTCCAGGTCGGCGCGGCGCACCTCGGTATGGCGCGAGACCGGCACCAGGAAATAGTCGTCGAAGCCGCGCAGCAGCCCCGGGCGGGCGGCATCGCGCCGCTCGATGACGTAGTGCGTGTAGATGCCGAAGCGCTTCACCGGCAGGGTGTATTTCGGTACGCCGTGGAAGTGGAACAGCGCCGCCTGCGCCCCCCAGCAGATGTGGAAGCTGGAGTGCACGTTGGTCCGGGACCAGTCGAAGATGGCGGCGAGCTCGGGCCAGTACTTGACCTCCTCGAACGGCAGGAGCTCGACCGGCGCACCGGTGACGATCAGCCCGTCGAACTTGCGGTCCCGCACCTCGTCCCACTGATGATAGAAGCTCTGCAGGTGCGAGAGCGGCACGTTCTGCGGCCGGTAGGTGGAGGTGGTGAGCAGGGTCAGCTCCACCTGCAGGGCAGTGGCGCCGAGCAGCCGGGCGAGCTGGGTCTCGGTCTTGGGCTTTTCCGGCATGAGGTTCAGAAGTGCGATCTGCAGCGGCCGCACGTCCTGGCGCAGCGCCTCGTTCTCGCCGATCAGGCGCACCCCTTCGGTCGCCAGCATCGCTGCGGCGGGCAGGTCGTTGGGAATCTTGATCGGCACGAGACGTCTCCAGAACGCCGCCGGTACGCCCACGTCAACGGCGGCTAACGGGACCGCGCGGCCAGGAGACCTGCCAAGCACGACCTTTTAGCTGCTTGTTTAACGTGGCCGCAAGCCGGTCAGCTCAAATCACCACGGCCGCCATCTTGGCCGGCAGGGTCCCGCTGTCAAGAGTGCGGGCTTCGGCTGTGACTTTACGCGCCCAGCGCCGCGGCGTAAGTGAGCGCCTTGAAATCCAGCGCGAGCCTGCGAGAAGCGACCCGTGGCCGAACCTGCACCAGACGAACTCAGCCGGCTTCGGGCCGAGATCGACCGTCTCGACGACGCGGTGGTCGATCTCCTCCTGGAGCGCATCGCCGTCGTGCGGCGCATCGGCGAGGTCAAGACCAACGCCACGGGCCTGGCGCTGCGGCCGTCGCGCGAGGCCGACCTCATCCGCCGGCTGACCGCGCGTGCCGCCCCGGCCCTGCCGCCGGCGGCGCTCACGCGGATGTGGCGGGAGCTGCTCGCCACCACCACGCGGATGCAGACGCCCTTCAAGGTGGCCGTGCTGGACGATCCGGCCCAGCCGCACGTGGCGACCCTTGCGCGCGACCAGTTCGGCACCACGACGCCGCTCGTCATGGTCGAGACGGTGCATCAGGGCTTTCGCCTGATCGCCACGGGCGAGGCCGAGCTCTTGGTCGTGCCCGCGCCGACCGAGGACAGCTACTGGTGGCGGCGGGTCACGGCGACGCTGATCGACAGCCCCTTGCGCGTGGTCAGCCGCCTGCCGTTCTGCCCCTTCGACCCGGTGGCCGGCGATGCCGAGAACGGCGAAGCCAGGGCCGGTGACCTCGTGCCGGGCGCGCTCGTGCTCGGCGGCCTCGTGGCCGAGCCGTCCAGCGCCGATCTGACGCTGGTCGCAATCGAGACCGATCTCGACCTCAGCCGGGCCCGGCAGCGCGACCTGATAGCCGCGGGCGGCGTCGACCTCGTCTCGCTCGTGGCGCTCCGCGACCTGCAGCCGGAGAGCGCCTTCTTCATCGCCGAGGTGGCGGGCATGGGCGACGCGGTCCTGGCCGGCCTCGGCCAGGCCTTCGCGCCGTTGCGGGAGAGGCTCTTGCGCCTCGACGTGCTCGGCAGCTATCCACGCCCCCTCGGCGTCATCGCCGATCCGTCCGACAGCGACGCCTGAGCGGCTGGACGTTACACAACTTCTCCAATCGCGGGTTATTGCGTGATGGCAAGCACAGCGCCGCGGCCGCGGCCCGGCATTCTCGAGATCCAGGCCTACCAGGGCGGCAGGGCCGAGACCGGCAGCGGCCGGCCGGCGGCCAAGCTTTCCGCCAACGAGAGCGCCATCGGCCCGAGCCCGCGCGCCGTCGAGGCCTTCCGGGCGACCGGCGAGCGGCTGCATCGCTATCCCGAGGGTGGCTCGGAGGCGCTCCGCGCGGCGCTGGCCCGGCGCCATAACCTCGATCCGTCGCGGCTGGTGTGCGGTGCGGGCTCGGACGAGCTGATTGCTCTCCTTACCCGTGCCTATGCCGGGCCGGGCGAGGAGGTGCTGTTCACCGAGCACGGCTTTCTCATGTACCGGCTTTCCGCGCTCGGCGTCGGGGCCACGCCGGTGGCGGCGCCCGAGCGTGGGCTTCGGGCCGATGTCGATGCGCTGCTCGCCCGGCTCACCAGCCGCACGCGCATCGTCTTCATCGCCAACCCCAACAACCCGACCGGCAGCTACCTCTCCGGCGACGAGCTTCGCCGCTTGCATGCCGGCCTGCCGGCAGACGTCCTGCTCGTGATCGATGCGGCCTATGCCGAGTTCGTCGAGGCGGCGGACTACGACAGCGGCCAGGAGCTCGCCATGAGCGAGCCCAATGTCGTCATGACCCGGACCTTCTCCAAGCTCTACGGGCTCGCAGCGCTCCGCCTCGGCTGGCTCTATGGGCCGCCCGCCGTGGTCGACGTGATCAACCGGCTGCGTGGACCCTTCAACGTGGCGCTGCCGGCGCAGGAGGCGGGCATCGCCGCCCTCGAGGACGTCGCCCACGAGCAGCGGGCGCGGGCGCACAATGCGACGTGGCTGCCCTGGCTCGCCGCCGAGCTCAAGGGTCTCGGCCTCGTCGTCCATCCGAGCGTCGGCAATTTCCTGCTCGTCGAGTTCCCGGGCGAGCCTGGCCGCGATGCCGTGGCCGCCAATGCCCATCTCGAGGCCGACGGCCTGATCCCGCGCCAGATGGCGGCCTATGGCCTGCCGCGCTGCCTGCGGATCAGTGTCGGGCTCGAGGCCGAGAACCAGGCGCTCGTCGCCTCGCTCGGGCGGTTCACCCGGGGCGATCCGCGATGAAACCGTTCTCGCGCGTGGCGCTGATCGGCATCGGGCTGATCAACGGCTCGCTCGCCCGGGTGCTGCAGAAGGAGGGGCTGGCCGGCGAGATCGTGGCGGCGTCGCGGCGCCAGGAGACGCTGGATCGGGCGCTCGAGCTCAAGCTCTGCGATGCCGCCACCACCGACCCGGCGGCGGCGGTGCGTGGGGCCGATCTCGTGGTGCTGGGCACGCCGCCCGGCAGCATGGGGGCGCTGGCGGCGGCGATCGGCGGCAGCCTCGGGCCTGAGGCCATCGTCACCGATGTCGGCTCGGTCAAGGCGCAGATCGTGCAGGATGTCCGCCCGCATCTGCCGGCGCCGCAGCATTTCGTGCCCGGCCATCCGGTCGCCGGCACCGAGCATTCCGGCCCGGATGCCGCCTTCGCCTCGCTCTTCCGGCAGCGCCGCTGCATCCTGACGCCGCTCGAGGATGCCCACCCGGCCTCGGTGGAGCGGGTCAGGGCGCTCTGGGAGGCGGCCGGCTCGCTGGTCGACCTGATGACGCCCGAGCACCACGACAAGGTGCTCGCCATCACCTCGCATCTGCCGCATCTGATCGCCTACACCATCGTCGGCACGGTCGCCGACCTCGAGGAGCAGGCGCGGACCGAGGTCTTCAAATATGCCGCCGGCGGCTTCACCGACTTCACCCGCATCGCCGGCTCCGACCCGACCATGTGGCGCGACGTCTTCCTCAACAACCGCGAGGCGGTGCTCGAGATGCTCGGCCGCTTCACGGAGGACCTGGTGGCGCTGCAGCGGGCGATCCGCTGGGGCGAGGGCGAGGCGCTGTTCGATCTCTTCACCCGGACCCGGGCGATCCGCCGGGGCGTGGTCGAGGCAGGCCAGGCCTATGTCCGCCAGCCCGAGGACCCGCTCGCGACCAGACCCTGAGATGACCGCGGCTCCCCTGCCGGCGCGCGTCTGGTTCTTCGCCTATGGCTCGCTGATGTGGAACCCGGGCTTCACGCCGGCCGCCTCGGCCCCGGCGCTGCTGCACGGCTATCATCGCAGCCTCTGCGTCTATTCCTGGGTCTGGCGCGGCACGCCGGAGCGGCCGGGCCTCGTGCTCGGCCTCGCCCCGGGCCGCGCCTGCTTCGGCCGGGCGCTCGCTGTCGAGGCGGCCCGGGAGGCCGAGACGCTGGCCTATCTGGACGGCCGCGAGCTGGTGACCGATGTCTACGAGCGGCGCCGCCTGGAGCTCGTGCTCGGCGACGGGCGGAAGGTCGATGCCTGGTGCTATCTGGCCCGCCCCGACCACGTGCAGTTCGCGGGCGACCTGCCGCTCGCCGAGGTGCTGCGCTTCGTCCGGCAGGGCCGGGGCCGGGGCGGGGCGAACCCCGACTACGTCCTCGCCACTGTCGCCCATCTGCGCGAGATGGCGGTCAGTGACCCGGGTCTCGAGGCCGTGGCCGAGGCGCTCGCGGCGGAGCCGACGGGTCAGGTCTGAACGGGCTGCGCCAGAAGTTCGTTGCAGGCCGCTTCGGTGCGCTCCTCGAGGAGGCGCATGAAGGTCTGCCGGTCGAGCCCCGGCGGGATCGGCTCGAGGAAGCGGAGCGTGATCACGCCCGGCCGCTTGACGAAGCTGCGCCGTGGCCAGAAGCGGCCCGAATCGAGGGCAACGGGCACCACCGGCACGTTTGCCGCCTTGTAGACCGCGGCGACCCCGGGCTTGTAGTCGGGCGGCGCGCCGGGCGGCTGGCGATGACCCTCGGGAAAGAGCAGGATCGACACGCCGTCGGCGGCGGCCGCTTCGGCGCCGCGCACCAGCGAGCGCATGGCCTTGGCGGCCCCGCCCCGGTCGATCGAGATGTTCTTGGCGATCCTCAGATACCAGCCGAAGACCGGGATGCGGGTCAGCTCCTCCTTGAGGCCGATCACCAGATCCGGCCGGATGGGGTGATAGGCCAGCGTCTCGAAGGCCGACTGGTGCTTGCTGGCGATGATGCAGGGGCCGGCCGGCAGATGCTCCAGGCCCTGGACGCGATGGCGCAGCCCGACCAGGAGCCGCATGCCCAGATGCACGCCCCGCATCCAGAAGGCCGCGTAGCGCCGCATCTGGCCCGCCGAGACGAAGGCGGCGAAGGGCAGCATCGCCAGGGCGACGAATGTGGTCCAGGACCAGAACCAGATATTGAAGAGCAGCGAGCGGACGACCGGCAAGGGGGCTGGCTCCAGCGACGACGTGGGGCACGGCCCCCCAATCGCACGCTCAGCGCAGCCGCGCCAGCCCGTGCTGGGCGGTGAGCCGGGCGACGAGCGTCGCGAGGAGCGCCGCCACCACGGGCACCATGGCGAGCAGCACCCAGTGGACCGGGGCCAGCTCGTGGGCGGCCAGCGGGGCATCGCCGAGGAGAGTCGGCGCGTAGACGACGAGGATGACGACCGAGATCGCGACGACGAAGCCGAGAAGGGCGCCCCTGAGCGCCTTGGCCAGGGCGTGCTGCTCGAACTGGCGGGCGAGGTAGCGGTCGCCCGCCCCCATCTGCCGCAGGAGGTCGATCGTCTGGCGGTGCGCCTCGAGCCCGGCCCGGGTGAGCCAGACGACGACGACGACGGTGACGCCGAGCAGCAGGAGGCCGAACGAGCCCGCCACGCCGCGAAACAGCACGGCGAGCCGTTCGCGGCTGTGCTCGATCTGCCCGGAATCGCCGAGCGTGGCGCCGGGCACGAGCGCGGAGATGTCCTCGTCGAGAGCCTTGAGGTCGATCGCGGCACCTGGGTTGAAGGCGATGTCGATGAGCCGCGGCAGCGGCATGCGGGCGCCGAAGAGGCCGCCGGTCGCCCGATCGGCGGCATCCTCGGTGGGGTCGGCAGTGCCGGCGGCGGGGTCGACCATGAGCTCATCGACCAGCTCGCCGAAGGCCGTCTCGTCGATCAGGCTGGCATAGGCGACACCCGGCAGGGCCCGGACATGCTCCAGCACGTCGTCCACCTCGCCGCGGGCGGCGGTGGGCTCGGGGTTCGGCGGCAGGGCCACGGTGACGATGCGCGGCTCGTGTCGCAGCGCCGTGACCTGGGCATCGGCGATGGCGGCGACGGCGAAGGCGAGGACGCAGAGGAAGACCAGCCCGGCCGTCAGCCAGAGGAGGAACCGACCGAGGGCCGTGGTCTCGAGCGGCAGGTCGAGATCGGGGTCACGCATCGCTCAGCCGCCGCCGCTCGAAGGTGCGTCGGCCGGCCGGCCGGGCACGGTGAGCCGCCCCCGGGCGATGTGCAGCACCGCGTAAGGATAGCGGCGCAGGAGCTCGGCGCTGTGCGTGGCGATCACCACGGCGGTGCCGAGCCGGTGCAGCTGGATGAAGAGGTTCATGAGCCGCTCGGCATTCTTCGCGTCGATATTGCTCGTCGGCTCGTCGGCGAGCAGCAGGCGGGGCTTGGCGACCACGGCGCGGGCGATGCAGACGAGCTGGCGCTGGCCCATGGAGAGCTCGGCCGGCCGCGCCTCGAGCCGGTCGCCGAGCCCGAGCCAGCCGAGCATGTCGGCGACGAAGCGCGCCGTCTGCTCCTCGTCGGCGCCGCCGATCCGCAGCGGCAGGGCGACGTTGTCGAAGGCCGAGAGGTGATCGAGCAGGCGGAAATCCTGGAACACCACGCCGATGCGCTGGCGGAGTGCGGCGAGCTCTTCACGGTTGATCTTGTCGATCTCGCGGCCGAAAACGCGGAGCGTGCCCCGCGACGGCGGGTGCGAGAGGCTGATCAGGCGCAAGAGCGAGGTCTTGCCGGCCCCGGAGGGCCCGCTGAGGAAATGGAAGCTGCCGGCCTGGAGCGTGAGATCGAGACCATGCAGCACGGGAGGCGTATCGCCATAACGCAGGTCGACGCCGTCGAGTTGCAGGATGGTGGCAGCAGCGCCGGTCAAATCCACTCCGTCGGCCGGTCGAGGCATGTGACACTAAAGCACGATTCGTTTAATCGCTTCACATTGGCCTCAACTCATGCGTTATATGGCGCACATCCCGGGCTGCCAAGCACTGAGCGATGATCATCACCTGCCCCTCCTGCGCCACGCGCTACACGATCCCGCCCGAAAGCCTCGGTGCCGAGGGCCGCATGGTCCGTTGCACGGCTTGCGGCCATCGGTGGTTCGTCGGTCACGAGCCGCCGGCCCCGGCCGAGCCGGAAGTGCCGCCACCACCGCTCGACGACGCGCCGCCGCTGCCGCCGGCGACAGAGGCGCGGCCGGGGCAGCAGCCGGCAGGCTCCACCGGGGCGACGGTCGGCTGGCTCGGCGTGCTGCTGGTGCTGCTGATTCTCACCGGTCTCGTCCTCGGCCGCAACGAGGTCGTCGCTCTCGTGCCGGAGGCCGGCCCCATCTACCAGCGAATGGGCCTGCCCGTCACCCGGGAGATCGGCCTCGAGCTGCGCGGCGTCGTCTCCGAGCGGCTCGACGAGGCGGATTCCGGCGCGACCGGCGAGCGAGACAGGCTGCGCATCGCCGGCGACGTGGTCAATGTCTCGGGCACCGAGCGCAGCGTCCCGCCGGTCCGCGTCGCCCTGCTCGACGCCGCGCGTGACGAGATCGCCGTCCATCTGGTCGAGGTGCCGCAGAAGACGCTGGCGGATGGCGACTCGACCCGCTTCGAGCTTTTGCTCGACGATCCGCCGGAGGCGGCGAGCAATTTCAGCGTGACCTTCGACGTGCCCGGGAAGTGACCGGCTCCGGCCCGGCTGCCGACCGCCCGATGCAGCTCGCGCTCGAGGCGGCCGCCCGGGCGCGGGAGATGGGCGAGGTGCCGGTCGGCGCCGTGCTGGTGGACGCCACGGGGCGCGTGCTGGCGACCGCCCACAATCTCGTCGAGCACGACCGCGACCCGACCGCCCATGCCGAGATCCTGGCCATCCGCGCCGCGGCAAGGGGCCGGGGCAGCTCGCGGCTCGTCGACTGTGATCTCTATGTCACACTCGAGCCCTGCCCGATGTGCGCCCAGGCGATCGCCTTCGCCCGGCTCCGCCGGCTCTATTTCGGCGCTTATGACCCCAAGGGCGGCGGCGTCGAGAACGGGCCGCGCATCTTCCAGTGCTCGTCCTGCCACCATCGCCCCGAGGTCTATGGCGGGATCTCCGAGGCGGCGGCCGCGGACCTGCTGCGCGGCTTCTTCCAGGACCGGCGCTGACGGCCGGCCTCGCGGCTATCGCCCGTCGGCCGAATGCGTTAACCAGCCCGCCGCGTGACTGCAGGGGGGAAGGTCGCATGCGCCGCTCGTTCCTGGTGCCCGAGACGCTCGAGACCGAGCGGCTGCGTCTGCGCCTGCCACGGGCCGAGGATTTCCCGGCATATGCGGCCATGCTCGCCGACCCCGAGGTCAACCGTTTCGTCGGCGGCGCCGGGCTTGCCGACCGGGCGGAGGCGTATCGGGCGTTCGGCTGGCTCTTCGGCCACTGGCACCTGCGCGGCTACGGGCCCTGGCTGGTCGAGGATCGGGCGAGCGGTGCCCTGGTCGGCCGCGTCGGCGGCTTCCATCCGCTCGAATGGCCGGCCATGGAGATCGCCTGGACGCTCGACCGGGCATGGTGGGGGCGGGGGCTCGCCCAGGAGGCGGCAACGGCGGCCCGGGAGACGGTCAGGGAGCATCTTCGCCCCGACCGGCTGATCAGCGTCGTGGCGCTCGACAACGAGCCGTCGCAGCGCCTGGCCCGGCGGCTCGGCTGCAGGGCGGCTGAGCGCATCGCAATCTGGGGCATCGATTGCATCGTCTTCGACCACCCGGCCTGAGATCAGGAGTGGGGCGGCGAATCCCCCGGATCCGCGGCCGGTTCCGGCTCCGGCTCCGTCTGGGGCGCAGGCGGGGCGGGCCGCCGGAGGCGGCGGGTCAGCTTGCGCAGGGCCTCGAGCAGCACGATGGCCACCGCGAAGACGATGAGCAGAAGCAGGAGCGTGCCACCGCCGGTGGTCGGTGCGACCCACCAGACGGCGGCGAGCGCCAGCAGCATGGCGACGATGCCCGCCGGGCCGAGCTGGATGACGAAGGCGACCCACTTGCCCATGGCTCAGGCGCCGAGGACGGCGAAGATCTGCGAGCCGACGCGATCGACCCAGAGGCGGATGCCGGTGCGCAGCGCCTCGATGTTCCAGCCCCGGCTCCAGAGCTCGGGATTGGCCTCGATGTCCTGCCGCCAGAGGGCGAAAAGGGTGGCGGCCTGCTCGGCCGTGGTGACGTTCGAGAGGTCGGCGATCAGCACGATCGCCTGGGGGTCGCCCTTGCCCGTGGCGGGCGACCAGGCGAGCAGCAGGGGGCCGCGCCCGAGCGGGCGGAGCCGCGCCCGGCCGACATCGTGGATAGCCTGCAGCGCCGCCGGCAGGCCGTAATTGCGCACCGCCGCCTCGCAGGGCGAGCCGCCTGCGGCGCGATTGAGGTCGTCCGCGATCTTGTCCTCGGTAACCGGCCAGACGGTGACCATCTGCTGCTCGACCGGCAGGCCGAGCTCGTCGGTCCGCGGCAGGTTGGCGACATAGGCCTCGCACAGCATCTGGTAGCGCTCCAGGTCGGCGCTCGTCGCACGGGACGGGAACGCCACGATGCCGTAGGCCGCGAACGCCCCGGGCGGGTACTGGCCGGGGCCGGCGAAGAGCCTGGAGGCACGGACCAGTGAGGGCACCTCGCGTGCGGGGCCACTGCCGCCGTCGCCATTGGCCATCGCCCATTCGGGGACGAGCCGGTCGAGCAGCCCGGCCGCCACCGTCAGGGCCGCATCGACGGTGAGCTCGCCGGCGAGCGGGGCGGCGAGCACCCGGCCGATCTCGTCGACCACCGGCAGGGGATCCCGGGCGAGCTCGCCATGCAGGGTATCGAAGCCGGCGGGCACGGCCCGGCCGAGCGCCGCATCCAGCGTTGTGGCGAAGGGCTCGGGCAGTGCCGTCGGCAGGGCCTTCTCCAGCACGGCGGCGGACGTCGCCCAGGTGATGAAATCCCGGGCCTCCGCCGGATGCGGGGCCTCGACCGGTACGGCGAAGCTGGTGGTGCGGCGCCAGCCGACGCTGCCATCCCGCGGGTCGTCGGGCGCGAGGGCGACCCCGAGCCAGCCTGTCGGGCCGGGGCCGGGGTCCTGCACTAGCGATGCGAGAGCCCCGCTCGGGCCGACCCAGATGGCGCAGCCGCCGGTGGCGAAGCGGCGGGCGAGGTCGGCGTTGCCCAGCGCACCGGCATCCGGCGGGCCGGATGTGGCGAGCAGGTCGGCATAGCGGGCAAGTGCGGCGTGCCAGCTACCGTTCGGGTCGTCGAGGGCTTCCGCCGTGGGCGGGGCGTCGCCGATGGCACTGGCGAAGAGGCCGATGACGGCGAGGTTCTCGCCCGGGCCGGGCACGCCGGCGAGGCAGATCCCCGCCTGGCCGGCCTCGGGCGCATCCAGTGCCGCCGCCAGCTTCGCCAGATCGTCGAGCCCCGGCTGCTCCGGCATGACCAGCCCCCGGGCAGCGAGGAGGTCGGCGCGGTAATAGGTGAGGGCGGTCCCGGTGGCCAGCGGCGCACCCCAAGCCTCGCCGCTCCCGCCGGCCGGCAGCGGCTGGAGCCAGTCCTGCTCGCCCCAGACACCGAGCTGCAGCGTGTCGAGCGTGGCGATATCGAGCCGGTCGGCAGCGGCACCTTCGGCGGCAAGGACGAGGGCCTCCTGCCGCACCCGTTCGCCGATCGCCTGCGTGTCCTGAAAGGTCCAGGCCAGCCGGTGCCCGGTCGCCGCCTCCCATTCGCCCGAGAGCTCCTGGATGGCGCGAAGCTCGGGCGTGTCGAGCGCGGCGATCCGCAGCTCGGCGCCCTGCGCGCCGCAGGCGATGGCTATCGTGGCCAGCGCCGGCCAGAAGGAGCTCCAGCCCATCGCGTTCCCCTACTACCGCAGGTAGGCGGTGCAACCGGTTTTCTTACTTCATGAAGTTGATTCTAGAGCGTCATCCCGTTGCCGTCCAGCGCGGCTCCGGCGCTCAGCCGATCACCCCCTGCCGGCGCAACCGGTCCAGCTCGGCGTCGTCGAGCTCCAGAAGCTCGCGCAGCACCTCGTCGGTATGCTGGCCGAGGAAGGGCGGCGGCTTGGCATAGGCTGGCGGTGTCGCCGACATCTTGATGGGGTTGCCGAGCAGCGGCACGGTGCCGGAGGCGGTCTGCGGGTGCGGCATGTCGATCTGCATCTCGCGATGCCGGATCTGCGGGTCGGCGAAGACCTGGGCGAGGTCGTTGACCGGGCCGCAGGGCACACCGAGCGCGGTCAGGCCCTCCACCCAGACGGTCGTCGTCTTCTGCCGGAAGAGCGGCACGAGCAGGGCCTAGAGGGCGGTGCGGTTGCGCACGCGGTCGGGATTGCCCGAGAAGCGCGGGTCGTCGGCCAGCTCCTCGGACCCGGCGAAGCGGCAGAAGCGCCGGAACTGGGCGTCGTTGCCGGCGGCCAGCACCACCTCGCCGTCGGCCGTGTCGAAGCGCTTGTAGGGGACGATGTTCGGATGCTCGTTGCCGAGCCGCTGCGGCACCTTGCCGGAGAGGAGGTAGTTGACGGCCTCGTTGGCGAGCCAGGCGACCTGGGTGTCGAGCAAAGCGAGGTCGATATGCTGGCCCTCGCCGGTCCGCGCCTTGTGATGCAGGGCGGCGAGGATGGCGCTCGAGGCGTACATGCCGCACATGATGTCGGCGATGCCGATGCCGACCTTCATCGGCTCGCCGTCGGGGGCGCCGGTCAGGCTCATGATCCCGCCATAGCCCTGCGCCAGGTAGTCGTAGCCGGCCCGGTCGGCGTAGGGGCCGGTCTGGCCGAAGCCGCTGATCGAGCAGTAGACGAGGCCCGGGAACTGCTGCGCGAGCGAGGCGTGGTCGAGGCCGTAGCGGGCGAGCGTGCCGGCCTTGAAGTTCTGCACCAGCACGTCCGAGCTGGCGAGCAGCGAGCGGATGAGCGCCTGGCCCTCGGCGGTCGCGATGTCGATCGCCACCGAGCGCTTGTTGCGGTTGGCGGCGAGGTAGTAGGCGCTCTCGTTGGTATCGCCGCCGCCTTTGGCCGGGGCATAGGGCGGGCCCCATTTGCGCGTGTCGTCGCCCGCACCCGGCTTCTCGATCTTGAGCACGTCGCAACCCAGGTCGCCCAGGAGCTGGGTGCAGGTCGGACCGGCGAGAATCCGGGTCAGGTCGAGAATGCGGATATCGGCGAGCGCAGACGGCATGGTTACCTCCCGGAACGGCTGCGCACGACGTAGCCCGGCCGGTGCCGGTGCGGCAAGGGCGAGCCGTGCCGGCTCAGGGCTCCAAGAGGAGGCTCGCCGCCAGCGCCCAGCCGGCCAGGAGGGCACCGCCGAGCGGATCGATGCCCGGCCGCCGTGCCAGCGCCAGCCAGCCGAAGCGCAGGAGGCCGAAGGCGAAGAACGGCAGGACCAGGTAGCCGCCGGCGCAGGCCAGTGGGGCGAGCGCCGGGTCGCCGGCGAGCAGTGCCGCATGGGCGCCGATGGCGACGACCAGGCCGACCGCGAGCGCGGACTCGAGCAAGCCCTGGCGGCGGTCGTCCACCGGCTCGCTCGTGGCGGCCGCGGCGGTCTCGACCTGCAGCTGCGCGGCGGCGGCGAGGGCGAGGCCGATACCGCCACCGAGCGCCAGCCAGTCGAGGCTCCGCTCCAGCCCGAGGGCGACGAGCGCCAGGTCGACGAGCAGGGCGGCGGCGAGCGCCCGCAGCGCGATCCGCACCAGCCAGTCCCGGTCGGCGCGGGCCGAGTGCTCGAGCATGGCCACCGCGGCGAAGAGGGCGAGCGGCCAGGCGGCACCCGGGCCGATGGCGAGGCCGAGCCCGGCGCCGATGGCGATGCCTAGCGCCGCCGGCGTGAAGCCGGCCGAGCGGCGGCTCGGATGCCACCTGAAGCCGAGGCCCAGGTCGATGGCGAGCACGGCGGCGACGAGGCAGCCGACCCGCAGGATGTCGTCCGGGGTGCCGACATGCGGCAACAGGAGAATCGGGAGAACGAGGACCAGCCGTTCGAGCAGGCGCGCATCACCGTCGGCCGTTGATGCCGCCATCGGGCTCCGGGCCGGGGCCGTTGCCCATCGGCTGTCGGGTACGCTGCTGGCCATGTGCCGCCACTCCGTCCGAGCCGCCCCGACCGATCGCGGGGCTCCCCCGGAAGCTAGGCACCGATGGTTACTGTCCGGTTAACCCTTCTGCGGGTGATGCCGCCTTGACAGGGGATGCCATTGGGCCACATTGCAGAATGTGGACCGATATGGTCCCGGTTCGTTCGCAGCCTCGAGCATCGGCCCGACAAAACCGGGCCGGTTGGCCTCGGGCCTCTTGAATATGGGAACGGGTGGTCGGCCTTGATCAGACTGAGCAAGCTCGCGGACTACGGTATTGTCATCATGACGCACCTGGCGCGTCCGGGGCACGTGCAGGAGAGTGCCCAGGAGATCGCGCTGGCGACCCGGGTGCCGCCGGCGATGGCGAGCAAGATCCTGAAATCGCTGGCTCGTGCCGGCCTGCTGCGGTCGCAGCGCGGGGTCAAGGGTGGCTACGAGCTGGCCCGGGTGCCGCACGCCGTCTCCATGGCCGAGATCATCGAGGCCCTTGACGGACCGATCGCACTCACCGACTGCGTCGACGGCGCGCATGGCGATTGCACGATCGAGTCGCTCTGTCCGGCGCGCACCAACTGGGACCGCATCAACACGGCGATCCGGGGAGCCCTCGACAGCGTCTCGCTCGACGAGATGGCAGGCGGCATCCCGACGGCGTTCCTGACCCTCGACGAGCAGGCCCGGGCCGCGGCGCCACGCCGGGTCATGGCCGGCCCCTAGGTTTCCTGGCGGTCGCGGACGCGCCGGTGGCCCTGCGCCCAGGGGCCGGCAAGACAGATTTTCTTGGAGCTTCGACGAATGGCGACGGCACTCGAGACGGTTCAGGACTACGCGGCGAAGGCCTACAAGTACGGCTTCTCGACGGCGATCGAGTCCGACATGGCGCCGAAGGGCCTGAACGAGGACATCGTCCGCCTGATCTCGGCCAAGAAGAACGATCCCGAGTGGCTCGCCGAGTGGCGGCTCGAGGCCTTTCGCCGCTGGCTGACCATGGAGGAGCCGACTTGGCAGAAGGTGCATTACCCGCCGATCGACTACCAGGATGTGCACTACTACGCGGCGCCGAAGATCAAGGAGGGGCCGAAGAGCCTCGACGACATCGACCCGGAGATCCGCTCGACCTATGACAAGCTCGGCATTCCGATCAAGGAGCAGGAGATCCTGGCCGGTGTCGCGGTCGACTATGTCTGGGACAGCGTCTCGGTGGCGACCACCTTCCGCGCCAAGCTCCAGGAGCTCGGCATCATCTTCTGCTCGATCTCCGAGGCGGTGCACGATCATCCGGAGCTGGTGAGGAAGTATCTGGGCTCGGTGGTGCCGGCGGGCGACAATTTCTTCGCCGCGCTGAACGCGGCGGTCTTCACCGACGGCAGCTTCGTCTACGTGCCCAAGGGGGTGCGCTGCCCGATGGAACTCAGCACCTATTTCCGCATCAACGAGATGAACACGGGGCAGTTCGAGCGGACACTGATCATCGCCGACGAGGGCTCCTACGTCTCCTATCTCGAGGGCTGCACGGCGCCGCAGCGCGACGAGAACCAGCTCCATGCGGCGGTCGTCGAGCTGATCGCCCTCGACGACGCCGAGATCAAATACTCGACCGTGCAGAACTGGTATCCCGGCAACGCCGAGGGCAAGGGCGGCATCTACAACTTCGTGACCAAGCGCGGCGCCTGCCGCGGCAAGCGCTCGAAGATCTCCTGGACGCAGGTCGAGACCGGCTCCGCGATCACCTGGAAGTACCCGTCCTGCATCCTGCAGGGCGACGACTCAGTCGGTGAGTTCTACTCGGTCGCGGTGACCAACAACGCTCAGCAGGCCGACACCGGCACCAAGATGATCCACATCGGCAAGCGCACGCGCTCGCGCATCGTCAGCAAGGGCATCTCGGCCGGCCGCGCCGACCAGACCTATCGGGGCCTGGTGCGGATGCAGAAGGGGGCCGAGGGCGCCAGGAACCACACGCAGTGCGATTCGATGCTGATCGGCGACAAGTGCGGTGCCCACACGGTGCCCTATATCGAGATCAGGAACCGCACGGCGCAGGCCGAGCACGAGGCGACGACCAGCAAGATCAGCGACGACCAGCTCTTCTACTGCCGCAGCCGCGGCATCGCCGAGGAGGACGCCGTCGCCCTGATCGTCAACGGCTTCTGCCGTGACGTGATGAACGAGCTGCCCATGGAGTTCGCCGTGGAGGCGCGCAAGCTGCTCGGCATCTCGCTCGAGGGCAGCGTCGGCTGATGGGCCAGGAAAACATTTCAGATTCAGATGGTTCGAGGGTTGTTTCGATGTTGAAGATCACTGACCTGCACGTCGCCGTGGACGGCGGCTCGAAGCCGGTCCTCAAGGGGCTCACGCTCGAGGTGAAGCCGGGCGAGGTGCACGCCATCATGGGGCCGAACGGCTCGGGCAAGAGCACGCTCTCCTATGTGCTCGCCGGTCGCGACGGCTACGAGGTGACCGGCGGCTCGGTGCTCTTCCAGGACGCCGACCTGCTCGCCCTCGAGCCCGAGGAGCGGGCGGCCGCCGGCATCTTCCTCGCCATGCAGTACCCGGTCGAGATCCCGGGCGTGGCCAACAACTACTTCCTCCGCCAGTCGCTCAACGCGCTGCGCCGGGCGCGCGGCGAGCCGGAGATCAGCGCCGCCGAGTTCATCAAGAAGCTGCGGGCGGTGGCCGAGCAGGTCGGCGTCGGGCAGGAGCTGCTCAAGCGCGACGTCAACGCAGGCTTCTCCGGCGGCGAGAAGAAGCGCAACGAGATCCTGCAGATGGTGATGCTCGAGCCGAAGCTCTGCCTGCTCGACGAGACCGACAGCGGGCTCGACATCGACGCGCTCAAGACCGTGGCCGACGGCGTCAACTCGCTCCGCAGCCCGGAGCGGGGAATGATCGTCATCACCCACTACCAGCGCCTGCTCGACTACATCGTGCCGGATTTCGTCCACATCCTCGCCGACGGCCGGATTCGCAAGACCGGCGGCAAGGAGCTGGCGCTCGAGCTCGAGGAGCAGGGCTACGAGCAGCTGCTCGGCGAGGCGGCGTGACGGCCATGAATGCCCCCGCCCGGGCCGGCCGGTCCCGCTACGTGTCGCCGATCCCGGCCTTTGCTGATGCCTTCGCGGCGGCGCGCGCCGGCCTGCCCGGCAAGGAAGCGCCGGCAATCCTGGACTGGCGGCAGCGGCATTTCGACCGCTTCGTCGAGACCGGCCTGCCGACGCCCCGGGTCGAGCAGTGGAAGTACACCAACATCGCCAAGGCCGCGAACGTGCCGATGGCGCTGGCGACCCGGCCGAATGTCGGGCTCGGTGACGTCCAGCGCTACTTCACGGGCGGGCCGCTGGCGCGCCGGCTGATCTTCGTCAACGGTCACCTGGCGAGCGAGCTCAGCCATGTGCGCGGCCTGCCGCCGGGCATGCGGATCGAGAGCCTCGGCACGCTCCTGCAGGACGAGCCCGAGTGGAGTGCCCGGGCGCTGGGCGGGCCGGCGGAGCCGCACAGCTTCGCCGATCTGAACGCGGCCTTCCTGCAGTCCGGCGCCTGGATCGAGCTCGGCGACGGTGCCGTGCTCGAGCACCCCCTGCAGCTCCTCTTCCTCACCGTCGGCCAGCCGGCGGCGGTGATGGCGCATCCCCGGATCGTCGTCCGGCTCGGCAAGGAGGCGCGGCTGCACCTGATCGAGACGCATGTCGGCCTCGCTGCGGGCCATTGCCTGACCAATCTCGTGGGCCACTACGAGCTCGCCGAGAAGGCGCGGCTGACCCACGACCGGCTGCAGCTCGGCAGTGCCGGGACCAGCTTCGTCGGCCTCAACCGGCAGCGCCTGGCCGAGCGGGCCGAGCTCAGGCAGACCCTCGCCACGCTGGGTGGGGCGCTGGTGCGCAACGAGACGGACCTGCATCTCGTCGGCCGCTTCGTCGAGGCCCAGCTCAACGGCGTCTACATGCCGATCGGCGAGGAGCATGTCGACAACGTCATCCGCGTGCATCACGAGGCCCCGGACTGCCACTCGGACCAGTTCTACAAGGGCGTGATGGACGGCCGCGCGCATGCCGCCTTCGCCGGCAAGATCATCGTCCACCAGGATGCCCAGCGGACCAACGCCTTCCAGCAGAACAACAATCTGCTCCTGTCCGACGATGCGGAGATCTCGAGCAAGCCCGAGCTCGAGATCTATGCCGACGACGTCAAGTGCAGCCATGGGGCGACCTGCGGCGAGCTCGACCGGACAGCGCTCTTCTATCTGCGCAGCCGCGGCCTCGACCGGGCGCAGGCGGAGAGCATCCTGACCTTCGCCTTCGCCGCCGAGGTGATCGAGCGCTTCGCCGACCCGTCCGTCCGCCAGCTCGCCCGGGAGTGCCTGGTGACGCGCACGCCGGGTGGCGCCGGCCTCTCGGATCTGCTGTGAACGCGCTCGCCACCCGCCTGGCACCGGCGCCGCCCCTCGACATCGAGGCGGTGCGCGCCGAGTTCCCGATCCTCGGCACCACCATGCAGGGGCAGCCGCTCGTCTATCTCGACAGCGGCGCCAGCGCGCAGAAGCCGCGCGTCGTGATCGACACGCTGACCGAGGTCTACAGCACGGGCTACGCCAATATCCACCGTGGCGTCTACGAGCTGAGCCAGAGCGCCTCCGCACGGCACGACGAGGCGCGGCGGAAGCTGCAGCGCTTCATCGGGGCGTCCGACTGGCGCGAGATCGTCTTCACGCGGAACGCCACCGAGTCCATCAACCTCGTGGCCCAGTGCTTCGCCGCCCCGCGGCTGGGCCGGGCGACGAGATCCTGGTGACCGAGATGGAGCACCACGCCAACATCGTGCCCTGGCAGATGGTGGCCGGGCCGCGCGGTGCCCGGGTGGTGGCGGCACCGGTGACCGATGCGGGCGAGCTCGACCTCGATGCCTTCGAGCGGCTGATCGGCGAGCGGACGCGGATGATCGCCGTGGCCTGGATCTCCAACGTGCTCGGCACGGTCAACCCGGTTGCGGAGCTCGTCGCCATGGCGCGCCGGCATGGCGTGCCGATCCTGCTCGACGCGGCTCAGGCGGTGCAGCACACGAGCGTCGACGTGGCGGCGCTCGATGCCGATTTCATCGCCTTCTCGGGGCACAAGATGTACGGGCCGTCGGGCGTCGGCGTGCTCTGGGGCAAGGCCGCGCATCTGGACGCCATGCCGCCCTATCAGGGCGGCGGCGACATGATCGAGCGGGTGAGCTTCGCGGGCACGACCTGGAACGAGATCCCCTTCAAGTTCGAGGCCGGCACGCCGGATATCGCCGGGATCATCGCTCTCGGCGCAGCCGTCGACTTCATCGAGGGCCTCGGCATCGAGGCGATCGCCGCGCACGAGACGGCGTTGCTCGCCTACGCCATGCGGGCGCTGCAGCAGGTGCCGGGCCTTCGCCTGTTCGGCACGGCACGCGACAAGGCCAGCGTGCTGGCCTTCGAGCTGGAGGGCGCCCATCCGCAGGATATCGGCATGCTGCTCGATCTCGACGGCATCGCCATCCGCACCGGGCACCATTGCGCCATGCCGCTGCACGAGCGCCTGGGGATGAGCGCCAGCGCCCGCGCCTCGATCGGCGTCTACAACAACGAGGCGGATATCGACGCCCTCGTCCGGAGCCTCGGGCGGGTCGCGGAGATGTTCCAGTGAGAGTGGGGGAAGCGATGGACGACAATGGAGTCGGCCGCGGCGCGGACCGGGGCGCCGACCAGGGGCTCGACCGGGCCGAGGCGTTCCTCGGTGCCGCCGGCGGCGAGGAGCCGGCTGCGGCCTCGCCCGAGCGCATGGCCGAGGTGGACCGCCTGGGCGAGGCGATCATCGCCCAGCTCATGACGATCTTCGATCCCGAGATCCCGGTGAACATCTACGAGCTCGGGCTGATCTACAAGATCGACGTCCACGACGGCAACACGGTGACCGTCGACATGACCCTGACCTCGCCCAACTGCCCGGTCGCGGAATCGCTGCCCATGGAGGTCCAGCACAAGGTCGAGCAGGTCGAGGGGATCGAGGGCTGCGAGGTGCGGATCGTCTGGGAGCCGACCTGGCACCCCTCGATGATGACCGAGGAAGCGCAGCTGGAGCTGGGACTCATTTACTAGCGGCGTCGTCCGATCCAGCGCTTGTCGGGCTCGCGCGGGGCGCGCATAACCGCGCCATGATCGACCTGACGTTTCGCCAGAAGCACCTGCTCGGGATCGAGGGGCTGCAGCCCTGGGAGATCGCCGATCTGCTCGATTGCGCCGATCGCTACGTCGATCTCAACCGGCGCCCGGCGAAGAAGCTTCAGCTGCTCGACGGGCTGACCCAGATCAACCTCTTCTTCGAGAGTTCGACCCGCACGCTCACCTCGTTCGAGCTGGCCGGCAAGCGGCTGGGTGCGGATGTCGTCAACATGGCCGTGCAGGGCTCGTCGATAAAGAAGGGCGAGACGCTGATCGACACGGCGATGACGCTCAATGCCATGCGCCCGGACGTGCTGGTCGTGCGTCACCAGGACAGCGGTGCCGTGTCGCTCCTCGCCCGGCACGTCAACTGCTCGGTCATCAATGCCGGCGACGGCAGCCACGAGCATCCGACCCAGGCGCTGCTCGACGCCCTCACCATCCGTCGCCGCAAGGGGCGGATCGAGGGGCTGACCGTCGCCATCTGCGGCGATGTCCGCCACAGCCGGGTGGCGCGCTCCAACGTCCTCCTGCTGCTCGCCATGGGTGCCCGGGTCCGGCTCGTCGGGCCGCCGACGCTGCTGCCGCGCGCCTTCTCGACCTTCGGCTGCGAGCTTTTCACCGACATGGCGAAAGGGCTCGAGGGCTGCGACATCGTCATGATGCTGCGCCTGCAGAACGAACGGATGCAGGGCAGCTACGTGCCCTCGGTGCGCGAGTACTTCCACCTCTACGGCCTGACCCACGAGAAGCTGGCGCACGCGGCGCCCGATGCGCTCATCATGCATCCGGGGCCGATGAACCGCGGCGTCGAGATCGACGGCGTCATCGCCGACGACATCGACCGGAGCGCCATCCTCGATCAGGTCGAGATGGGCGTGGCGGTGCGCATGGCCTGCGTCGATCTGCTTACCCGCGACCGCCGGGAGGCGGCATGAGCCGGCCCCTGCTCTTCACTGCCGTCCGCTTGCTCGATCCGGCGACCGGCCTCGACGCACCGGGCGAGCTGCTGGTGGCGAACGGGCGGATCGCGGCGCTCGGGCCGAGCGTCGAACGCCCGGACGGGGTGGAGGTCGTGGCCGGCGAGGGGGCGTGCCTCTCGCCCGGCCTCGTCGACATGCGGGTGCATTTCGGCGAGCCCGGCACGGAGCACAAGGAGCGGCTCGCCTCCGGCATCCGGGCCGCGGCCGCGGGTGGCGTCACCTCGGTCGCTGTCCTGCCGAACACGCACCCGCCCATCGACGACCCGGCGATGCTCGAGTTCGTCGCCCGGCGCGCCCGCCAGCTCAAGTCGGTCAAGGTCTATCCCTACGCGGCGTTGACCAAGGGGCTCGAGGGGAAGGAGCTGGCCGAGTTGGCGCTGCTCAAGGAGGCCGGTGCGGTGGCTTTCACCGACGCCGAGCGGGCCCTGGCGGATGCCCGCGTCATGCAGCGGGCGCTGGCCTATGCGAGCGCTCTCGATCTGCTCGTCGTCCAGCATCCCGAGGAGCCGAGCCTGGCATCGGGCGGTGTCGTCAATGACGGCACCATCGCCGTCCGCCTCGGGCTGCGGGGCATACCGGCGATCGCCGAGGTCATGATGGTCGAGCGTGACCTGCACCTCGTGCGCGCCACCAGTGCACGCTACCACGTCGCCCACATCTCGACGCGCGCGGCGCTCGACGCCGTCCGCCGGGCCAAGGCCGAGGGCCTGCGCGTCACCTGCGAGACCACGCCGCATCACCTGGCGCTGAACGAACTCGAGGTCGAGGGCTACCGCACCTTCGCCAAGGTCAGCCCGCCCCTGCGCAGCGAGGCCGACCGCATGGCGGTGGTCGAGGGGCTGGTCGATGGCACCATCGACGTCATCGCCAGCGACCACTCGCCCCAGGACCAGGACAGCAAGCGGCTGCCCATGGCCCAGGCCGAGTTCGGCGTGGTCGGGGTCGAGACCATGCTGCCGGTGAGCCTGCGTCTCGTGCACGAGGGCCAGATGAGCCTCCTCGATCTGCTGCGCAAGATGACGGTGGCGCCGGCCGCGCTGCTCGGCCTCGAGGCCGGTCGGCTGGCGGTCGGTGCCGCGGCCGATCTCGCCCTATTCGACCCCGAGCGTCCCTGGAAGATCACCGAGGCCGGCCTGTCCAGCCTCGCCAAGAACACCGCTTTCGAGGGCCGGCTGGTCCAGGGCCGCGTGCTGCTGACGATGGTGGACGGCCGGGTGGTGCACCGCTTCGAATCCTGACTGCCGTCAGGCAGCGCGGGTCCAGTGGATCTCCGGCGGCTCGCGGAAGGCGAAGCGCACCAGGTGGCGGGCGACCACATCCTCCAGCTTCGCGAGCGCGGCCCCGTCCCCGGCGGCGACGCGCATGACGAGGACTCCCGCCGCCGGCTCGGCGGCGAGGTCGCACGAACCGGCCGGGAACGCGATGTGACCTCGGTCGTCGGTAAACGTCACCGGCAGCTTGTGCTGGAAGTGCTTGCAGAGCTGCGCGAGGTAGCGGCCGGGCCGGGTCGTCGCCACGCGCGCCTCGGATGAAAGGCGGGCAGGGTCGGTCGTCATCAGCTTCTCTCCACGCCGAGAGCGGCGGCATCGAGGGCGGCCGCCACGGCGTCGGCCTGCTCCGTGTCCAGCGGACCGCGCGCGAGCCGCAGCCGCAAGGCGAGCTTCAGGTTCTCCATGGCCCGCAGAATCTGTGGCGCCGGTCCGTCGCCCTGAGCCCGGCCGGCCTCGTCCATGCGGGCCAGGAGGGCATCCAGCGCCGGCTGGTTCGCCGCGAGGAATGCCCGCCCCTGGTCCGTGATCTCGTGCAGCTTGCGCGCACCTTCGGTGGTGCCGACGGTGACGTAGCCGAGCTCCTCGAGCAGGGTCAAAGTCGGGTAGATCACCCCGGGGCTGGGGCTGTAGGCGCCGGCGACCCGGTCCTCGATCGCCTTGATGATCTCATAGCCGTGCGACGGCTTCTCGGCGATGAGATGGAGGATAACCAGACGGAGATCGCCATGGGCGAAGAAGCGGCCGAGGCCGGATCGGCCACCGCCGCCACGCCTGTGGTGGCGGAGAGGCGGGCCGTCCAGCCCACGCTCGCCGCGGGCAAACCGTCGATCGTGCTCGCCCCGGTCGGGGCGGCATCGGGAATAGCTGTCTGACATTCGAGTTCCGTTTGTGTTTCGATATAACGAAAACGTAGATATATCGAAATACGCTCGAATTCAAGCCCCCATCTGTCGGGCAGGCTCCTAGCCCACTCGTGAATTGTCGCGAGCGGCACCGTGGCCGCATACCGTCCGGGCAAGCCCAACAGCCGGAGGAACCGACCATGGCCGCCACAGACCGCCCGCTCTTCGGCGCCGACCGTCTCCTCACCATGCTGCTCGCCGGTGCGGTCGCCACCGCCGCCTTCGACTTCTTCGGCCAAAGCCTCAGCCCGGCCCTCGGGTTCGCCAACCTGGCGCCGGTGCCGCTGGCCAACAATGTCATCCAGGTGCTGTTCGGGGCGCCCTGGGTGCCGGGCGCCCATGCGCTCCACTATCTTGCGGGGCTCGTCGGCTACCCGCTCGGCTGGATGCTGATCGCCCGCCCGATCGCCGAACGGATCACCCCCACATGGCCCTGGTGGCTGACCTCGGCAATCTACGGCGTCGGGCTCTGGATCTTCGCCCTTTACATCATGGCCCATCTGATCGCTGGCCAGCCGGCCTTCCTCGGCTTCACCGGCATCACCTGGGTGGCGTTGGTCGGTCACGTCGTCTTCGCCGTCGTGGCGGCCGCCGTCGTCCAGTGGCGCGAGCCGGACTGAGCCCCGCCGCTGCGTCGCTCGGCGCACTGGCTCCGGCCCCCGGGATCGGATAGAATCCGGCCATTCTACGTTGCACTTGCGAGAAGGCGCTGAATCATGACCGGTGTCGTGACGCTTGCGGAGATCCGCAAGCACGCCGAGGAGATCGAGCGCGCGAAGCTGCGCGAGGCGATGGAGCAGCTCAAGCAGAAGCAGCACCACGAAGAGGATCTGCAGAAGGCCTTCGCCGAACGCGACCTGCATCCCCAGTGGCAGGAGCGGCTCAACCGGGCGATCACCTACGCCGTCAATCAGGGCAAGGGCGAATTGCTGGTGGTCCGCTTCCCGGCGGATTGGTGCACCGACAAGGGGCGTGCCATCAACAATTTCGAGCCGGACTGGCCGAAGACCCTGACCGGCTTCGCCAAGCGGGCGATCGAGGTCTACGAGAAGGAGCTCGAGCCGCTCGGCTACAAGGTGAAGGCGCAGATCCTCAACTACCCGGGCGGCATGCTCGGCGAGGTCGGGATCTTTCTTTCCTGGTAGGGGCTCGCCGTCAGAGCACTGCCTCGAGCCGCTCGGCAATCGTCTCCAGCACCCTGATCCGCGCCCAGCGCTTGTCCTCGGCCTCGACGAGGGTCCAGGGTGCCACGGCGGTGCTCGTCCGGTCGACCATGTCCGAGACTGCCTGGGCGTAGGCGTCCCATTTCTGCCGGTTGCGCCAGTCCTCGGCGGTGATCTTGTGCTGCTTCCAGGCGGTGTCGGCACGCGCCTCGAAGCGCCGGAGCTGCTCCTCGGGCGAGGTGGCCAGCCAGAACTTGATGACGACGCAGCCGTGCTGGGTCAGCTCGGCCTCGAACTCGTTGATCTCGCCATAGGCCCGGTGCCACTCCGGCTCGCTGGCGTAGCCCTCGACGCGCTCGACCAGCACCCGGCCATACCAGGAACGGTCGAAGACGGCGGTGCGGCCGAGCCGCGGCACCCGGCGCCAGAAGCGCCAGAGATAGGGCTGCCGCTTCTCGTCGTCGGTGGGTGCCGCGATCGGCCAGACCCGATAGCGGCGGGGATCGAGTGCGGCGGTGAAGCGGCGAATGGCGCCACCCTTGCCGGCCGCGTCGTTGCCCTCGAAGACGCAGACCAGCGAACAGCGGTCGAACGCCCTGGAATCGGTCAGCTGGGCGAGACGGTACTGCAGCGCATCGCGGCGTTCCGCATAGGTCTTGTGGTCCAGCACGAGCCCGAGATCGAGGGAGTCGAGCACGGTCTTGCCGTCGAGGCTCGGCACGAGGGCCGGCGCCACGTCGCGTGACGGCGGCGCCGAATCGAGGCGTTTCTCCAGGGCGGTGCGGATGGTCCGGCCGAAGAGCAGGTCGCGATAGGCCGGATCGTCCGACGGCAGGACGAGCCATGGCGCCAGGGCCGTGCTGGTCCGGGCGACGATCGCCTCGGCCACCGGGCGGATCTTCTTCAAGGGCCCGAGATCGGTCCATTCCTCCAGCACATGGCGGCTCGGGTAGGCGGCTTTTTTCAGCCGCTTCTCCCGTCGCTTGCGCTCCTCGGGCGAGATGCGCAGCAGGAACTTGAGGATCAAGGCACCCTCGTCGCCGAGCAGACCCTCGAAGGCGTTGATGCGGTTGACCCAGTCGTCGAGGCCACTTCCGTCGCGATCGTCGAGTGCGGTGCGCATTGCGTCGTTGTACCAGGAGCCGAAGACCAGCCCGATCTCGCCGGCCGGGGGGAGGTCGCGCCAGTAGCGCCACATCGCCGGCCGCTCCACCTCCGCGCCATGTGGCGGGACATAGGCATTGATGCGCAGGTAGCGGGGATCGAGCCATTCGGTGAGGCGGTGCATGACCTGCCCCTTGCCGGCCAGATCCTGGCCGGTGACCAGGACGATGACCGGAAAGCCCTGGCCTTCCCGCAGCCTGAACTGGGCCTTGAGCAGCGCCGTGCGGAGCGGGGGCACCTCGCGCTTGAAGGTCGCCGCGTCGACCACATGCTCGACTGCCGCCGATTCGAACATTCGCGCGCTCCTCCGCCTTGCTCGCGGTAACCTGTCTGCGCGCAACGTGCCGATCCGGTCAACGGGGCTGCCGGCCTTTATGCGCCGCCCGCCGCCTGCTATCCCGGATCGATGGTGTCAGGGAGGCGAGGCGTGACGGAGCTGCTCGAGGTCCGGCTCGACGACAAGTACCGGAAGGACCGGGGCCGCGTCTTCATGACCGGCGTGCAGGCGCTGGTCCGGCTGCCGATGGAGCAGCATCGCCGCGATGCCGCCCGGGGCTGGCAGACCGGTGGCTACATCACCGGCTATCGCGGCTCGCCGCTCGGCGCCTACGATCAGGAGCTGCAGAACGTCCGGCCGCTGCTCGAGGCGCACCACATCCACCACCAGCCGGGTGTCAACGAGGACCTCGCCGCCACCGCCTGCCAGGGCACCCAGCAGGTCCACCTGCTCGGCCCCACGTCCTATGACGGCGTCTTCGCCATCTGGTACGCCAAGGGGCCGGGCGTCGACCGTTCGGGCGATGCGGTTCGCCACGGCCACCTCTTCGGCACGCATCCCAAAGGCGGCGTGCTCCTGCTGCTCGGCGACGACCATATCTGCGAGAGCTCGACCACGGCGCACCAGTCCGAGTTCGCCATGGTCGACGCCATGGTCCCCATTCTGAACCCCTCGGGCGTCGCCGAGATCCTCGACTATGGCCTGCTGGGCATCGCCATGTCGCGCTTCACCGGCGGCTGGGTCAGCCTCAAATGTGTCCATGACACGGTGGAGTGCACAGCCTCGGTCGAGCTGGACCCGGAGCGGCCGGCCATTGCCATCCCCGAGGAGACCGAGGTCGGGCCGGGGCCGCGCCATATCGACCTGGTCACCGACCAGTCCCTGCCGGCGCTGGCCGGCGAGCTCGAGCGGCGGGTGCACACGACCAAGCTCGAGGCGGCCCGGGCCTTCGCCCGCGCCAATGGCCTCGACCGGATCACGCATGGCGGGGCCGGGGCCTGGCTCGGCATCGTCACCACAGGCAAATCCTGGCTCGACGTGACGGCGGCGCTCGAGGCGCTGGGGCTCGACGATGCGAGGTGCCGGGAGCTGGGTCTCGCCGTCTACAAGGTCGGCATGACCTTCCCCCTGGAGCCGGTCGGGCTAGAGCGCGCCATGGCCGGGATCGAGCTCGCCATGGTGGTCGAGGAGAAGCGCGGCCTCGTCGAGGAGCAGATGAAGGGGCTGCTCTATGCCGCCGCCCATCGGCCCCGGATCATCGGCAAGGCGGACGAGCGGGGCGCACCGCTCTTCCCCTCGCACGGCCAGCTCGACAGCAACCAGATCGCCATCGCCATCGCCCGCCGCCTGCTCGAGCGGCAGGACGATGCCGGGCTGCGCGGCCGCCTCGCCGGGCTCGAGGCCGCCGCCGGGGCAAGCTTCACGCCGGCCATGGCGCGGCTCCCCTATTTCTGCGCCGGCTGCCCGCACAGCAGCTCGACCCGGGTGCCCGAGGGCAGCCGGGCCATGGCCGGGATCGGCTGCCACTACATGGTCAACTGGATGGACCGGGCCACCTCGGGCTTCACCCAGATGGGCGGGGAGGGGGGCTCGTGGCTGGGGGCGGCGCCGTTCAGCGAGCGGCCGCACCTCTTCCAGAACATGGGCGACGGCACGTTCTACCACTCGGGCTCGATGGTGGTCCGGGCCGCCGTGGCGTCGGGGCAGAGCATCACGCTGAAGATCCTCGTCAACGACGCCGTCGCCATGACCGGCGGGCAGAAGATGGAGATCGGCAATCTCGACGCGGCGGCGATCACCCGCCTGCTCGAGGCCGAGGGCGTGCAGGAGGTGGTCGTCGTCTCGGACCAGCCGGGCAAGTACCCGATCGGCACACGCTTCGCGCCGGGCGTGCGCCTCCATCATCGGGACGAGCTCGACGCGGTGCAGCGCCGGCTGCGCGGCATCGCGGGCGTCACCGCCATCGTCTACGACCAGACCTGCGCCGCCGAGAAGCGGCGCCGTCGCAAGCAGGGCACCATGGTCGACCCGGACGAGCGGGTGGTCATCAACGAGGCGGTCTGCGAGGGCTGTGGCGATTGCGGCGTGCAGTCGAACTGCGTCGCCATCCTGCCGGTCGAGACCGAGCTCGGCCGCAAGCGGCGGATCGACCAGTCCGCCTGCAACAAGGACTTCTCCTGCCTCAAGGGCTTCTGCCCGAGCTTCGTCTCGGTCAAGGGCGGCAGGCCGAGAAGGACGAGAGCCGGTGCGTCGGCGGATTTCCAGGACCTGCCGGAGCCGCGCCTGCCGGTGCTCGAGCACCCGTTCGGCATCGTCGTCACCGGGATCGGCGGGACGGGTGTGATCACCATCGCGGCGCTGCTCGGCATGGCGGCCCATCTCGAAGGCAAGGGGGTCGCCGGGCTCGACATGATCGGCGTGGCGCAGAAAGGCGGTGCCGTCGTCTCGCACCTCAGCTGGCCGCCTCGCCGGACGGCACGGGCGCCCGCGCCTGGCACCGGGCTCGGCCGATCTGGTGCTGGGCTGCGACATGGTGGTGGCGGCGGGCCGCAATTCCGTGCCGGTCATGCACCCCGATCGCACGCGGGCGGTGATCAACACGGAGGAGCGGTTGACGGGCGCCTTCACCCGCGATCCCGACATGGTCTTTTCCCGCCGGGCGCCTGCTCGCCGACATCGAGGCCGCCGCCGCGACCACTGATCGGCTCGACGCCAGCCGCCTCGCGACGCGGCTGCTGGGTGACGCCATCGGCGCCAACCTGATGCTGGTCGGCTTCGCCTGGCAGAAGGGCTGGCTGCCGCTCTCGGCCGAGGCGATCCTGCGCGCCATCGAGATCAACGGCGTGGCGGTCGCCTTCAATCGCGAGGCCTTTCTCTGGGGCCGCCGGGCGGCGCACGACCCGGCGGCCGTCGAAGCCATCGCTGCGCGCGGCGAGCCCGCGCGGGCGGTGCCCAGGACCCTCGACGAGATCGTCACCCACCGTGCCGCCTTGCTGGAGGCCTACCCAGGACGCTGCCTATGGCAGCTACCGCGACGTCGTCGCCCGGATCCGGGAGGCGGAGGTGCGGGCCGTGCCCGGCAGTGACCGGCTCGCCATCGCGGTCGCCCGCAACCTCGCCAGGCTCATGGCCTACAAGGACGAGTACGAGGTCGCCCGGCTCTACACCTCGGGCGCTTTCGCCGCCCAGCTCGCCCGCGAGATCGAGGGGGCGAAGCGGCTGAGCTGCATCTGGCCCCGCCGCTGCTCGCCAGCCGCGACCCGCGCACCGGCCAGCCGGAAAAGCGGCGCTACGGCCCCTGGATCCTCCACGCGCTCCGCCTGCTCGCCCGGCTGAAAGGTCTGCGCGGCACGGCCTGGGACCCCTTCGGCCACACGGCGGAGCGCCGGCTCGAGCGACAGCTCATCGAGGACTACGAGACGCTGCTCGCCGACCTCGCCGGCCGGCTCACGCCCGAGAACCACGATGCCGCCGTCGAACTCGCCAGCCTCGCCCGAGGCGCATGCGCGGCTTCGGCCATGTGAAGGAGCGGAACGTGCGCGAGGCGAAGGCGGCGGAGGCCGCCCTGCTCCGGCGGCTCGATGCCGATGCGAAGACGCCCGTGGGATCGAAGGCAGTGGCGGCGTCGCTCAGCCCCTGATCTCGTTGAGCGGCCTAGCCGGTCATTACCCGCCGATGCCGTCCTCGTCCGCCGGTTGACGCAACCGCCATTCGACGCTTAGTGGCGGCACGACGGCCCGGCCTCGATGGCGCCGGCGCTCGGGTGATTTCCCAGGAATGAGCAAAGGCGAGCGGCAATGAGCGACGATTGGCGCGCTTTGGTCGACGGGGCCAGCGATCTGCCGAGCCTGAAGGCGGTGGCGAGCGGGCGGTGGCGGGCGGGCTCTCGGTGCGCGAGGCCGAGCGACTGGCGCGGCGGCTCGAGGCGCTGGCGCCGGCGCCGGATCTGCGCGTGCTCTATCTCGGCAACCACACGCTCGATCTTTCGCGCGCTGCGTCACCGGCGTCGCACTCGCCCGGGGCGTGGTCGTCGAGGGGCAGGTCGGGCCCTTCGACCAGCACTTATGCAGGCCGTGCTCGATCCGGCGCAGGGGCTGGCGGACTTCGACCCGCATGTCGTCTTTCTCACGCTGGACCTGCAGCGACTGCTGCCGGTGCTGCCGGCGGGGCTCGCGGTGCTCTCGCCGAAGGACCGGCAGGGGCTGGTGGAGGAGGCGCTCGGGCAGGTCGCGGCCTGGGTGGGGGCGGCGAAGGCCGCGACCGGGGCGACCCTGCTGATCGGCAATTTCTGGCGGCCCCGCCGCCCGCATCTGGGGCTCGCCGATGCCAAGCTCGGCATGGGCGAGGCGGAGCTCCACGCCACACTGAACGCCCGCCTCCTCAGTGACTGGGCGAGCGACCCGCAGGTCTTCGTCGTCGATGTCGACCAGGCGCTGGCGACGGTCGGCAGGCGCGCGGCGCACAATGCGCGCATGGCCCATCTCGGCAAATTTGCCTGGGCCGAGGCCGCCCTGCCGGAGCTGGCCGAGCTGCTCGCCCGCTACTTCGCCACTCTCGTCCTGCCGCCGAGGAAATGCCTCGTCCTCGATCTCGACAACACGCTCTGGGGCGGGGTGCTCGGCGAGGAGGGGCCGGACGGGATCCGCATCGCCCAGGGCGACCCGGTGGGCGAGGCGTTCCGCGCCTTCCAGCAGGCGATCAAGGCGGTGCAGCGACGGGGCTTCCTGCTCGCCGCCTGCAGCAAGAACAACCCCGAGGACGTGGCGGAGGCCTTTCGCCTGCGCAGCGACATGCCGCTGCAATGGGCCGATTTCGCCGCTGCCCGGGTCAACTGGGAGCCCAAGCACAGCAATCTCGCCGCCATCGCCGCCGATCTCAACATCGGCACGGACAGCCTCGTCTTCATCGACGACAACCCGGCCGAATGCGAGCTGGTGCGCCAGCTCATGCCGGAGGTGCGCACCGTCCTGCTGCCGCGCGACCCGGCGGAATATGCCGAGCTGCTGCTCGACATGCCCGAGCTCGAGCGCCTCGCCCTCACCGACGAGGACCTGCGCAAGACCGAGCAGTATCACGAGGAGGCGAAGCGCGAGGCGAGCCGCGTCCAGGCGGGCGACATGCAGGCCTATCTCGAGAGCCTCGGCACGGCGCTGACGCTCTGGCCGGCGACCCGGGCCGAGCTGACCCGCGTGCACCAGCTCTTCGCCAAGACCAACCAGTTCAACGTCACGACCAAGCGCTACAAGCCCGCCGAGCTCGAGCGCTTCATGCTGTCGCCGGACTGGCATCTCGAGGTGGTGGCGGCGCGCGACCGCTTCGGCGATCTCGGCATTGTCGGGCTCTTTCTCCTGGAGCGCCGGGCCCAGGGTGTGGCCGTCGACAGCGTGATCCTGAGCTGTAGGGCCATGGGCCGGGGGATCGAGACGGCCATGGGCAACCGCATCAAGGCGGTGGCGGCAGCCTGGCGGCCGGACGGTCAGCTCGAGGCTGTTTTCAGGCCGACCCGGAAGAACAAGCCCTCGGCCGACTTCTTCGCTGCCCAAGGCTTTGCCGAGGCGCCGCTCGGCGACACGGCCGCACCCGACGACCGGCACTATCGTCTCGCCATCGGCGAAGCCGCACCCTTGCCCGTCCCGGGCATCACCATCGACAACGGAGAACGCGAGGATGAACCCCAGGCTGGCTGAGCTGATCGCCGAGACCCTCGACATTCCGGTGGCCAAGGTCACGCCGGAGCTGACGCGCGACGAGCATCCGGCCTGGGATTCGCTCAACCATCTCAGGCTCGTGACGGCGCTCGAGGAGGAGTTCGGCGTGCAGCTCTCGATGGACGAGATCGAGAGCACCACGACGGCCGCCCAGCTCGACGCCCTGGTGGCGGCCCAAGCCTCCGGCTGAAGGGATCGCCCGGCGCAGCCGTCCTGTAGCTCAACTACCGAAATCCGTCGATCGCGTGTTGACGACCGCCCGATCCCGTAGTTGAGTGAGCCGAACGAAGAACAGTCGCGGGGAGGCGGCGCTTGCGCATCACGGGTATCCGCACCTATCCGCTGACCGTGCCGATCGGTGACCTGCAGCGCACCTCGCAAGGCTCGTTCGGCACCATCTCGATCCTGATCGTCGTGGTCGAGACCGATGCCGGCATCACCGGCGTCGGCGAGGCGCTCGCCCGCTTCGGCCCCAAGTCATATGCCGAGCTGGTCGACGGGCTGCTCGCCCCGAAGATCGCCGGCATGGACCCGTTCGCCGTCGAGGCTGTCTGGCAGAAGCTCTACCGGACCTTCTCCGGCCGCTCCGGCGGCATGCTGATCGAGGCCATCGCCGCCATCGACACGGCACTCTGGGACATCATGGGCAAGGCCACCGGCCGCCCCGTCTACGAGCTGCTCGGCCACATGGGCCGGTCGAGCATCCGGGCCTATGCCTCGTCGATCCCCTGGGTCGACGACGCGGGCGCCGGCAAGGTGGTGGAGGACTGCGTCCGCTGGGGCTTCGAGGAGATCAAGGTCAAGCTCGGCGCCCCCGTCGAGGCTGCCCTCGACCGGGCAAGGCTGGTGCGCGAGATCGCCGGGCCGAAGATCCGCCTCATGGCCGATTCCAACTGGATCTTCGACGTCGACGACGCGCTCGAGGTGGGCAAAGGCCTGGCCGGGCTCGGCTACTACTGGTTCGAGGAGCCGATCGTCCCGGAGGACATCGAGGGCTATCGCTGGCTCCGCCAGAAGCTGCCCCTGCGCCTCGCCGCCGGGGAGAGCGAGCACACGGCCTATGGGGCCGCCCCGCTGCTCACGTCGCGCGCGGTGGGCGTCGTCCAGCCGGACGTCGCCCGCTCGGGCGGCATCAGCGAGACCCGCAAGATCGCCTACCTCGCCAATGCGCTGCACGTGCCCTACGCGCCGCATGTCGGGGCCTCGGGGGCGGTCTGCGCCGCCGCGAGCCTGCACCTCGCCGCTTCCATGCCGAACTTCCTCACCTTCGAGTGCATGATCTTCCCCAACCCGCTGCGCGACCGGCTGGTCAAGGAGCCGCAGGGGCGCATCGGTCAGGTCCGGGACGGCAACCTGCCCTTGCCACCGGGCCCGGGGCTCGGCGTCGAGCTCGACATGGCCGAGGTGGAGAAGTGGACGGAGCGCTAGAGGCCGCGGATTTCCTCGCCCGGCTGAGCAGCGAGGCCGCCAGGCTCAGCCCGTCCGAGACGCGCGTCGCCGACGTGGTGCTGGCGCACCCGGAGCAGGTGCCGCGCATGACGCTGGCGTCGCTGGCCGGCCATGCCGGGGTCAGCGAGCCGACGGTGCTGCGCTTCTGCCGCTCGCTCGGCCTCGATGGCTACCCGCATTTCAAGATCGAGCTGGCGCGGGCACTGGCAGTCGGCGGTGCGCCCTACCTGCATCGCGAGATCGGCTTCGGCGACGACCTCGCCACAGTCCGCCACAAGGTGGTGCAGTCCTCGATCCAGGCCCTCGGCACGCTGCAGCAGTCGCTCGACGACAGGGCGCTGGCGGAGGCGGTGGCGAGGATCGACGGGGCCCGGCGGCTCGAGCTCTTCGGGGTCGGGCTCGCCAACACGGTGGCGAGCGACGCGCAGCAGAAGTTCATGCGCCTCGACATCACCTGCGCGGCGCGACCCGACACCCATCTGCAGACCATGGCGGCAGCCACGCTGGCGCCCGGCGACGTCGCGGTCGCCTTCTCGTACAACGGCCGGATCCGGGACATCCTGCGCTCGGTCCGGGTGGCGCGCGAGAATGGCGCCTTCACCATCGCGGTGACGCGCAAGGGCTCGCCGCTGGCGGCAGCGACCGATCTCCTGCTCGACGTCGACCCGCCCGAGGACACCTTCATCTACGCGCCGATGACCACCCGCCTCGTCCATTTGGCGGTGGTCGATCTCCTGGTGATCCTGGTGACCCAGGCCCGTGGACCGGGCGTCACCGCGCGGTTCGAGCACATCAAGGATTCGTTGAGCGATCAGTGGATCGCCGACGGCGAGGGAAGCGGCGTCGGCAAGGCTCGCCGGCGGCGTGACAATGGTCAGCACAAAGGGAGGCAGACGTGACCCGAACAGCGACGAAGCTCGGCCTGATGGCCAGTGCGCTGGCGTTGACGCTGGCGGCCCCGGCGATCGCCCAGGACAAGCCGGAGAACCTCACCATCATCGCCCACCGCGTCCACCAGACGGTGGCCACCGCCGAGGGCAACGACATCACCGCCGAGTGGCAGGCGGAGAACGGTGTCGGCATCGAGTGGGTGACGCTGGATACCGGTGCCCTGCACGAGCGGCTCTTCCGCGAGCTGCAGCTCCCCGAGACGACGATCGACATCGCGTTCTTTTTGAACACCCACGCGGTCGAGAGCGTCACCACCCTGCTCGAGCCCCTGAACGCGCATCAGGAGGCGAACCCCATTGAGGATATCGAGGACATCTTCCCGGGTCTGCGGGACGCCATGACCTTCAATGGCGAGCTCTACGGCATCCCCTTCCGCCATGCCTCGTCCTGCTTCCACTACAATGCACGGCTCCTGGCGGAGAAGGGCATCGAACCGCCGCAGACCATGGAGGAGCTGATCGAGGCGGCGCGGGCGCTGACCTTCGAGCGCGACGACGGCACCAAGGTCCACGGCTTTCTCATCAACGGCCTGGGCTATGCCAACACGGTCGACCTGGCACGCGCCTGGAACGGCGATTTCATCACGCTGGACTACAAGGTGGCGACCACCGAGGAGGGCATGATGAATGCCGTCCAGCTGCTCCGCGACTTCTATGAGGAGGGGGTGCTGCCGCGCAACTGGGCGGCCATCCAGGACGAGGAGGTCAATACGTGGATGCAGACCGGGCGGGCCGCCATGACCACGACCTCCTGCGGCCGCAACCGCATCTACAACGACCCGGAGAAGTCCGAGGAAGCGGGCAATATCAAGACGGTGGCCCTGCCGGTTGCGGCGGCCTTCAAGGACCAGTTCGACGTCGCCCCGGCCAAGGTCGAGTTCTGGACGATGGTCATTCCGGCCAACTCGCAGAACAAGGATCTGGCCTGGGACCTGGTCCGCACCATGGCGAGCAAGGAGAGCACGCTGATGGCGGCCCTGAACGGCAACGGGCCGGTGCGCGCGTCGACCTATGACAGCCCGGAGATGCAGGAGAAGCTGTCCTATGCGGCCGACGAGAAGGCCGTCCTCCTGGTCGGCCGGGTGCCGCTGCCGCCCTTCGACAACGCGGCCAAGGCGTCGGACATCTTCGTCGAGGAGCTGCAGGCCGCGGTGCTCGGCATGAAGCCGGTCGCCGATGCCATGGAGTCGGTCAAGGCGCGGGTCGAGCCGCTGCTGCCGCAGTGAGGTGAGGCGGGTGTCCCCTGGACCGATCACGCTCGAGCGGCTGCGGCTGGCGCACCTGCCGACGCCGCTCGAGGCGGCCCCGGGCTCGGGGCCGCCATCGGCTGCCCGGGGCTCCTGCTCAAGCGCGAGGATCTCTCGGGCCTCGGGCTCGGCGGCAACAAGCCCCGCCAGCTCGAGGTCCTCCTCGCCGAGGCCAAGGCGGCGGGGGCTGACACCATCGTCACCACCGCCGGTGCCCAGTCCAATTTCTGCCGCGCCACCGCCGCCGCCTGCGCCGTGCTCGGCTGGCGCTGTGTCTTGCTGCTGCGCGGCGCCGGCACGGCCGAGCCTCTGGGCAATCTCCTGCTCGACCGGCTCTTCGGTGCCGAGGTCCACTGGATCGACACGACCGATCCCTATGCCGACGCGGTGCAGGAGCGGCTCGACGAGCTCGAGCGGGCGGCAAGGGACGCGGGCAGGCGGCCCTGGCAGATCCGCTTGCCGGGGCGGACGGGTGCCTTGGCCGCCGCTGCGGCCGTCAGCCTCGCGGACGAGCTTGCGGGCCAGTGGGCCGAGCCGCCGGGCCATGTCTGCCTCGCCGCCGGCTCGGGCCTCACGGCGGCCGGCCTGCTCGCCGGCTTCGCCGCCAGGGGTATCGCGACGCAGGTGCTGGCGATCTCCGTCCAGCAGCCGGAGAGCTTCATCCGTCCCCTGATCCTGCGCCGGGCGGAGGAGGCGGCGCGACTCCTGGGCATGGCCGGGAGCATCGACCCCAGCCGGCTCGTCGTCGACGACCGCTGCATCACCCCGGGCTATGGCCTCTCCAGCCCGGAATCACTGAAGGCCCTCGCCGTGGCGGGCCGCGCCGGCGGGCTCGTGCTCGACCCGGCCTATACCGCGAAAGCCCTGGCCGGGCTGATCGGGCAACTGGGCGAAGGCAGCATCGCCGCCGGGGCGCGCGTCGTTTTCGTCCACACCGGCGGTGCCCCCGGCCTCTTCGCCCAGAGTGCCGCCATCGCCCGGAGCCTCGGGGACAGCGCCGCTTCATGACGGCGATGCCGACCAGGGTCGCCCATGCCATCATGGTCGCACCCGTCCAGATCCTGCTGATCCTGGTGATCGGCCTGCCGTCGCTCTGGGTGCTCTGGCTCAGCCTGCACACGACGAGCTTCTGCCAGGCGCCGGTGTTCGTCGGCCTCGCCAATTACGCGACCGTGCTGGCCGACCCCTATTTCTGGCACGCGCTGGTCAACACCTTCGTCGTCGTCAACGTGGTCGTCTATGTCGAGCTCATCGCCGCCCTCGCCATGGCGACGCTCTTCGCCTCGGGCGTGCCGTTCAGGCGCACCATGATCTCGATCATCCTCGCCCCTTACGCGGTGAGCGAGGTGGTCGCGGTGGTCATCTGGAAATACATGCTGGAGCCCGATGTCGGGCTGATCTCGGGCCTCATCGCCCTGGTCGGCCTGCCGGAGCTCGCCTGGACCACCGACCGCTGGTCGGCGCTGACGCTCGTCTCGCTCTTGAGCATCTGGCTGCACCTGCCGTTCAGCTTCCTGATTCTCTACTCGGCGCTGCTCGGCGTGCCGAAGGAGCTCTATGAGAGTGCCGCGATCGACGGTGCGAATGCCTGGCACCGCTTCACCCGGATCACCGTGCCGATCCTCATGCCGGCGATACTCGTGGCGTTGATGTTCCGCTATGTCTTCGCCTTCCGGCTTTTTGCCGAGGTATGGCTGCTCACCGGCGGCGGGCCGGCGCGGCAGACGGAGGTGCTGGCGACCTATCTCTACCGCCACGCCTTCCGCTACCAGGAGTTCGGCGTCGCCTCGGCCATCGGCTGGCTCATGGTGGTCGGCACGCTCCTGATCGCCGCCGTCTATCTCCGCGAGATGTACAAGCGCATGCTGACCGCCGATGCGTGACGGGCCTGCGAACCGTGCCGGCAAGCTCGCGGCCCTGGCGCTGATCGCCATCTGGTCGGGCCTGCCGATCCTCATCGTCGTGCTCTCGTCGTTCAAGCCGCCGCGCGAGATCCTGGCCTTCCCGCCGAAGCTGCTCTTTTCCCCGACCTTCGAGACTTATCGAGCGCTTATCGTGCGTTGGCCGGAATTCTTCGACGCGGTGCGGAACAGCCTGATCGTCACGACCGGGGCCACGCTGCTCACCGTGGTCGCCACCACGCTCGCCGGCTACGTCTATGCCAGGGTCAGGAGCCGCAAGCTCGCGGCCAGCGCCTTCCTCATGATCGTCATCCGCATGGTGCCGCCCATCGTCGTCACCCTGCCGCTCTTCCCGGTCGTCAACTGGCTTCGGCTGAACGACACCCACACCGTCCTCATCCTGCTCTATGCGACCTTCTTCGTCTCGCTCAACACCTGGATCATGAAGGCCTTCATCGACCAGATCCCGATCGAGCTCGAGGAGGCGGCGATCATCGACGGCGCCGGCGTCTGGCAGATCCTCCGCCACGTCATCGTGCCGCTCGCCGCCCAGGGCATGATCGCGGCCTCGACCTTCGTCCTGATCTTCTCGTGGAACGAGTTCCTCTTCGCCTTCATCTTCACGACCACCGAGGCGAAGACCGCCCCTCTGATTCTCAGCGAGATGGTGGGTGCGGTGGACGGCGTCGAATGGGGGGTGCTCTTCGCCGCCGCCACGCTGCAGCTCCTGCCGATCCTGATCTTCGTGATCGCCGTGCAGAAATACGTCATCGCCGGCATGACCGCCGGCTCGCTCAAAGGCTAGCCATCCGGGAGGTTGCACTTGGACGCCATGCAGAAGGCCCTGATCCGGGCCAACCCGAAGCTCTCGCGCTTCGATCCCCTGGGCCGGATCATCTATTTCGACGATTTCGACGAGGGGCTCCAGGGCTGGACCTCGCTCATCGGCAATTACGAGGACAATCTCGACCGGATGCATCCGGGCTACCGCCAGCTCACCACGCCGATGCTCTCGAACCTCTCCTTCTGGGACAATGGCACGCATGGCAGCGTCGATGGCAGCTATGCCCTGAAGATGGCGACCCGGCCGAAGAAGGGTGCCCAGAACGTCGCCATCAAGCGGCTCACCTATGTTCGCGCCTGCCCGATCCAGATCGAGTTCTGGTTCACCTTCAAGCCCGAGGCAAGCACCCAGAAGCTGCTCGACACCGACCTGCGGTCCGTCGGCATCCTGCTCGACCTGCAGAACGACGACTACCGGATCATGCCGCATCTGCGCTACCTCAACGCGTTCGACGGGCAGCGGATCGAGAAGTGGCAGTTCAAGGAGAAGACCGTGCCGTTCGAGCGGTTCAGCGAGAAGACGGTGACCCACTACCATCTCGCCGAGCGCGACTGGCAGGACCTCAGCGGCGAGCGCCAGGTGCTCTGCTACAACGAGATCCCGACCAAGGTGAACTTGCAGTACGCGAAGCTCGGCTTCGACCTCGCGACCATGCGCTACACCCATTTCGAGTGCAACGACGTGGCCTACGACATGAGCGGCATCGGTGCCTTGCAGATCGACGCCATGCCCAATCTGCGCGGCATGCTGAATGTCGGCTTCTTCGTCGAATCGGATGCCGACCGACGATCCTCC
>JAWKVR010000031.1:0-47905 GCA_041397945.1 Geminicoccaceae bacterium
TGGTGGCGACGTCGGTGTAGGGCGTGGCCCCGGCCAGTGCTGCCGCCGCCTCGGCCTTCGCCGGGTCGACGTCGCAGACGGCGGCGAGCTTCACGTCCTTTATGTCGCCCCAGGCCCGCAGATGGTTCTGGGCGAAGAAGCCGCAGCCGATCACGGCACCACGCAGCGCGCTCAAAGGGCTCTCCCGGTCTCGGCCGATTCGTAGGCCTTGAAGACGAGGTCGATCGTTCTCAGGTTGTCGGCGCCGGAGGTCGCGGGCTCGCGGCCTTCTTTGAGGCACTCGACCCAGTGGCGCTGGATGTTGACGACGCTCTCCTGGATGTTGTGCCAGGGCCGGGCACCGAAAGGCGGCACGGCGGGCTCGACATCCGCCTCGCGCGACCAGCCCGGGCCGGAGACCCGCAGGCGATAGCCGGCGAGCAGCTCGACCGTCCCCTTGGTGCCCTCGACCCGCACCAGCGTCTGCGGGAAGGGATCCGGCTCCAGCTTCGTGAAGAACGAGAAATCGACGAGGCTCACCGCACCACCCGCATGGTCGAGGAGGATCGTCACGCAGTCCTCGCCGGCGACCGCCGGGTTGATGCGCTGGGTGCGGCAGTGCAGCCGGGTCGCCTCGCCCATGAGGTAGCGGGCGAGATCGAGCAGATGGATGCCGAGATCCATGATGGCGAGGTGCCGCTCGGTCCTGAGATAGGGCTGGTTGGTGTAGATGTCGTAGGCGTGGCGGAACTGGATCCGGGCATAGCCCGGCGCGCCGATCTCGCCCGACTCGATGACGCTTTTCGCCGCCATCAGAGGCGATTGCCAGCGAAAGTTCTCGTGCACCATGAGTGGCACGCCGGCGCGCGCGCAGGCGGCCACCATCGCCTCGGCGTCGGCCATGTCGCGGGCGAAGGGCTTCTGGCAGATGGCCGCCACGCCATGCGCCGCCGCCAGCTCGACCAGCTGCCGGTGGCTCTCGACCGTGGTGACGATATCGACGAAATCGAGCTCTTCGGTGGCCAGCATGGTGGCCGCATCGGTGAAGACCCGGGCGTCGTCGCAGCCAGCCGCGGCGGCTTCGGCCCTCTGCGGATCGCTGTCGCAGACTGCCACGATCCCGGCCCCGTCGATCAGCCGCCACGCCGCCAGATGGTTGGCGGCGAAGAAGCCGCAGCCGATGAGCCCGCCCTTCAGCATGGACGGTCGCCTCGATCCATGTCGATCCTCCCCGACGCGTTGACTGCTGATGATACCAGCGCATCCGATCAGCGCAAGCGGCCCGGACGAGCCCGGTCTTCGGTCAGGTGTGGTCGAGGGAAGCGAGGCTCAGGCGAACGGGCCCCAGGCGGCGCGCAGCGAAAGCTGCCGGTCGCCGAGCTCGCTAAGCCATTCGGCGCCGATGGCGGTGAGCGTGTAGCCGCCGCCGGCGCTCTGGTAGGCGTCGAACTGCATGAAGGAGCTGTGCACGCTCGGCCGGAGGATGCCGCGCCGGGCGAGCTCCCAGGCGGCGTCGTAGAGCGGCCGCGAGGCGGCGTAGGTGTCCTCGTTCTCGATCGGGTCCGGGTGCCGCCTGCCCAGCACCTCGGCCACATAGCGCGACGCCAGGTCGACCACGGTCAGGTGGTAGCCATGCTGGCCGTGCGTCGCCGGGCCCTGCTCGCGCAGCCGGCGCAGGATGTAGGCGAGGGCACCGTCGCCATCGAGCGGTACGATCATCGCGCGTGGCCGAGCAGCGCCATGAGCGAGGCGTCCGGCAGATCGTGGAGCCCGGCATACTGGGCCAGCGCCAGGGCCATGGTGATCGCGTACATCGAGGTCACCAGCAGCATGGCGGCGACCCCGCTGCCGTTGCGCGCCGGAAAGCCGAAGGAATGGCAGTGCAGCAGGGCCGCCACGACCAGCATGATGCCGAGCCCGTGCAGGACGGGGGCAGGCGCGCCGCCGACCTCGACCATGGCGAGCAGGATGAGGGCCAGGGGCGTGTACTGGGCCACGAAGTTCCGGCCGTGCGATGCCCGGTCGTAGCGGCGCATCGGCCAGTCGACCTGCTTCGTCCGGGCATGCCGCTTGAGCAGGATCAGATACCAGGTGTGGCCGATGTAGAGCGTCGCCATGATGACGACATAGAGCGAGGTGAGCATCGGCGGTCGGTTCCCCGGGGGCAGGCTGTCGAAGCTTCAATAGGCCGTGCCTAGCGAAAGTCTATTGACGTTACCGGGTATTCACCTTTCACCCAAGTCCCGATTGCCAGGAGAATCGCTACCGAAGTATGGATGGCGCATGGATACATCACCCAATGACGATAGCCGACGGCCGCCGGCTTCCGCCCGGCGGTCACCCGGGACGCGGCAGGTCAACCTGGCGTTGACGGCGCCGCAGGAGGAGCTGGTCCGTCTTCTGGTGCTCAGGCTGCGCGAGGGCGGGCTGGAATTCGAGCGGCGGGTGCGCGAGTTCGTCCAGGAGGCGCCGGTGCCGCGCTACATGCACGTGGACGAGCTGGACCGGCGCTTCGGCGCGCTCGAGCGGCGCATTCTGGTCCTCGAGCAGGCGCTGGACGGAAGAAGCGACGCCGACCGCGACGCCTAGATTCCAGCGCCGCCGCCGGCGACGGGCGTCAGGCTTCCTCGACGCGGATCTTGCGCCGGCCCATGGCTTCCAGAATGCGGGTGCGCTGGCTGTCGATCAGCACGGCGATGAAGATGATCGTCGCGGTCACGAGCGGGTAGATGTAGGGGTTGGCGTTGGTCATCACGAGGCCGTTCTCGACCGTCTGGATGAGGATGGCGCCGAAGACCGTGCCGATCACCCCGCCGCGCCCGCCGAACAGGCTGGTGCCGCCGAGCACGGCGGCGGCGATCACCGGGAATTCCTTCTGGAAGCCGAAGGTGGAGGAGGCGGCTGCCACCTGGGCGATCGAGACGAGCCCGCCGAGCGCCGCGCAGAGGCCGCAGATGCAGTACACCGCGAACAGCACGAGCGGCACGTTGATGCCGGCCTTGCCGGCGGCGACCGGGTCCTGGCCCACGGCATAGACCTGGCGGCCGAAGGGCGTCTCGCGCAGCACGATCCAGGCCGAGGCGAAGACGGCGGCGAACATCCAGATCGCCCAGGGCACGCCCAGATAGCTGGTCCGGCCGAGGCTCATGATCGGCTCGGCGACGAAGACCATGCGGGTGTCGGTCATCCAGAGCGCCGCACCGCGCAGGATGAACAGCATGGCCAGCGTGATGACGAAGGGGTGCAGCCCGCGCATCTGCACGACGAAGAAGCCGTTGACGGCACCCAGCGCCAGGCCGAGCAGGGCGATCAGCGGGAAGGAGACGACGACCGGGAGGTCGCCCAGATAGAGGGCGAGGATGGCGACGCCGACATACATCACCGCCCCCACCGAGAGGTCGATGCCGGCGGTGAGCAGCACGAAGGTGATGCCGATCGCCATGATCGCGATATGCGACGACTGGGTGACGATGTTGGTGAAGTTGCTGAGCGTGAGGAAACGGTCGGAGAGGCTGGCGAAGATCACGAGCACCACGACGAAGGCGATCAGCGGCGCGTTCTGCAGGGCCAGGAGGGCGAGGCGGCGGCCGGCGGTTCCCGACATCAGGCCACCTCCACCAGGTTCTTGCGCATGGCCGTCTCGAGGATGCGCTCGCTGTCGAACTCGTGGCGCTCGTGGATGCCGGTGATCTCGCCGTGGTTCATCACGAGGATGCGGTCGCACATGCCGATCAGCTCCTCCATCTCGGACGAGATGAAGAGCACGGCGGTGCCCAGGGCGACGAGCTGGTTGACGATCTTGTAGACCTCGAACTTGGCGCCGACGTCAATGCCGCGGGTCGGCTCGTCGAGGATGAAGACCCTGGGCTGGCGCAGCAGCCACTTGCCGATCACCACCTTCTGCTGGTTGCCGCCCGAGAGGTTCTTGACCAGCATGCGGCCGTAGTCGGTCGAGTTGACCTGGACCCGGCGGCTGACCTCGGCGACATCGGCCTCGAGGCGGCCCTGCGCGATCCAGCCGGTGAGCGAGCGCGCATAGCCGCGGAGCGAGGGCAGGGCGGTGTTGTCGGCGATGGTGGCCTCCATCATGAGGCCCTCGCCGCGGCGGTCCTCGGTCAGGAACGCCATGCCGTGCCGCATGCAGGCTTCGGGCGAGACATCGGTGAGCGCCGTCCCGCCGATGCTGATGCGGCCCGCCTCGAACGGGTCGAGGCCGAAGAGGATGCGGGCGAGCTCGGAGCGGCCGGCACCCATCAGCCCGGCGACGCCGAGCACCTCGCCGGCATGCAGGGTGAAGGAGACGTCGCGGACCACGCCCGACTGGGTGACCCCCTCGACCTCGAGCGCCGGCGGTAGGCACGGTGTCGCGGGGCGGGAACAGGTTCTCGATCTTGCGGCCGACCATGAGCGAGATCAGCGCATCGATGGTGATTTCCTCGCGTGGCCCGCCGCCGACCAGATGGCCGTCGCGCAGCACCTGGATGGTGTCGCAGACGCGCAGCACGTCGCCCAGGATGTGGCTGATGTAGATGAGGGCGATGCCCAGCGAGCGCAGCCGCTCCATGATGGTGAAGAGCTTCTCGGTCTCGCGTCTGGTGAGCGAGGTGGTCGGCTCGTCGAGCAGGATGATGCGGGCGTCCTGGCTCAGCGCCTTGGCGATCTCGACGAGCTGCCGCTCGCCCTGGCTGAGCCTGCCGATCGGTGTCGCCGGCGGGTAGTGCACGTCGACCATGTCGAGCAGCTCGCGGGTGCGCTCGCCGATGCGGCCCCGATCGATCAGCGGCAGCCTGCCGAGGCGCCGGGGGAAGCCGCTGATGAAGATGTTCTCCTCGATCGAGAGGTTCTCGAAGAGGTTGAGCTCCTGGTGGATGAAGGCGAGGCCGGCCTCCTGGGCGTCGCGCGGCCCGGTCGGCCGGTAGGGCCGGCCGTCGAGGGTGATGCTGCCGCCATCCGCCTGGTGGATGCCGCCCAGGATGTTCATGGTCGTCGACTTGCCCGAGCCGTTCTCGCCGACGAGGCCGAGGATCTCGCCCTGGCGCAGGGCGAAGCTCACGCCGTGCAGCACCTCGACGCCGAAGAAGCTCTTCGAGAGGCCGTCGAGGCGGAGGATCTCGTTCGCCATCGCCCCTAGCCCCGCATCACGATGCGCTGGCGCATGGCGTCGATGGACGCGGCGAAGAGGATGACCCCGCCCTTGACCGCGAAGACGACGAACAGCGACATGCCGAGCAGCTTGAGGCTGGTGTCGATGACCACGAGGAAGAGCACGCCGCCCACGGTCCAGACGATCTTGCCCTTGCCGCCGGCGAGGCTGGTGCCGCCGATCACCACGGCGGCGATGATGTCGAGCAGGATGCGCTGGCCGAGCACCGGCGTGCCGGTCTCGAGCCGGCCGGTGAAGAGGATCGAGGCGATGGCGGCGCAGATGCCGGAGATCACGAAGGTCCAGAGGATTGCCGTGCCGACCGGCACGCCCGAGATCTCCGCGGCCTTGCGGTTGATGCCGATAGCGTAGAGCCAGCGGCCGAAGACCGTGTGGCCGAGCAGGAGATGGGCGATGATGCCGACGGCGAGGGCCACCCAGAGCGCGATGGGCAGGCCCCAGGCGCTGCCCTGGCCGATCAGCACGAAGGCCCTGGGCAGGCCGGCGATGCTGCTCGTCTCGCTGTGCCCCGTCGTGTACCAGATGGCGGCACCGCTGAGGAACATCAGGCCGGTCAGCGTGACGATGATGGGCGGCATGCCGAGCCGGGTGCAGCAGAACCCGTTGAACCAGCCGACCAGCCCGCCGATCAGGAGAAAGGCGGCGATGCCGGCCGGCACGGCGAGGGCGCTGCCGCCGAGATAGCCACCGTCGCTGGTCATCACCGAGGCGCCGACGACGCTCGCCATGGCGATGATGCTGGTCACCGAGAGGTCGATGCCGGCGACGATCAAGACGAAGGTCTGGCCGATCGCCACCACCAGGAGCGGCAGCATGTCGGTCAGCATGTTGTAGGCCGAGCTCCACGTCGCGATCTCGGGGACGATCGGCCAGACCGCGAGGAAATAAACGATGGTCAGGTAGAAGACGAGATACTCGGAGAGCACGACGCGCTCGAGCCAGCCGCGCGCGAGGGCGCTGCCGCGACCGGCCGCAGCCGCTCTGCCGGGAGCGCTGGTCCTCAGCGCCACGGGGCGGGCAACCGTTGCGGCGTCGTCCTAGCCAACTCGGCCTCGTCCTTCTGGTCGTCCGGGAGACGGGCCGGCCCGCACCCTGCAGCGGCGCGGGCCGGCTTCACGGGAACGGGCTACTGCTTCTGCTGCCAGACGATGTAGCCCCACATCTCGTCGCGGACCTCCTCGAGATTGTCGGCGGTGATGACGAAGCCCGGGTCGAGGAGCAGCTTGTCGGGCTTGTTGCCGGCCCACATCTCCTCGAAGGCGCCGAAGGCCATCTCGACCTCGAGGAACAGGTTCTGCACGCCGTCGGCGTCGAGATAGCCGTCGACCAGCAGCTGGTAGGCGCCGGCATCGCCGTCGAACCCGCCGAAGAGGACATGGCCGTCCTCGCCGCGCTTGTGCCACTTGCCGGCGATCTTCAGCGCCTGCTCGATCTGCGGGAAGAGGAAGTCCGACGAGGTGACGAGGAAGTTGATGTCCGGATTGGCCTGCAGCGCGTTGGTGAGGCCGGCGAAGGCCTTGTCGGCGTTCCACTCGGTGGAGACGCGCGCGACCACCTCGATCAGGTCGGGGTGCTGGTCGACGATGTCGAAGAAGCCGTCGCGGCGCTGGATGGCGTTCACGTCGCCGAGGTCGCCGATCAGGATGCAGGCCTTGTAGGTGCCGCCCTGGGCCTGGGCCTGGTCGACGAGGAACTGGACCGTTTCCGCCATGATCGTGCGGTTGTCGGCCTGGATGGCGACCGAGTAGGCGTCGCTCTCGGCCGGCGGGCGGTTGAAGTGGACCATCGGGATGCCGGCCTCGTTGGCCGCGCGGATCGCCGGGATGACCGCGTTGGCGTCGGTCTGGATGATGAGGATGCCGTCCACCTCGCGCTCGATCATGGCGCGGACCTGCTCGAACTGGCGGTTGTCGTCGAAGTCCGAGATGGCTTCGAGCGTCTCCCAGCCGCGCTCGGCGGCGTCGGCGCGCATGATCTCGATGCCGGACACCCAGAAGGGCGAGACCAGGCTGTCGAAGAGGAGGGCCACGGTCTTGCCCTCCTGCGCCTTGACCATGATCGGCAGGCCGCACGTGCCCGCGGCGAGCAGGGCACCGACAGTGAAGGAGCGGCGCGAGATCTTCGGTTCGATTTTTCGCATGGTCACCTCCCTAGGTTGACACTGATACGGCGCCATCAGCGCGACGCCATTGGTTGGCTGCTGATTATACCACCCGGGCTCGCAACTCAAGTCCCGGCGAAGAGCACGGCGAGGGCCGGCAGGGTGAGCTCGGTGCCGCGCCAGCCCGGCGCGCCGGCAGGCGGCCAGTCGGCGGTGCGCGCCGGCCCGGCGGCGGCCGTCGCGTCGAGCAGGTGGCCGGTCACTGGCCGGTCGAAACCGAGCGCGGTCGGCTCCGGGCGGAGGTTGGCGACCAGCAGGCGGGTCTGCCCGCCCTCCAGCCAGGCCAGCGCCGCCACGCCCTCGCCGGTGATGGCGCATGGCACGCGCTCGGCGCCGCTGGCGGCGCAGAGCGCGGCCATGACGTGGAAGACGGGCCAGGTCTCGCCGCTCGCGCCGGCGAGGCCGGACGGCCCGGCCAGGTGGTTGAGCGCCAGCGTCGCGACGCCGCCCTCCGCCATGGCGGCGGCATAGCCGACGCTCCAGGCGGCGGCGAAGAGGCTTCGCTGGCGCGGGTCGTCATCGACCATGGCGATGCGCTGGGCGGCGGGGTTGGGGGCCGTGGCCGTGCCGTAGGGGTTGTGGCGCATGGCGATCGCCGAGGGGCCGATATGCAAGGGCTTGCCGGCGCCATCGCCGCCATGCTCACGAGCACCTGCCGGCAGCGCCTCGAGCGTCTCCATCACGGAGCGGTCGTCGGCGGCATGGACGATCGGGGTGGTCGTGCAGGAGATGCCGTCGATGGTGGCGGCGGGTGGCCGCTTGCGGTTGAGCGGTGAAGTAGCTGCACATGCCGCCGAGGATGACGCTCTCGGGGAAGGCCTGGCGGGCGGCGTTGTAGATATGGCCGAGATCGGCGACGTCCGGCCAGGGACCGACCGGCTGGATGCTTTCAGGTAGGGGCTCGGGCAGGGCAGGAGGCGGGCGGGCGCGAGCCTGGCCGCGGCGCATTGCCCGGCGGCATGCTGCAGCAATTCGGCGGCCGGGCGGCCGGCCGGCAGGACCAGCTCGAGCTGCACGGCCGCGCCGAGCCGGCGGGCCAGGGCGGCATAGTCGCCGAGGCACCGGGCGAGGTCGTCGCTGCCGGCCTCGGCATAGGCGGTGATGAAGGCGGGCCGGAGCCGGGTGGCGGGATTGCTGTCGGCGCTGGCCGCCGCACGATGCTCCGGCATCAGCCCGAGCCCGATCGCCGGCACCCGGCCGGCGGCGGCGGCGCCGAGGCGGAGTGCGACGCCGTCCGCCGCACCGGCCGACCGGGCCGGGGCGCTGCCCTCGAAGGTGACGATGATGCGCTGGCGCAGCCGCTCGCCCGGCTCGATGCGGTAGGGCCAGGGGTCGAGCAGCGAGCCGACATAGGTCTTGTAGGAGGCGTCGGTCCAGTTGCGCTGGTCCTCCATCTCGAAAATGGTCTCCGGGTCCTGCGGAAGGGCGGCCTCCATGCGGCAGGTGACGAAGAGCCCGGGCGCCATCTCGTGACGCAGGGCGCGGATGTCGAAGATGGGCTGCCCCGGGCTGATGAGCTCCGGGAAGCTCGTCTCGCTGGTCGAGCCGTCCTTGTGGGTCACGATGACCGGCTTGCCGGCGACGCCGAGGATCGGGTGGAGGACGACGAAGCCCGTGCGGTTGGTGAGAAAGCCGCTCTTGGCCTCGGCCTCGACCATCACCTCGAGCCGCCCATCGGCCGAGCCGGTGATGGTCTGGCGGTACTGGTAGTCGATCTCGTCCTGGCGGACGACGCCCTCCAGCTCGACCGTGAAGCCGTTCTCGCCCTGCTCCCGGCGGCGCGTGGTGAGCGTCGCCGGCGGGGTCCGCCAGCTCGCATCGCGCACCAGGTAGTCGATGCCCCGGATGGCCTCGAGCCCGGCATAGCGCACATAGCGGACCGCGGCACCCTCCAGCTCGATCGACAGGGGGCCGGCCGCGAAGCGCTGCATCGGGGTCGGCGGCTGCGTCGTGCCGTAGAGGATCGGGTCGTCGTTCGCAGCCATGGTGCCTCCCTTTTTTTGGTTTACCGGTCGCTGCGGGCTCAGCCGCTCTTCTCGTACTGGCGATAGAGCGCGTTGGCACGGGTGAGATGGTCGTGCATGGCGGTCGCTGCCGCGTCGCCGTCGCCGGCGGCGATGGCATCGAGAATCCGCCGGTGCTCGGCGATGGTCAGGTCCTCCGCACCCTGCAGGCGCACCAACTGGACGTAGTAGCTGCCGAGCCAGCCGAACATGGCCTCGATGAGCGCCGGAAAGATCGGGTTGCCGACCATCGCCGCGATCTCGCGGTGGAACTCCATGTCGCGGGGCAGGAACGCATCGGCCTGCTGCCGCGCCGCCTCATGGGCGGCGAAGCGTTGCTCGAGCCGGGCGACGGCCTCGGGTGTGGCGCGCTCGGCGGCGCGGCGGGCGAGGCCCGTCTCGAGGAACAGGCGCGCATCCTTCAGGTGGTCGAGATTGCCCGGCTCGACCTGCAGCAGATGGCGGGTGCTCTGGGCGATCTGCTCGATCACCCGCTCGGCCGACGGCAGGGCGATCCGTGCCCGCTCGCCGTGGGTGATGGTGACGATGCCGTCCCGCTCGAGCGCCTGCAGCGCCTCGCGCACCGCCGGCCGGCCGACGCCGTAGAACTGCATCAGCTCGCGCTCGCTCGGCAACTGGTCGCCGGGCTGGAACTCGCCGACACGCAGCCGCTCGAGCAGGCGATCCAGCACTTCCTGGAAGAGCTTGCGACGTTGGATGGGTGCGACGGGGGGCATGGTATGATGTCCTCCTCATCACAACTTGGCTGAACAACGGGCACTTGCCAAGGATTTCGGCAATGGCGAAATGCCCCGGGTCCGGTGCGGGGCGCGGCCTATATAGGGGTGCAGTGCAGCAGAACTCCGGAGCCGACCGCACGTGACCCGATTGCCCGAGCCCAGCGCCGCGAACGCCGATGGCACCAATTCTGCCCCGGCAGACCGGCCGGTCCCGGAAGACTGGGCGGCCCTGGCGGTCGACGTGGTGCGGGCGCGGCTCGGGGCGTCGGATGACGGGCTGGAGCCTGTGGAAGCCGCCCGCCGGCTGGCCGAGCATGGCCCCAATCGTCTGCCGGCGGCACCTGGGCGGCCGCCCTGGCGGCGTCTCCTGGCACAGTTCGACAACCTGCTGATCTATGTCCTCCTGGCCGCCGCCGTGCTCGCCGGCGCCTTCGGCCATGCAGTCGATGCCGCGGTCATCCTCGCCGTGGTGCTGGTCAACGCCGTCATCGGCTACGTCCAGGAGGGCCGGGCCGAGGACGCCCTGGCCTCGATCCACGCGATGATCGACCCGCATGCCACGGTCCTGCGGGGTGGCGAGCGGCTCGCCGTCGCGGCGGCAGCGATCGTCCCGGGCGATGTCGTGCTCGCTGGAGGCCGGCGACCGGGCGCCGGCGGACCTGCGCCTGATCCACACCCGCAACCTGGCGATCGACGAGGCGGCGCTGACCGGTGAGTTCGGTGCCGGGTCGACAGACGGTGGCGCCGACCGCCACCGGGGCCGTCCTGGGCGAGCGCCGCTCGATGGCCTTCTCCGGCACGCTGGTGACGGCCGGGCAGGGGCGGGGTCTCGTGGTGGCGACGGGCAGCCGGAGCGAGCTCGGCCGGATCAGCGCCATGATCGGCCGGGTCGAGGAGCTGAAGACGCCGCTCCTGCGGCAGATGGACCAGTTCGCCCGGCGCGTGACCTTCGTCGTGCTCGCGGTCTCCGCCCTGGTCTTCGCCCTGGCGCTGCTCCGCCGGGTGCTCGGCGTGGACGAGGCCTTCATGGTGGTGGTCGGGCTTTCTCGTCGCCGCCATCCCGAGGCCTGCCGGCGGTCATGACCATCACGCTCGCCATCGGCGTCCAGCGCATGGCGGCACGCCAGGCCATCATTCGCCGCCTGCCGGCGGTCGAGACGCTGGGTGCTGTCTCGGTGATCTGCTCGGACAAGACCGGCACCCTGACCCGCAACGAGATGACGGTCCGCTCGGTGGTGACGGCCGAGGGCGTAATCGAGGTGGCCGGCAGCGGCTACGTGCCCGAGGGCACCTTCTGGCGGACGGCGCCGCCTTCGACCCAGAGAAGAGCCCGACCTTGCAGGCGCTGGTCGAGAGCGGGCTGCTCTGCAACGACGCGGATCTGACGCAGCACGCCGACGGTTGGCGCATGAGTGGCGACCCGATGGAAGGCGCACTGCTGGCGCTCGCCATCAAGGCCGGCCTCGAGCCGGCCATGCATCGCCGTCGACTTCGCCGCCAGGACGCCATTCCTTCGATGCCGCGCATCGCTTCATGGCGACGCTGCATCGGGAAGAGGCGGATGATGTCGGGCGGGTGCTGGTCAAGGGGGCGCCGGAACGGCTGCTCGAGATGTGCGGCACGGTGCTCACCGCCGCCGGCCCCGAGCCGCTCGATCAGGCGGCGTGGCAGGCGCGGATCGCGGAGCTGGCCGAGCGGGGCGAGCGGGTCCTGGCCTTCGCCTGCAAGCCGGGGCACGAGGGCCTTGGCATCGACCACCCCGACCTTGCCGACGGGCTCGTGCTGATCGGCCTCGCCGGCATCATCGACCCGCCGCGGGACGAGGCGATAGCCGCGGTCGAGAGTTGCCATGCGGCCGGCATCCGTGTCGTCATGATCACCGGCGACCATGCGCTGACCGCGCGCTCGATCGCCCGCCGCCTCGGCCTGGCGGAGAACCCCAGCGTGCTGACGGGCCGCGATCTCGATGGCATGGACGATCGGGCGCTCGGTCGGGCGGCGCTCGAGACGCACGTCTTCGCCCGCACCACGCCGGAGCACAAGCTGCGCCTCGTCCAGGCCTTGCAGGCGGCCGGGCTGTCCGTCGCCATGACCGGCGACGGCGTCAACGACGCGCCGGCGCTCAAGCGCGCCGACGTGGGCGTGGCGATGGGCCGCAAGGGCACGGCGGCGGCCCGCGACGCCAGCGAGATGGTGCTCGCCGACGACAAATTCGCCTCCATCGTGGATGCGGTCAGGGAAGGCCGGACGGTCTACGACAACCTGACCAAGGTCATCGCCTGGACCCTGCCGACCAATGGCGGCGAGGCATTGACGATCATTGTCGCGGTGCTCGCCGGCCTCACCTTGCCGATCACGTCGGTGCAGATCCTCTGGGTCAACATGGTGACCGCCCTGGCACTCGGTCTCACCCTAGCGTTCGAGCCGACCGAGCCCGGCACGATGGAGCGGCCGCCGCGGCCAGCCGGCGCGCCTTTGCTCAAACGTGACGTGGTGTGGCGCGTCGCCTCGATCTCGTTGCTCTTCGTGATCGGCGTCTATGGCGTCTACTACTGGAGCGTCGCGCGCGGCCTGCCGATCGAGACCGCCCGCACGCTGGTCGTCAACACGATCGTCGCGATGGAGATCTTCTATCTCTTCAACGTCCGCTACGTGCATGGCGCCTCGCTGACCTGGCGGGGCGTGCTCGGCACCCCGGCGGTGCTCATCGGCGTTGCGTCCGTGGTCGTGCTGCAGGTCGCCTTCACCTACGTGCCGTGGCTGCAGCTGGCGTTCGGCACACGAGCCCTCGCCGTGTCGGACGGGCTCGTGGCCGTGGCCGTTGGCGTGGCGCTCTTTGTCGTCGTCGAGGTCGAAAAGATCGTGCGCTCGCGCGGCTTCAAGGCTATGCGACACGGCAACTGACATTCAGGGAAAACGTCTCACCATGCTTCACGTCGATATTCCGACCCTCGCCGAGATCCGCAGCCTCGCCGCGGCGCATGGCGAGGCGCGCGTCTCGATCTACCTGCCGACCACGCCGCTGACGCAGGAGGCCGAGGCCGACCGCATCGCCCTGAAGAACCTGGGAACGGCGGCACTCGGTCAGCTCGAGGCGGCGGGTGGCGACAAGCGGCAGATGGCGGCGATCGAGGAGCAGCTCCACGAGCTGCACGACGACGACGAGTTCTGGCGGCTTCAGGCGCGCAGCCTCGCGGTCTTCCTCACGCCCGAGCGGCACTGGACCTTCCGCCTGCCGAACAGCCTGCAGGCGACGGTCCAGGTCTCGGACCGCTTCCATCTCAAGCCCTTGCTGCGGGCGGTTACCTTCCCGCACGAGGCGCTCGTGCTCGCCCTCTCGCAGAACGCGGTGCGTCTCGTCGAGGTCTTCGCCGAGCTGCCGCCGCACGAGGTGCGCGTGCCCGGCATGCCCAAGGACGCGGCGAGCGCCGTCGGCAAGGCCGCGATCGGCCACCGCTCGCCGAGCGGCCGGATCCATGCGGCGGAAGGCGAGAAGGTGCGGCTGCGGCAGTTCGCGCGGGCGATCAACGGGGCGCTCCGCCCGATCCTGGCGGGCCGGGAGACGCCGCTCGTCCTGGCGGCGTCCCGGCCGGCCGACGACATCTACCGCTCGGTCAACACCTACCCGCATCTCGCAGCACCGCAGATCACGACGAACCCCGACCGGCTGACCGACCAGCAGCTCGCCGAGGCGGCGCGGTCACTGCTCGACCAGCTTCACGCGGCCGAACTCGACGGGCTCAGGCAGCTCTTCGAGACCCGCAAGGGCCAGGGCCGGGTGACCACCGACATTTCCGAGGCGGCGCGTGCCGCCACCTTCGGCGGCATCGAATCGCTCATGGTCGATATCGACGACGTGGTGCCGGGCTGGGTCGACGAGACCGACGGGACGGTGCGCTTCGCCGAGGGCGAGGATGCCACTTCCTACGGCGTCGTCGACGAGATCGCGACCCGGGCCCTGGCCCATGGCGCCAGGGTGCTGGGCGTGCGCCGGGCCGACCTGCCCGGGGCGCGTCGCTGGCGGCGATCCTGCGCTACGCGCTCTGACGGCGCCGGCTGCCGCCCGAGCCATGACGCCCCAGCCATGACCAAGGTCGAGCGCGCCTACAAGGTGGCGGAGATGCGCCGGCTGGCGCGTCGCGTGCTGCCGCGCCCGGTCTTCGACTTCGCCGACGGCGGCGCCGAGGACGAGCGGACGCTCGGGCGCAACGAGGCCGCCTTCGGTGACGTGTCGCTGCTGCCGCGGCCGCTCGACGGCGCGCCCGAGCGGGATCTCTCGATCGAGCTCTTCGGCCGCCGCCTCTCGATGCCCCTGATGATCGGGCCGACCGGTCTCGCCGGGCTCTTCTGGCCGGGTGGCGAGATCTGCGCCGCGCGGGCCGCGACGGCGGCCGGCACCGCCTACTGCCTCAGCCACGGCTCGGTCTGCACGCTCGAGGCGCTGGCCGAGACCGGTGCCGCACCGCGCTGGATGCAGGTCTTCGTCTACCGTGATCGCGGCTTCACCCGCGAGCTGACCGACCGGGCGGCCGCCGCCGGCTACGACGCGCTGGTGCTGACGATCGACAACCAGCTGCTCGGCAAGCGCGAGCGCGACATCGTCAACGGCTTCGGCATCCCGCCGCGCTTCGGCCCGCTCGATTTCCTCGGCATGGCGACCCGGCTGCCCTGGCTCTGGCGGATGCGCGACGTGCTGCGGACGCTCACCTTCGGCAATTATGTCCGTGCCGGCCAGCCCTCCGACATCCGGACACTGGCCGGCAGCATGGCCGGCCTGCTCGACCCGGCGATGAGCTGGCGGGATGTCGAGGCCCTGCGCCAGCACTGGAAGGGCCCGCTGGTGCTCAAGGGGGTGCTGCACCCGGACGAGGCGCGGCGGGCCATCGAGCACGGCATCGACGGCATCATCGTCTCGAACCATGGCGGCCGCCAGCTCGACGGGGCCGCCGCCTCGCTCGATGCGCTGCCGCGAATCGTCGAGGCCGTGGAAGGGCGCATGGCCGTGCTGCTCGACGGCGGCGTGCGCCGCGGCAGCCACGTGCTCAAGGCCCTGGCGCTGGGCGCCACCTGCTGCCTGATCGGCCGCCCGCAGCTCTGGGGCCTCGCCGTTGGCGGCGAGGCGGGTGTCGCCCGGGTGCTCGAGCTGCTGCGCCAGGAGCTCGACCGCGCCATGGGGCTCTGTGGCGTCACGCGCATCGCCGATATCGGGCCGGAGCTCTTGGCTGCGCCCCGCAACGCGACCCTATCGAAGGAGGCAAGACCATGATCGACGAAGTCCCGCTCTTGACCATTCGCCGCCGCTTCAGCCGGCCGAGCGCCGACCAGGTGGCGGCCTTCCAGGGGCTGCCCACCGGCTTCGTCGCCGACGCCTTGCTCGCCGCACGAGGCGGCGGCCGGGGTGCCCTGGACGGGCGGGTCAAGCCGATCGCCGGGAGCGGTGCATTCTGCGGCGTGGTGGTGCCCTGCGAGGCCGGCCCGGCGGACAACCTCGCCGTCTTCGGCGCACTCGACATCGCCGAGCCGGGCGACGTGGTGATCGCCGGCACCGACTTCTACCCCGAGGCCGCGATCATCGGCGACCTGCTGCTCGGCATGCTCAAGAACAAGGGCGTCGTGGCCTTCGTCACCGACGGCTTCGTGCGGGATATCGTGGGCCTCAGGGCCGTCGGCCTGCCCTGCTACGCGTCGGGTGTCACGCCGAACTCGCCGGCGAAGAACGGGCCCGGCACGGTCGGCCTGCCCGTCCAGGTCGGCGGTGTGCTCGTCGGGCCGGGCGACATCGCGGTCGGCGACGAGGACGGCGTGGTGGTCGTGCCGCATGCCATGATCGGCGCCACCATCGACCGCCTGCCAGCGGTCAAGGCCGCCGAGGCGGCCATGGACGCGCGGGTCAAGGGAGGCCTGAAGCAGCCCGATTTCTGGGCGGCGCTGCGCGATTCCGGCCGGCTCCACGAGGTCGACTAGCAGACAGTCGGTTGCGGCTAGCGATCGTGCTCGAGTCGGCGCATGCCGTGGACAACTCGGACGACCTCGATGCCGTCGGATATCTCGCGATAGAGGATCAGGTAGCGGCGGACCGGAAACAGGCGGACGTCTCGGGCGATGTCGGGTCGCAGCGGGCCGAGGCGGGGCGTCGCCGCCAAGAGGTGCAGCTTCTCGTCGATCAGGGCTAGGAAGCGGTCGGCGGCTGCCGGGCTGTCGGCGGCGATCCACAGCCAGATGTCGATCAGGTCCTGGCGAGCCGCGGGGTTCGCGTGAGCCGCGGCATCAGGGCCGGCCGGCGTGCTCCTCCGACAGGCGTGCGCGCGCTGCCCGCGCGATCTCGGCCATGTCGAGCGGCTGCGGCTCGCCACTGTCGAGCCCGTCGCGCCAGAGCCGGCGCAGCACTTCCGGATCGCCTTCGATCGCACGTTGCTCGCGCCAGTGGTTCAAGGCGTCGGCAACGACGTCGCTCGCTGATGCATAGGCACCGCTCGTGACCGCGTCCTCTATCTGCAGCGCCAGATCAGGCTCGAGCGTCACGTTGAGGTTCTTCACTGCTGCCATGCAGGCTTTCCTCGTCTGACCATCGCCCGCAGCATATGTCATCCTCGCCGCGGTGGCCACCAGCCTGCATTGGCAGACACATTGAGGAACAGGAGGAGACGCAGCATGGACCGGTTCACGGGCGGTTGCCTTTGCGGCGACGTGCGGCTCGTGGCGTCGGGGCGGCCTTATCGGGTCGGGCTCTGCCACTGCCTCGATTGCCGCAAGCATCACGGGGCGCTGTTCCAGGCGATCGCGGTGTTCCCCGAGACGGCGGTGACGATCGAGGGCGAGACCCGCGACTTCGCCGGGCGGTGCTTCTGTCCGCGCTGCGGCTCGTCGGTCTTCGCCCGCACCGGCGACGAGATCGAGGTCAGCCTCGGGTGCCTGGATGCGCCCGACCAGCTGATGCCCACCTACGAGAGCTGGACCGTGCGTCGCGAATCCTGGCTGCCGCCCTTTCCGTTCGTGCGACGCTACGCGCGCGATCGCGAGGCCACGGGGCGCTTCGAGGCGTAGGGCGGCGCTACCGGCCGCGGCTGGCGAAGCGGACGGCTTCCTCGGCGGCGCGGATCAGGGCGCGGGCCTTGTTGCAGCTTTCCTGGTACTCGGCCTCGGGGTCGCTGTCGGCGACCACACCGCCGCCGGCCTGGACGTACATGGTGCCGTCCTTGACCAGGGCGGTGCGCAGCGCGATGCAGGTGTCCATGTTGCCGTCGGCCGAGAGATAGCCCACGGCCCCGGCGTAGAAGACCCGGCGCTCGGGCTCGAGCTCCTCGATGATCTGCATCGCCCGCACCTTTGGGGCGCCCGAGGTGGTGCCGGCGGGGAAGCCGGCGAGGAGCGCGTCGATCACGTCGCAGTCGTCGCGCAGGTTGCCCTCGACGTTCGAGACGATGTGCATGACGTGGCTGTAGCGCTCGACCACCATCTTCTCGGTGACCTCGACCGAGCCGATCTCGGCGACGCGGCCGACATCGTTGCGGCCGAGATCGAGCAGCATCAGGTGCTCGGCCAGTTCCTTGGGGTCCGCCAGCAGCTCCTCGGCGAGGGCCACGTCCTCGGCGGCATCATGGCCGCGTCGCCGCGTGCCGGCGAGCGGCCGGACGGTGACCCGGCCGTCGCGCACGCGCACCAGGATCTCGGGGCTGGAGCCCACGAGCGTGGCGCCGTCGAGGTCGAGCAGGAAGAGGAAGGGCGAGGGGTTGAGGCGCCGCAGCGCCCGGTAGAGCGCCATCGGCGGCAGGCTGAACGGGACGGTGAAGCGCTGCGACGGGACCACCTGGAAGATGTCGCCGGCGAGAATGTACTCCTTCGCCCGCTCGACCATCCGGTGATAGTCCTCGCGGCTCAGGTTGGAGACCGCCTCCGGGGGTGGGCCGCCATGCGCCGGCTGCGCCGGCCCGATGCCGCGCGCCATGTCGGCGACCGCGTCGGCCAGGCGCTCGAGCGCCAGGTCGTAGGCCCGGTCGGCGTCGAGGCCGGTCTCGGGATAGACCGGCGTGACGATCGTGATGATGTCCTTGATGTTGTCGAAGATGGCGATCAGCGTCGGCCTGAGGAAGACGGCGTCGGGCAGGCCGATCCGGTCGGGATTGGTCTCCGGCACCGGCTCCACCAGCCGGATCATGTCGTAGGCGAGAAAGCCGAAGAGCCCGGCGGCCATCGGCGGCAGCTCGTCGGGCACGTCGATCCGGGTCTCGGCGAGCAAGGCACGCAGGCTCTCGAGCGTGGGCAGCGGTTCGGGCTGGAAGTCCAGCCGGTCGACCCGGCAGCGGCGGTTGATCTCGGCCCTGGCGCCGTGGCAGCGCCAGACCAGGTCGGGCTTGGTGCCGATGATCGAGTAGCGGCCGCGCGTCGCACCGCCCTCGACGCTTTCCAGAAGGAAGCTGTAGGGCCGCCCGTCGGTGAGTTTCAGCGTCGCCGAGACGGGGGTCTCGAGGTCGGCCACCAGCGTCGTCCAGACCACCTGGCTCCGGCCGGCCTCGTAGGCGCTGCGGAAGGCCGCCCGGGGCGGCAGGACCTCTTCGGAGAAGGCCACGGCGAGAGCTCCAGGTTCAGAGATCTTCGGCGGGGAACAGCGAGGCGATGGCCGCCTCGTTGACCTCGACCGGATAGCGGCGGCGCAGCGCCGCCTCGTACTGGATCAGGACATCGTTGCGCATGGCGTCGGTGAGCTCTTGCCTGAGCTCGGGCTGGTCGCCCTCGGGCACCGTGATCGCGTCGGTGCGCAGGATGGCGCTGCCGGTCCGGGTGGCCACCGGCTCCTTGTCGATGTTGCCCTTGTCGGTGGCAAAGAGGGCCGCGACCGCCGCGGGCGTCAGGCCCGCCGCGCTGCCATCGGCCGCCCGGTCGATCGGCCCGAACTGGCGCAGCGTGACCGCGTCGCCGAGACCGGCCGCCACCGTCTCCAGCGTCCGCCCGGAGCGCGCCTCGGTCATGATCTCCTGGACGCGTTCGGTGGCGAGCCGCTGCCGCGCCTCCTGCTGCCAGCGTGCGGCCACCTCGTCACGGACCTCGTCGAGCCGGCGCGGGCGGCTCGGCTCGCTGGCGTCGACGCGGAACATGTAGAACGTGCCGCCGGGGGTCTCCTCGAGGAGCGATGTCTCCTCCAGCGGTGCCGCGAAGATGGCGGTCAGGATCTCGGGCGCGGGCGCGCCGCCCTCGACCGGGTCGCCCTGGGCGTCGCGACCCTGGGCGTCGATCGCGTCGAACCGCCTGGCGGTAGCACCGACTGCCACCGCTGCCTCCTCGAGGCTCTGGCCTGCGGCAATGCCGTCGTCGAGCGCGCTGGCCAGATCGGGGAGCTGGTCGATGGCGCGGTCCATGGCGAGGTCCCGGCGGATCTCGTCCTTCACGTCATCGAAGCTGCGCACGGTCTCGGGCTCGACCTCGATCAGGCGGAAGAGGTGCCAGCCGAAGGCGCTCTCCACCGGCTCGCTGACCTCGTCCGGCCCGAGCGCGAAGATGGCGTCGGCGAACTCCGGCGGCAGGTCCTCCTTGGCCGTCGGGCCGAGCGGGCCATAGGTCAGGCCCTGGTCGGCCATGCTGTCGGCGAGCTCGGCGAAGACCGCACCCTCGTCGAGGGCACGGCGCGCCGCGTCGATGGTCTCGCGGTCACTCGCCAGGAGCTGGCCGACGCGGCGCCGCTCGGGCGTGGTGTAGAAATCCGCCCGTGCCGCGTACTCCTCGCGCAGCTTCGCCTCGTCGATCTGGATCTCGTCGACGAGATCCTCGGGCGTGAGGGTGACCAGGGTGACGGTCCGGTACTCCGGCGCCTGGAAGCCGTCGGCATGCTCCTCGAGATACGCCTCGAGCTCGGCGTCGGTCGGCTCGGGTGCGGTCATGGACTCGCTCGCCACTTCCAGCACGGTGCCGCTGCGCGTCTCGCCGCGCCAGGCGCCGAGGCGCTCGACCAGCACCGACGGCGCCGCGATCGAGCCGGTCAGGGCGTCGATGACGCGGGCCCGGCCGATATCGCCGCGCACCTGCTCGACATACTGGGCCTCGCTCAGGCCGAGCGAGCGCAGGAACATGTCGAAGCGGCCGCGATCGATGTTGCCGTCGCTGGCGAAGCGCGGGTCGTTGCGGATCGCCGCCGCCACCTCGGAATCGGCGACCCCGATGCCGAGGTCCCGCCGGTGCTGGTCGACGAGGGCCCGCGCCACCACGCTCTGCAGGCTGCGGTTGAGGATGCCGAGCGACGCGGCCTGGCGCCGGTCGATCGTGGCGCCGAACTGCTCGCTGAAGGCGCGGCGGTCGAGCTCGAAGGCGCGATCGACCTCCTGCAGCGGCACCTCGATGTCGCCGACCCGCACGGCCACGGCCGTGCTCGGCCGGCCGAAGAACGTGTCGCCGATGCCCCAGACGGCGAAGCTGATGATCAGGACCAGAAGGAGCGCACGGACGAACCAGCTGTTGGCGCGTTTGCGCATCGCATCGAGCATGACGGAAGAAACCCTTAAATGACGCGCCGGGACACTATTGATTGGCGACGCCGGCGGCAATCCTCAAGGCGCAGGATCACGGGCACGGGCCGTCGGTCGCCGGCTTGGACAGGCCCTGGTCGCTGTGATAGAAGCCGCGCGTTCCCGCAATTCGGTGAGGTTGGGATGCCTCTGGCACGTCCGGTCGTGCTCGGCAATTGGAAGATGAACGGGCTTCGGGCCGACGGTCTGGCGTTGGCCGGGCGGCTCGACCTGCGCGCCGCGCATGCGAGCGGCACGCTCGGCATCTTCCCGCCGGCGACGCTCGTTGCCGCGGTGGCCCAAAGGCTCGCCCGGAGCCGCATCCTCGTCGGCGGGCAGGACTGCCACGCGGCCGAGAGCGGCGCCTTCACCGGCTCGATCAGCGCCGGCATGCTCGCCGATGCCGGCGCGCGTGCGGTTATCGTCGGCCACTCGGAGCGGCGGCACGGGCTCGGCGAGACCGATGCCGGCATCAAGGCCAAGGGCGAGGCGGCGCTCGCCGCCGGGCTGCTGGTGGTGCTCTGCATCGGCGAGACGGAGGCCGAATACCTGGCAGGAGAGCGGCACGCCGTGCTGGTGCGCCAGCTCGACGGCAGCCTGCCGGCCGGGGCGACAGCCGAGAATCTCGTGGTCGCCTACGAGCCCGTCTGGGCGATCGGCACCGGGCGCACGCCGAGCCTCGAGGAGATCGCCCGCACCCATGGCGAGCTGCGCGGCCTGCTCGCCGAGCGGCTGGCCGGCGGGGCCGACGTGGCGCTGCTCTATGGCGGCTCGGTGAAGCCGGACAACGCCGCCGACATCATGGCCATCGAGGCGGTCGATGGCGCCCTCGTCGGTGGCGCCAGCCTCGACGCGGATTCATTCTGGAGCATCTATGCGGCGGGCGGCGGGACCTGATCCCCCGGCCCGGCCCGAAAGACCCGAACCATGACCACGATCCTTCTCGTCATCCATCTCCTGATCGCGCTCGCACTCTGCGGCGTCGTCCTGATCCAGCGCAGCGAGGGCGGGGCCCTGGGCGGCCTCGGCGGCACCGCCATGGGCGGCGTCATGAGCGGGCGCGGCACCGCCAACCTGCTGACCCGGGCAACGGCGATCCTCGCCACGGGCTTCATGCTGATGAGCCTGCTGCTCGCCTATGTCGCCAGCGGCGGCAGCGGCCCGGTCTCGATCCTCGACGGGCCGAACCCGTTCGAGCCGGCACCGGCCGCCGTGCCCGCGGAGCCGGCAACCCCGGCCGCCCCGGCGGCACCGGTCGCCAACTGAGGCTTCGACCACTGGACGACCCGCCGGACCGTCGACCTCGTTCCGGCGTGCCCTTTGCGCTTGCCCTGTTGAAGCGTAGCATGGATAGTTTCGATTGATGCCTCGCTTCGTTTTTATCACCGGTGGTGTTGTTTCCTCGCTCGGCAAGGGCCTTGCCGCGGCTGCCTTGGGCTCGCTTCTGCAGCTGCGCGGCTATCGGGTCCGGCTGCGCAAGCTCGACCCCTATCTGAACGTCGACCCGGGCACGATGTCGCCCTACCAGCACGGCGAGGTCTTCGTCACCGACGACGGTGCGGAGACCGATCTCGACCTCGGCCATTACGAGCGCTTCACCGGCGTGCCGGCCCGCGCCTCGGACAGCGTGTCCTCCGGGCGCATCTACTGGACCGTGCTGACCCGCGAGCGGCACGGCGACTATCTCGGCGGCACGGTGCAGGTGATCCCGCACGTCACCAACACCATCAAGGAATACATCCAGAAGGACGTCGAGGACGCGGACATCGTGCTCTGCGAGATCGGCGGCACGGTCGGCGACATCGAGGGCCTGCCGTTCCTCGAGGCCATCCGCCAGCTCGCCAACGAGCTGCCGCGCGGCGAGGTCGCCTTCCTGCACGTCACGCTCGTGCCCTATATCCGCTCGGCCGGCGAGCTGAAGACCAAGCCGACCCAGCACTCGGTGCGCGAGCTGCGCGCCATCGGCATCCAGCCGGACATCCTGCTCTGCCGCTCGGAGCGCGAGCTCTCGCTCGAGGCCCGGCGCAAGATCGCGCTCCAGTGCAGCGTGCGCGAGGATGCGGTGATCCCGGCCTACGACGCCGAGACCATCTACGAGGTGCCGATCCGCTATCATACCGAGGGGCTCGATGCCGGCGTGCTCCGGGCACTCGGCCTGGAGCCGGGGGCGCCGCCGGATCTCGGCCCGTGGCACGAGATCGTCAATCGGGTGATGCGGCCCGAGGGCGAGGTCAAGGTGGCGATCGTCGGCAAGTACACCGACCTGATGGACGCCTACAAGAGCCTCAACGAGGCGCTGATCCACGGCGGCATCGCCAACAACGTGCGGGTCGTGCTCGACTGGATCGATGCCGAGCACTTCGTCGCGGTCGACCAGTCCGACCGTCTGCAGGGGGTGAATGCCATCCTGGTGCCCGGGGGCTTCGGCGAGCGCGGTGCGGAGGGCAAGATCGCCGCCGTCACCTATGCGCGCAACCGGGGCCTGCCGTTCTTCGGCATCTGCTTCGGCATGCAGCTCGCCTGCGTCGAGGCGGCGCGCAACCTCGCCGGCATGAACGGTGCCAGCTCGACCGAGTTCGGGCCGTGCGCCGAGCCGATCGTCGGCCTGATGACCGAGTGGCAGCGGGCCGGCGACGTCGAGCGGCGCCAGGCGGACGACGATCTCGGCGGCACCATGCGCCTCGGCGCCTATCCCTGCGTCCTGGCGGCCGGCAGCCTGGTTCGCCGCATCTACGGCGTCGACAGGATCGAGGAGCGCCACCGCCATCGCTACGAGGTGAACACCGCCTACAAGGAGCGGCTGGAGGCCGCCGGCCTGTGGTTCTCCGGCATGTCGCCGGACGGGCGGCTGCCGGAGATCGTCGAGCTGCCCGGCCACCCCTGGTTCGTGGGCGTGCAGTTCCACCCCGAGCTGCGCTCGCAGCCGATGCGCCCGCACCCGCTCTTCGCCGATTTCATCCGCGCCGCGCGCGACCAGTCGATCCTGGTCTGAAACAATGGGTCAAGCCATGCAGGACGTCGAAGTCGGTCGGGTCGTCATCGGGCAGCAGCGGCCGCTCGCCCTGATTGCCGGCCCCTGCGCCATCGAGAGCCGCGAGCACGCGCTGATGATGGCCGAGCGGCTGGTCGAGATCACCGGCCGGCTGGGCCTGCCCTTCGTCTTCAAGAGCTCGTTCGACAAGGCCAACCGGACGAGCGCCTCGAGCGCGCGCGGCGTCGGCCTCGCCGAGGGCATCGCCATCCTCGGTGAGGTGAAGAGCCGCTTCGGCTGCCCGGTGCTCACCGACATCCATGACGCCGGCCAGTGCCGGCCGGTCGCCGAGGTGGTCGACATCCTGCAGATCCCGGCCTTCCTCTGCCGGCAGACCGACATCCTCGAGGCCGCCGCCCGGACGGGTGCCGTGGTCAACGTCAAAAAGGGCCAGTTCCTGGCACCCTGGGACATGAGGAACGTCACCGCCAAGCTCGAGCAGTTCGGCGCGAAGCGCATCCTCGTGACCGAGCGGGGCGCCTCCTTTGGCTACAACACGCTGGTCTCCGACATGCGCGCGCTGCCGGAGCTCGCGGCGACCGGCTGGCCCGTCGTCTTCGATGCGACGCACTCGGTGCAGCAGCCGGGCGGCCAGGGTGCGACCAGCGGCGGGCAGCGCCAGTTCGTGCCAGTGCTGGCGCGGGCGGCTGTGGCGGTCGGCGTGGCGGCTGTGTTCATCGAGACGCACGACCGCCCGGAAGTGGCGCTCAGCGACGGCCCCAACATGGTGCCGCTCGACAAGCTGCCGTCATTGCTCGAAGACCTCATGGCCTTCGACGGCCTGGCCAAGTCGCGACCCATTCTCGTGCTCGGGTGAGACGGAACATGCAGGACACCGAGATCGTCAGCATTCGTGGTCGGCAGATCATGGACAGCCGCGGCAACCCCACCGTCGAGGTCGATGTCGGCCTCGACTGCGGGGCCATGGGCCGGGCGGCCGTGCCGTCCGGCGCCTCGACCGGCTCGCGGGAGGCGCTCGAGCTGCGCGACGGCGACAAGAGCCGCTACCTCGGCAAGGAGGTGCTGCGCGCCGTCGACGGGATCAACGGCGAGATCACCGACGCCATCCTCGGCATGGACGCCACCGACCAGATCGGCATCGACCATGCGATGCTCGAGCTCGACGGCACCGACAACAAGGGCCGGCTCGGGGCGAACGCCATCCTGGGCGTCAGCCTCGCGGTCGCGAAGGCGGCGGCCGCCGCCTCGGGCCTGCCGCTCTATCGCTATCTCGGCGGGGTCGGCGCCCGGGTGCTGCCGGTGCCGATGATGAACGTCATCAATGGCGGCGCCCATGCCGACAACCCGATCGACATCCAGGAATTCATGATCATGCCGGTCGGCGCGCCCAGCTTCGGCGAGGGCTTGCGCATGGGTGCGGAGATCTTCCACAGCCTGAAGAAGGCGCTCAAGGACGCCGGCCACAACACCAATGTCGGCGACGAGGGCGGCTTCGCGCCCGACCTGCCGAGTGCCGAGGCGGCGCTCGGCTTCCTCGAGCAGGCGGTGGCCGCCGCCGGCTACCGGATCGGCGACGACGTCGTCTTCGCCCTCGATTGCGCGGCCAGCGAGTTCTACGCCGACGGCCAGTACGACATGGCGGGCGAGGGGCGGAAGGTCGATTCGGCCGGCATGGTCGACTTCATCGAAGGGCTCTGCGCGAAGTTCCCGATCCGTTCGGTCGAGGACGGCCTCGCCGAGGGCGACTGGGCCGGCTGGAAGCTGCTCACCGAGCGGCTGGGCTCGCGCGTGCAGCTCGTCGGCGACGACCTCTTCGTCACCAACGCCGCGATCCTGGCCGAAGGCATCGAGCAGGGTGTCGCCAACAGCATCCTCGTCAAGGTCAACCAGATCGGCTCCCTGACCGAGACCCTCGACTGCATGCGGCTCGCCATGGCCAACCGCTATCGCGCAGTGATGTCGCACCGCTCGGGCGAGACCGAGGATGCGACGATCGCCGACCTCGCCGTCGCCACCAATTGCGGCCAGATCAAGACCGGCTCGCTCTCCCGCTCCGACCGGCTGGCGAAGTACAACCAGCTCCTGCGCATCGAGGAGGAGCTCGGCGGCGCGGCGATCTACGCGGGCAAGCAGGCGTTTTGAGGCGGGAGGGCGGCGCCTTGACGGTCGACGGCTTCGCCTATCGGAGCTACGGCCTGCGCAAGCAAGCGGTGCGGCACTGGCTGGGCGTGGCCCTCGTCCTCGTGCTCGCCTATTTCGCCTATCATTCGATCCATGGCAGCCGTGGCCTCTTCGCCTGGATCGATCGCCAGCACGAGCTGGACACCAAGCGCCTCGAGCTCGCCCAGATCCGCGCCGAGCGGCAATGGCTCGAGCAGCGCGTGGAAGCGCTGGGGCCCGACCACCTGGCCACCGACCTGCTCGAGGAGACGCTGCTCGGGCTCGGCTTCGTCAGCCGCAACGAGGTCGTGATTTTCGACCAGCCGCCGCCGCAATAGGGGCCGGCGGGCGCGACCACGAAATTCGTTCCTGCATGGGTTGCATGCACGGCGATCGGCTGGCGCAACCTTCACGCTTCGCTATAAGTTCACACCACAGGCTGCAGGTACAACGCAATCGGGAGGGCCGTCGATCCATGAACGCGACCAGGAGCAGTGCCAGGCCGGCGGCCCGCCGAAGCAGCAGGAAGGGCGCTGCGGACAACGGGCAGTGGCTCGAGTTCTACCGTGAGATGCTCCTCATCCGTCGCTTCGAGGAGAAGGCCGGTCAGCTCTACGGCATGGGCCTGATCGGCGGCTTCTGCCATCTCTATATCGGCCAGGAGGCGGTGGCGGTCGGCATCCAGCATGCGCTGTCCGACAAGGATTCCGTCATCACCGGCTATCGCGACCACGGGCACATGCTGGTCTGCGGCATGGACCCGCGCAACGTCATGGCCGAGCTCACCGGCCGGGCCACCGGCTACTCGAAGGGCAAGGGCGGCTCGATGCACATGTTCGCCAAGGACAAGCGGTTCTATGGCGGGCACGGGATCGTGGCCGGCCAGGTGCCGCTCGGCACCGGCATCGCCTTCGCCCACAAGTATCGCGAGGACGGCGGCCTCTGCGCCACCTACATGGGTGACGGGGCGACCAACCAGGGGCAGGTCTACGAGAGCTTCAACATGGCGGCGTTGTGGAAGCTGCCGGTGCTCTACGTGATCGAGAACAATCGCTACGGCATGGGCACCTCGCAGGCCCGCTCGTCGGCCGGGCAGAAGCTCTGCGAGCGCGGCGCCGCCTACGGCATTCCGGGCGAGCAGGTGGACGGCATGGATGTCGTGGCGGTGCACGAGCGGGCCAAGGAGATCGCCGCGCACATCCACGGGGGCGAGGGGCCCTACATCCTGGAGGCCATGACCTACCGCTATCGCGGCCATTCGATGTCGGACCCGGCGAAGTACCGCAAGAAGGAGGAGGTCCAGGAGTTCCGCGAGCACCACGACCCGATCGAGACGCTGCGCAAGCGGCTCGTCGAGGGTAAGCTGGCGGCCGAGGAAGACCTGAAGGCCATGGACAAGCAGGTCCGCGACATCGTCAACGAGGCGGCCCGCTTCGCCCAGGACAGCCCCGAGCCCGACCCCTCGGAGCTCTGGACGGACATCCTGCTCGAGGCCGAGGTCGCCACCGTCTGACCCGTGCCACCCCGGGGCCGGCACCGCGCCCCGGGGGCCACCCATCGAATGATCCGGGAAAGCTGAAATCGATGCCCACGGAAATCCTGATGCCGGCGCTCTCGCCGACCATGACCGAAGGCAACCTCGCCCGCTGGCTGAAGAAGGAGGGCGACAGCGTCGCCCCCGGCGACGTCATCGCCGAGATCGAGACCGACAAGGCGACGATGGAGGTCGAGGCGGTCGACGAGGGCACGCTCGGCAGGATCCTGATCGACGAGGGCAGCGAGGGGGTCGCCGTCAACACGCCGATCGCGCTCCTGCTCGGTGACGGCGAGGACAAATCGGCGCTCGACGGCTATGCGGCGGGGGCGAACGGCGCCGCGGAGGCCGCGCCCAAGGCGGAGGCGGAAGCGCCCGCCGAGCCGGTGAAGGCGGAGCCGCAGCCCAGGCGGCAGGCTCTGCCGACCGAGCCCGTGCAGCCGGCGGAGCCCGAGGTGCCGGCCGGCACCGAGATGGTCAAGACGACGGTGCGCGAGGCGCTCAGGGACGCCATGGCCGAGGAGATGCGCAAGAACGGCGACGTCTTCCTGATGGGCGAGGAGGTCGCCGAGTACCAGGGCGCCTACAAGATCAGCCAGGGCCTGCTCGAGGAGTTCGGGCCGAAGCGGGTGATCGATACGCCCATCACCGAATACGGCTTCGCCGGGCTCGGGGTCGGCGCCGCCATGGCCGGGCTGCGGCCGATCGTCGAGTTCATGACCTGAACTTCGCCATGCAGGCGATGGACCACATCATCAACTCGGCCGCCAAGACGCTCTACATGGCCGGCGGCGAGATGGGCAGCCCGATCGTCTTTCGCGGGCCGAACGGTGCTGCCGCCCGGGTCGCTGCGCAGCCAGCCGGAATACAGCTCCCGGTACAGCCACTGCCCGGGGCTCAAGGTCGTCTGCCCCTACAGCGCCGCCGACGCCAAGGGGCTGCTCAAGGCGGCGATCCGCGATCCCAACCCGGTGATCTTCCTCGAGAACGAGGTGCTCTACGGGCAGACCTTCGAGGTGCCGAAGCTCGACGACTTCGTGCTGCCGATCGGCAAGGCGAAGATCGTCCGGCCGGGCAGCGACGTCACGATCGTGTCGTTCTCGCTGATGATGACGCGCGCTCGAGGCCGCCGAGGCGCTGGCGGAGGAGGGCATCTCGGCCGAGGTGATCGATCTGCGGACCATCCGGCCGCTCGACCGGGCGACCGTGGTGGCCTCGGTCAAGAAGACCAACCGGCTGGTCAGCCTCGAGGAAGGCTGGCCGCAGAGCGGCATCGGCTCGGAGCTGGCGGCCGTGATGATGGAGGATGCGTTCGACTATCTCGACGCACCGGTCATCCGCGTCACCGGCAAGGACGTGCCGATGCCCTATGCCGCGAACCTGGAGCGCCTGGCGTTGCCGCAGACCCAGGACGTCATCGAGGCGGCCAGGGCCGTCTGCTACAAGAGCTAGAAGAACGCCGGGGAGGTCCACGATGCCAATCAAGATCCTGATGCCGGCGCTCTCGCCGACCATGACCGAGGGCAACCTCGCGACCTGGCTCAAGAAGGAGGGCGACAGCATCGCCCCCGGCGACGTGATCGCCGAGATCGAGACCGACAAGGCGACGATGGAGGTCGAGGCCGTCGACGAGGGCCGGCTCGGCAAGATCGTCGTGCCGGCCGGCACGGAGGGGGTTGCCGTCAATGCGGTGATCGGCCTGCTGCTCGAGGAGGGCGAGGAGGATTCGGCGCTCGAGGGCGCCGCCGACGGCGGCAATGGCGAGGCCAGGGCAGCGCCCGCCGAGGCGCCCGCGGCCGAGGCGCCAAAGGCGGCACCGGCCGCCGAGGCGCCGACCGCCGCCGGCAACGGCGATGCGGCCAGGGGCGGCGACGGCGACCGCGTCTTCGCCAGCCCGCTGGCCCGCCGCATGGCCGAGAAGGCCGGCCTCGACCTCGCCTCCCTAGCCGGCACCGGCCCGCATGGCCGCATCGTCAAGGCCGATATCGAGGCGGCGATGGCCAAAGGCGGGGCGAAGGCCGCCCCGGCTGCCGAAAAGCCGGCCGCACCTGCCGCAGCGGCCGCCGCACCGGCTCCGGCACCGGCGGCCGGCGCCCCCGACGCGCCGCATACGGAGATAGCGCTCTCCAACATGCGCAAGGTGATCGCCCGGCGGCTCACCGAATCGAAGCAGCAGATCCCGCATTTCTACCTGACGGTCGACTGCGAGCTCGATGCGCTGCTCAAGCTCAGGAAGGACCTGAACGAGCGACCCGGCGCCGACTACAAGCTCTCGGTCAACGACCTGATCATCAAGGCCACCGCCATCGCCATCCGGCAGAAGCCGGCGGTCAACTCCATCTGGGGTGGCGACAAGGTCTACCAGCTCACCGATGTCGACGTCTCGGTGGCCGTCGCCATCGATGGCGGCCTTATCACGCCGATCATCCGGAAGGCCGACCAGAAGGGCCTCGCCACCATCTCGGCGGAGATGAAGGATCTCGCGACCCGGGCCAAGGCCGGCAAGCTCAAGCCGGAGGAGTTCCAGGGCGGCGGCTTCTCGCTCTCCAATCTCGGCATGTACGGCATCAAGGACTTTGCCGCCGTGATCAACCCGCCGCAGGCCTGCATCCTCGCGGTCGGCGCCGGCGAGCAGCGGCCCGTGGTCAAGAACGGTGCCTTGGCCATCGCCACGGTGATGAGCGTGACCCTGTCGGTCGACCACCGGGTGGTCGACGGGGCGCTGGGTGCCGAGTGGCTGCAGGCCTTCAAGAAGCTCGTCGAGGACCCGATCAGCCTGATGCTCTAGGGAAACGGTGGCAGCAGGCGGTCCAGCAACTGGCGATTGGCGGCGGCGAAGGGATTAACGACGCGCACGTTGGCGATGACGGTGCCATCCTGCAGGTCCTCGCTGAGCAGATGGGTGGCGCCGGCCCGTGCTGACGCCAGGAGAATCAATGCGTCCCAGAACTGCAGCCGGTGCCGCTCCGCCAGCCGGGCCGCTTCGGCCATCAAGTGACGGTCGGTATGCGGCACCGCAATTGTCGGTGGCAGCAGCTCGACGGCTTCCAGTGCAAGATCGAGAAGGTCCGGCCGACGTCGGCGGACGACCCAGAGAAACTCGCCGAGCACCTGTGCGGCAACGACCGCGGCACTGGCGCCGGCGGACTTCAGGAGGGCATTGGCGCTGGCCCCTTTTGCCGTGTCCGGCTCCAGATGCGCGTAGATCAGGATATTGGAATCGAACGCGGCCAACATCAGATGTCGGCGTCGCCGTACTTCTCGTCCTCGGTGATCCTGCCGACCCGGTAGCCGTCGCCCTTCCAGCGGTCCAAATGCGCGCACCAGCGCTCGACGGCCGCGCGGACCTCGGGGTCGTCCAGGCGGTTGGCGGGGCGGGGGCCGAGCTGGGCGACGGGCTTGCCCTGGCGCGTGATCACGACCGTCTCGCCGCGCTCGACCTCCTTGATGAGCCGCGAGAAGTTCTGATTGGCCTCACGGATCGACACCGATCGCATGCGCATCACCCGATGTAGGACAGTTCTACATATGCGGTGGCGCCGCCGGTTGACAAGTCGGGCGAAGCCGCCACAACCAACGGCTCGGATGCCGCAACGACAACTCCGGGGAGCAAAGCCATGGCCGACACATCATTCGACGTCGTCATCGTCGGCGGTGGGCCGGGTGGCTATGTCGCCGCCATTCGCGCCGCCCAGCTCGGCCTGAAGACCGCCGTGGTCGAGCGCGAGCACCTGGGCGGCATCTGCCTCAACTGGGGCTGCATACCGACCAAGGCGCTGCTGCGCTCGGCGGAGATCTACGACTATTTCGGCCATGCGGAGTCGTTCGGGCTCTCGGCCGAGAAGATCGGCTTCGACCTCGCCAAGGTGGTCAAGCGGTCGCGCGGCGTGGCCAGCCAGCTCAGCAAGGGCGTGGCGCATCTCCTGAAGAAGAACAAGGTCACCGTCTTCGACGGCGCCGCCTCGCTTGCCGGCAAGGGCCGGGTCGCCGTCAAGGCGACGAAGGGCGACGACGTCACGCTCGAGGCCAAGCACATCATCCTCGCCACCGGCGCCCGTGCCCGCCAGCTTCCCGGGCTCGAGACGGACGGGAAGCTGGTCTGGAGCTACAAGGAGGCCATGGTGCCGGACGTCATGCCGAAATCGCTCCTGGTGGTCGGCAGCGGTGCGATCGGCATCGAGTTCGCGAGCTTCTTCCGCTCGATGGGGGCGGAGGTGACGGTGGTCGAGGTGCTCGACCGGGTGCTGCCGGTCGAGGACGCGGACATCTCGGCCTTTGCCAAGAAGCAGTTCGAGAAGCGCGGCATCAAGATCGTGACCGGTGCTCAGGTGAAGGCGCTGAAGAAGGGCAAGGACAATGTCACCGCCACCATCGAGGCCGGCGGCAAGAGCCAGGAGCTGACCGTCGACCGGGTCATCATGGCCGTCGGCATCGTCGGCAATGTCGAGAATCTCGGGCTCGAGAAGACGGGCGTGAAGGTGGACCGGGCGCATATCGTGATCGACGAATGGTGCCGGACCGGCGAGCCCGGCGTCTACGCCATCGGCGATGTGGCCGGCCCGCCCTGGCTGGCGCACAAGGCGAGCCACGAAGGGGTGATGTGCGTCGAGCGGATCGCCGGCGTGCAGGGCCTGCACCCGATGGACGTGACCAAGATCCCCGGCTGCACCTACTGCACCCCGCAGGTTGCCTCGGTCGGCTATACCGAGGCAATGGCCAAGGAAGGGCCACAAGGTGAAGGTCGGCAAGTTCCCCTTCATCGGCAACGGCAAGGCCATTGCCCTGGGCGAGCCCGAGGGGCTGATCAAGACCGTCTTCGATGCCGAGACCGGCGAGCTCCTGGGGGCCCACATGATCGGCGCCGAGGTGACCGAGCTGATCCAGGGCTACGTCATCGCGCGCCAGGTCGAGGCGACGGAGCTCGACCTGATGCATACCATCTTCCCGCACCCGACCCTCTCGGAGATGATGCACGAGGCCACCCTTGACGCCTATGGCCGCGCCATCCACTTCTGAACGGTCGAAAGCAGGCTGGGATTTCATGGCCACCATCACCCTGGACCGCAAGATCACCCGCAAGCCCGCCTGGATCAGGGTGAAGGCGCCGACCTCGGCGAGCTATCACGAGACGCGCAAGCTGATGCGCGAGAAGCGGCTGCACACGGTCTGCGAGGAGGCGGCCTGCCCGAACATCGGCGAGTGCTGGGCGCAGAAGCACGCGACCGTGATGATCCTGGGCGACACCTGCACCCGCGCCTGCGCCTTCTGCAACGTCAAGACCGGCCTGCCGCGCGCCGTCGACCCGCACGAGCCGGCGCATCTGGCCGAGGTGGTCGTGACCATGGGGCTCCGCCATGTGGTCATCACCTCGGTCGACCGCGACGACCTGCCGGACGGCGGCGCCTTCCAGTTCGTGCGCTGCATCGAGGCGATCCGGGCGGCCTCGCCCGCGACCACGATCGAGATCCTGACCCCCGACTTCCTGCGCAAGCCCGGTGCCGTCGCGAAGATCGTGGCGGCCCGGCCCGACGTCTACAACCACAACCTCGAGACGGTGCCCCGGCTCTACCGGACGGTGCGGCCCGGTGCCCGCTACTTCCACTCGCTGCGCCTCCTGCAGCAGGTGAAGGAGCTGGATCCCGGCATCTTCACCAAGTCCGGCATCATGGTCGGGCTCGGCGAGGAGAAGCGCGAGATCCTCCAGGTGATGGACGACATGCGCTCGGCCGAGGTCGATTTCCTCACCGTCGGCCAGTACCTGCAGCCGACGCCGCGGCATCACGAGGTGGTGCGCTTCGTGCCGCCGGACGAGTTCTCCGGCATCGAGCGGGCGGCGCGGGCGAAGGGCTTCCTCATGGTCTCGGCGAGCCCGCTCACCCGCTCCTCGCATCATGCGGGTGCCGATTTCGAGCGCCTGCGCGACGCCCGCCGGGCGCGCGCGGTCGCCTGACGCCGCCATGCCGACCCACGCCGAGCAGCGCCATCTGCCCTATCGGCCGGAGCAGCTCTACGAGCTGGTCTCGGGCGTCGAGCGCTTACCCGGAGTTCCTGCCCTGGTGCAAGGCGTCGCGCATCACGCGGCGGGAAGGCCACGTGTTCTGGGCGGATCTCGTCATCGCCTTCAAGGTTTTTCGCGAGCGCTTCACCTCGAAGGTGACGCTGATTCCCGAGAGCGGCGTCGACGTCGAGTACATCAACGGGCCGTTTCGCTATCTCAACAACCACTGGCGCTTCCTGCCGGACGAGAAGGGCGGGTGCATCGTCGACTTCTATGTCGATTTCGAGTTCCGCTCGAAGATGCTGCAGAGCCTGATCGGGCTGCTCTTCAACGAGGCGGTGCAGCGCATGGTGGCGGCCTTCGAGACCCGGGCAGATCAGCTCTACGGCAAGGGCAAAGCGGCCGGCGACGGGCTGGGAACGGCCGTTCATTCACCCGGCTGACGGCGGTCAGTCGCCCGTCTTCGATTCCAGCAGGGCCAGTGCCCGCTCGAGCGTGGCGGTGCGCACCGCACGACGGTCGCCGGCGAAGACATGGCGCTCGACCTCGGGCGCTGTACCCCGGCGCTGGACGCCAATGAAGACGAGGCCGACGGGCTTGGTCGGCGTGGCGCCGCCGGGGCCGGCGATGCCGGTGACGGCGACGGCGAGATCGGCCGGGGAGCGGGCGAGGGCGCCCGCCACCATCTCGGCGGCGGTTTCGGCGGAGACCGCACCATGCCGCTCGAGAGTGGCGGCAGCGACGCCGAGCAGCTCCATCTTGGCCGCGTTGGAGTAGGTGACGAAGCCGCGCTCGACCACGTCGGAGGAGCCGGCGATCTCGGTGAGGCAGGCGGCGATGAGCCCGCCGGTGCAGCTTTCCGCGGTGGCGAGCGTCAGGCCCCGCTCCCGGCAAAGGGCGAGGAGGCGGGCGGCGGCCGCGAGCGCCGCCTCGGGCAGGGCGCCGGTCACAAAGGAAAGCTCAGGCTGACGGTGGCCTGGGCGGCGAGGCCCTCCTCGCGGCCGCAGAAGCCGAGCCGCTCGGTCGTCGTCGCCTTGATGCTCACCCGGCCCGGGTCGAGTGCCAAGAGGCCGGCCAGGCTCGCGCGCAGCGCCTCGCGATGCGGGCCGATCTTCGGCCGCTCGCCGATGACGGTGAGGTCGACATGCTCGATCCGCCCACCCTGCGCCTGCACCAGCCCGGCGGCGTGGCGCAGGAAATGGGCGCTCGCGACATCCCGCCAGCGCGGGTCCGAGGGCGGGAAATGGCTGCCGATGTCGCCCGCCGCGATGCCGCCCAAAAGCGCGTCGGTGACCGCATGGAGGGCGACGTCGGCGTCGAATGGCCGGCGAGGCCGCGGTCGTGCGGCAAAGCGAGGCCGCAGAGCACGAGCGGGCGGCCGGTGGCGAAGGCATGCACGTCGAAGCCCGAGCCGCTGATCCAGCGGCGCGGCTGGCGGGCGAGGAGGGCTTCGGCCCGCGCCATGTCCGCCTCGGTCGTCACCTTGAAGTTCTCCTCCTCGCCGGTGACGGCGAGCACCGGCACACCCCGTCGAGGGCGACGACGCCAGCATCGTCGGTGCAGTCCCGCGCGGCATGGCGGCGATGGGCCTGGAGCACGGTGGCGAAATCGAAGCCTTGCGGGGTCTGCGCCCGGCCGAGCCCGTCACGCGGCACCTCGGCAAGAACCGCGCCGGCCCCGTCGACCCGCTTCAGCGTATCGACCACGGGCAGCACCGGCAGCACCGCCCGGGCACGGGCGAGGCCCTGCTGCACCCGGCTCACGAGGGCAGCGGTGGCGAATGGTCGGGCGGCGTCGTGGACCAGCACCCGCGACGGTGCCCGCGGGGCCAGCGCCTCGAGACCGTGCCGCACGCTGGCCTGCCGCGTGGCGCCGCCGATCACCGGTGGCGGCAGCTCGAGCCCGCGCGTCGCCTCGGCATAGAGGCCTTCATGCCCTGCACCGATCACCACCTGCAGCTGCCGCAAATCCGGGCAGGCACGCAGCGCCTCGATGGTGCGTCGCAGCATCGGTTGGCCGGCGAGCGCCTGATATTGCTTGGGCAGCTCGCCCCCGACCCGTAACCCGCTGCCCGCGGCCATCACCAGCGCCACGCACTCCATCGGCCTTCGCCTGCTCCACCGCCCATTCCAAGGGATGCGCAGTCTACGTCCGCCGCTGCATGCTGGCCAGCTTCAGGGGGCATTGTGCAACTGCACAAAATCCCTTAGATCCTGCACTGCAGATAGGCAGGCCTCTCAGCCTGCACAAAAAACGGTCATAGCGGGAAACGCCGATGCAAGCCTTGGAAAGCGGCTTTTCGACACCGGCCCCGGCGCATCGCCAAGTGGTCGATCCCTTCGTCGTGCTGGAGAACCTGCCGAGCCCGGTGCTGGTCCTCGCCGGGCGGGTGCTGGTCTTCGCCAACCCGGCGGCCGAGCAGCTCTTCTCGCTGGGGCGCTCGGTGCTGCTCGGGCGGTCGCTGGACGATCTCCTGGCGCCGCACAGCACGCTCGTCGCCCTGGTCGGCCAGCTCGAAGGGGGCTCCGGCTCGATCTCGGAGTATGGCATAGAGCTTGCTTTGCAGCGGGGCGTGGTGGTCGCCGTCGATGCGCATATCACGCCCGTTCCGGAAGCCCAGGATCACATCTTGCTCGTGCTTCATCCCTGCTCCATGGCGCAGCGGCTCGATCGCATCCCGGCGGGCCGCAGCAATGGCCGGTCGATTGCCGGGCTGGCCGAGACGCTGGCGCACGAGGTCAAGAACCCGCTCTCCGGCATCCGGGGTGCCGCCCAGCTCCTCGCACCGTCGCTCGGCGAGGAGGACCGCTCGCTGGTGCAGCTCATCTGCGACGAGACCGACCGCATCTGCGCCCTGGTCGACCGCATGGACGCGTTCAGCGAGCCCGGGCGCATCGATCGACGGCCGGTCAATATCCACCTGGTGCTCGAGCATGTGCGGCGGCTGGCGCAGAACGGCTTCGCCCGGCATCTGCGCATCGTCGAGCATTACGACCCGTCCCTGCCGGACGTCGAGGGCGATCGCGACCAGCTGATCCAGGTCTTCCTCAATTTGGTCAAGAACGCCGCCGAGGCGGCGCCGGTCGAGGGCGGCCAGATCACCCTCTCCACCCAGTACCAGCACGGCTTTCGGATGAGCGTCGGGGCGGCGGGCGAGCGGCTCGAGCTGCCGATCACGGTCGAGGTTCGCGACACCGGGCCGGGCGTGGCGCCCGACATGATGGATCATCTCTTCCAGCCCTTCGTCACCAACAAGATCAAGGGCAGCGGGCTCGGGCTCTCGCTCGTGGCGAAGATCGTCGGCGAGCATGGCGGGCTGGTCTCCTATGCGCGGGCGCAGCCGGGCTCGATCTTCAAGGTTCGCCTGCCGACGGCACGCTGAGCGAGGGCAGGGGACGCAAGTGACGAGAACAGGTGGGGACCAGGGGGTGAGGCCCAGATGAGCGGGGAGACGGTGCTGATCGCGGAGGACGACGCGGCCATTCGCACGGTCGTCGCCCGCGCCCTGTCTCGTCAGGGCTTCAACGTCCAGGCGACGAGCGTCGCGGTGACCCTCTGGCGCTGGATCGCGGCGGGCGAGGGCGATGTCGTGATCACCGATGTCGGCCTGCCGGACGAGAACAGCCTCGATCTGCTGCCGCGCATCAAGCAGCTGCGGCCGGACCTGCCGATCATCGTCATGAGCGCCCGCAACACTCTCCTGACGGCGGTCAGGGCGACCGAGCGGGGCGCTTTCGAGTACCTGCCGAAGCCCTTCGATCTGGCCAACCTCCTCGCCACCGTCCAGCGCTCGCTCGATCGGCGGGCGAGCCGCCCGCAGCGCACCGACGAGCCCGGCCTGCAGGAGGAGCAGCTGCCGATCATCGGCCGCGCGCCGGCGATGCAGGAGATCTACCGGATCATCGCCCGGCTCGCCGCGACCGACCTCACCGTGCTGATCGCCGGCGAATCGGGCACCGGCAAGGAGCTTGTCGCCAAGGCACTGCACGATTTCGGCAAGCGGCGCGACGGGCCGTTCGTGCCGGTGAACATGGCGGCCATCCCGCGCGAGCTGATCGAGAGCGAGCTCTTCGGGCACGAGAAGGGCGCCTTCACCGGCGCCGGGGCGCGCCGGGCCGGCCGTTTCGAGCAGGCGGAGGGCGGCACGCTCTTCCTCGACGAGATCGGCGACATGCCGATCGAGGCGCAGACCCGCCTCCTGCGGGTGCTGCAGCAGGGCGAGTTCATCCCGGTCGGCGGCAGCAACCCGATTCGCGCCAATGTGCGGATCATCGCCGCGAGCCATCGCGACTTCAAGCAGATGGTCAGCCAGGGCCTGTTCCGGGAGGATCTGTACTACCGGCTCAACGTGGTGCCGCTGCGCCTGCCGGCGCTGCGCGAGCGGGCCGACGACGTGCCGGCCCTGGTCCAGCATTTCCTCGGCAAGGCCCACCAGGAGGGGCTGCCGGTCAAGACGATCGATCCCGAGGCGATGCGCCGGCTGAAGGAGCACAACTGGCCCGGCAATGTGCGCGAGCTCGAGAACCTGGTCCGCCGGCTGGCCGTGCTCTGCAGCGAGGAGATCATCGGCGAGAGCGTGATCCAGAGCGAGCTCGAGGACAGTCGCAAGCCGGTCGAGGGCGAGCCGGCTGACGAGACCCTGAGCGGTGCGGTGGAGCGCCATGTCGACCGCTACTTCGCCGCCCACGACGACGAGCTGCCGCCCGCCGGGGTCTATGCGCGCATTCTCAAGGACTTCGAGCGACCGCTGATCACCCGCACCCTGCAGGCGACGCGGGGCAACCAATTGCGGGCCGCCGACATCCTGGGCTTGAACCGCAACACGCTTCGCAAGAAGATACGGGAGCTGGACATCCATTTCGTCCGCAGCCCCTGACCCGGCGCCTTGAACCTGCCGGCGTCCGGGCTGGCCTGCCACCCGGAGCGTCTTGGACACACCCTCCCCAAGCTTACTCGGCCATCTGATCGCGGGCCTGCGCGGCGGGGAGTCCTCGCTGCTCGACAGGCTGCGCCGCTTCGATTTCGAGCGCCGGCTGGCGCTGCTGCTGTCGATCCTCGCGGTCATCTCGGGCATCGCCACCTATGTCGTGATCTCCACGGCACCGCCATACGGGCGCAGCGTCCAGACGGTGGTGCTGCTGCTCAACATCGACCTCATCCTGCTGCTGCTGCTCGGCGTCGTCATCGGCCGCCGGCTGGTCATGCTGGTCCTGGAGCACCGGCAGGGCCGCGCCGGCTCCAAGCTGCATGGCCGGCTGGTCGCCCTCTTCGCCGTGGTCGCCGTCGCCCCGGCGATCGTCGTCTCGGTGTTCTCGGTGCTATTCCTCAGCTCCGGCCTCGAGACCTGGTTCGGCGACCGGATCAGGGTGGCGCTCGACACCTCGATGAACGTCGCCGAGGCCTATCTCGAAGAGCACAAGGAGAACATCCGCGCCGATGCGCTGGCCATGGCCGCCGACCTCAACCGCGAGGCACCCTATCTCCTCGGCGACCCCGTCCGGCTCCAGCAGTTCGTCGCTGGCCAGGCGGCCGTGCGCTCGCTCACGGAGGCCATCGTGTTCGACCGCCTGGGCAACGTGCTCGCCCGGACCGGCCTCAGCTTCGGCCTCGAGATGGAGTATCTGCCGCCGGGGGCGCTGACCCGGGCCGAGGCCGGCGAGGTGGTCACCGTCACCTCCTCGGCCGACGACCGGGTCCGGGCGCTGGTCCAGCTCTTCGGCTTCGGCGACGCCTATCTCTTCGTCGGCCGCTTCGTCGATGCCGAGGTCCTGGGCTTCATGCAGCGCACCCAGAGCGTGGTGCGCGAGTACCAGCAGCTCTCGACCGAGCGGCGCGGCATCCAGATCACCTCCGCCATCCTCTTCGGCCTCGTGGCGCTGCTGCTGCTCTTCGCCGCCGTCTGGACCGGCATGGCGGTCGCCGACCGGATCGTTGCACCGATCGGCCAGCTCATCGGCGCCGCCGACCGGGTGCGGACGGGCGATCTTTTGGCACGGGTGCCCGAAGGGGCGAGCGACGACGAGATCGCCGTGCTCAGCCGCGCCTTCAACCGCATGGCGACGCAGCTGCACAGCCAGCGGCGCGAGCTGATCGATGCCAATCACCAGCTCGATGCGCGGCGGCGGTTCACCGAAGCCGTGCTCTCCGGGGTCACCGCCGGCGTGATCGGCCTCGACGACCGGCGCCGGATCGTCCTGCCCAACCGCGCGGCCAGTCATTTCCTCGATTCGCCCGCCGGCGGCGAGATCGCGGGGGTCGATATCCGGGACGCCCTGCCGGAGACGCTGCCGCTGTTCGAGCGGCTCGAGCTCGCGGCCGGGCAGACGGTCCAGCAGCAGGTGACGGTGCGGCGCGGCCTCGCCGAGTACACGCTCCTGGTCCGCCTCGCCGCCCAGCTCGAGGGCGACGCCATCGTCGGCTACGTCCTGACCTTCGACGACATCACGGCGCTGCTGAGCGCCCAGCGGCAGGCGGCCTGGGCTGAGGTGGCGCGGCGGATCGCCCACGAGATCAAGAACCCGCTGACGCCGATCCAGCTCTCCGCCGAGCGGCTCGGCCGCAAGTTCTCGGGCCAGATCGACGAGGCCGACCGGTCCTCGTTCCATCGATCGATCGACACGATCAGTCGTCAGGTCGACGTCATCGGCCGGCTGATCAGGGAGTTCTCGGCCTTCGCGCGCATGCCGGACGCCCGCATGCGGCCCGAATCGCTGGCCGAGCTCGTGCAGCACGCGGCGGACCTCCAGCAGAGCGCCCGCCCGGAGCTTCGCCTGACGGTGGACCTGGGCGAGTCCGCCGGGCTCTATCTCGACTGCGACGGCGAGAAGATCAGCCAGGCGCTGACCAACGTCCTGCAGAACGCGGCCCAGGCGGTCGAGGAGGTGGCGGGCGGCGGGGAGCCGGGAGGCGGTAGCCCGGCACCGGAGCGCGTGGTAGAGGTCACGGCGTTGCGCAGCGACCACGAGCTGGCCATCCTGGTCGCCGACAATGGCAGCGGTTTTCCGGCCGGCGAGCGGCAGCGGTTTCTCGAGCCCTACGTCACGACGAAGGCCAAGGGCACGGGCTTGGGGCTTGCCATCGTGCACAAGATTATGGAGGAACACGCTGGCCGCGTGGAGCTCGACAACAGCGAGCTCGGCGGCGCGCTGGTCAGGTTGGTGTTCCCGGCCGAACGGATCGTCGAGGGCAGGCCGCGACCGATCGGCGAACGGGCCCTCAGTGGAGACGGGCGAGGCGTATGAGCAAGGAAGTTCTGATCGTCGATGACGAGGCTGCGATCCGCGAGGTCGTCGCTGCCGTCCTCGAGGACGAAGGTTACGTGCCGCGCCAGGCCGCGACCAGCGACGAGGCGCTGCGCGAGGTGGCCCGCAAGCCGCCGGCGCTGCTGCTGCTCGACATCTGGCTCGAGGGGAGCCGCATGGACGGCGTGCAGATCCTCGACCATGTGCGCTCCAGCTACCCGAGCCTGCCGGTGATCATGTTCAGCGGCCACGGGACCATCGAAACGGCAGTGGCGGCGATCAAGAAGGGGGCGCTCGACTTCATCGAGAAGCCCTTCAAGTCCGACCGGCTGCTCGTGGCCGTCGAGCGGGCCATGGAGCTGAGCCGGCTGCGGCGGGAGGGCGAGGAGCTGCGCAGCCGAGCCCAGAAGGTCGAGCTGATCGGCGGCTCGCCGGTGATGGGCAAGCTGCGCTCCACCATCCAGCGGATCGGGCCGACCGGCAACCCGCATCCTGATCTCCGGCCCGCCGGGCTCCGGCAAGGAGGTCGTGGCGCGGATGATCCACAAGCAGTCGCGCCGCGCCGATGGCCCATTCGTCGTCCTCAACTGCGCCGCCCTCGCACCGGACCGGGTCGACGTCGAGCTCTTCGGCTGCGAGCCGGGCTGGCTCGCCGGAGCAGCCGCGGGTGATCGGGCTTCTGGGCGGGCCGATGGCGGCACGCTCCTGCTCGACGAGGTGGCCGACATGCCGCTCGACACCCAGAGCAAGGTGCTGCGGGCGCTGCAGGAGCGCAGCTTCACCCGGCCGGGCGGCAACAACCGCCGGGAGGTCGACGTCCGCGTCCTCGCCACCACCAATCGCGACCTGCAGGCGGAGATGACCGCCGGCCGCTTCCGCGAGGATCTCTACTACCGGATCAATGTCGTGCCCGTGGAGCTGCCGCCCTTGGCCGAGCATCGCACCGACATTCCGGAGCTGGCACGGCATTTCATGGCCGTCTCCTCGGCCAGATCCGGCCTGTCGCCGCACGAGATCGCCGATGACGCGATGGCCGTCCTGCAGACCGCCGACTGGCCGGGCGACATCCGCCAGCTGCGCAACACCATCGAGTGGATGCTGATCATGGCCGGCGAGACGAAGGCGCCGATCGGCCTCGCCGGCCTGCCGCCGGAGCTCACCGACAGCGCCGCCAAGGGCATGGACCCCAGGGCCAACGGCGAGTTCGTCTCGATGCCGCTGCGCGGGCGCGAGCAGTTCGGCACCTACCTGCAGGCGCAGCTGCGGCGCTTCGGCGGCAACATCTCGCGCACCGCCAATTTCGTCGGCATGGAACGGTCGGCGCTGCACCGCAAGCTGAAGACACTCGGTCTCCACAGCGACGACTGAGCGCAGCGGCAAAGGCGAGAACACAAGATGAAAGTGATCGTCGCCGGGGCTGGCCTCGTCGGCTTCAACATCGCGCGTTACCTGGCGGCCGCCGGCAACGACGTCGTGATCATCGACCAGCGGCCGGAGCTGGTGCGCAAGATCGGCGACAGCCTCGACATCCAGGCCATGGTCGGCCACGCCTCGCACCCCTCGACGCTGGAGCATGCCGGTGCTGCCGATGCCGACATGTTCATCGCGGTGACGCAGGTCGACGAGGTCAACATGGTGGCCTGCCAGGTCGGAACACGCTCTTCAACGTGCCGACCAAGATCGCCCGGGTCCGCCAGCAGGACTATCTGCAGAGTCGCTGGCAGGATCTCTTCCGCCGCGATCATCTGCCGATCGACGTGGTGATCTCACCCGAGGTCGAGGTGGCGCATGCCATCGCGCTCCGCCTCGAGGTGCCGGGTGCGCTGAATGTCGTGCCCTTCGCCGAAGATCGGGTGCGGCTCATAGCACTCCGCTGCACCGAAGCCACGCCGATCATCAACACACCACTGCGCCAGCTCACCTATCTCTTCCCCGACCTGCATCTGGTCTGCGTCGGCGTGGCGCGGGGCGACCAGTTCTTCATTCCCCATGCCGACGACCAGCTCCTGCCCGACGACGAGGTGCATTTCGTCGTCGAGACGGCGCATCTCGAGAGGGCGCTGCCCGCCTTCGGCTACGAAGAGCGGATGAGCGACCGGATCATCATCGTCGGTGGCGGCAATATCGGCCTCTTCCTCGCCCGGGAGCTCGAGAGCCGGTATCCGCATCTCTCGATCAAGGTGATCGAGAACAATGCCGAGCGGGCGGAGCGGATCGCCGACGATCTGAAGCGCAGTGTCGTGCTCTGCGGCGATGCGCGTGACCGGACCCTGCTCGACGAGGCCAATGTCCGGAGCGCCCAGGCCATCGTCACGGTGACCAACGACGACGAGGTCAACATCATGGCGGCCCTGCTCGGCAAGCGGCTGGGCTGCGAGCGGGCGCTGGCGCTGGTCAACAACAGCACCTACAATCTGGTCGTCAGGCTCATCGGCCTCGACGTCGCCATCAACCCGCGCGAGACGACGGTCTCCAGCATCCTCCAGCACGTCCGCCGGGGCCGGCTCAAGTCGGTGCATACCATCCGCGACGGCGAGGCCGAGATCTACGAGGCCGAGGCGCTCGAGACCTCGCCTCTGGTCGGCAAGCCGCTCAAGGATTTCCGGCAGTCGGGCGGCATGATCGTCGGCGCGATCATCCGCGACAACAAGGTCATCATGCCGCGGAGCGACACGGTGGTGCAGGCGCACGATCGGGTCGTCATGGTGGCGCGCAGCGACGTGGTGCGGAAGGTCGAGCAGCTCTTCGCCGTGCGGCTCGACTATTTCTGACGTTCATCGATGCTGGCGAGACCAGCGAGGAAAGGCACAGGATGGCGCGCATCGCCTATGTGAACGGACGCTATTTGCCGATCGGCCGGCCGGCGGTGGCCCTCGAGGACCGGGGCTATCAGTTCGCCGACGGCGTCTACGAGGTCGCCAAGGTCGTCTTCGGCCAGCCGCGTGATCTCGAGCGGCATCTCGACCGGCTCGAGCGGTCGCTCGGCGAGCTGCGCATCGCCATGCCGATGTCGCGCGCCGCACTCCGCCAGGTCGTCGCCGAGACGCTCCGGCGCAACGCCATCCGCCATGCCATCGTCTACATCCAGGTCACCCGCGGCACCGCACCGCGCAATCACCTCTTCCCGAAGAACGCGGTGCCGAGCCTGGTCGTCACCGTCCGGCGCGCACCCTTTCCCAAGCCCGCCGAGATCGAGGACGGGGTCGACGTCATCACCTTGCCGGATCAGCGGTGGAAACGCTGCGATATCAAATCGATCGGGCTGCTACCTAATGTTCTGGCCAAGCAGAAGGCGGCGGAGCAGGGGGCGCGTGAGGCCTGGCTCGTCGACGCCGACGGCTTCGTCACCGAGGGCAGCTCGGCCAATGCCTACATCATCGACCAGTCCGGAACCATCATCACCCGGCCGCTGGGCGGGGAGATCCTGGGCGGCATCACCCGGCAGAACGTCTTTGCCGCGGCCAAGGCGGCCGGCGTGCCGATCGTGGAGCGGGCGTTCACCGTGGCCGAGGCGCAGGCCGCGCGCGAAGCGTTCCTGACGAGCACCTCGAGCCTGGTGCTGCCGGTGACCCGGATCGACGGCAAGAGCATCGGCAACGGCAAGCCCGGCTCGATCACTTGCCAGCTGCTCGACACCTATCTGCAGGCGCAGGGCCTCGCCGACGTCGTCTGATTGTCGCATCGAGCAAAAAAATATCGCGCCGGCTCTATCTTGGGCTAGCAAGCACGGACCCCAGATCCTAAGCATTCCGCGTGTGTGTGTGACAACGGTGAGCTTGATCATCCGTCCTGCCGACCGACATTCTGGAGGCGGGGTGCTCGTGCAACCAAAAAAATCTGAGGGACTCACTCGATGGCGGCGGAAAAACAGCAAAATCTTCAGGACGTGTTTCTCAATCACGTCCGGAAGAACAAGATTCCCGTCACGGTCTTCCTGATCAACGGTGTCAAGCTGCAGGGCGTGATCAGCTCGTTCGACAATTTCTGCCTGTTGCTGCGGCGCGATGGTCATGTTCAGCTCGTGTACAAGCATGCGGTTTCGACGGTGATGCCGTCGGCGGCGGTGCGCCTCTACGACCCGGCGGCAGCCGACGAGGCGGCCCGCGAGCATGCCAGCGAGCGAGGCTGAGACGGGCATTTCCGAGAGGGCCACGCCGGCGGCGGGCGAGCGGCAGCGGGCGATTGTCCTGCACCCCCACGTCACGGGGCGCGCCCAGCGGTCGCCCGCGATGCGGCTGGAGGAGGCCGTCGGCCTGGCGGCGGCGATCGATCTCGACATCGTGGCCGCCGAGATCGCGCCGTTGCGCGATGTCCGGCCCGCCACGCTCTTCGGCGGTGGGCGGATCGAGGAGCTGAAGGCGAGGATCGAGGAGCTCGAGGCGACGCTGGTCGTCGTCGACGGCAGCCTGTCGCCGATCCAGCAGCGCAACCTCGAGCGCGCCTGGAAATGCAAGGTCATCGACCGGACCGGGCTGATCCTCGAGATCTTCGGCGAGCGGGCCCGGACCAGGGAAGGCGTGCTGCAGGTCGAGCTGGCCGCACTCACCTACCAGCGCTCGCGGCTGGTGCGGTCCTGGACCCACCTCGAGCGGCAGCGTGGCGGCGCCGGCTTCATGGGTGGCCCGGGCGAGCGGCAGATCGAGCTCGATCGCCGGCGCATCGACGAGCGGATCACCGCACTCAAGCGCGAGCTTGCCCAGGTGACGCGCACCCGCGGCCTGCACCGTGCCGCGCGCCAGCGCGTCCCCTATCCGATCGTCGCCCTGGTCGGTTACACCAACGCCGGCAAGTCGACCTTGTTCAACCGGCTGACCGGTGCCGAGGTGCTGGCCGAGGACAAGCTCTTCGCCACGCTCGATCCGACCATGCGGGTGGTGCGGCTGCCCTCGGGCCGGCGGGTCATCCTCTCGGACACGGTGGGCTTCATCAGCGACCTGCCGACCTCGCTGGTCGCCGCCTTCCGCGCCACGCTCGAGGAGGTGCTGGAGGCCGATCTCCTCATCCATGTGCGTGACATCACCCATCAGGAGACGGAGGCGCAGGCCGAGGACGTCCATCGCGTGCTGGACGAGCTCGGCGTCGACGAGGCCGAGCGCCGGCGGCGCCTGATCGAGGGCTGGAACAAGATCGACCTCGCCGGCGAGGACGAGCGCCGCCTGCTGCTGCAGCGGGCCGCCGGCCGGCCCGAGGTGGTGCCGTTCTCCGCCCTGCAGGGCGACGGGCTGGACCGCCTGCTCGCCTGCGTCGAGGAGCGCCTCGCGGCCGCCGACGAGATCGTCCACCTCGATCTCGATCATCGCCAGGGTGCGGTGGTCGCCTGGCTCCACCAGCAGGGCCGCGTCCTGGGTCGCACCGACGACGACAGCGGCATCCACCTCGAGGTCGCCCTGCCCAAGGCAGCGCGCGGCCAGCTCGACCGGCGGCTCGCGGAAAGCCCCTGAGGCCGCTGCCGGGCACGGCCCTTCGCGCCGGACGCCGGCTTGCCTTTCCGGCTGCTTCGGGGCAGCATGGCAGGTGGTAGCCGTCCCCGACGGACGGGCCATGCACGATGCGGATGTCGCTGACCCTGGGGAGAGCGGTATGACGACGATGCGGCAGATCCTGGCGAAGAAGGGCACCAAGGTCTGGAGCATCACGCCGGACGATACGGTGCTCGCCGCGCTTAAGCAGATGGCCGAGGCCGATGTCGGCGCCATGGTGGTCCTCGAGGGGCGCAAGCCGGTCGGCATCTTCAACGAGCGCCGCTACGCGCGCGAGGTCATCCTGCGAGGCCGGTCGTCGGCAAACACCCTGGTGCGCGAGATCATGCAGGCCGACTTCAAGCGGGTCGGCCCGGACCAGACCGTCGAGAGTCGATGGCGCTGATGACCGAGAGCCGGCAGCGTCATCTCCTGGTGATGAGCCGGGGGCGGCTGCTCGGGGTCGTCTCGATCGGCGACCTCGTCAAGTCCATCATCGACGAGCAGGAGCACACGATCGCGCAGCTCGTGCAATACGTCACGGGCGCTGCCTGACGGCCGGTCGGCCGGCACCGGCCGCTCTCCATGGCCGCGAATGACTTCACGAGGCGCTTGGCGGCCATCCTCGCGGCCGATGTCGTCGGCTATTCCCGGCACATCCGTGCGAACGAGGAAGCGGCGCTCGAGGCCTGGAACACCCTGCGCGGCGAAATCGTCGAGCCGGTGATCGCCGCCCGTCGCGGGCGCATCTTCAAGCTGGTGGGCGACGGGGTACTGGCCGAGTTCTCGAGCGCTGTCGAGGCCGTCCGCACGGCGGCCGAGATCCAGCGGGCGATCGCGGAGCGCAATGCCGCCGAGGGGGAGGCCATTCGGCTCGAGCTGCGCATCGGCATCAATCTCGGCGACGTCATCGTCGATGGCGACGACCTGCAGGGCGACGGCGTGAACCTCGCCGCCCGGCTCGAAGGCGTGGCCGAGCCCGGCGGCATCTGCATTTCCGCATCGGTCTTCGAGCAGGTCCGCGATCGCGTCGAGCTGAGCTTCGAGGACCTGGGCGATCGGCAGGTGAAGAACATCGACCGGCCGGTGCACGCCTGGCGCTGGGCCAGCGAAACGTTATCGACCCCCGACCCGTCGTCGATCCTGCAGGAGCGGCCGGCGATCGCCGTGCTGCCGTTCGAGAACATGAGCGGCGACCCGGACCAGGGCTACTTCGCCGATGGCATGGCCGAGGAGATCATCACCGGCCTCGCCCGTGTTCGCTGGCTGACGGTGATCGCCCGCAACTCGACCTTCGCCTACAAGGGCAAGGCCTTCGACATCCGGCAGGTCGGTCGGGAGCTCGCCGTCCGCTACGTCGTCGAGGGCAGCGTGCGCAAGGCGGGCGGCAGCGTGCGCATCACGGCGCAGCTCGTCGAGGCGGGCGCCGGCGGGCAACTCTGGGCCGACCGTTTCACCGGCTCGCTCGACGACGTGTTCGACCTCCAGGATCAGGTCACCGCCGGCGTGGTGGCAGCCATCGAGCCATCCGTGCGCCGGGCCGAGATCGAGCGTGCCAAGCGCAAGCGCCCCGACAATCTCGATGCCTACGACCTCTATCTCCGCGCGATGGAGCAGTGCTACCGGTTCACGCCGGCCGGGCGGTCGGCAGCGTTGACCATGCTCGAATCGGCCATTGCCCTGGACCCCGGCTATGTCGAGGCGCACGGGGTCGCCGCGTTCTGCCTGCAGCAGCGATATCTCTGGGGCGGGCGGGCACCGGCCGACCGCCAGGCTGCCCTGCGCCACGCCGAGGCGGTCGCCGTGGCGCAGACCGACGACGCCACGGCGCTGGCGCTCGCCGCCTTCGCCATGGGGGCGTTGTCCGGCGACTGCGACGTGGCCCTGGTGATGGTGGAGCGGGCGCTGGAGCGAAATCCCAGCTCGGCTACCGCGCACATCGTCTGCGCCGTGCTCAACATGATCCTCGCCCGGCCCGAGA
>JAWKVR010000032.1:0-47511 GCA_041397945.1 Geminicoccaceae bacterium
AGACCGGCCTCGATCTCGGGGCAGGTGCCGGGGGGCACCACCAGCATGACCCAGCGGTCGGCCGACCACTCGTCCTCGTAGGCCTCGTTCAGCCGCTCGACCACCAGCTCGCCGGGAGCGCTCCGGAAGGCACGCTCACCGGACCGGGAGCGAACGACGCCCTGGGCCGAGACCCGCAGCAGCCAATGGTCCAGATCGTCGCGCCGCAGGTGCGCCGCGCTGCGAACGAGGCGCATGGCCGACGTCTCGTTGACCGCCACCGTGAAGTCGCCGAGCTGCCAAAAGCGCGACCGGCCCGAAAAGCCGGCTCCCCTGGCCACGATGACCTCCTTGAGCTGGCCGAACTGCTCCCGCCATGCCTCGAACGCGAGCTCGGCGGGGAACGTGTCGGTGGCGAAGCTGATGACGGGTCGAGCGCGCCCGTCCTGCTGCCCGGGATCGTTGCGGGCCCCGGCCGCCGTCTGCCGCGCCTCCGGCAATAGCCCCGTCGCCGGCGCTCGCCTGTCTGACATCCCTGTTGCCGCCCAGCCGCCCGAGTTTGCCGTCTTTCGTCGGCACCCCTGCCTTCTGCGCAGGTTGCGGGGCGCCATTAGCGCTATTTTGGTGCACTGACAAGACCAGGCGGGGAGCGGACCGGGCTGCGCGACGAGCCGCAATGGCGCGCCCGGGTCACAGCGGTGCCGCGTCGAACCGCCACCAGAGCGGGACGATCAGCACGCAGACCACGAGCCACCAGAGGAGGATCGGCAAGCCGTACTTCCAGTAGTCGCCGAACGTGTAGCCGCCAGGGCCCACGACCATCAGGTTCACCGGGGTCGCCATGGGCGTGAGGAGGGCGGCGTGCGCGCCGACGGTGACCGCGATGATCATCGGCATGGCGGAGACCCCCATCTCGGGGCCGCTGGCCACGGCGACCGGCAGCATGACGAGGGCCGTGGCGGTGTTGCTCATCACCTGCGTCAGGATGGCCGTGACGGCGAACAGGCCGGCCAGCACGGCGAGCGGGCCGGCCCAGCCGATCAGCAGGATCAAGCCGTCGGCGATGTCCTGGGCGAGCCCGCTCTGGGTCATGGCGCCGGCGAGCGGGATCATGCCGCCGACCAGGATGCAGGTGTTCCAGTCCACCCCGCGCCACATCTGCGGCACGGTCAGCACGCCGAGCACCACCATCAGCCCGGCGCATATCACGGCCGTGATGGCCGAAGGGAAGGGGGCCGTGACCAGGAGGACGACCAGCAGCAGGAGCACGCCGAGCGCCTGCCAGGCCCGGTGGCCGAGCGGGATCGCCTGGCGACGCACCAGCTCCGGCGAGTGGACGGCGAGGACGCGCGGGTCGGCGAGGCGCTGGTCGAAGGCGGCCCAGGTACCCTGCAGCAGCAAGGTGTCGCCGGCCGCGATGGTGACCGGCTCGATGCCCAGATCCTCGCCGCCACGCTGGATCGCCAGGATCATCAGATCCCCGCTCGGCGTCGCCATGCCGGGGAACGCCGTCTCGCCGATGAAGCCCGAGCGCGGCGGGATGACGACCTCGGCGAGGCCGGAGCCGCGGTTGAAGAGGGTCTGCGCCGCGTCGCCCGCCGCCTCGCGGATCGCCAGCCCGAGGTCGCCGGCGAGGCGGCCGGCCCAGTCGGCATCGCCACGCACGAGCAGGCTGTCGCCGGCGGCCAGGCTGTCGCGCGTCGAGACCCCGCCGCTCGCGTCCTCGATCGCGACGAAGGCGAGCCCCGGATAGCGGGCGAGGTCGACGGCAGAGCGCGGCTGGCCGACGAGCGGCGAGGTCTCGCGCAGGCGCAGCCGGTGCAGGCCGTCCTCCAGCCGATACTGCTCGACCAGGGTCGCGGCATGGCTGCTGAAATCGGCCGGCAGGTTCAGCCCGTCGCGGTGCGGCAGGAGGAATCGCTGGGTCAGGTACATGATCGCCAGCGAGCCGATCATGATCGGCAGGCCCGCCACCGCGTACTCGAAGAAGCCGATCCCGCCATAGCCCGCGTCGCGCGCGGCGTCGTAGGCGATGACGTTGAGCGGCGCGCCGATCAGGGTCAGCATCGTGCCGGCGTGCGCCCCGAAGCACATCGGCAGGAGCAGCTGCGAGGTCGGCACGCCGAGGCGGATGGCGACGATCACCGCCACCGGCAGGAGCGCCGCGACCGTGGCGTTGACGCTGATGATCGCACAGAAGATCGCGGCCATCAGCATCACCAGCAGGAGAGCGAGGCTCTTGCTGCCCCCCGCCGTCTCGACCAGCTTCTGCCCGGCCCAGGTGGTGACCCCCGCCGCCTCGAGCCCGGCGGCGACGACGAAGAGGCCGGCGATGAGGATGACCGTGGGATCGCCCAGGCCCGCCAGCGCCTGGCTGGCCGTGATCACGCCGGTGGCGAACAGCGCCAGCGAGACGCCGACGCCGACGATCACCGCCGGCACCCTGTTCCAGATGAAGAGGGCCAGGGCCGCCGGGATGATCAGCGCCACGATGGCGGCGTCGGACATGGTGCCTCTCGCGAAGTTGCGCCGGACGATCGGGTGGCGCGGCAGCTAGGCCCGCGCGCGCCGACCTTCACGTCTTTTTTCGCGGTCGGGCAAGTGGCCAGTGCGGCCGCCCCGGGCCGTTCCTTTGCAGCGCGTTCTGATCGAGACGGCGCGCAAAGGAACGCCGTCGAAGGGCTCTGGCAAAAGCCCCGGTCGCGCGCCACGATCGGCGTCCTGGAATTCCCCGCGAGCGGCGGGGCGTGGCGCCGGGCGCGCCGGCGAAGGGGCGAAAGGGGGCTTGTTGGCCGATCTCGAGCGCAGGGCTTACGCCCGTCTGATCGCGGCCGTGGCCGCGGTGCCGCCGTCACCGACGGCCGTGGCCCACCCGTGCGACGAGTCTTCCCTCGCCGGCGCCGTGCAGGCGGCCGAGATGGGCATCATCCTGCCCATCCTCGTCGGGCCGCGGGCCAGGATCGAGGCCGCGGCCGGCGCTGCCGGCGTCGATCTCGCGCCGTACGAGATCGTCGACGCGGCGCACAGCCACGTCGCGGCGGCCACGGCGGTGGCCCTGGTGCGCGAGGGGCGGGCCGAGACCCCGATGAAGGGCTCGCTCTCGACCGACGAGCTCCTGGGCGCCGTGGTCAGCCGCAGCGACGGGCTCCGCACCGAGCGCCGCCTGTCGCATTGCTTCATCATGGACGTGCCCGGCTATGGCCGGCCGCTGATCATCACCGATGCGGCCATCAACATCCTGCCGACGCTGGAGGAGAAGGTCGACATCACGCAGAACGCCATCGACCTGGCCCACTCGCTCGGCATCCCCGAGCCCAAGGTGGCGATCCTCTCGGCGACCGAGAAGGTGAACCCGAGGCTGGGGACCACGGTCGAGGCCGCGGCCTTGTGCAAGATGGCCGATCGCGGCCAGATCACCGGCGGGCTGCTCGAAGGCCCGCTCGCCCTCGACAACGCCATCAGCCCCGAAGCCGCGAGGCTCAAGGGCATCGGCGGGCCCGTCGCGGGGCATGCCGACATCCTGGTGGCCCCCGACCTCGAGGCCGGCAACATGCTGGCCAAGAGCCTGGGCTTCCTGATCGACGCCGACAGCGCCGGGATCGTGCTCGGCGCGCGCGTGCCGATCACGCTCACCAGCCGCGCCGACAGCGTGCAGAGCCGGCTCGCCTCGGCAGCCGTCTCCGCCCTCGTGGCGCATCGCCGCAAGACCGCAACCCCGCTTCGATGAGCCTGCTCCTGGAGACCCGGCGATGACCTTTCACCACCGCCCCGAGCGCCCGGGCTTCGCCGAGGCGTGGCGCGGCTTCGAGCCGGGCCTCTGGTGCGACCGCGTCGACACCCGTGACTTCATCCAGCGCAACGTCGAGCCCTACCTGGGCGACGCCGGGTTCCTCGCGGGCGCCACGCCGCGGACGCAGAAGGTCTGGGAGGCCCTCACGCCGCTCCTCGCCGAGGAGCGCAGGAAGGGCGTGCTCGACGTCAGCCAGGAGCCGTCGAGCATCATCGCCCACGGGCCGGGCTACATCGACAAGGAGCTCGAGCTGATCGTGGGGCTCCAGACCGACGCCCCGCTCAAGCGCGCGATCATGCCGAGCGGCGGCTGGCGGGTGGTGGCCGACAGCCTCGAGGCCTACGGCTTCGAGCCGGACCCGGCGGTGGCCAGGATCTTCACCACCTACCGCAAGACCCACAATGACGGCGTGTTCAGCGCCTACACGCCGGAAATCCTCAAATGCCGCCGCTCCGGCGTCATCACCGGCCTGCCGGACGCCTATGGCCGCGGCCGGATCATCGGCGACTATCGCAGGCTGGCGCTCTACGGCCTCGATTTCCTGATCGAGGACAAGGAGCGGGAGAAGGCCGAGCTCGACTCCCGCCATGCGACCGAGGAGATCATCCGGCTGCGCGAGGAGCTGACCGAGCAGCTCGGGTCGCTGCGCCAGATCCGGGTCATGGCCGAGCGCTACGGCTACGACGTCGCCGGCCCCGCCAGGACCGGCCGCGAGGCGGTGCAGTGGCTCTATTTCGCGTTCCTCGCCGCGATCAAGGAGCAGAACGGCGCGGCGATGTCCGTGGGCCGGATCACCACCTTCCTCGACATCTATCTCGAGCGGGACATCCGCGAGGGAACCCTGGACGAGGCCGGCGCCCAGGAGCTGATCGACGATCTGGTGATCAAGTTCCGCATCGTCCGCTTCCTGCGCACGCCTGCCTACAACGAGCTCTTCTCGGGCGATCCGACCTGGGTCACCGACTATATCGGCGGCATGGGCGACGACGGGCGCGCGCTGGTGACGAGGACCAGCTTCCGCATCCTCCAGACCCTCTACAACCTGGGCCCGGCGCCCGAGCCCAACCTCACCGTCGGCTGGTCGACACGCCTGCCCGACGGCTTCAAGTCCTTCGCCGCCAGGTGCTCGATCGACACCTCCTCGATCCAGTACATGAACGACGACCTGATGCGGCCGAAATGGGGCGACGACGCCTCGATCGCCTGCTGCGTCTCCGGCATGGCGACCGGCAAGCAGATGCAGTTCTTCGGTGCCCGGGTGAACCTGCTCAAGGCGCTGCTGTTCGCGATCAACGGTGGCCGGGACGAGATCTCGGGCGCCCAGGTCGGCCCGCCATTGGCGCCGATCACCGCCGACGTGCTCGACTACGACGAGGTGATGGCGCGCTTCGACGTCATGGCCGAATGGCTGGCGCGCACCTACGTCAACGCGCTCAACATCATCCACTACATGCACGACAAGTACTGCTACGAAGCGGCGCTCATGGCGTTCCACGACCGCGACGTGCTGAGGACCATGGCCTGCGGCCTCGCCGGCCTGTCGCACACCGCCGACAGCCTGTCGGCGATGAAATACGCGAGGGTGCGGGCGATCCGCGACGATCGCGGGCTCGTCGTCGACTACGCCGTCGAAGGCGAGTTCCCGAGATACGGCAACAACAGCGACCGGGCGGACGCCATCGCGGTGATGCTGACCCGCATGCTGATGGACAAGATCCGCAACCACCCGACCTATCGCGACGCCCTGCACACCCAGTCCATCCTGACCATCACCTCGAACGTCGTCTACGGCAAGCAGACCGGCAACAGCCCGGACGGCCGCCGCAGCGGCGAGCCCTTCGCGCCCGGCGCCAACCCCTCCAATGGCGCGGACACCCGCGGGGCGCTCGCCGCCATGATGTCGGTGGCCAAGCTGCCCTATGACGATGCCCTCGACGGCATCTCGCTCACCATCTCGGTGGTCCCCACCTCGCTCGGCTCGGCCGAGGAGCGGATCGCCAAGGCGGTGGGCGGCCTCGACGCCTATTTCGGCTCGAACGGGTTTCACGTGAACCTGAACGTCCTGAATCGCGACACGCTGCGCGAGGCCATGGAGCGACCCGAGGACTTCCCGCAGCTCACCATCCGCGTCTCGGGCTATGCCGTGAACTTCGTCAAGCTGACGAAGGAGCAGCAGCTCGATGTCCTGAACCGCACCTTCCACGGCAAATTCTGACGCGATGAGCGAGCTCATCGGCAGCCGCTACGAGCTGCGCCGCACGCGCACCGGCGCCGTCGAGGCGAAGGGCCGCGACTATGCGGAGGTGTTCCCGGAGGATCTGGAAGCCGAGGCCGACGAGGAGGTCGGCGGCTACGTCCACTCGATCGAGGTGGGCAGCACCGTCGACGGGCCGGGCATCCGCTTCGTCCTCTTCCTCACCGGCTGCCCCTTGCGCTGCCAGTACTGTCACAACCCCGACACCTGGCACAAGCGCAACGGCAAGCGGTACACGCTCGGCCGCATCACCCGCGAGATCGGCAAGTACGCCAAGGTGCTGAAGCTGTCGAAGGGCGGGCTCACCGTCTCCGGCGGCGAGCCCACCATGCAGCCGCGCTTCCTGCGCCGCGTCATGCAGGCGACGAAAGCCATGGGCGTGCACACCTGCCTCGACACCTCGGGCCGCCTGGGCCGCAATTTGACGGATGCGGACCTGGCCGACATCGACCTCCAGTTGCTCGACATCAAGTCGGGCGACCCCGCGACCTACGAGCGGGTCACCGGCCATCCGCTGCAGCCGACGCTGGACTATGCCCGGCGGCTCTCCGATCTCGGCCGGCCGCTCTGGGTCCGCTTCGTCCTGGTCCCCGGCCTCACCGACGACCCGGACAACGTCGCCAGGGTGGCCGACATCTGCGCCGGCCTCGAGCCGCTCGAGCGGGTCGAGATCCTGCGCTTTCACCAGATGGGCAAGGCCAAGTACGAGACGCTCGGCATCCCCTACCCGCTCGCCGATGCCGAGCCGCCGTCGCCCGAGCTCACCGAGCGGGTGCGCGCGCAATTCAGGGAACGTGGCCTCACCGTCTACTGAGCCGCCGCGGCGGCCGCAGACAATCAGGGAACGACAGCATGGCGATCAGCGTCTTCGACATCTTCAAGATCGGCGTCGGCCCCTCCTCGTCTCACACCTTCGGCCCGATGGTGGCGGCCAGCCGCTGTCTCGGCGAGCTCGAGGAGGCCGGCCTCGGCGACGCCGTCGGCGGCGTCGAGGTCGAGCTCTACGGCTCGATGGCGCTCACCGGCAAGGGCCACTACACCGACCTCGCCTCGATGCTCGGGCTCGAGGGGGCCGACCCCGAGACCCTGGACAGCGCCGGCATCCCGGCCAGGCGCGAGCGGATCGAGCGGGAGAGGACCCTGCATCTCGGCGGCCGGCGGATGGTGCCGTTCGACCCGGACAAGCATATCCACTGGCGGGGCGACAAGACCTACCCCAAGCACCCCAACGGCATCGCCTTCGCCGCCACCGACGGCGCGGGCCAGGTGCTGCACCGCTCGCTCTACTTCTCGATCGGCGGCGGCTTCATCGTCGGCGACAGCGATTCGATCCACCCGACCGCCGCCATCGGCGACAACTCCAAGCCGTTCCCCTACACGACCGGCGCCGAGCTCGCGGCGCTCTGCGCCCGCGAGGGCAAGACGATCGCCCAGATCGTGTTCGAGAACGAGCTCGTCTGGCGGACGGAGAAGGCCGTGCGCGACCGCCTGCTCGAGATCGCCGCCGTCATGGAGAAATCGATCGAGGTGGGGCTCCAGGGCGAGGGCGAGGTGCCGGGCGGCCTCGGCGTCAAGCGCATCGCCAAGGACATCATGAGCCAGGTCAAGGAGGGCACGCGCGGCGGCCACCTCTTCGAGCTTTCCGACCACATCAACGCCTATGCGCTGGCGGTGATGGAGCTGAACGCCTCGCTCGGCCAGGTGGTCACCGCCCCGACGATGGGCTCGGCCGGCATCGTCCCGGCGGTGCTGAAGGCCTACAAGCAGTACGCGCCCGGCGCCAGCGACGACGGGGTCTGCGACTTCCTGCTCGCCGCCGGCGGCTGCTCGATCCCGGTCAAGATCAACGCCTCGTTCTCCGGGGCCGAGGTCGGCTGCCAGGGCGAGGTCGGGGCGGCGAGCCTGATGGCCGCGACCGGCCTGACCCAGGCGCTCGGCGGCTCGGTGACCCAGGTGCTGAACGCAGGTGCCATGGCGCTCGAGCACAATCTCGGCCTGACCTGCGATCCGGTGAAGGGCCTCGTGGTGGTGCCCTGCATCAACCGCAACCCGCTCGCCGCCAACAAGGCGGTCAACGCCGTCCGGCTGACCATGCTGCGTGGCGACGAGCCGGCCCGGCCGAGCTTCGACGAGGTGATCAAGGCGCTCTACCTCACCGGCAAGGACATGTCCGACAAGTACAAGGAGACCTCCCAGGGCGGACTCGCCGTGGTGTGGGTCGATTGCTGAGCGACGGCATGGTGGGCTGACGGGGAGACGACGGCTTGGCGGACATCGCGATAACCTATGACCGGGTGCTGTCGATCATCGGCGGGGTGATCCGCATCGCCCTGCCGAAGGAGACCGCCGACGACCCCGAGGGCCCGCGCTTCGGCGACCTCGCAGTGGTCAGCGAGGGGGACACCCTGCCGCGCCTCGCTCAGGTCGTGCGCGTCGGTGACGGCGAGGCGTCGCTGCAGGTCTTCGCCGGGGTCGAGGGCCTGTCGACACGCAGCCGCGTCCGGTTCCTGGGCCACGCACCGAAGGCGGTCTTCTCGCCGAGCGTGCTAGGGCGGGTGTTCGCCGGTGACGGCCGCGTGCTCGACCGCGGCCCCTCGCTCGATCACGAGCCCAAGGTGGAGGTCGACGGCCCCTCGGCCAACCCGGCGCGGCGCGCCATGGCGTCCGGCATGATCCGCACCGACGTGCCGATGATCGACGTCTTCAACTCGCTGGTCGAGAGCCAGAAGATCCCGATCTTCACCTCGGCCGGCGAGCCGCACAACGCGCTGCTCGCGCGGATCGGCATCCAGGCCGAGGCGGACGTCGTCGTCTTCGGCGGGCTCGGCCTCACCTTCGACGACTACTGGACGTTTCGGACGACCTTCGAGGACGCGGGCGTGTTCATGCGCACCGTGATGTTCGTCAACCAGGCTTCCGACCCGGCGCTCGAGCGCCTCCTGATCCCGGACATGGCGCTGGCGGTGGCCGAGCGCTTCGCGGTCGAGGAGAAGAAGCGCGTCCTCGTCCTGCTCACCGACATGACCGCCTATGCCGATGCCCTCAAGGAGGTCGGCATCTCGCTCGACCGCGTGCCGTCGACCCGCGGCTATCTGGGCGACCTCTACTCGCAGCTCGCCCGACGCTACGAGAAGGCGGCGGTCTTCCCCGGCGGCGGCTCGGTGACCATCCTGAGCGTCACCAGCATGCCGGGCGGCGACGTCACCCATCCCGTGCCGGACAACACCGGCTACATCACCGAAGGCCAGTTCTACCTGCGCAACGGCCGCATCGACCCGTTCGGCTCGCTCTCCAGGCTCAAGCAGCACGTCATCGGCAAGGAGACGAAGGGAGGACCACTCGGCGGTCATGAACACCATGATCCGCCTCTACTCGAACGCCCAGGACGCCAGCGCAAACAGGCCATGGCGCGTTCAGGCTCTCCGATCTCGACCAGCGCCTGCTGCGCTACGGCAGCTTCTTCGAAAGCCGTTTCATGGATCTCGACGTGGCCCTGCCCATCGAGCAGGCGCTCGACCTCGGCTGGCAGACGATGGCCGCGTGCTTCGCGCCCGAGGAGCTGCTCGTGCGCCAGAACCTGATCGACAAGTACTACCCGAGGTCCGCCGCCTGATGGCCCAGGTCCAGCTCAGCAAGTCGTCGCTGACCCGCGAGAAGGAGAATCTCGCTCTACCAGCGCTACTTGCCGGCGCTCGATCTCAAGCGCCAGCAACTGATGGGCGAGCGGCAGCGGGCACGGCGGAAGATCGAGCGGCTCGAGCTCGGGTCGCCCGCGTGATCGAGGCGGCAGGCGAGGCGATCCCGATGATGACCGACCGGCGCGTGTCGCTCGACGGGCTGGTTCGGCTGGGCGAGGGTATCCGGCTGGCACGCAGAACGTCGCCGGCGTGAAGCTGCCGACCGTGGAGCATGTCGAGCTGATCCGCAGCGCCTATGGCCGGCTGGTCCGCCGCACTGGGTCGACCACGTGGCCGACCGGCTGGCGGCGGCGATGCGCCTGCGCGTCGAGGTGGAGGTCGCCGAGAAGCGCCTCGCCGGGCTGGAGCAGGCGGTCGCCCGGATCACCCAGCGGGTAGACCTCTTCGACGAGAGTGCTGATCCGCAGACCCGGACCAGCATCGGCATCAATGTCCATCTCGGCGATGCCGAGCGGGCGGCCGTCGCCGGGGCGAAGATGCCAAGCGCAAGCGCGAGGCCGAGCCGCGCGACCGGGGCGGGCGCTTGACCATCGCCCCATCAAGGTGACCCTCTGCGGCCTCGCCCACGAGAAGGCGCCGGTCCTCGAACTGCAGGCGCTGGGCGCGCTGCTGATCCCGTTGCGCCGGCCCGGGCCTTGACCCCACGGACGACCCGGCTTGCCCGGCGCCGCGCCGACACCGCCTTTCACCATCTCCAGGACGCGCCCGAGCAGTTGACGCCCTGGCCGCTCCGGCAAGCCCTTCACGACGCCGCCGTGATCGGCGAGATCATCGAGAACCGCCTGCGCCTGCGCCGGCTCGCCGACCACGCTCCTTCGGCTCGACCAGATGATCGAGCGCGCTCGGGCCGTGGGGCGATTTCCGCCTGCAGCCGGCCGAGCTGCGCGGCGAGCAGCTCTGGCTCTGTACCTTGCCGCGCAAGGATCGAAGCGCCTCGAGCCCGGGTGCAGCCGCAGGCCATCGTCGAGACTGCCCCGAGACGGCCCTGCACGTCGCGGTCGTCGCCAAGCAGCCGCCGCCGCGCAGCCTCCTGCCGGTGCCGCGGCTCGAGACCGACGATGCCGCTGGCCGAGCTTCGGGCCGAGCGGGCGGAGGTCGGCATCGCCCTGCGAGGTGGCCGGCACGCCGCCGGTCCACCGCTTCAGCGCCCTGGGCGCCAAGCTGGCCGCCGCCGGAAGGACGCCGTCGACCGGGCGGCCGCCTGGGCGACGACGAGGCCGGGTGTTCGCCGTGCAGGAGCTGGGCGCCGGCCGACACGGCCCCGGCGCTGCCGGCTCGCCAGGAGCAGGGCCTCGCCCTGGTCGCGCGGAGCCTTGGCCGCGACGACACGCCACCCACGCTGCTCCGCGCCGAGGGCGAGCGCAAGGCCATGGGCAGCGACCTCGCCAGCTTCTACGCAGGCACGGCTGCAGGCGGGACCCGAGCCTCGTCGTCTTCACCTCCTTCGCGATCTTCTTCGCGATGATCCTAGCCGATGCCGGCTACGCCCTATACTCGGGCTGCTGACGGCCTTCTACTGGCGGCGCCTCGGGTCGAGCGCATCGGGCAGGCGGTTCCGCGTCCTGCTGGCGGCGCTGGGCGGCGCCTCGGCTTCGTCTACGAGCGTGGCTGCCGGCTCGTATTTCGGCTTCAGCGCCGCCGCCGGTGGCTGGCTCGAGCGGCTCCGGATCGTCGACGTCACCGATTTCAGGAGGCGATGATGCGGCTCTCGATCCTGATCGGCGCCGCCCACATCACCATCGCCCTCGCCGCCCTCGCCTGGCTCGAGCGAGGGCGCGGCGAGGGGCTGTCGGCGCTCGGCTGGATCGCCGTCATCGCGGGCGGCCTCGGGCTCTGGCTCGGCGAGGGCGAGGCCGTGCCTCGGCTCGCCACGCTGCTCCTGGGCGGCGGGCTCGTCGCGATTCGCCGGCGGGTCACCGCCCCGCCCACGCCAGCCACGCTCGCCGCCCGGCTCGGTAACCGCGCTGGGCCTCACCGGGCGACCAAGCTCTTCGGCGACCTTCTGAGCTATCTCAGGCTCTTCGCGCTCGGCCTCGCCAGCGCCTCGCTCGTCACCTTCAGCAGGCTCGCCCTCGGCATCCTGCACGACCGGCCGGGCATTGGCGTTCTGGCTCGCCATCCTCGTGCTGCTCTTCGGTCACGCCATCAACATCGCCATCGGCCTGGTGAGCGGCGTCGTGCGCAGACTCAGGCTCAACTACATCAGTTCTTCGGCTGGGGGCTGCCCGAGGAGGGCCTGCGTTCCGGGCGTTCGCCGAGGAAGACGGCATGAGCGACCTTATCGTCCTTTGGGCTGGCTCGGGATCTACGCACCCGTGGCCCTGGGCGCCCTGGGCAGCGCGATCAGTGCGCGATCGCCGGGCAGGCCGCCATCGGGGCGATGCTCGAGACCGACAGCGGCTTCACGGCCGCTTCGTCGGCGCGGCGGCCATACCGTCCTCGAACGTGATCTACGGCATCGTCGTCATGTTCGCGCTGCAGCAGCCGGTGACGGTGCAGAACGGCGGCGCCCTCGCCAGCATCGGCGGCCTGCTCGGCATCGCCCTGTTCTATACCGGCGTGTGGCAGGGCCGGGCGCTGGCGAGCGCCATCGCCGCCTCCAGGCAAGACGGAGATCTTCGGCCTGGCGCTGGCGCCCCGCCACCATCGTCGAGGGCTTCGCGGTCTTCGCCTTCGTCTTCGCGCTGGTTCTCGCCGGCGGCATCGCGTGAGCCCGGGCGATGAGCAGAGGCAGCGCCGCGGAGCAGACCGCGTCCGGCATCGAGACCCTGATCGCCAGGCTGCGTGACGAGGGGGTGAGCGAAGGCCGAGCGGAGGGCGGAGCGGCTGATCGCCGAGGCCAATGCCGTGCCCGCGCGATCATGGGAGGCCGCCGAGGCGGAGCCGCGGCGAAGCTGGCAGCGGCCGCCGCCGAGATCGACGCCCACCGCCGCGCCGGGCAGGACGCGCTGCAGGCCGCTTGCGCGCGACACCGTGCTCGACCTCGAGGAACAGCTCGTCCGCAAGCTCGCCACCGACGTCGAGAAGACCGTCGGCGACGCCTTCGCGACGAGTCGATGCTCGAGCGGATGATCCTCCAGGTGGTCGGCCGGGCCCCGCAGGCCGGGGTCGAGCTCCGGCGGGGTCCGCGTCCTCCTGCGCTCGGCGGTGGGGCTCGACGAGCTGCGCGCCGTAGGAGGAGCTCGCGAGGGCTCGCTCAGCCATTTCGTCGCCGGCATCGCCGCGACGTACTGCGCGAAGGCGTCACCTTCGACCGTGCCGAGGATGCCGCCGAGGGGCTGCGCATCGTGCTCGAGGATCGCGGCATCACGCTGGATCTCAGCGACGCCGCCGTGGCGAGCGCGCTCGCTGGTTCACCTCCAGCCGCGCTTTCGCGCGCTGCTCGAAGGAGCTCGTCGATGATCTGGGTCGATCAGCCCTACGTCACCTTGATGGCGAGCCTGCCCGCGATCGCTTCCTCACCGAGAAGAGACCGCCCATCAACCGCCAGCGCCTGATGGAGCGGTTGAAGGGTGCTCTGCCGCCGGCCGACAGGAAACCCTGCGCGAGCTCACCGAGGTGGTCTCCTGTGGCAGTTCGCAGGCGTCGACACCACCCAGGACGATGCCGCGTTCCTCGCGCGGGCGGCAGCGCTGCTCGAACGGATCGCCAGCCCGACCCTCCGCGGCCGCCGTGCGCCAGCGGCTCGGCTGCACGGTCATCGCCGCGCTGCGCCGATCGCCGGCCCGCCACGGCGAGGATGCGCCGCCCAGGGCGATGCGCTGGGGCTTCGGGCCGCATCTCGAGCGCATCCGGGCGAGCTGGTCGCTGCCGGACCTCCGGTGTGGCCCAGCGCCCTTCTATCTGGCTGCCGGCCGCCAAAGGGAAGCGCTCGATGCCGGCGACACCGTGGCGCTCGAGCGCCTGCTGCTGGAGACCGCCTGGCAGCAGCAGGCGCGCCATCACCGAGGGCCACGAGTTCGACGCTGAGGCCGTGGCGCTTTACATGCTGCGCTGGTCGATGGCCGACCGCTGGGCGCTACGATGCCGGACGAGGCGAGGCGCCGCTTCGCCAGCTGCTCGATGCCGCGCTCGCCGACGCGAGATCCCGGAGGCCGCATGACCGGTCATGCCAGACCCGCCGCCCGCATCTCGGCCGTGCAGAGGACATCATCCGGCTGCCTGACCGACCCGCAAGGGCCGGCTGGTCAAGAACGAGGTGGTCTACGTCGCCGCCGCGCCCCGAGCAGCGCCTCAAGGCCAGGTCCTGCGCGTCATGGGGGCCAGCGCCGATGCCCAGGTCTACGAGAGCACCCGCGGCGTGGGCCTCGGCGACCTTGATCGAAGCAGACCGGCAACCCTGCTACGATCCCTTTTCGGCCCCGGCATGCTGGGCTGGGTCTATGACGGGCTGCAGAACCGCTCAGGCCCTGGCCGTCGGTCACGGCCTCTTCCTCCCCAAGGGGTCGCCGCGCCCGGCCTCGTCCGGCCAGCAAGTGGTCCTTCCTCCACCGTGCGCATCGGCGACAGGGTGCGCGGCGGCGACCCGCTCGGCGCCGTGCCGAAGGCCGGTCAGCCACAAGATCGCCGGTGCCTTCGATCTCGACGAGGACATCGAGGTCACCTGGCTGCGCGAGGGTTCGGTCACGGTCGACGAGCCGATCGCGAGGCTCGAAGCGGCCTGGGTGCCGAGCGCACGCTCACCATGGCGCAGGACTGGCCGGTCCGGACCCCCCTGCCGCGCCAGCTGGCTCGCCCGCGGCTGGTCGACCCGGCTCTTCCCGACCGGCCGATGATCCTGCACGCAGCGGATCATCGACGTTCTTCCCGATCGCGCAGGGCGGCGCTGCCTGCATCCGGGGCCGTTCGGCGCCGGCAAGACGGTGCTCTTGAACCTGATCGCCCGGCACGCCGATGTCGATGTCGTGGTGCTCGTCGCCTGCGGCAGGCGCGCCGGCGGGTGGTCGAGACCATCACCGAGTTCCCGCGGCTCAAGGACCCGCGCACCGGCGGCTCGCTGATGGACCGCACCGTCATCGTCTGCAACACCTCGTCGATGCCGGTGGCCGCGCGCGAGGCCTCGATCTTCACCGGCATCGCGATCGGCGAGTACTACCGCCAGATGGGCCTGCGCGTCCTGATGATCGCCGATTCGACCTCGCGCTGGGCCCAGGCGATGCGCGAGACCTCGGGCGAGCTCGAGGAGATCCCGGGCGAGAGGCGTTCCGGCTATCTCGACAGCGCGATCAGGGGTCTACGAGCGCGCCGGTGCCATCCGCGCCAATGACGGGCCGAAGGGCCCTGACCATCATCGGCTCGGTCTCGCCCGCCGGCGGCAATTTCGAGGAGCCGGTGACGCAATCCGCTCGCCGCCGTCGAGTGCTTCCTCGGCCTCTCCTACGACCGCGCCTACAAGCGGTTCTACCCGGCGATCGACCCGCTGCTCTCCTGGTCGCGCTATCACCGCCAGCTCGAGGGCTGGTCGGCCGAGCATCTCGCCCCCGACTGGGTTGAGCAGGTCGAGGCGATGACCGCCCTGCTGCAGCGCGGCGACGAGATCGCCCGGATGGAGCAGGTGACCGGCGAGGAGGGCATCAGCCTCGAGGACTTCGTCATCGGCCGGGCCGCCGCCTTCATCGACATGGTCTTCCTCCAGCGGACGCGCCTTCGACGACATCGACGCCAGCGCCCCGCCCGCCCGGCAGAGAGCGCTGTTCGATCGCGTCCACGCGATCGCCACCCGCGGCTACGGCTTCGCCGACAAGGATGCGGCCCGCCGCCACTTCACCAGGCTCACCGGCCTCTTCAAGAACCTGAACTACGCGGCACCCGGATCCCCCGATGCAGCACGGCTCGAGGCCGAGATCGAGGCCTTGGATGCGGGCCCCAGTGCTCGAGCAGGCCTGAGGCGCAGCAGCGATCGCGGCCCGGGGCGCTCGGGTGCTCCGCACGCGGCAGCCCGTGAGCCCGGCCGGCGCAGCCGGCAATCCACAACTTGACCCGGCCGAGCGCCGCCGGTGCCACCGAAACGCGCTCGATCCCGATGGCGACGAGCGCCTCGATGCCCGCCCGGTCGCTCGCCATGTCGCCAGGCGAAGGCAGCAGCCCCTTGGCCGCCGCCATCTCCACCACCATCCGGATGAGGCGGAGCACGGCCGGGTCGAGCGGAGTCGATCGGCTCGGCGACGCGGCCGCCAGCGTCGCGCGAGGCCACCCCATCCGTACTGCGTCAGGTCGTTCGAGCCGATCGAGGCGAAATCGACGAGCATGGTGTCGAGGGCGAGGGCGGCTGCCGGGGTCTCCACCATGATGCCGACCGGCGGCACGGCTAGGTCCAGGGCGCGCGCCTCGGCGATGAAGGACCGCGCTGGACCTCGGCGGCGCGGCTGACCATCGGCAGCATGATCGAGAGCAGGCCATCCGCCGCCGCCCGAAGCGCTGCCTGACCTGCGGGCGGAGGCTCCGGCCGGTCGGGGAGCCGGAGTCATGGCCGCAGGCCGAAGGGTTTGTCTCGGCCGGAATATCGAGATCCGGTAAGGGCTTGTCGCCGCCGATGTCGAGGGTGCGCAGGATCAGCGGCCGGCCGCCCAGGCGCTGCAGCAGGCGGGCATAGGCCCGATACCCGCGTCTCCTCGTCCGGCCGCTCCGCTCGGCCGATGAACAGGAACTCGGTGCGCAGCAGCCCGACGCCGTCGCCAGCGCGCAGGAGATCGTCCGGCACGGCATCCAGGTCGTCGACATTGACCATCACCGAGATCGGCCGGCCGGATGCGGTGCGCGCGGGTTCCGCCACCACCTTTGCCGCGGCCACGTGCCTCCTCGCGGTCGACCGCGAGCCGCCCGCGACCAGCGGCGCTCGGTCGCCGGCTTCGGACCGACGACCAAGCCATCCCTGGCATCGAGCACGGCCGTCGCCGCCACGGGCTCGATCGGCCCAGCCGTCACCAGCGGTATGCCCCGGGCACGCGCGAGCATGGCGACGTGGCTCGCGGCACTGCCCGCGAGCGCCGCACCACCCAGCACCGCCCAGTCGAGACCACGAGGAGTATGGGACAGGCTCGGAGTCGCGAGGCGGTGACGATGGCGCCCGCCGGCCAGGGCCATCGCCGGGCCGCCGCCGCCGGCGGCGCCGCCATCACGCGATCGCGCAGGTCAGGAGATCGGCGGCCCGGGCGCGAAATGGGGTCGTCGTCGCCGGCGAGGAACCTCGACCTGCGAGGCGAGCCCCTCTTGCCACGCCCGGACGGCCGGGGCTCCCTCGGCCACCAGTGCCGCGCCGTCTCGACGGGCCGGATCGTCCAGCATCTCGAGCTGGAACCTCAGGATCTCGGCTGCCATCTCCTCGCCTTCCGCGAGCAGCAGCGCAAGCTGCTCCCTGGCGGCGGCGATGGCCGCCGTCAGCCGCGCCATCTCCGCCTCTGGCGTGCCGGCCGGTCGGTCTGCCGCCACCGCGAGATCGGGCAGGTGGAAGAGCGGCCCGAGGGCGAGACCCGGTGCGGCCACGCGGCCCTTGTAGTGCTTTTCAGCCATGCTCGTCGAAATTGCGCTCGACGAGGCCCGTGAGCCCCTCCAGCGCGGCTCCGGCGTCCGCGCCCTCGGCCTCGAGCTCGATCAGGGTGCCGGTCTTGAGCTTGAGCGCCATGACCTTGACGATGCTCTTCGCGTCGATCCAGGCGCCGTCCGGCAGGCCGCGCAGGCGGATGGATGCCTCGAAGCCCTTCGCCAGCCTGGTGAGCTTGACCGCCGGGCGGGCATGCAGGCCGGTCGGGTGGTCCACGCGCACGCGGGCATGCTCGGCCGCCATCAGCGCCACTCCTCCGCCGCCGCCACGACCTCGTCCAGCGTGCTGCCGGCCGAGGCCTCGGTCGCGGCGATCACCGCCCCCTCCACCACCGGTGCGGCGGCAATGCGAACCCGGCCGCGGCGTGCCTCGTCGAGCATCAGGATCGCCATCTCGCTGTTCATCTCCGCCCCGCCGAGATCGACCAGCACGGCGACGCCGGCCTCCGACCACACGGCTTCGATGCCGGCCAGGATCTTCGCCGCGTCCGTGCCGAGCCCGCCCGCCGGATCGCCGCCGACGCCGGTGCAGGCGACCTCGTCGCCCACCATCTGCCGCACCATGTCGACCGCACCCTCGGCGACCTTGGGCGAATGCGAGACGACGAGGATGCCGACCGTGGCGCTCATGCGCCGAAGCCGATCTCTTTGAAGGCCGCGACCTGGGCGGTGAGCGCTTTCTCCGTCGGCAGCCGCTCCATCGACGAGGCGCCGTAGAAGCCGTGGCAGTGCTCGGTGCGGGCGAGGACGAAGGCCGCATCCTCGGGCGTGGCGATCGGCCCGCCATGGCAGATGACGATGACGTCCGACCGGACCCGCCGCGCCGCCGCTGCCCACTCGTCGATGATGCGGGGGCAATCCTCGAGCTTCACCGCCGTCTCCGCCCCGATCGTGCCGCCGGTCGTCAGCCCCATGTGCGGGACGATGAGGTCGGCCCCGGCCTCGGTCATGGCGACGGCCTCGTCGGCCGAGAAGACATAAGGTGTCGTGAGCATGTCCAGCTCATGGGCGGCCCGGACGAGATCGACCTCGAGCCCGTAGCCCATGCCGGTCTCCTCGAGATTGGTGCGCATCACACCGTCGAAGAGCCCGACCGTCGGGAAGTTCTGGATGCCCGAGAAGCCCATGTCCTTGAGGTCGCGCAGGAACTTGTCCCGGAGCATGAAGGGGTCGGTGCCGTTGACACCGGCGAGCACCGGTGTCCGCTGCACCACCGGCAGCACCTCCCGGGCCATCTCGACGACGATGTCGTTGGCATTGCCATAGGCCATGAGCCCGGCGAGCGAGCCCCTGCCGGCCATGCGGTAGCGGCCGGAATTGTAGATGACGATGAGGTCGATGCCGCCCGCCTCCTCGCACTTGGCGCTGAGCCCCGTGCCGGCGCCGCCGCCGATGATCGGCACGCGCCGGCGCACCATATCCTGGAACTTCTCGACCAGCGCCTGGCGCTCGAAGCGGGGCATTCAGCTTGTCCTCGTGATCTCGTGGAAGGCGGCGACGCAGGCGGCGGCGAAGGCCGGGTCGTTGATGTGGTGGGCCACGCGGACGAGGCGCCGGTTCGGGGCGGGGCGGAAATCGGCCTCGAGCGCTGCGAAGAGTGCGGCATCCGCATCCGGGTCGAAGAAGGGCTGGCCCGGGGCGTCGATCGCCGAGACCCCGCCCCTCGGGGACGAGGAAGCGGACGGGGCCGGCCATGCGGTGGAGCCGCGCGGCGAGCCAGGCGCCGAAGCGGGCGTTCTCCTCGACCGTCGTGCGCATCAGCGTGACCTGCGGGTTGTGCACATAGAAGAGCCGGTCCCGGAACTGTTCCGGCACGGTCTCCCGCGCCCCGAAATTGACCATGTCCAGCGCACCGAGGGAGCCGACATAGGGGATCTTGGTGTCGATCACCGCCCCGCAGGCGCTCCTCGGTCGCCGGCAGGACGCCGCCGACGAGGAGGTCGGCGATCTCGGTCGTGGTGAGATCGAGCATGGCGCCGACGAGCCCTGGCGACGAGCTCGAGCGCCTGCCCGCCCGTGCCGGTGGCGGAAGATGAGGCAGTCGTAATCGGCCTCGAGCGCGCGCGTCACCTGCTGCACGCAGGCCGTGGTGGACACCGAACATGGTGAGCCCGATTGGCCTGGGCTCCGAAGGTTTCAGGCATCGGTGCCCTGGTGCAGCATCATGCCGGCCGCGCATGGGCGGCATTGCCGAGCACCCGCCAGGTGATGGCGTTCAGGCCCTGCACGTCGGCCACGGCGTGCAGCATCAAGATGTCGGCGGGGCCGACATAGGGTGCCACATTGCCCGAGGCCACGGTCGAGACCATGACCTTGGGGACGCCCACCGGCAGGGCGCGCATGGCCGGCGTGACGAGGGCCGTGTTGCCCGACCCGCCGGCGCCGATCATGCCGCCGATGTCGTCCCGGCTCGCTGACGAAACGAACGAAGGCCTCGGCCATGGCGGTGACCGCACTGCCCCGGTCGCCGGTGAAGACGGCGGCCTCGCCGCCGGTGATGCCGCGCGACCTCGCGGGCGGCAACGTCGGCCGGAGCGGCCTCGCCGCTGGTGCCGAGATCGACGAGGCAGGTGGCAACGCCCGCGGCCTCGAGGCAGGCCTGGATGAAGCCTAGCTCCGTCGCCTTGCTGTCCAGCGTGCCGCAGACATAGGCCCTGGCCACGCCCCGATCTCCCGTGCTTTGTCTCCCGCCGCAACATGGCCGCGAATGGCGGCTTAGCAAGGCCCGAGCACCCGCTCGACCTCCTCCATCGGCCGCCAGGTGAAGAGGGGTGCCAGGCTCCGGGCATCGAGGGCGAAGACCGAGCCGCCTTCGGGCTGATCGTGCCGGCGGTCGATGGCGAGCCCGGCGTGGCGGCAGTAGAGCAGGGTGCCGACCGCCATGGCCGACGAGGAGAAGGGGCAGGGCCCGGTCGTGGTCCGCGAGCACCGCCTCGAGCTCGGCCGTGATCCGCGCCTGGGCGTCGATGGCACGCGCCCAGCCGCGCACCGATCTGCGGGCTGCGCGAAGAACGCGTTGGCCACCTGCTCGAATTCGGCGGGCACCAGGAAGCCCGTGGCCGAGCGGTCGTTCTCGTGCATCGCAGGTCGCACAGTGATCTCGGCCGCCGATGCCTCGGCGATGAGCTCGGCCGTCTCCACGGCCTTGCGCTCGGCGCTGCTGACGATCCGTCGGCAGGCCAGAAGCCACGCGGCGACGCGCACCGCCCGGTCCTCGCTTGCCCCACGGCCGAGGGCCCAGTCCGGCACCGGGACCGCCGGATCGATGGTCACCTCGGGGTGGGAGAGGTAGTAGATCACCGTCATGCTCTTGGCCCCGGAACTTTTGGGCCCGCGCCGGCCGGCTGGATGAATGCGCCATGGTCTATCTGCAGCTCGTCGTCGCCATCGCCTGCGAAGTCGCGGGTACCACCGCACTCCAGGCGTCGCAGCAGTTCACGCGCTTCTGGCCGTCGGTCGCCGTCGTGGTGTGCTACGGGCTCGCCTTCTTCTTCCTCGCCCTCGTGCTCAGGACCATCCCGGTCGGCATCGCCTACGCGATCTGGTCCGGCCTCGGGATCGTCCTGATCTCGCTCATCGGGCTCGTCGTCTTCGGCCAGCGGCTGGATCTCTGGGCCATCATCGGCCTCGGCCTGATCATCGCCGGGGTGCTGATCGTCAACCTGCTCGGAATCGGTCGGCCACCGAGGCGGGCCCGGCTTCGCACGGCGGCCCCGGCAGCGCCGCCTCGAGCTCCCGGCCGACGACGCTCGCCGGCCGCGTGAAGCGGGCGAGGAGGTCGTAGAGCACAGGCGTCAGCACCAGCGTCAGCACCGAGGCGAGGCTCAGCCCGCCGATGATCACCGTGCCGATGGCGATCCGGCTCTCCGCCCCCGCACCGCTGGCGATGACGAGCGGGACGGCACCCAGCACCGTCGAGACGACGGTCATGACGATGGGCCGCAGCCGCAGCACGGAGGCCTCGACCACCGCGTCGCGCACGGAATGGCCCTCGTCGCGGAGCTGGTTGGCGAACTCGACGATGAGGATGCCGTTCTTCGCCATCAGGCCGATCAGCAGGACGACGCCGATCTGGCTGTAGACGTTGAGCGAGAGGCCGGTGAGGTAGAGGGCGAAGAGCGCTCCCGCCACGGCGAGCGGCACGGTGAGCATGATGATGAGCGGGTGGATCCAGCTCTCGAACTGGGCGGCGAGCACGAGGAAGACGATCAGCAGCGCCAGGCCGAAGGTGAGCAGGATGCCGCCCTTCGCCTCGAGGAATTCGCGGCTCTGGCCGGCGAAGCCGAGATGCGCCTCCGCCGGCAGCGTGTCGAGGGCGATCGCCTCGATATAGGCGATGGCGGTGCCGAGATCGTAGCCGTCGGCGAGCGAGGCGGTGATGGTGACGGCCGGCAGGCGGTCGTAGCGGCGCAGCGACGGGGCCGCCGCCGCCTCCTCGGCGGTGACCAGGGCGGTCAGCGGCACCAGCCGGCCGCCATTGCCGCTGCGCACGAAGATGTTGGCGAGGTCGGTGGGGCTGCGGCGGTCCTCCAGCCGGGCCTGGAGGATCACGGGATACTCGCGGCCGCGGTCGATGTACTCGGTGACCTCGCGCGACGCCAGCAAGGTTTGCAGCGTCTGGGCGATGGTCTCGAGCGGGATGTCCAGGTCGTCGGCGCGGTCGCGGTCGACGCGCAGCGTCAGCTGCGGCTGGTTCTCCTCGAAATCGACCTCGAGGTTGAGGAGGTTCGCGTTCTCCTCGGCGCGCAGCACGATGTCGTCGGCCCACTCCTTCGCACTCTGGAAGTCCGGGCCGCCGATGACCACCCGCAAGGGCGTGCTCGAGCCCCTGAGGCCCAGCCCGGCAGGGCTGACCGGGAAGGCGCGCGCGCCCCTGATGCCCGAGATCTTCGGGATGAGCTCGCCGATGATGGCCTGCTGGGAGCGATCGCGCTCGGCCCAGTCGGCGAGCTGGCCGACGACGAAGCCGCGATTGTTGGAATTGAACGAGCCGGCGATGGCGAAGAGGCGCGTCACCTCGCCCTTGTCGACGAGCGGCCTGATCACGTCCTCGACCTGGGCCACATGCTCGTCCGTGTAGGCGACGGTGCTGCCCTGGGGGGCGGTGACCGGCACGAAGAAGACGCCGCGATCCTCGGTCGGCGTCAGCTCCTGCGGCAGCACCATGTAGAGGCCCACGCTGGTGGCGCCGAGCAGCAGGCCCAGGACCAGGACCGGCAGCGGGGCGCCGAGTGCCCGGAGCAGCAGGCGCCGATAGAAATTGCCGACCGCCCGCGCCGCCCGGCCGCCCCCACCGGTGCCGGCGGCACTGGTGCTCCTGCCCTTCAGCACGCGCGAGCAGAGGGCGGGGCAGAGCGTCAGGGCCACGAAGGTCGAGATCAGCACGGCCGCGGCGAGCACCAGGCCGAACTCGATGAAGAGCCGGCCCACCTGGCCCTGCATGAAGGAAAGCGGCACGAAGACCGCGATCAGGGTGAACGAGGTGGCGATGATCGCGAAGGTCACCTGCCGCGCCCCCAGGACCGAGGCGGTGATCGGCGGCTCGCCCTCCTCGATCCGCCGCTGGATGTTCTCCAGCATGACGATGGCGTCGTCGACGACGAGGCCGATGGCGAGGATCAGCGCCAGGAGGGTCAGCACGTTGATCGAGAAGCCCAGCGCCTGGATCAGGATGAAGCTGCCGATGATCGCGACCGGAATGGTGACGGCCGGGACCAGCGTCGCCCGGAGCGACAGCAGGAAGACGAAGATCACCAGCACCACGAGGATGATCGAGATGCCGAGGGCGATCAGCACCTCGCGGATCGAGGCGGCGATGAAGATCGCGTCGTCGGAGCCGACGATGATGTCCATGCCGGCGGGCAGGATGGGCCGCAGGAGCTCGATCTCCGCGCGCACCGCATCCGAGATGGCGATCGTGTTCGCCTGCGACTGGCGCAGCACGTTGATGCCGACGGCGGGGCGCCCGTCCGAGCGGACGAAGGTCGAATCGTCCTCGGCCCCCAGCTCCACCCGGGCGACGTCGGCGAGGCGGATCGGGTAGCCGTCCGCCGTCGCGATCACCAGCCGGCGAAAGCTCTCGACGTCGCGCAGCCGGCTGTCGAGGCGCACGGTCAGCTCGCGCGAGGTGGACTCGACCTCGCCCGCCGGCAGCTCGAGATTGTTGCGCCGGATTGCCGCCTCGATGTCGGAGGTCGTCAGGTTGCGGGCGGCGAGTGCCCGGCGGTCGAGCCAGATGCGGATGGCGAAGCGCCGCTGGCCGTTGATCTCGACATTGGCGACGCCGTCCAGGGTCGCCAGCCGGTCGACGAGGAAGCGCTCGACATAGTCGGTGATCTCCGCCGGGTTCATGCGGTCGGAGACGATGCCGATGCGCATCACCGGGTCGGCATCGCTGTCGCTCTTGACGATCTGCGGCTCGTCCGCGTCGTCGGGCAGGCGGGCCCGCACCCGCGAGACCGCGTCCCGCACGTCGTTGGCCGCCTCGTCGATATTGCGGTCGCTGTTGAAGGTGATGGTCGTGCGGCCACGGCCGCGGCGGCTCTCCGAGGTGATCTCGCGCACGCCGGACACCCCGGCCACCGCCCCCTCGATCACCTCGGTGATGTCGGTGTCGACGATCTCGGGTGCCGCACCCGTGTAGCCCGTCGAGATGCTCACCACCGCCCGATCCACGTCGGGCAGCTCGCGCACCGGCAGGCGGCTCAGGGCGGCGATGCCGAAGACGACGATGAGCAGGCTGACCACCGTCGCCAGGACCGGGCGACGGATGCTCAGCTCGGAGAGGGTCAACCGATGTCTCCGGAAGTGCCGGCGACGGGCTCAGGCTCGGTGGCCCGCGGCGGGTCGTAGTTGATGGCCACACCGTCGCGCAGGCGCTGCAGCCCGCGCGTGACGACCAGCTCGCCGGCTTCGAGGCCATCCCTGATCTCGATCACCCCGACGCTGCGTGTGCCGAGCTCCACGGCCCGCCGCTCGGCCCGCTCTGGGCCGGCCACATAGACGAAGCTGCGATCGGCCTCGCTGACCACGGCCTCCTCCGGCACGATCACCGCCTGGCGCTCGCCCAGGGTCACATCGACCAGAACGAAGAGGCCCGCCGGCAGGACGAGATCGGGGTTGGGCAGCGAGGCGCGCACGCGAAAGGCGCGGCTGTTGACGTCGACGCGTGTGTCGATGCTGGTGAGCGTGCCGGCGAAGCTGCGGTCGGGGAAGCTCGTGCTGCTGGCCTGGACCTCGAGGCCCGGCTGGACGCGGCCGTAATACACCTCCGGCAGCATGAACTCGACGATCATCTCGCTTCGATCATCGAGCGTGGTGATCACGGTGTCGTTGTCGACCCGTGCCCCCAGATCGACCCGGCGGATGCCGACGACACCGTCGAAGGGGGCGCGGACCAGCCGGTCCTCGAGCCGCTGCGCCGCCCGATCGACCCGCGCCTGGGCAGCCGCGGCGGAGGCCTCCAGCTCGACCACCGTGGCTTCGGCGATATTGTTGCTGGCCCGCAGCCGCCGGGCACGGTCCAGCGCCGACTGCGCCTCGCGGGCCATCGCCCGCGCCTCGTCGACATCCGCCCGCTCGATGGCATCGTCGAGCCGCGCCAGCACGGTGCCGGCCTCGACCGCCTGGCCCGGCTCGAACAGCAGCTCGATGATCCGCCCCGAGGCCAGCGACACCACCTCGATCGCCTGGTTGGCCAGCGTCGTGCCGACCGCCTCGGCCCGGTCACGCACCGCCTCGCGCGTCGCCGCTGCCACCTCGACCCCGATCGACCGCCCGCCGCCCCGGCCATCGCTGGAGATGGCACTCGCCGCCGTCAGGTGATCGTAGAAGAGATAGCCCCCGGCGGCCCCGCCCAGGAGCAGCAGTGACAGGAGGATCTGACGAAAGGTCGACAAGAATCCGTCTCCGACGCGGCCCCGGGTGGATGCGCTAGAGTTAGCGGCGGATCAGCGGCGAGCAAGTCAATACGTGTCGCGCAATTGTACCGAATTTTCGCGGCGATGTATCGCACGCGTGCCAAGGCGCACCCCGGGGGCTCAGGTGATGAGCACCGCCCGGAAATCGTTGACGTTGGTGAGTGTCGGCCCGGTGATCACCTGCTGGCCCAGCGCCGCGAAGAAGGTGTGGCCGTCATTTCGTGCGAGGCTGGCCTTGGCGGCAAGGCCGAGCGACGCCGCCTTCGTCAGGGTCGCGTCGTCGATCCAGGCGCCGGCCACCTCGGCCGCCCCGTCGACGCCGTCCGTGTCGGCGGCGATCGCACTCACGCCCGCCAGGCCGTCGAGCGCCACGGCCAGGGCCAGGAGGAACTCGACATTGCGCCCACCGCTGCCGTCGCCCCGGACGGTGACCGTCGTCTCGCCGCCCGAGAGCAGCACGCAGGGCCGCGGGCAGGGCTGGCCGTGGCGGGCCACCTGCTTGGCGATGCCGGCCATCACCTTGGCCACGTCGCGGCTCTCGCCCTCGAGGCTGTCGCCGAGGATCAAAGGCGTGATGCCGGCCGCGCGCGCCACCGCCGCCGCTGCCTCGAGCGAGGCCTGGGGGGTCGCGATCATGACCGTCTCCGCCCGGTCGAGGCGCGGGTCGCCCGGCTTGACGCTCTCGCAGGCCGGGTCCTCGAGATGGCGCCGCACATGGGGGGCGAGCTCGATCCCGTACTTGTCGATCAGCGCCAGCGCATCCTCGCGCGTGGTGGGGTCGGGCACGGTCGGCCCGGAGGCGATCACGGCAGGGTCGTCGCCCGGCACGTCCGAGATCATGAGCGCCACCAGCCGCGCCGGGTGCGCCGCGGCGGCCAGCCGGCCGCCCTTGATCGCCGAGAGATGCTTGCGCACGCAGTTCATCTCGTCGATCGAGGCGCCCGAGCGCAGCAGGGCACGGTTGACGGTCTGCTTGTCCTCGAGGCTGAGGCCGGGCGCCGGCAGCGCCAGCAGCGCCGAGCCGCCGCCCGAGATCAGCGCCAGGACGAGATCGTCGGCCGTGAGCCCCTCGACCATGGCGAGGATGCGCGCCGCCGCGGCCTCGCCCGCCGCGTCCGGCACCGGATGCGCCGCCTCGACGATCTCGATCTGCTCGCACGGCACGGCATGGTCGTAGCGGGTGACCACGAGCCCCTCGAGCGGGCCCGGCCAGTGCTGCTCGACGGCATGGGCCATGGCAGCGCTCGCCTTGCCGGCGCCGATCACGATCGTGCGACCACGAGGCGGCTTCGGCAGATGCGCCGGCACGGCGCGCTCCGGCATGGCGGCCGAGACCGCCGCGTCGAACATCTTCCGCAGGAGCCTACCCGGCTCGGCCTCGCCCATGCCTGCCCTTCACCAAAAAACAACAAAGCCGGGACCAGGCCCGGCTTTTGTCCACGTCGAAGGCGCCGGCTTCAGCCCTGGCGGGCCTTGAAGCGCGGGTCCTTCTTGTTGATGACGTAGACGCGGCCCTTGCGGCGCACGAGCCGGCAGTCCTTGTGGCGCGTCTTCGCCGTCTTCAGCGAGTTGCGAATCTTCATCGTCGTCTCCGATGCCTCTGGGCGCGCGATCAGGCCTTGCGGCGAAAGCTCTGGAAGCGCCGGTTGAACTTCTCCACCTGACCACGCTCGCGCAGCTGCATCGAGCCGCCGGTCCAGGCGGGATGGGACTTCGGATCGACGTCGAGCGTCAGCGTGTCGCCCTCCGCACCCCAGGTCGAGCGCGTCTTGAAGGTCGAGCCGTCGGTCATCACCACGTTGATCTCGTGGTAAGCCGGGTGGATATCCTTTTTCACGGGAACTTTCCTCTAAGCCAAGCGGCCGGTATATAGCGGGGCAACTCGGCGAACTCAAGCCTTCGCCGGCACCCCTTCGCGCGAGGTCGCTGTCGCACCCCTGGCGGCCGACTGCCCGATTCGTCCGATTTCCAGGGAGCACCGCATGACCCGGGCAGCCGCCCCGCTTCCCGAAGCCGTCGACCGTGCCAGGAGCCGCGACTTCCGCCAGCTCCGCCGCCTCGCCGCCTACCTCGCACCCTATCGCTGGCGGGTCGCCGGTGCGCTCGTGGCCCTGGTGGTCGCCGCCGCCGCCGTGCTCTCGCTCGGCATCGGCCTGCGCTACCTGATCGACAGCGGCTTCGGCGCGGGCCGGCCGCAGGCGCTGGACCACGCGCTCCGCGCCTCGCTCATCGTCATCCTGGCGCTGGCCATCGCCACCTATCTCCGCTCCTATCTCGTGACCTGGCTCGGCGAGCGGGTGGTGGCCGAGCTCCGCGCCCAGGTCTATCGCCACATCATCCGCATGCCGCCCGGCTTCTTCGAGACCACGCGAACCGGCGAGGTCCTGTCGCGGCTGACGACGGACACGACCGTCGTGCAGACCGTGATCGGCTCGACCGTCACCCAGGCGCTCCGCAACATCCTCCTGACCGTGGGCGGCGTCGGCCTGCTCGTCTACAGCAACCCGAAGCTCGCGGGCCTCGTGCTCCTGGTCGTGCCGCTCGTCGTCGTGCCCATCGTCGTCTTCGGCCGCATGGTGCGCCGCCTGTCGCGCACCGCCCAGGACCGGCTCGCCGACGTCAGCGGCCGGGCCGAGGAAACCGTCAACGCCGTGCGCACCGTCCAGGCCTTCGCCCAGGAGGGGCGCGAATCGGTGGCCTTCGCCGCTGCCAGCGAAGCCGCGTTCCAGGCCGCCGCCGCCCGCGCCCGGGCGCGCTCGATGCTGGCTGCCGTGGTCATCACGCTCGTCTTCGGCGCCATCGTCGCGGTGCTCTGGATGGGCGGGCAGGACGTGCTCGCCGGCCGCATCTCGGCGGGCGAGCTCTCGGCCTTCGTCTTCTTCGCCACCGTGGTGGCGAGTGCCGGGGGCGGGCTCTCGGACATCGTCGGCGACCTGCAGCGGCCGCCGGCGCCACCGAGCGGCTGTTCGAGCTGCTCGACAGCGAGCCGGCCATCAAGGCGCCGGCGGAGCCCCTGGCGCTGCCGGCGCGGACCGCCGGCGAGGTGCGCTTCGAGCAGGTCCGCTTCGCCTATCCGGGCCATCCCGAGCGCGCCATCCTCGATCGCCTCGACCTCGCCGTCCGCCCCGGCGAGAGCGTCGCCCTGGTCGGCCCGTCCGGCGCCGGCAAGACGAGCATCTTCCAGCTCCTCATGCGCTTCTACGACCCGCAGGAAGGGCGCATCTGCCTCGACGGCCAGCCCATCGACCGGCTCGACCCGGCCCGTACCGTGCGCGCCTCGGCCTCGTGCCGCAGGAGCCGGTGATCTTCTCGGCCGATGCCTGGGCCAACATCCGCTACGGCCGGCCCGGAGGCCAGCGACGCGGAGGTCCTCGAGGCGGCCGAGGCGGCGGCGGCGCGCGGCTTCATCGAGGCGCTGCCGCAGGGCTTTGCCACCTTCCTCGGCGAGAAGGGGGTCCGCCTCTCCGGTGGGCAGCGCCAGCGCATCGCCATCGCCCGGGCCATCCTCCGCGATCCCGCCGTGCTCCTGCTCGACGAGGCGACCAGCTCGCTCGATGCCGAAAGCGAGTTCGCCGTCCAGCAGGCGCTCGACAACCTGATGCGCAACCGCACCAGCATCGTCATCGCCCACCGCCTCGCCACCGTGCTCAAGGCCGACCGGATCCTCGTCATGGAGGACGGGCAGATCGTCGATGCCGGCACGCATCGCGAGCTGATCGGCCGCGGCGGCCTCTACGCCCGCCTCGCCGACCTGCAGTTCCGCCAGGGCGAGGCCGCCTGAGCCTCAGTCGACGATGACGTCCTCGGCATAGGCGAAGAGCGCCGGCGTGCCGCCGGTGTGGAGGAAGATCACCTTGTCCTTGGCGGTGAGCCGCCCCTTGCGGGCGTGGTCGATCAGCCCGGCCATCGCCTTCGAGCTGTAGACCGGGTCGAGGATGACGCCCTCGGTCCGGGCGACCAGCTGGAGCGCTTCCCGTGAAGCATCCGACACCACGCCGTAGCGCGTCCCGATATAGTCGTCCGAGCTCTGGATCGAGGCGGGGTCGATCGTGGCATCGAGCCCGAGGCGGCGCGCCGTCGCCGTGGCGATCCGGGCGATGTCCCAGGCGCGGTCCTTGTCCCACTTGATGGGGGCGATGCTGTTCAGCGCCAGCTTGCGCCCGAGCAGCTCGAAGCCGAGCGCCAGCCCGGCCGGCGTCATGTTGGCGCCCGAGAGGTAGAGATGGCTGGGCTCGATGCCCAGCTGGTCGAGCTGCTCGTCGATCTCGACCGCCGCCCGCACATAGCCGAGGGCACCGGTGACGAGGTTCTCGGTCTGCATAGGCCCCACGATGTAGGGCTTGCGCCCGGCCTCGCGCAGCTTTGCCGCCTTCGCCTCGAGCAGCGGCTGGACCTGTTCGAGGCTGGTCAGATCGACCACGTCGATCTCGGCCCCCAGGAGCCGGTAGAGCAGGAAGTTGCCCTGCAGGAGCGGCCCCTTCTCGCCGTGCAGCAGCACGAGATGCATGTCGAGGCCGAGCTTCTTTGCCGCCGCCGTCATCTGCCGGCACCAGTTCGACTGCGTGTAGGCGCTGCCGATGATCGTGTCCGCCCCCTTGGCCAGGGCGTCGGCGAAGACGTACTCGAGCTGGCGGGTCTTGTTGCCGCCGAAGGCGAGGCCGGTGAGGTCGTCGCGCTTCAGCCAGATCTCCGGCCCGCCGAGCGCTGCGGTCAGCCGCGGCGCCGGCTCGAGCGGTGTGGGCAGATGCGCCAGCTTCACGCGCGGCACGGCATCGAGGCGAAGAAGCAGCTCGTCGCGGGTCAAGTCTCGGGCCTCCAGGGGGCGGGTGGCATGATGTTACGGGCCGGCGGTCGCTCGGGTTGTCGCATCATACGCGACAGATTCGCTCGGGTTGTCGCAGATTCTGCGACAAAATCGTCCGGGTTGTCGCATCTGATGCGACAGGCGGCCCCGGATTGTCGCGTTATATGCGACAGCGGGGCCGCAGAGTCGCAGAATCTGCGACAACCGGCGACGAACGAACCCGGGGAATCGACGATCGAACCCGGCGAATCGACGAACGAACCCAAGTTTTCGACGAACGAACCCGGGAATCCGCAAACGAACCCGAGAGCAGGCAAGCCCATGGAAAAGAACGCGTTTTGTCTTTTCGCCGCAGAACGAACCCGAGAGTGATTTGCCGATCGAACCCGCAGGGCTTGCGGCCGAGCTCGAAATAGGTTATAAATCCTATATCAGGCCTCCAGCGGCTTGGTCGCACGGCGCAGCTCGGCGAAATTGTCGCGCAGGTGCTCGGCGGCGCGCAGCGCCAGGGCGGTCACGGTCGGCGTCGGGTTGACCACCCCGCCGGTGGTGAAGACGCTGCCGTCGACGATGTAGAGGTTAGGCACGTCCCAGCTCTGGTGCCATTTGTTGACGACCGAGCTCTCCGGGTCGGCGCCCATGCGACAGGTGCCGAGCAGGTGCCAGGCGGGGGTGCGGTAGACGCCTTCGGCGTCCTTGTAGTCGTTGAGCCGGTAGTCGACCGCGCCGGCGGCCTTGGCGATCTCCTCGAGCCGCTCGAGCTGGTAGCGCATCATCCGCTCGTCGTTGTCGCCCGGCTTGTAGTGGAGCTTCGGTGCTGGTCGGCCGAGCTCGTCCTTGAGCGACGCCGAGAGCGTGATGCGGTTGTCGGGCGAGGGCAGGTCGTCGCCGATGGCGAAGACGCCGAAGCCCCGGTCGAAGCGGCGCCTGAACCACTCGTGGTGGGCGGCACCCCAGGGGGCCGGGCTCTGGGTCAGCATGCCGAGCGACTGGCTGCCGGCGTGGCCGGTGGCCGCACAGTTGAAGTTGAAGCCGTTGACGAAGCCGCGGCTCGTGTCGGTCTCGGCGAACTCCATGCTGATCAGGGAGCCGGTATAGCCCATGTGCGTGTCGACGATGTCCTCGCCCCAGATGTCGACCGAGGTTAGCGTGTGGTGCAGCAGGTTGCGCCCCACCTGGTCCGAGCTGTTCGCGAGGTTGTCGGAGGCGAGCAGCAGCCAGGGCGTGCCGACGCCGTTGCAGGCCAGCACCACGACATCCGCCGTCTGGCGCACCCGCCGGCCGGAGGCGCGGTCGATGTAGACCGCCCCCGTGGCCCGCCCGTCCGGGCCCTTCTCGACCCGCTCGACCGCCGCCTGGATGCGCAGCTCGACCCCGGCGGCCAGCGCCTTGGGCCAGATGGAAAGGGAGAACATGTTCATCGAGTTGCGGGCGCAGCCGGCGGTGCAGGCGCCGCAGCCGTTGCAGGCCGGGCGGCCGTCATAGTCCTCGGCGATCACGCCGGCCGGCAACGTCCACCAGTGCCAGCCGAGCCGGTCGAAGGCGCTGGCTAGCGCCCGCCCCGACTTTGCGCAGCGGCAGGGGCCCGGTGGGGTAGGGGCCATGCGGCGGCAAGGCCGCCATGGCGAGCCCGCTCTCACCCCGATCAGCCGATCCACCCGGTCATAGGGGCCGGCCAGGTCCTCGTAGGTGATCGGCCAGTCCGGGGCGAGCCCGTGCTCGACGCCCTTCCTGAAGTCCGACGGCCTGTAGCGCGGCCAGAGGGCACCGTAGACATTGGTCGAGCCGCCGACCGCGTTCCACATGAGGACGTTGGAGGAGTTGGTCTCGACCGGGTAGTTCGTCGCCGCTTCGGCGGACATTGGTATCGCAGTTCCAGCGCCCTGCTTCTGCCATTCCTGTAGTCATGGCCAGAAATGAGGATGGTCCTCGGCCGCCGTCCAGCCGCCCTGCTCGAGGCAGACGACGTCGAGCCCGCCCCGGCGAGGATCAGGAGCGCGGTGATCGCACCGGTGGCACCGGCGCCGATGAGACGAGGACGTCGCCAGGCCCGCCTTTGCCTCAGTGGCCATGCCGCAGCTCCTCGAGATCGAGACCGCTCAAATCGACGCGCCGCACCTCATTTGTCTTCACATAACGACCCCGGCCATGGGTCGGCCGGTCGGTTGCTTCGTCGAAGCGACCCACCCGTAGCCCTTGGGCAGGTGCCGCACAGGCGAAGCCGAGAGCCCGGATCGCCTCCTGGACGAACGGGCTCTCGTAGTAGGTGAGGTAGGCGATCTGCGCACGGCACCGAAGAGCGCGGGCTCCGCCCGCTCGAAGGCTCGCACCATATCGGGGCCGGCCTCGCCCGCCTCGGCCAGCCCGGCGAGACCGGTGATCACCAGCTCCAGCCCGGCGGCACCCGAGGTCTCGAGCAGCCGCTCCGCGAGCTTGCCCCACGCCGGCCTCGGCACCACTGGGAAAATCGCCGTCGCCCGGCAGGAGCACAGCCACCAGCGCCTCGACGAGCCTGGCGCGTTCGCGGCCCGCTCATGCAGCCAGGACCTGTCCATGCGCACCGGCCGCCCTGCCTCGAGCGAGCGTGCAGGGTCGCCTGATCATCGCGGTCGCCATCAGCCCGTCATGGCCGGTGGCCGCGGGCTCCTCTGTCCTCCAGCACGCAGTCGGCGAAGTGGCGGATCGATCTGTAGAAATGGGCGAAGGTTTGCCGTAGCGGGTGATGCATGGCTCGAGAAGGGATATTTGTAGCGGTCGCTGGAGATGGCGATCCCGGGGCGTGCTGTCGAGCTCGATCCGGCCCTTGCTGCCGTGCAGCGTGAACTTGTTGTCGACCACGGTGGGATAGCCATCCGGGATGATCCAGGCGGTCTGAAGCGCAGATGAAGCTGCGCTCGAACTGGAACAATGCCTGGATCGCGTCATAGGCGTCGATGCCCATGCCCTTGAGCACGCGGCTCGCTGCCGCGGGCGAAGACCTCGACCGGCTCTCGTCGAGGATCCAGCGGGTGACGTCCATGGTATGGGGAAAGAGGAACCATTCGGGCCCGGACGCGCTGCCCCAGCTCAGCATCTCGGTCGGCACATGGATCGTGTCGGAGAGGCGGGCGTAGCCCATGACACCCTCGCCGAGCTCGCCCGACTCCATGAAGTGCTTCGCACCCATGTACGCGGTGCCAGCGTAGCCGGGAAATCGACCATGAGCTTGACACCTCTCGGCCCGGCGGCGGCGATGATCTCGTGGCCCTCGGCGAGATCGATGGTGAACGGCTTCTCGACCAGGATGTGCTTGCCGGCCTCGATCATGGCGAGGCAGGGGCCCTTGTGGGCATGGTCCGGCGTGGCGATGCTCACCGCCTTCGACATCGCTCGACGCGATCTCCTCGATCCGGTCGGTCCAGCCGCCGACCTTTTCCGCCAGCCGCCTCGCCCGATCCCCGTCGAGATCGCAGATGTATTGAAGATCCACGGGATCGATAGGTCGAGACAGCGGCATGGTTCTCGCCCCATGTGCCGGCGCCGATAACCGCCATCTTGACCCTGCGCATCGTCTTTTCTCTTCGCTGATGTGGCGTCCGCCACCCTCGTCTAGGAATGCTGCTCCGTCGCCTGATCGAAGAGGCGAACGCGGCTGTCGGCGAAGCCGAGGGGCACCACCTCGCCGACCACCGGTGCCGTCCGGGTCGCAGGCCGCCTTGACCACCTGGCCCTCGACGTCGACGTCGAGGAACGTGACAGGCCCCACCGGCTCCACCAGGAAGACCCGTCCCTCGATCGTCTGCTCGCGCGCGCTGCCCCCGACCAGAAGATCGCTCGGGCGGATGCCCAAGAGCGCCTTTTTCGGCCGGTCGAGGCTCTTCAGCGACGCCTCGCTTACGCTCCCCAGCGCCAGCCGCAGCGTCCGCTCGGCGAAGCGGCAGAGGAGTGTGTTGCCTTCGCGCACCAGCTCGACATCGAGGAAGTTCATCGCCGGCGAGCCAATGAAGGAGGCGACGAAGAGATTGACCGGCTCGCGATAGACCTCCATCGGCGGGCCGATCTGCTGCAGGAGCCCGTCGCGCATCACCGCCATCCGGTCGGAGAGCACCATCGCCTCCTTGGCCGCGGTGACGCAAGACCGTGACACCGAGCTGGGTGCTGCAGCCGTCGCTTGATCTCGTCCGCGCGCAGGCGCAGCCCGGCGTCCAGCAGATTCGAGAGCGGCTTTGTCCATCAAGAGCACCGCCGGATCGCGAACGACCGGCCCGCCCCACGGCCACGCGGCGCTGGCCGCCGCTGAGCTCGGCCGGCCGGCGGTCGAGGTAGGAGCCGATCGAGCATGGCCGGCCGCCTTCCTCGACCCGTTGCGTGATCGCGGCCGGGATCGACCTTCTGCTGCTTGAGGCCGAAGCTGATATTGTCGCGCACGTCCGCGTGCGGGTAGAGCGCGTAGTCCTGGAAGACCATGGCCACATTGCGCTGGTGCGGCTCGAGCTCGGTGACGTCCTGATCGTCGAAGCGGATGGTCCCCGGACAGTCGCGCGCGTGCTCGAGCCCGGCGATGCAGGAGAGTGCGGTGCTCTTGCCGCAGCCCGACGGTCCGAGCAGGGTCAGAAGCTCGCCATCGGCGATCTCGAGCGCCAGCCCGTTCACGGCACGGACCGCGCCGTAGTCCTTGCTCATGCGGTCGATGGTCACCCTGGCCACGGCATACTCCTAACCTTGAGGAGCCGGAGGAGCATGCCGCTCACCAGATGGCGCTGGAAGACGAGGGCCAGCAGCACGGTGGCAGGATCGCCAGCACGCTGGCCGCGAACATCGGCCCGTAGTCGTAGAAGCGAAGCTGGACGAGGAAGCCCGAGATGATCACCGGGATGGTCTGCGATTGCGGCGTGCTGGTCAGATCAGCGCGAAGATGAACTCGTTCCAGCTCACCAGGAAGCAGAAGATGCCGGCCGCCACCAGGGCCTGGCTTCGCCACCGGCAGGATGATCTTGATGATGGCCTCAAGGCGCGTGCAGCCGTCGACCAGGGCGGCCCGCTCGAGATTGGGCGGCAGGCCCTCGAAGTAGCCCTTCATGATCCAGGTCGAGAGCGGCAGGATCAGGCTGCAATAGGCGATCACCAGCGCGGTCGAAACACTGGTCGGCCGAAAGATGATGAAGAAGGGCAGGATAAGCGCCAGGCTCGGCGTCATCCGCGTCATCATCAAGGCCCAGAGCGAGCCGGCTGCGAACTTGCTCCCGGCCGCCGCGCATAGGCATAGCCGGCGAGCGAGCCAATCACGACATTGATGGCGGTCACGAATGAGGCGACGACGAAGCTGTTCCAGACGGAGTAGGCACGCGTGTCGCCTGCACGTTCGACTGGCCATCGACGGCGCCGCCGGGGAAGAGCACGTAGCGGAAGTTCTCGAGGGTCAGCGTCTCTGGAATCACGGTCGGCGGCGTGCGCACCAGGTCGACGGAGGGCGACAGGCTCATGATGACGAGCCAGGTGGAACGGTCCGGCCGACCAGGCGAAGATCAGGAGGACGCCCGTGCCGAGCCCGAGCCGGAAGAGCAGCCTGCGCAGCCGGGCGCCGGGCCAGCCGGCGCCCAGCACACGCCCGGTGAGCCGCGCCCGCGCCGCCTGGACCCGGCTTTCGACCCGCAGGACCAGCTCGTGGCCGAGCCCCCGCGGCTTCGCTTCGACATCTGACCCTGCAGGCGGACGCCGGGTCCTCGGAAAGAAGAGCCTGAGATAAAGCCAGGCGAGCCCCAGGCAGAGGATGGTCAGCACGTAGAGGATGGCCGCCCCCTCGCCGAAGCGGAAGAACTGGAAGGCGTAGGCGTAGCCCATCCACGAGAACACCGTGGTGGCGCTGCCCGGCCCGCCCTTGGTGATGGTCCAGAAGAGATCGAACGCCATGATCGAGTTGATGGTCGTCAGATCAGAACCAAAGCAGCATCGGCCGCAGCCAGGGCAGAGTGATCCTGAAAGCGCACCAAGGGTCCGGCACCATCGATCCGGGCGGCACGGCGGAGGTTCTCCGGCATCGACTGCAGGCCAGCGAGTATCAGCAGCGAGGCCAGGGGCGCCTGGTTCCAGATGTGGACGAGGGCCACGAGATTGAGCGCCGCCCAGCCGTTGGCTAGCCAGGCGATCGGCTTTTCGACGAGGCCGAGGTCGGTGAGGATGCCGTTGAACGTGCCGTAATTGCCGTTCAGCATCCAGCCCCACAGGATGCCGACGGCGACCGGCGATATGGCCCAGGGAATCAGCACGAAGCTGCGCAGGACGCCGCGGCCCCAGAAGCGCTGGTTGAGCACCAGCGCCATGGCCATGCCGAGCGCCAGGCCGCCGCTGACGGTGACCACCGCGAAATAGAGCGTGCGCCCCATGGCGTAGAGGAAATCCGGCTGGGGCAGGATCTCGAGGTAGTTCTGCAGCCCGACGAAGATCCATTGCTGGGTCAGCATGTTGATGCGATGCAGGCTGAGCGCCAAGCTGTAGACCAGCGGAATGCCGATGACGACGAAGACGATGACCAGCGTTGGCAGCGTCATCAGGACCGGCAGGCGCAGCGATTCGACGCTGCTCCGCCGCGTTGGGTGCCGCTGGTCGGCGGCCTTCTCGATCGTGGCTGAGCTCATGGGCGCTCGCGGAAGAGGGCTTCGAACTGGCTGAGAGCTCGCCGGCCCCGCCCGGGCTTCGGACGGGGCCGCGGTCGGCGACTATTGCGGGTAGAGCTGCTTCAGCTCGACTGCCTTGTCATGCAGCTTGTCGACCAGCTCGTCGGTCTCCTGGGCACCCCGGATGTAGTCCTGCACCTCGCCCATCATGTACCAGTCCCACTCCGGGAACCACATGGTCTTGGCGACATCGCGAGTCGTCGCCGTCTCCTGCTGGATGGCCGCCACCTCCATGTTCTTCCACTTGCCGAAGGCGGCCTGCACCTCGGGCGATTCGATCACCTCCTTGTGCGGCGTGCCGAGGCCGAACTCGAGGGCCCAGCGGGTGGCGACATGGTACTTGCCGTCCTTCGCCTTGCCGCCGAAGAACTGCTGGAGGTTCCAGACCCGCTCGAGATCGACCGGGTTCTTGCCCATCAGGTAGAGCGCCGTCCAGATGAAGGTCGAGCGGGTCTGGCCCGGCATGACGGCGTTGATGCAGTCGCCGGCGAACTGCGACAGCGCCGGGTCGTTGAACACCTTCTGGTCGTACTCGTGCACTACCATGAAGCTGTGGTTGCCGGTGGCGAAGGCCGGCACACCCTCCTGATCGAGGGTGAAAATGTCGGCCGGCACCAGCTCCTCATCGTACATCGTCCGATGCATCTCCAGGACGCCGCGGAAGGCATCGTCGAACACCGGGTCGAAGTTGTCGTCGAAGACCGGCGCCCCCTCGGAGTACCAGATCGAGAAGAGACTCCAGCTCAGGCTCGCCCAGGCCCGTTGCCAGGCGCTCATGTAGGGATATTCGGCGACACCATCCGCCTTGAGCTTGCGGCATTGCTCGAGGAGCTCGGGCCAAGTCGCCGGCGGCTCAAGCTTCGCGGCGTCGAGGTGCCGCTGGTTGCAGACGAAGGAATTAAAGACCGGTGTAGTAGGGCAAGCCACCGAGCTTGCCGTCCGGCAGGGTCATATTGTGGACATTGATGTCGAACATGCCGGCCTTGATCTCAGGCACGCCCGGCAGGTCCTCGATGTCGCGCACCCAGTTGGCGCGCCACCAGCGCACCAGCCGGTCCTCCTCGGCATACATCATGTCGATCTTCTGGCCGCCGATCAGCTTGGTCTCGACGACCGCGTGATACTCGCCGGGCACGAGCTCGTAGTTGACGTTCTCGCCATAGAGCTCACGGAAGATGTTGACGTTCTCCTCGACGATCTGCGGGTTGTACTGCCAGCCGACAAAGCTCAGGGGTGGATCGGCCTGGGCCAGCGCCCGGCGCGAGAGGCCGGGCAACGCCACTGCCGCGGCTCCGGCGAGACCGCCGTGGAGCACCTGGCGGCGCCGCATCAGATAGGACCTCAGCCGTCGCTGCTTCGCCTGGAAATCGTCGTGCATGCCGCTTTCCTTCCCCGGTTTCTTGCGTTTCACGCCTGCTGGCACAGCGATCGCGATGGCTGCGACCGCTGCGAAACCTGTTTTCTCTTGCTGTTTCGTATCGTAAACAGGTCATGCTTATTGGAAACAGAAAAATGTGCGCGGCCACGCGGTGAGTGGGCGCCCGCGGGAGCCTCGTCCTTGTTCGATCTGATCCTCAAAGGTGGCCACGTCCTCGATCCGGGCCAGAACGTCGATCGGCGCGCCGATGTCGCCTTCGCCAAGGGGCGGGTCGCCGCCCTCGACGACGACATTCCGGCCGAGCGCGCCCAGAACGTCGTCGACGTGACCGACCGCCTCGTCACGCCCGGGCTGATCGACCTGCACACCCACGTCTACTGGGGTGGCACCTCACTGGGCGTGAATGCCGACAAGCTCGCCCGGCGCAGCGGCACCACCACGTTCGTGGATGCCGGCAGCGCCGGGCCCGGCAATTTCCCGGGCTTTCGCCACCACGTCATCGAGCGCTCTAGGGTCCGCATCCTGGCCTACATGAACATCTCCTTCGCCGGCATCTTCGCGTTCTCGAAGAACGTCATGGTGGGCGAGAACCTCGACATCCGCCTCTGCAACCCGCGCGAGGTGGTGGCCGTCGCCCGGGAGCACCTCGAGCACCTCGTCGGCGTCAAGGTCCGGGTCGGCCAGGTCACCAGCGGCAGTAACGGCGCCGGTCCCTTCAACGCCGCCCTCGATGCCGCCGACAAGCTGCACATGCCGCTGATGACCCATCTCGACTACCCGCCGCCCGGCCGCCACGAGATCATCGAGCATCTGCGCAAGGGCGACGTCCTCACCCACTGCTTCAAGCCGTTCCCGAACGCGCCGATCGACGGCCACCGCCAGATCCGCGCCGACAGGCACAGCGCCCGCAAGCGCGGCGTCGTCTTCGATATCGGCCACGGGATGGGCTCGCTCGCCTTCGAGACGGCGACCGCCATGCTGGAGCAGGGCTTCCTCCCCGACGTCATCTCCAGCGACGTGCACACGCTCTGCATCCATGGGCCGGCCTACGATCTGTTGAGCACGCTGTCCAAGTTCCTGGCTCTCGGCATGCGCCTCGACGACGTGATCCGCACGGCCACCCTGCACCCGGCGGCCGCCATCGGCCGCAACGATCTCGGCAGCCTCGCGCCCGGTGCCATCGGCGACGCCTCCGTCCTCGAGCGGCGGCCCGGCCGCTATGTCCACACCGACAGCCTCGGCGAGACGATCACCGCCGACGAGCATCTGTTCTGCAGCGGCCTCGTCACCGCTGGATCATGGTGGCCGAGCGAGGAGACGTGCGCATGAGCACGTCCAGGCCCAGCCCCAATGCCGCGCTCGTTGGCCAGCTCGGCTCCCGTCTCCTGCTCGACACCCCGGCCCTGGTGCTCGACCTCGACGCGTTCGAGCTGAACCTGCGCACCGTGCATGGCCGGGCGAAGGGACGCGGGATAGCGCTTCGGCCGCATGCCAAGTCGCACAAATCGGCGGCTGTCGGCCGAGCCCAGCTGGCGGCCGGCGCCATCGGGCTCTGCTGCGCCAAGCTCGGCGAGGCCGAAGCGCTGGCCGCGGCCGGCCTCGACGGGTTCCTGATCACCGCACCGGTGACCAGCCGGCCGAAGGTTCAGCGCCTGATGGGCCTGAACGCCCGGCTCGCCGATCTCGCTGTCGTTGTCGACGATGTCGCCAATGTCGCCGAGCTGGCGGCAGCCACGGCCGAGGCCGGCAGGCAGTTGAAGCTCCTGATCGACGTCGATGTCGGCACGCACCGCATGGGCGTCACCAGTCCCGAAGCGGCGCTCGCGCTGGCCAAGGCGATCCGTGAAGCCGATGGACTCGAGCTCGTCGGCGTGCAGGGCTATGCCGGTCAGACCCAGGCGATCCCGAGCTACGCCGAGCGGCGGGCGGCGTCGGGCAAGGCGCTGGCCGCGCTTGCCGACGTACGCGACGCGCTGGTCGAGCAGGGCCATCCCTGCCCGATCGTCACCGGCAGCGGCACCGGCACGCACGACTTCGACCACGAGTTCGGCCTCTTCACCGACCTGCAGGTCGGCTCCTATGTCTTCTCCGACGTGATCTACAATTCGATCGAGATCGGTGCTGGAGGAGATAGGCCGGTCCTGCCGGCGCTCTTCGTCGTGAGCCGTGTGATCAGCCGGCAGCATCGGGACTTCGCCACGATCGACGCGGGTTCGAAGAGCTTCTCGATGGACGGGCCGATGCCGGTCCTGTGGCAGGGGCCGACGCCGGGCTCCACCTATGGCCGGTTCGGCGATCAGTTCGGCCGTCTCGACCTCACCGGTGCTGACAGGCCAGTGGAGCTCGGCGAGCTGACCACATGGATGGTGCCGCATTGTGATCCGACCATGAATCTCTACGACCACTATCACTGTGTGCGCGGCGATGATCTCGTCGATATCTGGGCGATCGAGGCGCGTGGCCGCACCGACTGAGCCACAGGAACAGCCGCGGCCGGCGCGGGCCCGGCTCGGTCGCGCGCTGCGGGCGATCCGCAACGGGCTCGGCATCAGCCTCGCCGAGGTGGCGCTCCGCACCGGGGTCAGCGTCTCGACATTGTCGAAGGTCGAGAACGGCCAGATGTCGTTGACCTATGACAAGCTGGTGCAGCTCAGCGAGGGCCTCGGGGTCGACATCGGCGCCTTCTTCGATGCGTCACCCCCCGCCGAGGTCGCCGGTAAAGGCCAGGTGACGGCCCGGCGGAGCATCACCCGACCGGGCGAGGAGATGCTGGTCGAGACGCCGAACTACGACTACCGCTACCTCTGCACCGACCTGTCGCAAAAGGCGATGGTGCCCATCCTGATCACCATCCGTGCCCGTTCGCTGGTCAGGTTCAGCCAGCTCAGCCGACATTCGGGCGAGGAGTTCATCTACGTGCTGCGTGGTCCGATCGAGGTGCATACGGAGCACTACGCGCCGGCCCGCCTGAACGAGGGCGATGCGCTCTATATCGACAGCACCATGGCGCACGCCTCGCTCGCGATCGGCGACACCGACGCCCTGGTGATCAATGTCTGCTACAGTCCGAGCGCGGGCCACCTGCAGAACCTGGTCGACCTCGCCCGAGCCGCAGCTCTTTCCGCCGCCAACGCGGCGGCGGACGCCCCGCCCGTGAGGGGCCGGGCGTCCGCCGTGAAGCTGCCGAGGCCCTAGAGGCGGGACTCGATCACCGCCACGTCCACGGCGGCGTAGTCGTCGCTCAGCTCGAAGCCGTCGGCCGCTGCCTGAACGGCCGCGTGGTCGAAGTCATTGGCCGCTGGCACCCACGCATTGCTGCACACATCGGTCGCGACGATGGGCTTCGTGATCTGCCCGATCTCCAAAAGGAGATCGAAGAAGAACTGCCACTGCTCCATGTCGTGCCAGCCCCACCCCTCGCGCTGGTCCCAGGGACCGCGAAAGACCTTGGCGAGCTGCATCATGGACTCGGTGGCGATGTCGGGTGCGAGGGTCGAGGCCAGGCCCGGGAACTGATCCATGACGATCTGGGTCGTCGCCCGAGGGTTGAGGTAGCCGAATTCCAGGCCCATGGCCCAGGCGCGGAGATAGGCTTCGTAGAGCTCGGCCTTCGCCGCGTCCTCGGCGTCCGAGCGGCGGACCACGAAGGTGTTGGCCGGCAACCTCGAGAAATCGTACGGCAGGAGATAGTCGAACTCGAGACCCTGGCCGGTCCACTGCGCTCGCAGGCCCTCCCATGACAAAGCGACGTCGCCCTGGCCCTGCAGCAGTGCCTGGCCCCAGAGATTGCCGGCTTCGGCGTACTCGACGCTTGCCGGATCGATGCCGAGCTGGGCGAGCTCCGGATCGACGATCGATTTCCAGCCGATCGAGCCGAGGAGGATGGTCTTGCCCGCCAGCTCCTTCGGATCGGCCGGCTTCTCGCCCGGGCGGAACGCGAAGCTGAAGACGTCGAAGGCGCCCATCTGCCAGACCGAGGTGATCGGCATGCCCTGCTCGAGCCCGAGCGAGAAGACGCCGGGTGAGGGGAAGCCCATGTCGGACTGCTCCTGATCCACCAGCTTGATGGTGGCGGTCGCCTCCATCGGCCCGGGCTCCAGCGTCGTCTCGATGTCGCCGAACCAGCCGTATTTCTTGGCAACCCAATAGGGATAGTCGTCGAGCACCTCGATCGTGCCACGCCGGGCTGACCCAGCGGACGGTGCCGCTCGCCGCCTGCGCACGGCCCGGGGCGAAGCCCGCCGACCCGAGCCCGGAGCCGCCACCGTGCCGCCCGTCGCCGAAAGGAACCGTCGCCTCGGAAGCCTCAGCATCCCTGTCTCTCCCTTGTTCGGGCGATCAGCTTTCCCAGCTCGCCCATTTCTTGCCGACCCAGTAGAAGAAAACATAGATCGAGATGCCGATGACCGCGAGCACGAGGATGCAGGCGAAGAACTGCGGCATCTGGATCAGCGACGAGTAGTACGTCAGACGGTTGCCGAGTCCGAACGAGCCGCCGACCATCTCCGCACCCACGGCCGTCAGGAGGCCGAAGATGGAGCCGATCATCAACCCGACGATGACCATCGGCATGGCCATGGGGATGCGGATCTTCAGGAAGATCTGCAGCGTCGAGGCGCCGAAGCTGCGCGCCAGGGCAATTTTTGCGAGGTCGGTGCGGCGAAAGCCGGTCGCGGCGTTGATCATCACCATGGGCCCGGAGGCCAGCGTCACGGCGATGATGCGCGGCGTGAAGCCGAAGCCGAACTTGAGGATCAAGAGCGGCACCAGGGCCAGCATCGGCGTCGTCACGAGCAGCAGGATGTAGGGGGCCACGATCTTCTCGACCAGCGGGAACTGGGTGATCACGGCCGCCAGAACGAAGCCGATCGAGGCGCCGATCGAGAAGCCCACGAGAAGCTCGATCAGCGTATAGCCGATATGCGGCCCGATATACGGAAAGTCCGTGATCAGCGCCCAGACCACCTGGGATGGCGTCGGAGCGATGTAGGCCGGCACCTCGAACAGCCGCAGCAACAGCTCGGCACCACCGAAGACGATGATCGCGGTGACCAGGATCAGTGTCACATCCCGGCTGCCCTTGAGGATCGACAGTGTCGAGGCGGCGCTCGACCAGTTGCCGACATCAGCGGCCCCGGCCTTCTCGAAGGTCGGGATCTTGTCCCGGAGCTCCCTGTCGACGCTCGCCATATCGGTCTGGTGCTCCTAGGCCGCCTGGACTTGCGGCTTGTGATCGATCGAGCCCTTGATCTCACCGACGAGCTCGATGAAATGCGGCGCCATGAAGATCTCGAGGTTGCGCGGCCGCGGCAGGTCGATCTCGAAGATACGCGCCAGACGGCCCGGCCTGGCACTCATCACGAAGACCCGGTCGGCCAGGAAGACCGCCTCGGCGATGTTGTGCGTGATGAAGACGATGGTTTTCCTCGTCTCCATCCAGATCTGCTGGATCAGCAGGTTCATCTCGTCGCGGGTGAAGGCATCGAGGGCGCCGAACGGCTCGTCCATCAGGAGCAGCGACGGATCGACCGAGAGTGCTCTGACGATCGAAGCCCGTTGCTGCATGCCACCGGAAAGCTCGCGCGGCATCTTGCTCTCGAACCCGGTCAGTCCGACTTCCGCCAGCAGGGCATCGATGCGCGCCTGGTCCGGACGCTGGCCGCGGATCTCGAACGGCAGCTCGATGTTCTTGATGAGATTGCGCCAGGGCAGGAGATTGGCCTCCTGGAAGACCATGGCGATCTGCGGGTTGGGCTTCGTCACGGGCTTGCCGTCGAGGCGGATCTCTCCGGACGAGAGGCCGTGCAGACCGGCCATCGCCCAGAGCAGCGTGGACTTGCCACAGCCCGAGGGCCCGAGCAGGCAGGCGAGCTCGCCCTCCTGCACTTCAATCGAGAAATCGTCGAGCGCGTGCACCCGCCCGGTGCCCGTATCGTAATATTTCGTCGCGTTGGCGACCGTCAGCTTGGGCTGCCCGTTCTGGCTCAAGGCGCAGGCTCCTTTGCTCCCAGACACCAACGTCACCGAGTGCGTGGCATTCGTCAAGGTGGTCTGCTCAGCACTTGACGCCTTCGCAAGGCTCTTCGACAGTGCCACTCGATGGATCAGAGACCAGCGAAGCGAGGCGGAATGGAGGCGACCTTCAACACCATTTATGGTCGCAATCTCATATGCGAGCTCAGGAATTTCGTTCATCGCCCGTATCTCGTGGTGACCATGGAGGAGCTTTGGGAACGCTTCGAGGGGGCGTTCGATGATGGTCTTGTCGGGCCAGTCTTCGCCTCCTCCATGGATGTGGAGATGCTGGAGAAGGCTCTGGACGGTCTGCCGCCGGCCGAATGCATCATCGGGATCGGTGGTGGACGGGCGGTGGACACCGCCAAGTATTTCGCCTGGAGGACGCGCCTGCCGCTCTTTCAAATCCCGACCTCGATGTCGGTCAATGCCGTATTCGGACATCGCGCTGGCGTTCGCCAGAACGGTCAGGTTCGCTACATGGGCTATGCCGTGCCCGAGGCGGTCTACGTCGATTTCGACGTCATCCAATCTGCGCCGGCCCACATCAACCGTAGCGGTGTATGCGAAATTCTCTGCTACCACACCGGCCATCTCGACTGGGCCTACGCCGATCGTCTCGGCAAATGTGAAGCGAAATGGCCCTACGATCAGCGGCTCGTCGATGCGGCCCGGCAGCGCTTCGATCTCGTCATGACCCATCTCGACGACATCAATGCCGTCAATGAGACAGGCATTCGCGCGCTCATGGAGGCAAATCGCTGGGGCGGCGCCACCTTTCACAATGCCGGCTGGAACCCTCGCCACATCGAAGGCATCGACCATTTTGTCTTCTACGCGCTCGAATACCATACGCGACGGCCCTTCCTGCACGGCCAGCCGGTCTGTCTAGGCATCTATGTCGGCTCGCTCCTGCACGACAGCGGGGCGAAGCAGATGCTCGACGCCATCCACCGGGTCGGCGTCGACATCCGTCCCGAGGCCATGGGCATCACCTGGAACGAGGCGGCGATCGCGCTCGCCGACTTGCGCGAGTACGTCCGCCGGGCCGGACTCTGGTACGGCATCGCGCATGACGCGGTCATCGACCATGCCTTCATCGACAAGCTGCGCGGCAACATCGAAGCGAAATACGGAACCTGGACCGGCTGACCAATCGTGGGCCAGCAATAACCAAACAAAGAGGGAGGAAGAACCATGCAGCGACATACGCGCCACGTCCTGGCCGCCGTCCTGCCGGCGCTGGGACTTGTCTCGACGCCGGCAATGGCCATCGATTGGCAGCGGTTTGCAGGCAGCGAGATCACGGTGCTCATCGCGGAGCACCCGGTCGCCAACGGGATACGCGAGCTTCTGCCGGAATTCGAGGAAGCGACCGGCATCTCGGTCGACGTTCAGGCCTTCGCCGAGGACCTCTATTTCGATCGGATGGAGCTGGCGCTGCGGGCGACGGAGGGCGTCGCCGACGTCTACTTACTGCCGATGGATTCGACCGCTTTCACCCAATGGTCGGCCGGTCTCATCCAGCCCCTGACGCCGTTCCTCGACGATCCGGAGCTGACCGCCGAGGACTACGGCCTAGGCGACTTTCCGGCGGGCTTCCTCGCTGCCACCCAGTATCCGCCAGGAGACGCCGATGCCGAGGACTACGCGATCCCGGTGAGCTTCGAGAGCTACATCCTCTTCTACAACAAGGAACATGTCGACGCGTCCATCTCGACGGCACCGTGCCGGCGACCATGCCAGAGCTGATCGAGGCGGCGGCGACCATCAGCGAGAAGAGCGGTGGTCCAGGTCGCCTTGGGTGCGGTGATGCGCGGCATCCGCTCCGATACGCCCATCGATACCGTGACCGGCATTGTCTACAATGCCTGGGGTGCCGAGCCGACACCCTTGCCCTACAATGTCTGGTTCGACGGCGACTGGTCGAAGCCCCGGCTCACCGATCCGCGCATCGCCGCCGGCCTCTCGCACTATGCCGGCATGATGAAGGCGGGGCCGCCCAACATCCTCGCCCTCGACTGGCCCGACGCCAGCCTACTGTTTCAGCAGGGCAGGGCCGGCTTCTTCATCGACGCGAGCCTGTTCGGTCCGGGCTTCGAGAACCCCGAGGTCGCAGGTTGCCGGCAAGACCGGCTACGCCACGCTGCCGCCCGCGGACGCCGGCGGCGAGTCGTTCACCGGCCACTGGATGTGGGGGCTCGGCATTCCCGCGAATGCCGCAGAGCCGGACGCCGCCTGGTACTTCATCCAGTGGATGACCAGCAAGTCGGCCGAACCCCGAATCGGCGCCATGCACGGCGGTGCTGCTCGCCTCTCGACCTGGGATGATGCCGGCTACAAGGCGGAGTTGAACCCGGACTATGTCAAAGTTGTCCAGGACAGCATGCGCACCTCGCGATCGACCGTGGTCTTTCGCGAAGGCTGGGCCGAGTACGCGCTCGCCATCGTCGACGCCATTCACGAGATACATGGTGGCGCCACCCCCGAGGCTGCGACCGAGGCACTCCAGGCACGATTCCTGGAGATGCTGAATCCGTAACGCTGCCGGCTGGCTCCTGGTCGCACCGATGCTCCTGGTGCTCGGTGCGACCTCCCTCTACCCTTTCGCCTACGCGCTCTTCATCAGCCTTTTCGACTGGAACTGGGGCCGGTCGATGAGCTTCATCGGTCTCGCCAACTACACCCGCCTCCTCGGCGACGTCGAGTTCTGGCTGATCATGAAGAACACCCTGGTGTTCGCGACCTCGGCCACCGCCATCGAGCTCCTGCTCGGCCTCGGCATCGCCGTTGCGGTCGACCGGCTCCGCTTCGGCGCCACCCTGGTTCGCACGCTCTTGCTCACACCCTTGATGATCTCCGGCATCATCGTGGCGCTGATGTCCAAGGTCATGCTCGATAGCTTCCTTGGCATCGTCAACTACCTCCTGGGTCTGATCGGCGTTGGCCCCTCGACGTTCTACGGCACCGAGGCGACCGCGATGTTCACCATCGTCATGGTCGACACCTGGTGGCAGACCGCCTTCGTCTTCATCATCCTGCTCGCTGGCCTGCAGTCGCTGGCGGCCGAGCCGCGCGAGGCGGCGCGCCTGGACGGCGCCTCCGAGTGGCGGATCTTCCGCCACATCACGATGCCGCAACTCGCGCCATTGCTGCTCACCGTGCTGATCATCCGCTCGATCGACACGCTCAAGGTTTTCGACATCGTCTTCGGCACGACGGGTGGCGGACCGGGGCTGGCGACCGAGGTGGCGCAGACGCTCGCCTATCGCACCGCCTTCGCGTATCTGCAGATCGGCCGGGCGATGGCCGTTATGGTCCTCTTCTCAATCCTCGTGCTCGCCCTCTGCGCGCTCTATTTGCGCCTCGGCAGCGAGCGGCGAGACTAGGTCGATGCGCCTGCAGCGCATCTTGACCTTGCTGCCGGCCTACGTGGTGGCACTCGCCGCCATGGCCGTCACCCTCTTTCCGATCGCCTGGAT